>NZ_ANIN01000002.1 GCF_000320365.1 Moraxella macacae 0408225
TATTTAGTATCAATGCTAGATGCCTTGCTACTAACTTGATTGCCAGCACTTGTGGCTAATTTTAATGTTCCATCAGTCTCGTCAAGCTTTAACACAATCTCTTTTCCTGCAATTAAATCAGATACACCAGTTTTGTTAAATGTATAATGAATTCCGCAAACTAATCCTGTTGAACCTGACGGTTTCTGTTCAAGCACTACAGCTTTCCCATACTTTCCTGTTAACTCCTCTGTTCCTGATGCTGCTTTTTTTGTATCAGCAAAACAACTCCCATTCTGACGATTGGTTGCAATAGTTGTCTTTAACCCATCTGCTAAAGTAAACGCTTCAGAAACCTGCGACTTAGCAATATAATCCTGATAAGCTGGGATAGCAATCGCGGCTAGGATACTGATTACAGCTTTTCAATACTGTTTTTATCAAGTCCAGTGGCTTGTATAATCATGTGTATGGGTAACCCTAGGTTTTTAAGTTTTTGGGCGGTTTGTAGGATGCCCTGATTCAACCCATCTTCCCAAGCCACCTGCTTGGCATATTCTTGAGTTGCCATGTTGTCTCTGTAGGTCTTTAGACTTAGTTCATATCGCATCCACTCTTCTCGGTTCATGTTGGCGATTTTGGCTTGTTCAAAGGCTTGTTCAAATACTTCATTGCCGTCAAATACTTGGGGTATCATTTGTAAGTCCTTTAGGTTTTTTAGATAAAATAACCATTTATCAAGGTTTGTGGTTAACTCGTTTTCTCCTTTGTCAAACTTTGGCATCTCAAAGTAGATAAGGGTTAGTTTATCATAAAAGATTTGATTGTTTTGGTCTTTTAGTTGTACTTTATGAATGACTTGTTTGTTTGTGTCATTAAAGCAAAAGTCCAAAATACTAATACAGTATACCGCTTTTAATTGATAATGCCAGTCTTTACCTTTTTTGGCTTGTTCTGTGATGGCAAAGGTTGAGTAGTAAAGGGTTCTGTCTTTAAAGAAAGCTTGTTTGGTTCTTTGTAGTTCTACAATAAACTGCTCACCTGTAATGCTTTCACAAAAGATGTCATAAATGGCTTTGCGGTCATCAATGGTTTCTCCCAATGCTTCTGTGTTTTTAAAGGTTAAATCAGCAATTTGATGATGATCAGGTAAAATGGAGTTTAAAAAGCTGATTAAAAAAGGTTTGGATGCAACTGTGCCAAACAGTCTTTTAAAACCAAAGTCTGTGTAGGGGTTAATAAAGGTTGGGTTTGTCATAAAAGAGTTTCTTAATGGTTTATGTTAATAAAAATTGTAGCATAGAATGATGGTGATTTATAGTGGGTTTGTTTGTTTATGGGTTAATCAGTATCCTAGCCGCGATTGCTTTGCCTGCGTATCAAGACTACATTGCCAAATCTCAAGTGGCAGAGGCGTTTACATTGGCTGATGGATTGAAAACGAGTATTGGGACGAATAGACAGAGTGGATCTTGTTTTTCTAACGGTGCTAGTAGTGCAGGTGCTGATGACAAAACCACAGGTAAGTATGGTACAGCTACAATTCTTCAAGAAACAGGAAAAGATAATAAATTAACCTGCGGAATTCATTATAAATTCGATCAAGTTAAAGTTTCTGACTTGCTTAAGACTAAAGAAATTGTTTTAAAACTTGATGAAAGTAGCGGTACATTGAAGTTAGGAACTGTTAGTTCTAAGTCATCTAACATTGACACTAAATACCTACCAAGTGCTTTTAGATAAATACTACTTTACTTTAAAAGTAAAAACCCCAATATTACGTTGGGGTTTTGTTGTATTAAGGAGTTATGATTATTTGAATGCACTAGGTAAATATTTTTTAACATCAGAAGTACTTGTCTTAGAAGCAACAGTATCCAACTTCAGTGTACCGCTAGTCTCATCAAGTTTTAAGACAATTTCTTTGTTTGTAAGTAGATCTGAAACGCCACTTGCATTAAACTTATAATGAATTCCACAAATTAAACCCACTGTACCTTTTGGCTTTTCCTCAAGAACTGTCGCTGTTCCATATTTACCTGTTAATACCTCTACTCCTGCTGTTGCTGATGTCTTATTATCAAAACAACTCCCATTCTGACGATTGGTTGCAATCGTTGTCTTTAACCCATCTGCTAAAGTAAACGCTTCAGAAACCTGCGACTTAGCAATATAATCCTGATAAGCTGGGATAGCAATCGCAGCTAGGATACTGATAACAACAAATTATTTATATATTTTAATTTTATAATAAAGTTAAATTAACATATTAACTTACCGTGCGTTATCCTACAACTTTTATAAAAAAAATGCTAAACTATTACATTTAGTATTTTTTTGTTAGTGGATTTTGAGTGTTGTGTATGCCGACCCATCGTGAGCCGTCTATTGTATTTGCCATCGCCGTTGGCGTAGCGATTTTGGGCTATTTGTTGCCGTATCATTCACCACTTGGGCGAGATTTTTTGGTGAATGACTTTTCGTTTATTACAGTGGCGTTTGGCACAGCGGTGGCATTGTTCACACAAAACCATTGGCGTGGCGTGCATTTATCAGCGTGGACGTGGCTAGGTTTTATCACAATCTTGCTCGGTCAGTTGGTTTTTTTGCCAATTGCTCACCCTGATGCTCTGATTTTTCCGATTATTTGTTTAGTTTTGGTAATTTTTTCTAGTAGCATTGCTTATCAATTTACCGATAAAGCCTTGTTGTTAAATATCGTATTTGGCTTTGCTATTGTTATGGCATTGACAACTTTTATTATCCAAATTATGCAAATTTATGATTACACGGTTTTTTGGCAAAACTGGGTGATTGTGCGTAATAATGCCCTACCAAATCGATTAGATGGCAATTTTGGTCAAGCAAACCACGCAGGTTACGGTTTTGTATTGGGTTTGTGTGCATTGATTTATCAGTTGCACCAAAGTTTTATGCAGGATCATATGCAACAAAAATTGGCAAATTATCTGTTATGTTACCGTATTGGCCTGGTAATATTGTTTGCTTTATTTTGTGCAGGGCTTGCTTTTACTCAAAGCCGAGCAGGAATGCTGATGATGATCGGCATGATTGCGGTGTATTTTTTTGTCCAACCTATGCGTTGGCGAACAAAATTTGCCT
Organism: Moraxella macacae 0408225; assembly: GCF_000320365.1. GTDB lineage: Bacteria > Pseudomonadota > Gammaproteobacteria > Pseudomonadales > Moraxellaceae > Faucicola > Faucicola macacae. The sequence continues at coordinate 3,103 of NZ_ANIN01000002.1, forward strand.
TAACGGCGACGGCTTGGCTGTTTTTTGCTTTGTATTATTTGATGGCAAGTTGGCTTGGCAATCATCTGTTAAACGCAGGTGGTCTTGGTGCACTTGGGCGTATGGCGGGCGGTCAAGGCAACCGCCCAGCACTGAATGAACGGGCGCTTATGATGTTTGGTGATAATCCGCTGTTTGGCGTGGGTTGGAATAACTATATGAAAGCCAGTGTGGATTACGCCCAATTTTTTAAATGGCCAGAAATTGCCGATCATTCGCACAATTTTATCACCATGATTTTGGCTGAAATGGGCGTTGTCGGCCTGCTGTGTTGTTTGCCAATTGCTTGGATATTGTTAAAAGCTGTGCATTTTCGTCATTCGGCACAAAGTGCAATTGCCCTGGCGTTTGTGTTGGCAAGTTTGCTATATGCCAGTGTGGAATATCCGCTATGGTATTTTCGCTATTTGGTTATATTTGCCATATTTATGACTTTAATCGAAACACGCGATTCATTTTTTGTAAAAAAAGCCTTCGCTGTAAAAACAACATTAACTGTAAAAAAAGCATTGCAAATCAAACATATAGCTTTATTACGCTTAAGCGGTGCTACAAGTTTTGCTATGGTATTGGCAGGAATTTTTTATGCATATCAATATCTTAATTTAGGTTATTTAAATTATAGCCGCTTTACCACTCACAAAAATCACCAATTTCGCGATGATCAAATTGATTATAATAATAAACCATTGTTTGGTTTTAGTGCTTATAATCAACGCTTATTGGCAATGCAAGTACCGCTAAATGCCAACCATTTGGCGACAAAAAAACAAATTTTTGCCAATGTATTAACCAATGACACATCACAGTTTAATTTGTTGGCTTATGCCCAATTATTGGCATTGGAAAATAAGCCCAATGAAGCAATGAAATACATTCAAGCATCGTGTGTTATGGTAAAAGATATCAGTTTTTGTGATAATGTAGACAGTGATTTGGCAAAATTGGCTAAAAAGAACCCACAAGTGTTTGCTAATTTATACCAAAACTTTGTAGCGTGGCGCAAGCAACACCCTCAAAAAACAGGTTTGCATGTCAAATCTGAAATTTTTGATTAAAAACGATGATTAAAAACATTGATTAAAATAATGAACAAAAAAAACGATGAAATTTTAACATGATAAAACCTGCTTTTTTGGTTCTGTGGCGGTATCTGTGGGTACGGTTATTGGTCGGGTGGCTTGTCATTGCGATCTTGCCTGCTATGTGGCGATGGACTGGTCGGATATTACGTTTAGATTTACTTGATACTCAATTTAACAGTCTTGTATTGGCAAGTGTGGGCGTGGTGCTAACAACCCTTGCGTTAAACCGTCTGTCGCAGTTTCCCGGGCAACGTTCGTTTAGTTACGTATTACCAACCTTGTTGTTTGTGGTGCTGCTGTTGGCTTCGGTGTTGCTGATTTTTCGCTTGCCTTATTCGCTGTATTATTTGGCATTTGCGTCGATGCTTGGGTTGTTGTTTTTTTTGGTGTCGTATTTGCTTGAGCAAAAAATTTCCAAACCGTTTATGGCGTATATTCCACTTGGACGCTGTCAAAATTTTGAAACCAGCATTCCGATTAATTGGCTGCGTTTAGACAAACCGCAACTGGATCCTGAAATGGCTAAACGCATTGATGGCATTGTGGCGGATTTGGCAAGCCCTAAACTGAATGACGATTGGCAACGGTTTTTAACCAAACAGACTTTGTGTGGCGTGCCTGTGTTTAATCAACAACAAGTGTACGAAAGTTTAACAGGGCGTTCGCCGATTCAACATTTGTACGAAAATGATTTAGGTTCGTTATTGCCCTCACAAAACTACTTAATTGCCAAACAATTGTTGGATATGTTGGTGGTGATTTTGGTAAGCCCTTTGGTTGTGCCAATTTGTGTGTTAACGGCTGTTGCCATTCGTTTTGAAAGTCCGGGCAAGGCAATTTTTGTGCAAGAACGCGTAGGCCAAGGAGGAAAATTGTTCAAAATCTACAAATTTCGCAGTATGTACAGTGATGCAGAAAAACATGGGGCAAAACTTGCGCAAAAAAATGACAGCAGAGTGACAAAAATTGGCAAGTTCATTCGCAAAACACGCATTGATGAATTGCCACAATTTATCAATGTGCTAAAAGGTGAAATGAGTTTAATCGGCCCTCGTCCTGAACAGTTGAGTTTTGTAAAAGAATTTGAACAAAAAATTCCATTTTACAATTATCGCCATATCGTCAAACCCGGAATATCAGGTTGGGCACAGGTTACTCAAGGTTATGCAGGCAATGAAGACGAAACGGCGTTAAAAATTCAATATGATTTTTTCTACATCAAAAATATTTCTTTGGCATTGGATTTGTTGATTGTGATAAAAACCGTGCAAACCATGCTAACAGGATTTGGCGCAAGGTAGTTTAATTTTCATCATTTGTGTCTGTTGCAACAACTGGTTGATTGTTAATCATGCTGTGCGGTTGAATCATATTCTGCAATGTTGGCAACAAACTGCCAATAATCCAATCATGACGCCAACCCAATAACGCCAAGGGCAACGCTCGCTTATTGTCAATAGCGTGGGCGTATAAATCACCAAGCCATTTTTTGCGCATCAGTATGTTTTCTGGGATATTTAACGCTTTGGCATGTGCGTTAATTAAATCTTGTAGGGCTTCTTGTATGTTGCTTGGTAGTTTACGGTAAGGTATTGGTATAAGCTCGGGATAAGTTTTGCAATCGGTTTTTTGCACCTGATGGATAATATTTAAAATTTCATTACCATACATGCGGATAACTTGCGGTTTAATATCGTGATAGCCAAGCTGTTTTATGCCAAACGGCGGTTTTTCCACCAGTTCTTGCAAGGCTTTTGGACGTAAAATATAGGTACGTGGACGGTTAATTGAACGTGCCAATTGTTCGCGCCATTCGCATAAAGCCTGCAATATTGCCAATTGTTCACGATTGTAGTTAAAATTTGCCACATTTAAATACAATTGATCATCGGTAATTTGGCTTAAATTGTATAATTCAGTGCTATAATCTTGACAGTCTTGTTTGGCATATTGCCACAGATTTTGTTGATTAAGCTGTTGTTTTAACGCATTGTATAACGCAAGCAAATAGCGTACATCGTCGCTTGCGTATTGTTCTTGTTCAAAGGTTAGTGGTCTTTTTAGCCAGTCGGATTGGCTTTCACCTTTATTAACATGAATGTCAAGTGTATTTAAAAGGGCTGTTTGATAACCTAAACTTAATTCACCTGTTAAAAAACCAAGCCCAATTTGAGTATCAAACACATTGGTTAAAGCTGGCAATTCTGACAACAAATAATAAATACCCAAATCCTCACCACAAGCGTGAAGCACCATCGTTGGTATATCGCCAATCACTTGCCAAAAATCGTACAAATCCAATTTTGGTGCGTCTAACAAATAAATCACCGTCCCTGTGTTAATCTGTAGCAGTGCAAGGCGCGGAAAAAAAGTATCTCGCTTGATAAATTCGGTGTCAAGGGCAATGATGTCTAATGTGTCAAGTTCGTCCAAAAGTCGTTCTAGTTGTTCATCGGTTTTTATCCAAACAGTGGGTAAATCGTTTAAAATTTGTAATTCGTGGGCGGTTGGCGGTTGTTGAGTAAGCATGGCATGATCCAAAATTATTGCAAAAATTGCTATAAAAACTGCTATAAAAAATTATAAAGAAAAATTGTAAACAATGTTTGTTAAAAATGTTTGTTAAATATGGTAAGTTTTGTTATACTCATCTTACCATATTTAGCGTTTTGTATTCTATCCTTTTTCAACTGTTTCACCAACCACTTGTTTAACTAACAAGCGTTTAACCAATAAACGTTTAACCAATAAGGAAATCCAATGAATAAGTTCAGACAACGCCTTGTGCTTCCATCGTTACTTGCATTAACCACTGCAATGCTCCTAACTGCTTGTAATAATGACAATAAGTCATCTACAAACAAACCTGCCATTACCAATACTACAAAAACACCAAGCAACCTTGGCAATAGCCCAATTACTTATGGAGTGCGTCCTTTTTATCTGATTGATGACATGACAGACAGTGTGGTAAAAACGCAACTACAAAACGCCAGACATCAAACCCCAAAACGCAGTGAATTCTCCATTGCTCACCGCGGTGCAACGCTACAATTTCCAGAACACACCCAAGAAAGTTATGTAGCGGCACATTATCAAGGTGCAGGGGTGCAAGAGTGTGATGTGGCATTTACAAAAGATCATCAACTTGTATGCCGTCATTCTGATGCTGATTTGCACACAACAACCAATATTTTACAAACCCCATTGGCAAATAAATGCACGCAGAATTTTCAACCGGCTACTTTTGACTCACAAGGCAAACTTATAACGCCCGCCAGTGCAAAATGCTTGACTTCAGATATTACCTTGGCTGAATTTAAAACCTTAAAAGGCAAGCAAGATGCAAGCAACCCCAATGCACGCACGGTACAAGAATATTTAGTAGCAACACCATCGTTTCGTACAGATTTATACGCCCAAAATGGCACTTTGTTAAGTTTTGATGAAGCGTTGGCATTGTTTAAACAAATGGGGGTTAAAGTAACGCCTGAATTAAAAGAACCCAGTGTTACCATGCCACATAATGGCTATAGCTATGACAATTATCGTCAGGCGGTGGTTGATTCGCTACAAAAGGCAGGTTTTGCACCCCAAGACACAATTTTACAATCATTTAAAATTGATGACTTGCATTATTGGATAAAAAACAATCCAGAATATGGCAAAACCGCCGTGTTCTTAATGGACGATAGCAATGCAACAAAAACTGGGGCAACTTTTAACACACAAGATCCAAATACTTACAAATACACCTTTGCACAATTAAAAGCAATGGGTATTCAAAACCTTGCACCTGCAACATGGCTGTTGGTAACCAATCAAAATGGTAAAATCGTCCCAAGTGAATTTGCCAAACAAGCCAAAGCCCAAAACCTAGGCTTGATCGCATGGACGGTAGAACGTTCAGGTCCTTTGGCATCAGGCGGTGGTTGGTATTATACAGGCATTAATGATATTGTAAATAATGACGGTGATGTGTATGAGCTGATTGATGTGCTTGCCAAAGGTGTTGGCGTGAAAGGCATTTTTTCTGATTGGCCTGCAACCGTAACCTATTATGCAAATGCCAATGGTTTATAATCCTAAGTATTAACCACAAGCACGGTTAAAGCCTTGTACGATTTTGCAAGGCTTGTCCAAGTGTGATGCTGTCTAAATATTCAATCTCGCCTGACATTGGAACGCCTTGAGCAATACGCGTGATATTTTGCACATAAGGCTTAATGGCTTCGCTGATAAAATAAGCCGTGGTCTGCCCTTTGTCTGTGGTGCTCGTCGCTAAAATTATCTCGTTTATCGGATTGTTTTGCTGTGCTTGGTTGTATAAACGCTGAATCAATTGGTCAATGCCAAGTTGCTCCGCTCCAATGCCATCTATCGGAGATAACACGCCACCGAGTACAAAATATTGCCCTTGAAAACTGGCTGTTTGTTCAATTGCCATCATGTCTGATGCGTTTTCTACAATGCACAGTTGGTTTTCATCGCGATGTGGGTTGCTACAAATTGGGCAAACATCATCATCGGACAAGCCACGACATTGTTTGCATTGTTTGATTTCGTTCATAGCAATGAGTAAGGCCTCAGCAAGCTGTATTCCTTGTGAGCGTTTATGAGTAAGCAGGTTTAAAGCCATGCGTTGGGCGGTTTTTTGTCCAACACTTGGTAGGACTTTAAGCTGTTTTACAAGGTTGTCAAATTTTGGGCTAAACACAAAAATATCCAAAAAGTTAGATGTTAATTATCCACAAAAACCAATTATCGACAAAAATAACCGATAAAGCAAATTTTATCGGTTATTTTGCTAAATTTTGATTAACCAAACAAGCCTTGCATACCAGGCGGCAAGCCCATACCGCTTGTTGCCCCTGCGATTTCTTTTTCGTGCAACTCATCGGCTTGGCGTACCGCATCATTAATTGCAGCGGCGATTAAATCTTCAATCATATCTGGATCATCTTGTAGCAAACTTGGGTCAATGCTAATGCGTTTGACAACGTGCTTGCCATTCATGGTAACTTTTACCAAACCGTTGCCTGCTTCGGCATGAACCTCTTGTTCTGCCAAGCGTTTTTTGGCATTTTCAACATTGGTTTCTACCTGTTTTTGCATCATTTGGGCTTGTTGCATGAGTGCTTGTAAATTCATAAGTATTCCTTAATTGAAAAATTGAATAAAAGAGTTATTGTACCGAATTTGATGGGGCAATGTCTAATAAAATTGTAAGAATGGGTTAGAAATTTTAAAATTTTTAACCATTTGGGTGTTAAAGTTGGTTATCAGTATCCTAGCCGCGATTGCTTTGCCTGCGTATCAAAATTATATTGCACGCTCACAGGTAGCAGAAGCGTTTACTTTAGCAGACGGACTTAAAACTAGCATCGGTACAAACAGACAGAATGGGACGTGTGGTACAGAAGAGATAACAGGCAAGTACGGTACAGCTAAAATTCTTGAAGATAAAGGTACAGGAACACCAGCCAAATTAACTTGTGGTATTAATTATAAGTTTAATACAACTGGTGTTTCTGACTTTCTTACAGGCAAACAAATAACATTGAAACTTGATGATGATAGTGGTGCTTTAAAATTAGATGTTATGAAAGGTGGTGAAAATACCGTTGAGGAAAAATACTTGCCAAGTGCATTTAAAAAATAATTAAATCTTACACATTTAGCTGTATTCATATATTAAAAAAGAGTAACTTAGGTTACTCTTTTTATTTTTTACAATTACTTTATTTAGATTATTGAAATGCACTTGGTAGGTATTTTGTAGGAATATCGGTAGCAGCAGCACCTTTTACTGCATCTAATTTTAATGTACCGCTATCTGAATCAAGTTTTAGGGTAACATTCTTGTTTTTAATCAAGTCTGAAACTTTAGCTTGATCGAATTTATAATGGATTCCACAAGTTAAACCCGTTGCTGTTCCTTTTGGTTTTTCTTCGAGAATTGTAGCTGTACCATACTTACCTACAATCTTATCCTCAGTACCTGCACTAGTAGCAGCGTTAGCAAAACATGATCCACTCTGCCTATTCGTCCCAATACTCGTTTTCAATCCATCAGCCAATGTAAACGCCTCTGCCACTTGAGATTTGGCAATGTAGTCTTGATACGCAGGCAAAGCAATCGCGGCTAGGATACTGATTAACCCATAAACAAACAAACCCACTATAAATCACCATCATTCTATGCTACAATTTTTATTAACATAAACCATTAAGAAACTCTTTTATGACAAACCCAACCTTTATTAACCCCTACACAGACTTTGGTTTTAAAAGACTGTTTGGCACAGTTGCATCCAAACCTTTTTTAATCAGCTTTTTAAACTCCATTTTACCTGATCACCATCAAATTGCTGATTTAACCTTTAAAAACACAGAAGCATTGGGAGAAACCATTGATGACCGCAAAGCCATTTATGACATCTTTTGTGAAAGCATTACAGGTGAGCAGTTTATTGTAGAACTACAAAGAACCAAACAAGCTTTCTTTAAAGACAGAACCCTTTACTACTCAACCTTTGCCATCACAGAACAAGCCAAAAAAGGTAAAGACTGGCATTATCAATTAAAAGCGGTATACTGTATTAGTATTTTAGACTTTTGCTTTAATGACACAAACAAACAAGTCATTCATAAAGTACAACTAAAAGACCAAAACAATCAAATCTTTTATGATAAACTAACCCTTATCTACTTTGAGATGCCAAAGTTTGACAAAGGAGAAAACGAGTTAACCACAAACCTTGATAAATGGTTATTTTATCTAAAAAACCTAAAGGACTTACAAATGATACCCCAAGTATTTGACGGCAATGAAGTATTTGAACAAGCCTTTGAACAAGCCAAAATCGCCAACATGAACCGAGAAGAGTGGATGCGATATGAACTAAGTCTAAAGACCTACAGAGACAACATGGCAACTCAAGAATATGCCAAGCAGGTGGCTTGGGAAGATGGGTTGAATCAGGGGATAGAGCAAGGTATGGAAAAAGGCATCCTACAAACCGCCCAAAAACTTAAAAACCTAGGGTTACCCATACACATGATTATACAAGCCACTGGACTTGATAAAAACAGTATTGAAAAGCTGTAATCAGTATCCTAGCCGCGATTGCTTTGCCTGCGTATCAAGACTACATTGCCAAATCTCAAGTGGCAGAGGCATTTACATTGGCTGATGGATTGAAAACGAGTATTGGGACGAATAGGCAGAATGGATCTTGTTATGCTAATTCTACTGCCACTACTGCAGGTGCTGAAGATAAGATCACTGGCAAATACGGTAAAGCTGAAATTTTACAGGAAACAAAAGATAATAAATTAAACTGTGGTATTTATTATAAATTTGAAGCAAAAGGAGTTTCTGATCTGCTTAAAAACAAAGAGATTGTATTAAAAGTCGATGAGGACAGCGGTACATTAAAATTGATGTCAGGTTCAAACACACTAGGTCAAAAGAAATCTGATATTCCAACTAAATATTTACCAAGTGCTTTTAGATAAATACTACTTTTATTCTTTTATTGTAAAAGTAGAAACCTCAACACAATATTGAGGTTTCTTTATATAGAATATAAGAAATTATATTAATGTATTAGCTAGGTTTTTTAAACGCACTTGGTAAGTATCTGTTTTCAACACCGTTAGTCTTACCACCCATATTTTCCATTTTTAACGTACCGCTAGCTTCATCAAGTTTTAATACAATTTCTTTTGATACAAGTAAATTAGAAACACCAGTTTTATTAAACTGATAATGAATACCACACACCAAAGTTTTTCCTGTTCCATCTTGCAAGATTGTAGCCGTGCCGTATTTTCCCATAATTTTATCTGGATTGTATTTACCTTTGGCTACATCTTCGGTTGAAGCCGCCGCCGCACCATCTGCAAAACACGTCCCACTCTGTCTATTCGTCCCAATACTCGTTTTCAATCCATCAGCCAATGTAAACGCCTCTGCCACTTGAGATTTGGCAATGTAGTCTTGATACGCAGGCAAAGCAATCGCGGCTAGGATACTGATTACAGCTTTTCAATACTGTTTTTATCAAGTCCAGTGGCTTGTATAATCATGTGTATGGGTAACCCTAGGTTTTTAAGTTTTTGGGCGGTTTGTAGGATGCCTTTTTCCATACCTTGCTCTAATCCCTTTTTAATCCCTTTTTCCATACCCTTTTTAATCCCTTTTTCCATACCCTTTTTAATCCCTTTTTCCATACCTTGCTCTATCCCCTGATTCAACCCATCTTCCCAAGCCACCTGCTTGGCATATTCTTGAGTTGCCATGTTGTCTCTGTAGGTCTTTAGACTTAGTTCATATCGCATCCACTCTTCTCGGTTCATGTTGGCGATTTTGGCTTGTTCAAAGGCTTGTTCAAATACTTCATTGCCGTCAAATACTTGGGGTATCATTTGTAAGTCCTTTAGGTTTTTTAGATAAAATAACCATTTATCAAGGTTTGTGGTTAACTCGTTTTCTCCTTTGTCAAACTTTGGCATCTCAAAGTAGATAAGGGTTAGTTTATCATAAAAGATTTGATTGTTTTGGTCTTTTAGTTGTACTTTATGAATGACTTGTTTGTTTGTGTCATTAAAGCAAAAGTCCAAAATACTAATACAGTATACCGCTTTTAATTGATAATGCCAGTCTTTACCTTTTTTGGCTTGTTCTGTGATGGCAAAGGTTGAGTAGTAAAGGGTTCTGTCTTTAAAGAAAGCTTGTTTGGTTCTTTGTAGTTCTACAATAAACTGCTCACCTGTAATGCTTTCACAAAAGATGTCATAAATGGCTTTGCGGTCATCAATGGTTTCTCCCAATGCTTCTGTGTTTTTAAAGGTTAAATCAGCAATTTGATGATGATCAGGTAAAATGGAGTTTAAAAAGCTGATTAAAAAAGGTTTGGATGCAACTGTGCCAAACAGTCTTTTAAAACCAAAGTCTGTGTAGGGGTTAATAAAGGTTGGGTTTGTCATAAAAGAGTTTCTTAATGGTTCATGTTAATAAAAATTGTAGCATAGAATGATGGTGATTTATAGTGGGTTTGTTTGTTTATGGGTTAATCAGTATCCTAGCCGCGATTGCTATCCCAGCTTATCAGGATTATATTGCTAAGTCGCAGGTTTCTGAAGCGTTTACTTTAGCAGATGGGTTAAAGACAACTATTGCAACCAATCGTCAGAATGGGAGTTGTTTTGCTGATACAAAAAAAGCAGCATCAGGAACAGAGGAGTTAACAGGAAAGTATGGGAAAGCTGTAGTGCTTGAACAGAAACCGTCAGGTTCAACAGGATTAGTTTGCGGAATTCATTATACATTTAACAAAACTGGTGTATCTGATTTAATTGCAGGAAAAGAGATTGTGTTAAAGCTTGACGAGACTGATGGAACATTAAAATTAGCCACAAGTGCTGGCAATCAAGTTAGTAGCAAGGCATCTAGCATTGATACTAAATATGTGCCTAATGCATTCAAATAATCTAAACAAAATAGCTCTTAAAAATAAAAAGAGTAACCTAAGTTACTCTTTTTATAATGTATAATTAAAAATATTAATTTTAATTATTTTTTAAACGCACTTGGTAGGTATTTTGAAATATCAGCACTGCTTGTTTTACCACCCATATTTTCTAATTTTAAAGTACCACTATCTTCATCAGCTTTTAATACAATTTCTTTATCTTTCAGTAAATCAGAGACCCCTTTGTTATTAAACTTATAATGAATACCACAATTTAATTTCTTATCCGCTCCTGTTGCTTGAAGAATTGTGGCTACACCATATTTTCCTGTAACTTTGTCTTCAGCATTCGCAGTAGTGGCAGTAGAATTAGCATAACAAGATCCATTCTGCCTATTCGTCCCAATACTCGTTTTCAATCCATCAGCCAATGTAAATGCCTCTGCCACTTGAGATTTGGCAATGTAGTCTTGATACGCAGGCAAAGCAATCGCGGCTAGGATACTGATAACCGATACCTATCATTTTGTAAAAACAGATAACAAAAAACCCTCTCTAAAAAGAGAGGGTTTGTATATGGTGGATCGTCCGCGACTCGAACGCGGGACCAACGGATTAAAAGTCCGCTGCTCTACCAACTGAGCTAACGATCCGATTGAGTGCGTATTATACGCATATTTTTGCAGATTGCAAGGTTTTTTTGGATAATTTTGTAAATTTTGGCAAAAATTTTATGAATGCGTTTTATGCTTGTGCCATTTCTGTGAACACTTGTTTTGCCATTGCCAAGGTAAAATCCAAATCCTCTTGGCTGTGTTCACTGCTCATAAAACCAACCTCAAAAGCAGATGGGGCAAAATAAACCCCACGCTTTAACATACCGTGAAAAAATTTGGCAAATTTTTTGGTATCACATTTGTTAACATCGTCAAAATTTTGTGGTAAGCCATTGTCGGTAAAATACATGCCAAACATACCGCCCAACTGTGTGGTTGTAAAACCGATGCCGGCTTCTTTTGCCAATTTTTCCAAATTATGGGTTAAATACTGAACTTTTGTACTTAATTTTTCATAAAAACCATCTTGGGTCAATAAGTCAAACATAGCAATTCCTGCTCGCATAGCCAGTGGATTGCCTGACAATGTGCCTGCTTGATACACACCACCAAGCGGTGCAATGTGCGACATAATTTCTTTTTTGCCTCCAAACGCACCAACAGGCAGACCTGCTCCGATGATTTTACCAAACGTTGTTAAATCCGGCGTGATGCCAAAACAAGCCTGAGCACCGCCTAAATTGACGCGAAAACCCGTCATCACTTCGTCAAAAATCAGCACCGTACCAGTGTCGCTACATAATTTGCGTAGTGTGTCATGAAATTCTTGACTGGGAATAATCATATTCATATTGCCTGCGATGGGTTCAACAATCACGCATGCCAGTTCATTGCTAAATTTTTCAAAACAGTCTATTAATGCTTGCTTATTATTATACGGTAAGGTTATTGTGTGTTTGGCAAAATCAATGGGTATGCCTTTTGAGGTTGGTTCACCGATATCAAGCATGCCAGAACCTGCTTTTACCAACAAACTGTCAGAATGTCCATGATAGCAACCTTCAAATTTGACAATTTTATCACGCCCTGTATAACCACGAGCCAAACGAATGGCGGACATGGTAGCTTCTGTGCCAGAACTTGTCATTCTTATCATGTCAATGCTTGGAATTAGTTCACAAATTTTGTCGGCAATTGTGGTTTCAAAAGGTGTTGGTGCGCCAAAGGATAAACCGTCATCAGCGGCCTTTTTTACCGCTTCTATGATGTGTGGGTGGCTATGCCCCAAAATCATAGGCCCCCAAGAACCGACATAATCCACATATTCACCACCATTTGTATCGTATATTTTTGATCCTTTGGCACGGCTAATAAAAACAGGCACGCCACCTACACCTGCAAACGCTCGCACAGGTGAGTTGACACCGCCTGCAATATGGATTTTGGCTTGGTTAAATAAATCTTGGTTGGTGTTATTCATGTTATTCCTATGTTTGGGTTAAAAATTTAAATTTTAAACTTAAAGGTTGAATGGTTGAAAGTATTCAGATCAGGGTTTATTTTTTGTATTTTTGGCAATTTTTTTACTTTCGCCAGTATGAGCCAACACAATGTTTGGCTCGTCTGCCACTTGCAGATCTTGTTTTTCGCCTTGTTCGTATAACGCTCCTGCACGTCCAACAATCAGCGGATCGGGCAGGCATACGTTTTTGTTTTGTTTTTGAGTGTAGGGCAATTTGTTTAGAACATAACGCATTGCTCCTAATCTGGCGCGTTTTTTATCGTCAGACTTGATGACAATCCAAGGGCTTTCGGCAGTATCGGTATTGTAAAACATTGCTTCTTTTGCTAGGGTATAATTATCCCATTTGTTTAACGATGCTTTGTCAATTGGTGATAGTTTCCACTGTTTTAAAGGGTGGGCTTCGCGTTGGGCAAATCGACGACGCTGTTCATCACGACTGACTGAAAACCAAAATTTAATCAAATGAATGCCTGATGCAATTAAATGTTTTTCAAATTCAGGCACTTGACGCATAAAATCCTCGTACTGTTCATCGGTACAAAAGCCCATAACACGCTCGACGCCTGCACGGTTATACCAAGAACGGTCAAACAGCACAATCTCACCTTCGGTAGGCAAATGTTGCACATAACGCTGAAAATACCATTGTCCTTGTTCCTGTTTGGTTGGTTTTTCTAGGGCAACAACCCTTGCACCGCGTGGGTTTAAATGCTCCATAAAGCGTTTAATTGCACCGCCTTTTCCTGCGGCATCACGTCCTTCAAACAAAATCACTACTTTTTGTCCGGTTTCTTTAACCCATTTTTGTAATTTGAGCAGTTCAACTTGCAGTTTGTATTTTTGGGCTTCGTAATTTTTACGGCTTAAGCGGTTTTTGTATGGGTATACGCCCTCTCGCCAATTATCTGCCAATTCGTCATCTTTTTTTAAGCCAGTTTTGATACGGCTTGTGATTGCTTGTTTGGCAAACATATCTTTTAATGTGGTTAATTCATCGGCGGTTGCATCGTATAGCAAGGCTTCAAGATGTGCATTGCTTTGTTGCATATTGCCTTTTTTTAAATCAGTTAACAATGTTTCATCAATGGCGGATTTGGTTTTGGTGGCTTTTTTTACTTGGCGATCTTGTTGTGTGATTGTCAACAAGGTATCTGGATCGGTTTCGTAAGGTTCGGTAACTTTTTGTACTTTGTTGTTGGTGGGTTTGTTGTTGGTAGGCTTATTGGCAGCATTGGTAGCTTTGCGAGCGGTTGGTTTTTTTGGGGTGGTTGCCATACGTTACTCCAAATAGCTTAAACTATAAACAATTTAAAATATAAAAAAATAACACGAACAGATTTATGCTTTTAACATAGAGCATTTAGTAGTAGCATAGAGCATTTTTGCTAAATTTACAATAAGATTTTTTATAACATGCATCAAAAATACAGCCAAGTATGCCAACTTTTCGTCATGATTTTTGTTAAAAAGTATGCTATCATAGAGAGATTTTTATTTTTTGTAAAACGTATTTTTATAAAAAATAGGTAATTATAAAAAGTAGTTTTAATTTTTAAAATCAGATTTTACAAACCAGGTAAGTATTATGAATGCCCAAGATTTAATTGATTTATTGCAACCACATTTTCCAAATGGCCTTATCCAATCTGCCAACAATGGCAACAAATTTGATCTGCGTGTTGTTGATGACAGTTTTAAAGACAAACGTCCTGTTGCTCGTCAACAAGCCATACTTGCACTTGTCAATGACAAATTTGCCAGTGGTGAGATTCATGCTCTAAATATTCAAGCCTTAACTTATAGCGAATGGCAGGCAAAACAATAATTGTACAAATTATACAGTAATTGTTTGACAATAATTGCTTGTCAATTGCTTGTCTATTTTTAAGTGGGTTAAGTTTTAAGCAGATTAAGGAAGTTTTATGGATAAATTTGTCATCAACGGCGGTACAAAAGTTGAGGGTGAAGTGCGTATTTCCGGGGCAAAAAACGCCGCTTTGCCCTTATTGGCAGGAATGATTTTGGCAAAAACGCCGATGACCTTAACCAATATACCAACCTTGCAAGATGTAAAAACCCTGATTGCGCTCATTGCTGGCATGGGGGTTAGCATCGAAAAAAAAGGCGATACGGTAACTTGCGACACCAGTACCATTAACAATTATTACGCCCCTTATGAACTGGTTAAAACCATGCGTGCTTCTATTTTGGTATTAGCACCACTGCTTGCACGTTTCGGACAAGCGGAAGTTTCGCTTCCTGGTGGCTGTGCTATTGGCAGTCGCCCTGTGGATCAGCATTTAAAAGCACTGGAAGCTATGGGTGCAGATATTGTGGTAGAAAACGGCTATGTAAAAGCAAAAGCTCCGCTTGGCAAAGACGGCAAGTGCGGACGTTTAAAAGGTTGTCATTTTACTTTTGACATGGTTACCGTTGGTGGCACAGAAAACACGCTGATGGCGGCGGTTTTGGCAGAGGGCGTAACGCATTTGGAAAATTGTGCTCGCGAGCCTGAAGTGGTGGATTTGGCAAACATGCTTGTCAAAATGGGGGCAAAAATTGACGGTATTGGCACGGCTTATATGACGATCACAGGCGTGGAACAATTAAACGGTTGTGAGTATGCAGTTTTGCCTGATCGCATTGAAACCGGTTCGTATTTGGCATTGGCAATGATGACAGGCGGACGGGTAAAAGCAACCCATACCGATGCAAGCATTATGCAAGCTGTGTTAAACAAATTTAGCGAAATGGGCGCACAGGTAAATGTTGGTGATGATTGGATTGAAGTGGCCATGAACAAACGCCCTGTTGCTGTGGATATTCGCACTCAGCCGCACCCGGCTTTTCCGACCGATATGCAAGCACAATTGATGACTGTGTGTGCAATTGCTGATGGTACAAGTACAATTATAGAAAATATTTTTGAGAACCGTTACATGCATGTGCCTGAACTTAACCGCTTGGGAGCAAAAATCAGTGTAGATGGCCATACAGCCGTGGTTAAAGGAGTAGAAGCCTTAAAATCCGCCCCTGTGATGGCAACCGATTTGCGTGCATCGATGTCGCTTGTTATTGCAGCTGTGGCCGCCGAGGGCAAAACCACCATTGAACGGATTTATCACATTGATCGTGGTTATGAAAATGTCGAAGAAAAGCTGCGCGGACTTGGGGTAAAAATTGAGCGAGTGAAAGATTAAGTGAGTGAAAGATTAAGTGAAAGCCAAATGAGCAAGGCATTTTTAAAATGGGCAGGGGGCAAAACCAAACTTGTTCCCTTTATAAAAGCCCATTTACCCGCCCATTTTCTAGATAATAAAACCAATAAACGCTTGATTGAGCCGTTTGCAGGTTCAGCAAGCGTGTCGTTGTTATTGGATTTTGATGAGTATTTATTAAACGACAGCAATGTTGATTTGATTAATTTATACAAAGTATTAGCCGAGCAAAAACAAGAGTTTATTGCTTATGCTAAGTCTTATTTTTGTGAGAAAAACAATCAAGAGCGGCGTTTTTATGAATTAAGAGACGAGTTTAATAATAGTGATGATATAATTAAAAAATCAGCGTTATTTATTTATCTCAATCGCCATGCTTTTAATGGGCTATGTCGCTATAATAAAAAGGGCGGTTTTAATGTGCCATTTGGGCGGTATAAATCACCGTATTTTCCAAAAGATGAATTGCTAAATTTTGTTGATAAATCAAGCAGAATGCGCTTTTTTTGTGGTGATTTCGCTAAAATGTTTGATTTTATTGATAGTAATGATGTAATTTATTGCGATCCGCCTTATATGCCCTTAAGCGAAACTGCGTCATTCGCCAGTTATGCCAAAGATGGTTTTAATTTTGATGACCAAATGCGTTTGGCAAATTTGGCACAAGATTTTTGTTATAAAGCACAAGCGATTTTAATTTCTAATCACGATACCAAACAAACGCGCAATTTGTATCAAGGGGCAATCATAAAAACCGTGCAAGTGCAAAGAAATATTGCAGCCAAAGCCAGCAGTCGGCAAAAGGTGGGTGAGTTATTGGCGATTTATAAAAAAAATAATATAAGAAAAAATAATGATAACAGGTTATCAATCATGTCAACCAACTGGCTTAACCAACCATTTTAACCAAATTAACCAACCAAATAAGACAAACCATGACCAATGAAACTTTTAACGGCTTAACCCTTGCCTTATCCAAAGGGCGTATCTTAAAACAAACCATGCCAATGCTTGCTAAGGCGGGCATTGAAATGCTTGAAGATGTAGAACAATCGCGTAAGCTGATTTTTTCTACGACGCACCCTGATGTGCGCGTGCTAATTTTGCGAGCATCTGATGTACCAACTTATGTTGAACATGGGGCGGCGGATTTTGGTGTGGCGGGTAAAGATGTGCTTTTAGAATACGGTTCGGAAAATCTGTATGAATTGCTTGATCTAAAAATTGCCCAATGTCGCTTAATGACTGCAGGCGTGGCAGGATCAGTGTTGCCAAATCGCCGTTTGCGTATTGCCACCAAATATGCCAATGTGGCACGCGAATTTTTTGCCAGTCGTGGTGAACAAGTAGACATCATCAAACTTTACGGATCAATGGAGCTTGCACCGCTTGTTGGTTTGGGGGATTTAATCGTAGATGTGGTTGACACGGGCAATACGTTAAGGGCGAATGGCCTTGAGCCGTTAGATGAAATTTGCCAAGTTTCATCACGCTTGATTGTTAATCCGGTTAGTTATAAGCGTAAATTTGCCTTGCTTGAAACAATTTTAACCAGTTTTAAACAAAGTATCAAATAAAACCGAAGTATCAAATAAAACCAAAGTGTCAAATAAAACTTCATTATGCTAAATGATATTTTGCTTGGCTTGACAAGCCTTATCACATCAGCGTTAAGTGCTGTTACAGGCGTGGGCGGCGGTATGATTTTAATCGGATTAATGCCGTTTTTCTTACCGAGCCTTGCCATCATTCCTGTGCATGGCATTACGCAACTTGCCAGTAATGCCAGCCGTGCGTGGTTTGGGCGTAAGGATATTATTTGGTTGCCGTTTAAGCGTTTTGTTATTGGTTCAATATTAGGCATGGTGGTATTTGGCATACTTATCCGTTTTGTCAAACTTGACTTAATTCCACTGTTTATCGGGCTTTATATTTTACTTTTGCAATGGTCATCGATATTTAACCGCCTGATCCGTCGTTTTGAAAGTTTTGTGTTGGTGGGGTTTTTGCAGACAGGGCTTGGTGTGTTTGTGGGTACGCCCGGGCCTTTGAATGTTGCGGTGTTAAACAGACATTACAGTGATGCACATCAAGTTGTTGCCACAGGGGCTATCATGATGACTGTGGTGCATGGGGCGAAAGTTTTGGTGTATATGACCTTGGGGTTTGTGTTTTATGATTATTGGCAATTGTTGGTTTTTATGGTGGTGATGGCAACAGCAGGTTCGTGGCTTGGCACAAAATTGCGTCATTGGTTTTCGGCAAATTGGCTAAAAAAAATTTTGCCTTATTTGCTTACGTTGCTTGCGTTAAAATTGATTGTTGGGATTGTGATAAAATAACCGTTGTTTAAATATGACATTGGATCACCTGAAACTAGATCACCTGAAATTTGTGCAATGCTTTCAAAATTCCATCTTCATCGGCATTGGGGCAAACAAAATCCGCCACTTGTTTTAAATCAGTATGCCCGTTACCCATTGCAATGCCAAAACCGACAGCTTTTAGCATTTCAATATCATTGAGTCCATCACCAAACGCCCACGCTTGAGTCATGTTTAAATTAAGTTTATCCAATACCGCTTTGATACCGCGAGCCTTTGATCCGTTAGCGTCCAAAATATCCACGCCAGAAATATGCCAACGTATGGTTTTTAAATGTTTTGGCAAAATTTGCATGAGATTTTCGTCTTGATTGTTGTCATAAAATGCCAAAATTTGGTAGATTTTTTCGCTGTGTTGTGAAGTGTCATCAAAATTTGCATTTAGTGTATAAGGAATGTGTAGGGCGTTTAGGGCGTTTTTTAACGCACAAGTTTCAGACAAAGCAACGATCTTATCTGCAGTCATATAAGCACAAGCAACCCCAATTTTGTGTAAATACTCACGAATAAACACAACATCTTTTTTGTCAAGAGCAAAATCTACCAACGGTTTGTTGCGATACAGCACATATTGTCCATTGATGGTTACAATCACATCAATGCCTATCTCATCAATCAATTGCAAAATCACAGGCGGAAAAACCCCAAGTCCGCGTCCAGTTGCAATTGCGATTAAGATACCGCGCTGTTTTAACGCCAAAAACACCTGCTTAATGCTATCTGGCACGCGGTTTTGTTGTTTAAGATACAGTGTGTCATCGATATCAAAGAAAATAATTTTAGGAGGGGCAGGTTTTGTATTGTGTTTATTCATACTTTTTTGACTGATATGTTATTTTTTGACTGATGTGTTATTTTGGTCGATGTGTTTATTTTGACTGATATATTAGCACATTTTGTTAATCATGTTTGGCAAAACAACATAAAAATAACATGAATAAAAACTTGCATTAACAAAACGCTTAAGAAAAAATTTGGCAAAATCACACAAAATGCGTAAAATATCCTATCTTTTATTAAACTTGAAAAGTTTTTATTATGCCAACTTTAGTCAACAACCTTACAAGCTCAGAGCTAATGGCTGCTATTGATCTTGGTTCTAACAGCTTTCACTTAGCCATTGCCCGTCTTGATCATCACGAGGTGCGAAAACTAGCCTCAATGTCTGAAAAAGTTCAACTTGCCAACGGTTTAGACGAAAACAATTATTTAAGCCTTGAGGCGATCGAACGTGGGGTTTTGTGTTTGAGTCGTTTTGTTGGGCGTTTGGGGGCGGTTTCACCGGAGCGTTTGCGCGTGGTTGCAACCAATACCTTGCGTCAGGCCAAAAATGCTGATGAATTTATCCGCCGTGCCAATGCTGTTTTGCCAAAACCGATTGAAGTCATTGCAGGGCGCGAAGAGGCACGCTTGATTTATCTTGGCGTATCACACACCAATGCCAGCAGTGATAAACGGTTGGTTATCGATATTGGTGGCGGTTCAACCGAGTTTATTATTGGCAAAGGTTTTGATCCGATTTTGACCGAAAGCCTACAAATGGGCTGTGTGTCTTTTAGCAAACGCTTTTTTGTCAATGGTGAAATTAACGAAGAAAATTTTGCCAAAGCCATTGCTTGGGCGCGTAAAGAGCTATTGGTAATCAGTCGTCAATACCAAAAAACCGGGTGGGATAGTGTTACCGGATCGAGCGGTACTATCAAGGCGGTAAAACAGATTTTGGTGAGTTTGGGCTTAGATGACAACGATCAAATTACCTTTAAAGGGGTTGAATATTTAAAGCAACAGTTAATTAAATTTAAACATATTGACAACATTGATTTTGCTGAAATTAAAGACACGCGAAAAGCAGTGTTGCCTGCAGGCGTGGCGGTATTGTTGGCAAGCATGAGTGTGCTTGGCATTGACAAAATGACGTATTCTGATGGTGCATTGTGCGAGGGCGTGATGTATGATATGCTTGGGCGTTTTGCCAGTGAAGATGTGCGTGATAGAAGCGTACAAGCCTTGATGATTCGTTATTCAGTGGACGCCAAACAAGCCAAAAGAGTGGTAAAAACCGCCAAACAATTGTTTGATCAAGTGCAATCTGTGCTTGGGTTAGACGAAGAAGATGCCGATTTGTTACGGCGTGGTGCGTATTTGCATGAAATTGGACTTGCAGTATCACACAGTGGCTATCACCGTCATAGCGCGTATTTGTTAGAAAATTCAGACATTGATGGTTTTTCTCAAACCGACAAGTCTCGCTTAGCCCAAATGACCTTGCACCACAGGCGTAAACTTAAACACGAAGGCTATCAGTTAATCTGTCAAGCAGGCGGTGAAAAACTGCTGTATTTAACGTTATTGTTGCGTTTGGCGGTTTTAATTCACCACAGCCGCAACAAACAAGAGACCTTGCCACTTGTGTTAAACTTAGCCGATAAACAGCATTGGCAAATTAAGCTGTGTCAAAATTTAAACCAGTATCAAGGTTTAAACCAAAATTTGGACAACAATCAACTTTTGTTGTCTGATTTGCAAGAAGAAAGCCAACTTTGGCAAAAATGGGGCATGTCATTGTCAATTCAATTGCAATGATTTGTCTTAAACTTAACCTTAAATTTATCAAACCATTGACTACACAAGGAAGAAAACCATGTCCGTCTGGGAAAAAGTACAGTTAGCACGCCACCCAAAACGCCCATTATTTTTAGATTATGCAAATACACTGTTTAGTGAATTTGATATATTACAAGGCGATAGAGCCTATGCCGATGATAAAGCAATTTTGGGCGGATTGGCAAAATTTAATGGCAAGCCTGTCATGCTTATCGGTCAACATCGTGGGCGTAGCACGCGTGAACGCATCGAACACAATTTTGGTATGGCAAACCCTGAAGGTTATCGCAAAGTCATTCGTTTGGTTAAAATGGCTGAACGTTTTGATTTGCCCGTGTTTACTTTTATTGACACGCAAGGGGCATACCCCGGTGTTGGTGCAGAAGAGCGTGGCCAAGCCCAAGCAATTGCTGAAAGCATTGCCACTTTTTCGGCCTTAAACATACCTGTTATTGCCACAGTGATAGGCGAGGGCGGTTCTGGTGGGGCATTGGCAATTGCAGTAGCAGACCGCGTTAATATGCTTGAAAACAGTATTTATTCGGTCATTTCTCCTGAAGGTTGTGCCTCGATTTTATGGAAGACTGCGCAAAAAGCCCCACAAGCCAGCGAAGCGTTAAAACTATCCGCGGATAATTTGCACGCATTGGGGCTGATTGATTGTGTGGTAAGCGAAGGCGAGGGTGCAAATATCAATAGCGAAGTGGTGATGAATAACTTACGCGTAACGCTACAAAATCAATTGGAGGATTTATCCGCTTTGTCAAATGATGTGCGCTTACAACAGCGTTACGATAAATTGATGAGTTTTAACTCAACAGTAAGCCTATAACCACTGTAAGCCTATAACCACTGTAAACCTGTAACCACTTTAAGCCTGTAACCACTGGGCTATAAAACCACCAAGCAATAACAATAAAGTTTAAGGAATAATCATGGGTAAAATTCATTCAACATTAGACTTAAATTGGCAAACCGATGCGTTAGATGGTCTGGATTTTGCCCCACAAACCTTGGCGGTGCGTGGCGGTTATCATCGCACCGATGAAGGTGAGCATTCTGAGGCGATTTTTACTACCAGTTCGTATGTTTATCAATCTGCCAAAGATGCCGCCGATCACTTTAATGGCAATAAAAAAGGCAATGTATACAGTCGACATACCAATCCAACAGTGCGTGCTTTTGAACGGCGCCTGGCCTTGATGGAGGGCGGTGAGCGTTGTGTGGCAACCGCAAGTGGCATGGGGGCAATTTTAACCATGTGTTTGGCATATCTAAAAGCAGGCGATCATCTGCTTTGTGCCAAACAATTGTTTGGTTCATCGGTGGCATTGTTTGAGACTTATTTTAAGCCGTTAGGGGTTGAGGTTACTTATGTCGACTGTTTTGACAACACAGCGTGGCAACAGGCCATTCAAGCCAATACCAAAATTTTATACTGCGAAAGCCCATCAAACCCACTGGCACAAATTGCCGATTTACAATTTTTAGCCAAACTTGCTCATGCACACAACGCACTTTTGATTGTGGATAATTGTTTTGCCACGCCCGTGTTGCAAAAACCGTTAGCACTTGGAGCGGATATCGTTATTCATTCAGCAAGCAAATATATTGACGGCCAAGGACGCGTACTTGGCGGTGCCTTGGTTGGTTCTGATGAACTGATGGAAAAAGCGTTCACAGTGATTCGTACAGGTGGCATTAGTTTATCGCCGTTTAATGCGTGGGTATTGTTAAAAGGGCTTGAAACCTTGTCAATACGCATGAAAGCCCACTGCGAAAATGCCAATCAAGTTGCCAAATTTCTCACCGATCACCCAAAAGTTACAAAGGTACATTTTTCAGGGCTTACCGATCACCCAAGTCATGAAATTGCCAAACGCCAACACAATGCGTTAAATAATGTAACTGGCGGTGCTTTTGGTGCGATCATCGGTTTTGAAGTGGCCGATCAGTTGTCTGCTTGGCAAGTTATTGACAGCACACAAATGATCAGCATTACCAATAACTTAGGCGATGCCAAAACCACCATTACTCACCCTGCCACAACGACGCATTTTCGCATGACCGCCGAGGCCAGAATCAAAGCCGGGGTGCATGACGGCTTGATTCGGTTATCCGTAGGATTGGAAGAGGTAAGTGATATTATCCGTGATTTAAAACGCGGACTTGACAGTTTGGCTTAGTTGCCTTACTATTTTTTAGAAATGTAACAGTTTTTTACAAATGCAACAGTTTTTTATGAATTTAACATCAACGTTTATAAGGATACTTTTATGACCAACGCCACCGCCCAACGTGCCGAACTGCACCGCCGTATTTGGCAAATTGCCAACGATGTCCGCGGCTCAATTGACGGCTGGGATTTTAAACAATACGTTTTAGGTACGCTGTTTTATCGCTTTATTAGCGAACATTTTGCCAATTATATGGGTATTGGCGAAGATGGCATACGCTATGCGGATTTAACCAAAAACGATCTCCCCCCCCCGTTATTTTAGCCCAAATTAAAGACAACGCCATTAAAGAAATTGGCTATTTTATTTATCCTGATCAATTGTTTGAAAATGTCGCCAAAAACGCCCACACCAATCCAAATTTAAACACCGATTTAAAAACTATTTTTAATGCCATTGAAAACTCGGCCAATGGTTATCCATCAGAACCTGACATTAAAGGTTTGTTTGCCGATTTTGATACCACGGGCAACCGCCTTGGCAATACTGTAAGCGATAAAAATAAACGCCTTGCTGCAGTATTAAAAGGCGTGGCAGAATTAGACTTTGGTAATAATGGCGGCAATTTTGGCAACAACCAAATTGATTTATTTGGCGATGCTTATGAGTTTTTAATTTCCAATTATGCCGAAAATGCAGGCAAATCAGGCGGAGAGTTTTTTACCCCGCAACATGTTTCAAAACTTATCTCGCAATTGGCATTGCACGGACAACAAACTGTTAATAAAATTTATGATCCTGCAGCAGGTTCTGGTTCATTACTTTTACAAGCCAAAAAACAATTTGATGAGCATATTATTGCAGATGGTTTTTTTGGACAAGAGATTAATTACACCACTTATAACCTTGCGCGCATGAATATGTTTTTGCACAATATTAATTACAATAAATTTAATATTATGCTTGGCGATACCCTCACCAATCCGCATTTTAGCGACGATAAACCGTTTGATGCCATTGTTTCTAATCCGCCTTATTCTATTAAATGGATTGGCGAAAATGATCCAACATTAATTAACGATGAGCGTTTTGCTCCCGCTGGCGTGTTAGCACCCAAATCCAAAGCCGATTTTGCTTTTGTGATGCATACTTTAAGCTATTTATCCAGCAAAGGGCGCGCGGCAATTGTATCTTTTCCCGGTATTTTTTATCGTGGCGGCGCAGAGCAAAAAATTCGCAAATATTTAATTGATAATAATTTTATTGAAGCCGTTATATCGCTTGCGCCCAATTTGTTTTTTGGTACAAGTATTGCGGTCAATATCTTAGTTTTATCCAAAGCCAAAACCGAAAATAAAACCCAGTTTATTGACGCCAGCAATTTATTTAAAAAACAAACCAATAATAACATTTTAACCGATGAGCATATTGAGCAAATATTAACTGCATTTGCTGATAAAAAAGACATTGCGCATTTTGCCCGTTTTGTGGACAATGATGAAATTGCCCAAAATGATTATAATTTATCGGTAAATACTTATGTTGAGCCTGAAGATACGCGCGAGATTATTGACATTAATGTGTTAAATGCTGACATTGCCAAAACGGTGGCAAATATTGATACATTGCGCGCGGATATTAATGCGATTGTGATGGAGATTGCGGCGTGATTGGGTTTGTGGAAAGGTTGCTTGGTGGGCGTGGGGTGGAATGGAAAACTTTGGGCGAAATTGCCGAAATTGGAACAGGTAATTCTAATAGACAAGATGAAAACGAAAATGGAGAATATCCATTTTTTGTGCGTTCAAAAACTGTTTTAAAATCCAATACTTATAAATTTGACGAAGCTGCAATTATTATCCCCGGAGAAGGTGGCGTTGGAGAAATATTTCATTTTATTGATGGCAAATATGCATTACACCAGCGTGCATATCGCATTCATATTATTACAAAAAATTTAGAACCGAAATTTGTTTATTATGTTATGCTTAATGATTTTAAAAACTATATTTTAAATCGCTCTGTTAATGCAACAGTAACATCAATCAGAAAACCAATGCTGGAAAATTTTACAATTCCTATTCCTCCCCTAGATGTTCAAACCGAAATCGTCCGAATTTTAGACAAATTTACCGCCCTGACCGCGGAGCATAGCATGAGAAAAAAACAATATCAATACTATCGCGATAAGCTGCTTAGTTTTGGCGATGAAGTGGAATGGAAAACTTTGGGTGATGTTGCTAATTATGAACAGCCAACTAAATATTTAGTTAAATCAACGGTATATAATGACAATTATAAAACGCCAGTATTAACTGCAGGTAAAACATTTATTTTAGGGTTTACAGATGAAACAAATGGCATTTATAAAGCATCTGAAAACCCCGTTATTATTTTTGACGATTTTACAACCGCAAATAAATGGGTTGATTTTGACTTTAAAGCCAAATCATCAGCAATGAAAATGATTACATCAAAAGATGAAAACAAATACTTATTAAGGTTTATTTATTTTTGGTTAAATACTTTGCCGCAAGAAAATAATACCGACCATAAACGCCAATGGATAAGTAATTTCGCCAATAAAAAAATTCCACTTCCGCCACTATCCGAACAAAAAAGAATAGTTGCTATTTTAGACAAATTTGAAACCCTAACCAATTCCATAACTGAAGGCTTGCCAAAAGAAATTGAGTTACGCCAAAAGCAGTATGAGTATTACAGAGAGCAGCTTTTGGACTTTGACCATAATAATTAACCATAATCGCTCACCAATCTAACCACTAAAAGGAATAACAATGACCACAAAAACCACCCCCATCGCCGAAACCAATGACTTTATTATTTTAGATAAATATCAAAAAATAGAACAATCCAGCAACTATCAAACTGAATTTGATTTAGAGCAAGAATTAATTAATGATTTAATTAATCAAGGTTATGAATATCGCAAAGACATTACCGACAATAAAAAAATGCTTGCCAACATACGCCAAAAGTTGCAAATTTTAAATAAAGTAACCTTTAATGATGACGAATGGCAGCGTTTTGTGGTACAGTATTTAGATAAACCGAGCGATAATGCCACTGAAAAAGCGCGTAAAATTCACGATAAAAATACATCTTATGATTTTGAGTTTGATGATAAAAGAGTACAAAATATTTATTTGCTAGATAAAAATAACATTACCAACAACTCTTTACAAGTGATTGGGCAGTTTAGCCAAACGGGCAATTATAAAAACCGTTATGATGTTACGATTTTAGTTAATGGTTTGCCGCTGGTGCAAATTGAATTAAAAAAACGCGGCGTGGCAATTCGCGAAGCCTTTAACCAAATTCACCGCTACAGTAAAGAAAGTTTTAATAGCGATAATTCTTTATTTAAATATATACAAATTTTTGTTATATCAAATGGTACAGATACGCGCTATTTTGCCAATACCACAAAACGCAATAAAAACAGTTTTGATTTTACCATGAATTGGGCAAAGTCGGATAATACGGTTATTAAAGATTTAAAAGATTTTACCGCTACTTTTTTTGAAAAAAATACTTTATTAAATGTGTTAATTAAATACAGCGTTTTTGACACATCTGACACGTTATTAATTATGCGCCCTTATCAAATTGCCGCCACCGAGCGCATTTTATGGAAAATTATTAGCTCATTTAATTCCAAAAATTGGAGCAATACCGGAAGCGGCGGTTTTATTTGGCATACAACAGGTTCGGGTAAAACTTTAACCAGTTTTAAAGCGGCGCAATTGGCAACCGAATTGCCCTTTATTGATAAAGTGCTTTTTGTGGTAGATAGAAAAGATTTGGATTATCAAACCATGAAAGAATATCAGCGCTTTTCGCCAGATAGCGTTAACGGTTCAAATAAAACCGACCAATTAAAAGCCAATTTAGAAAAAGATGATAATAAAATTATTGTAACTACGCTTCAAAAACTCAATAAATTAATAAAAGACAATGCTAATTTGCCAATTTATAACAAGCAAGTAGTATTTATTTTTGATGAATGCCATCGTTCGCAATTTGGTGAAACACAAAAAAACCTGCAAAAGCGGTTTAAAAAATATTATCAATTTGGTTTTACAGGCACGCCCATTTTGTCAGATAATTCCATTAGTGGAGAAACCACTGAAAGCGTATTTGGGTGCAACTTGCATTCTTATATCATTACCGATGCCATTCGCGATGAAAAAGTATTAAAATTTAAAGTGGATTATAATACGGTTAAGGCAGAATTTAAAAAGATTGAAACCGAAACTGATGAGAAAAAAATAACCGCCAATGAAACAAAACAAGCCTTTTTGCACCCCGAGCGTATTAATGCCGTTGCACAACATGTTTTGGAGAAATTTAACGAAAAAACCCATCGTTTAAATTATAATAATACAGGCTTTAATGCGATGTTTGCGGTGAGTAGTATAGATGCGGCAAAATCTTATTATCAAACCTTTAAAATTTTGCAAAAAGACAGCGAAAAATCATTAAAAATAGCCACAATTTTTTCTTTTGCTGCCAATGAGGAACAAAATGCCATTGGTGAGATTGAAGACGAAAGTTTGGATAAAAATGATATTAGTAAAATAAATTTAAGTGCAAAAGAATTTTTGCAAAATGTAATTAATGATTACAATACAATGTTTGCAACCAATTTTAAATTAGAAGGCGATGGTTTTCAAAACTATTATCGTGATTTATCACTAAGAGTTAAAAAAGGCGAAGTGGATTTATTAATTGTTGTTGGTATGTTTTTAACAGGGTTTGATGCGCCCAAATTAAACACGCTTTTTGTAGATAAAAATTTGCGTTATCATGGGCTTATTCAGGCCTATTCGCGTACTAATAGAATTTATGACGCGACTAAAAGTTTTGGCAATATTGTAACCTTTCGCGATTTAGAACAAGCCACCATTAACGCCATTACTTTATTTGGTAAAAGAAATACCAAAAACGTGGTATTAGAAAAAAGCTATAAGGATTATATGCACGGCTTTTTTGATAAAGACACGGGCGATTCTTGCACGGGTTATTTGCAAATTGTAAAGCAATTACAAGAACAGTTTCCCAATCCTGATAAAATTGAAACCGAAAAAGACAAAAAAGAGTTTGCTAAATTATTTGGTGAATATCTAAAAATGGATAATATTTTACAAAACTATGATGAATATACCAGTTTGCACGCTTTGCAAAAGTTAGATTTAAGCGATGAAAAAGCCGTTAATGTATTTAAAGCCAAATATCATTTAACCGATGATGATATACAAAAAATGCAACAACTAGACATTCCAAATGAGCGCAATTTGCAAGATTATCGCTCCACTTATCACGATATTCGTGAATGGCTTATAAAGCAAAATAAAGAAAATAATCAAGCTAAAATTGATTGGAATGATGTGGTTTTTCAAGTAGATTTATTAAAATCGCAAGAAATTAATTTGGATTATATTTTGGAGCTTATTTTTGAACACCATCAAAAAATAAAAGACAAAACCAAAATAATAAAAGAAATTCGCCGAGTTATTCGCGCAAGTATAGGCAACCGCGCCAAAGAAAGTTTGGTTGTTAGCTTTATTGATGAAATTGATTTAAATAATATCAAAAATAAACCTGATATTATTGATGCTTTTTATCAATTTGCCCAAAAACAACAACAAATTGAAGCGGATAAATTAATTGCTAGCGAAAATTTAAATAAAGATGCCGCTAAGCGTTACATTATGAATTCATTAAAACGCGAATATGCCAGCGAACACGGTACGGAATTAAATAACATTATTCCCAAAGTAGGCGGAGGAATGAATTTGCAGTATATTAAGAAAAAACAATCCGTATTTGAAAAAATCGCCGCGTTTGTGGAAAAATTTAAAGGTGTGGGCGGTTATAAATAAGAATACAAGTAAATAAAAATACAAGTAAATAAAAATACAAGTAAATAAAAATACAAGTAAATAAAAATACAAGAAATAAAAATACAAGTTTGGTAAGCAATAAAAATAGCCCTTTATGTTGGATAAAAGGCTAAAACTGGTTTTTCTGTAGAAGAAAAATTAACGGCAATGTTTTTGCTGATACATTTTGGTTAAAAGCTCTTGACGGTCTTTGGCGGCATTAATTGCTTCTTCGGTGTTGCTGTAAGTGCCAAGTAAGGCTGGCCAGAATAACACTGCGGCTGCAACGTTTTTGCCAGTTACTTTACGTTCATCGCGTGCTTTTTTCTCAAATTCTTTGGCTTCGTCAATTTCTGCTTTTAATTGTGAGCAAGACAAATTCATGTCATTGGGCTTGCGTGTTTCTACAACGTGTGGCGTGGCACAGGCTTGTAATAGTAAAGTGGCCGCTAGCATTGCAGTCATTGATAGTTTTGATGTGTGTTTCATACTTATTCCTTAAGAATTTTAAATGAAAAAATGATTTACTAAAAATAATTTACCGCAGGAAAACTACAAAATAGTATATTAAACAATTGCTGTGTTGTCAAATTGTTTTTCAATGTGATAATCGGTAAGTTTTTATGCTAAATTGCTACTAAATTGATACAATGTAACCAAAACCAAGCCAAAACTAATCAAAAAACCAATGATAACTTAACAGATAGTGAGTGTTGTTTTGACCGTGTTGTTGGTGAGTTATGCCTGCTCGTAGAGCACTTTGTTTGCCAATGTCGTATTGTCCGGTTAAGCTGACAATTGGCGAAAAATAATGGTTGCGTTTACGATCATTATTGTCAGCAACACCGTGAAACCAATATGGTAGCCTGGCATCAGCAAGTACGCGTAGTTTTGAGTTAAAGCGATGTGTACAACCCAAATGTACACCCAAACCTATGCGAAAGCCTTGGTTAATTTTACCAATTTGCCCTTGCCCTGTTGCCAAACGATAGCATAATGTATTAGGCAACTCACCTGAATTTGCCTTGCCCTTGCCAATAAACCACGATGATCCGTATTCACCGCCTACGCTTAATACACGATGTTCGTTAGCTTGTTGGTTGTTTTGTCGATAGCTGCCATCTATGATGGGCGTGATTTTTATATGGCCGCCAAAGGTTTTACGCTTGTTTTTTGAGCTATCGGTTTTTAAGCCTGCGTTTTTTGGGTTAAACATAGTCATGTCAATTAAAGTGGCATCGTATAATTGCACGGTTTTATTGTTGCGGTTATGTTTGTCAATATTGTAGCTAAAATTGACAGACATTGTGGTTAAATTTAAAAAATCACGTTTGCCACTTGGATTGTCTAATAAGTCTTGATAACCGCCACGCACGCCGAGCAAAAACATGGGGTTGTTGTGTTTGTGCAAAACCGCCACGTTGATACGGTGCAGTCGATTGGCGGTAGCTGGATCGTTGTCGCTTGGGGTGATTGTTGGCAATTGGTTTAATTGGGCGTTTTTGGCATAATTGTCAATATCGTGTTGTGTGAGTGTGTTTTGATTGGCTTGTATCAATGTACGTTTTGATGGGATAAATTGCTTGTCTGATAGCAGATCTTTTTTTGTTAATATGCGCGAAACTTCAGCAGGGGCAATGATTTTGCCAACATCACCAACCAAGTTATACTGTGGGTTTATCACATCTAGCAGGCGTACAATCTCACTGGCACAGTTGTTGCTTAAAAAACTATAATGCCGATCCATATCCTTAATTTCCCAAAAATGACGCATGATTTGGCGGATATCGCGGTTAGACAGTTTTAGCGTGTATTGCCAAATGTCGCGATTATCGTGAATTAGATAATTGGCTTGTTTTTTGGCATAATTGTCAAAAGTCATCAATCCTGGGCTATGTCCACGCAGTGCGTTAAACACGGTTGTGAGTTTTGAGCGTTTTTGAGTGTTATCTGGGGCAAAATTGATAAACATTGCCAAATCATTGTCATGCGTTGCCAAACTGTGCGGATTGTCAACCTTAATAAGCGTATGTCCAAACGCTGAGGCAAAACGGCTAACATGCTCTTCGGCATGAATAAGCGACAATTGTGTTGCATTTACGGTGTTTAACCAATCATTGACGGCTTTACATTCGTGAAACCCAAGCAGCTTATCCGTGCTGTCTTTTAAGTTGGGTATCTGTTGCATAAGCCAATTACTGCGAGCTGGAAAACGGCAGAGATAATCTGTGGCGGTTTTGGCGTTTTGTAATGCGTGTAGATTTGCCAATAATTCAGCTTTTGCATCGGTTTTGCCCTTTGGACTAACAAAAAAGTCAGCACTTAGCACTTCGCTTGTGTGATTTTTGTACAATAACAAGCGCAGCCAAGTTTTGTGTTGGCTTAAGCGCTCAATCAATGCTTGATCTGTTTTTGTGTTAAAGTCATCAGAAAATAAATCGTTGCTATTTGTCAGATCGGTATGTGCAAAACCGATGTTTGCAAAACAGGTTAGGGCTAACAAAAAAGGCAAAAGAAAGAATGTGCGATACATTGGCAAATATCCGTATCAATGAATTTTAAGCAGTTTAACACAAAAAATCCCAACAACGCAAAACGCTGATGGGATAGTGATTGGTAAAATAAATTTTAGCTTTTTTTGTTGTCTGAATTTTTGCTTTCTAGATAGGTAAACAGTTCATCTTTTAAAGCCAGTTTTTCTTTTTTCATCGCTTCAATTTCGGTTTCGCGACTGACGCTTGCCACTGGATCGTTTTCAAGGTTAATAATTTCTTTATCAAGCTCATTGTGGGCGTTAAATAATTTTTCAAAATGCAGATCGTTTTCGGTTTTTAATTGGGTGATAAGTTCACGATATTCTGGAAACATGACAAATTCCTTAAATAAAATTAAAAATAAGTTAAGACTAATTAATTAAAAACTGGTTAAAAACCATTAAATCAAGATAAGGATTAATACAATTGCCTTATGCTGTTTGTCATTTTAACCAAAAAAACGCTTTTTGACTATAGCTTGTTTGTAGTTTCGTGTGTGTTTTTCGCAAAAGCCTGCAAGAAAGTAGAAAAAAAGCCCAAAAATTGCTGTTATTGATTGATTAAATAAAAATATATTTGATAATTGTTTTGTTTTTTTAATTATAATGATTGACGTTCTAAGGTTGTCAAAGGTAAGTTTTTCTTGGATAATACGCACACTAAATTTATTTTTACACACTGATTTATTTTTAAATAAATTATTTTTTAAATGTGGAGCAAATTATGATTGACAAAAATTTATTAGATGCAATTGCCACTTACAGCGAGCGTATGAACCGTGCCATTACTTTTGTGATGGGTAGTGGCGACCATGAAAAACGCACAGAATTGGTTAAATTTTTAACTCAAGTTGCCAGTGCGACCGATAAGATTGTTTTGGCGGAAAATACCGATGATACTTTAAGCCCAATGAGTTTTAAGATCCAAACCCAAGGGGCGGATACAGGCATAGTATTTAGTGGCATTCCATCTGGGCATGAATTTACAAGTCTGATTTTGGCGGTGTTACAATCAGGCGGAAGTGAACTAAAACTTGATGAAAGCATTCAAACCATTATTAAAAATATCAAACAACCACTTAAATTTCAAACTTTTGTGTCATTGTCATGTCATAATTGTCCTGATGTGGTACAGTCGCTAAACCAATTTGCCTTGTTAAATGATGGCATTAGCAATGAGATGATTGACGGTGGTGTTTTCCCTGATTTGGTGAATGAAAAAAATATCCAAGGCGTCCCTGCGGTATTTTTAAATGGCAAACCGTTTGCCAATGGTAAAATTGACACAGCAAAACTGATTGAAAAATTGCAAGAAAACTTTCCTGATTTGATGAGTGGTATTGCTCCAAGCCAAAGTTTGCCACTACAAGATGTAACGGTATTAGGCGGAGGTCCGGCTGGCGTGGCCGCTTCGATTTATACCGCCCGCAAGGGATTAAAAGTTACCTTGGTAACCGATCGTATGGGCGGACAGGTTAAGGATACGCAAGACATTGAAAACTTGATTTCTGTGCCGTTAACCAATGGCAATGAGCTTTCTAACAATTGTGCCAAACATGTCAAAGAATACCCAATTACGATAAAAGAAATGGTGAGTGTAAAACAAGTTACCGAAAACGATGATTTGACCTACAAAATTACCCTAAACACAGGCGAAACTTTTGCAACGCGTACGGTGATTGTAGCAACTGGGGCAAAATGGCGTAAACTTAGCGTTAAAGGCGAAGATGAAAACATTGGCAATGGTGTGGCATTTTGTCCGCATTGTGATGGCCCATTTTTTAAAGGCAAAAATGTGGCGGTTATCGGTGGCGGTAATTCAGGTGTTGAGGCGGCGTTAGATTTGGCAGGAATTGTCAATCATGTTACCTTGATTGAATACGGTGATAAACTGCGTGCTGACCAAGTGTTGGTTAACAAAGCAAAACAACGCGACAACATTGAGATTATGACCGGTATTGCAACGCAAGAAATCACCGCCAATAATGGTAAAGTAAACGCCATTGTGTATCAAGATCGAAGTACAGGCGAAAATAAAACCCTTGAATTATCCGCTGTTTTTGTGCAAATTGGACTTGTGCCAAACTCTGAAGTGGTAAAACATTTGGTAGAAACCACCAATGCAGGCGAGATTCAAATTGATGTTCGGTGTGCAACATCGCGTCGTGGAATTTTTGCTTGTGGTGATGTTACCACTGTGCCTTTTAAACAAATTAACATTGCAATGGGCGAGGGGGCAAAAGCTGGATTGTCAGCATTTGAGTACTTGGTTATGCAATAAACTTTGTTAAAAACATTTTGTTAAAAACATTTTGTTAAAAAAAATAAAAACCCATTTTAGCCAGGTGTTAAAATGGGTTTTTGTTTTGAGGTGTGTTATAACTTGTGGTGTGTTATAATTTGTTGTGAATGATTGACAACCGATGATGAATTAAAACGATGATGGGTGAAAATGATGAAAAAATTAAGCGTAAAATTTTGTGGGCTAACTCGGGTTGACGATGTTAAAACCGCGGTAAACTTGGGTGTTGATGCGTTAGGCTTGGTGTTTGTTGAACAAAGTCCGCGTTATATAAGTTTGGAGCAGGCGGCGTTATTAAGCCTTGAGATTCCTGCTTTTACTACGGTTGTGGCTCTTGTGGTGAATATGCCTGAACAAGAGCTTGTGGCATTGTCGCACCAAGTACGGTTTGATGTTGTGCAGTTTCATGGTGATGAGTCGGCTCATGCTTGTCATCTGATGAGTCAGCGGATTTGTAAGCGCTGGATTAAGGCTATTCGGATAAAGCCTGATGACACAAGGAGCAGTATTTTGTCTCAAATCAATGAATTGGCAAAATTTGGAGCAAGTGGTGTGATTTTGGATACGTTTAATGCTCAAATGTTTGGCGGAACAGGTGAAAGTTTTGATTGGAATAAAATTCCTGGCAATGCACCGCTACCGATTTATTTGGCAGGGGGCTTAACGCCTGATAACATCGGACAAGTGATTGCCAATCAGGATTTGGTTGAAAAAATTCATGGGGTTGATGTTAGTGGCGGTATTGAGTATAAAAAAGGATTAAAATGTGAGAAAAAAATGGCAATGTTTATGGATCAATTAAAGTTTGCTTAAGTTGATTAAACTTTTTGTAATATGCTGTGAAAAGTTTTTTTATTTGTATCAGGCTTGGTTTTTTGTTAGGATTGATTGAATTTGTTTGAGTATATTAAGTTTTATTTAAATAATTTTTAACAATATATGTTTAATAACATATTTTTAATAACATATTTTTAATAATATATGATTGACAACACACAAGGAAAATTTATGAATATTCTGATTACAGGCGTTACCTCAGGCTTTGGGCTTGCACTTGCCAAAACCTTGCATAAAGACGGACATACGATTATTGGCACTGGTCGCAGAATGGAGCGGTTAACCGATTTAAAGCAGGAGCTTGGCGATGGGTTTATACCACTGTGTTTTGACATTACCAAGACAGAAGAGTTAAATCGTGCATTGGCAAGTATTGATAACCAAATTTTAACTAATATTGACGTGTTGATTAACAATGCAGGCTTGGCACTTGGATTAGAATCTGCGGATAAGGCGAATTTTGACGATTGGCAAGCGATGATAAACACCAATGTACTGGGACTTGTGGCGATGACTCATGCTGTTTTGCCTTATATGGTTGCCAAAAATAGCGGATATGTGATAAATATTAGCTCGACGGCGGGCGGTTATCCTTATTTTGGAGCAAATGTTTATGGGGCAAGCAAGGCGTTTGTCAGTCAGTTTGGTTTAAATTTGCGAGCGGATCTGATTGGCAAAAATGTGCGAGTTACCAATATAGAGCCTGGGCTTTGTGGTGAGACAGAATTTAGCAATGTGCGTTTTAAGGGTGATGACGAAAAAGCTTATAAAGTGTATGAAAGTGTCAATTATATTCGCCCCATTGACATTGCTGATATGGTGCGTTATTTAATTAATTTGCCACCTCGTATTAACATTAATCGCATGGAGATTATGCCTGTTGCCCAAACTTTTGCAGGGCTTACTGTGGTTAAGGGTTTATAAATATTGGTTCATGGCTTAAAACGGTTCATGGCTTAAAACTTTTGATAATTAAAATTTTACGTTTTGTAAGGCTTAAAAAGGCGGTTTATAATGACAGATTATACCCAATTCCCCAATGCGATGGGGTATTTTGATGTTCATGGTGGGCGTTTTGTTTCTGAAACTTTAATGACGGCACTGGAAGAATTAGAAAGCATTTATTTGCAGGTCAAAAACAATCCAAAGTTTTGGCAAGAATATCATGATGATTTGATGAATTATGTTGGTCGTCCTACACCGCTATATTTTGCCAAACGCTTAACAAACGAAACAAATGGTGCAAAAATTTATCTAAAGCGCGAAGATTTAAATCACACAGGTGCACATAAAGTTAACAATACCATTGGACAGGCACTTTTGGCAAAATTGGTTGGCAAAAAACGCATCATTGCTGAAACAGGTGCAGGTCAGCACGGTGTGGCAACAGCAACCATAGCTGCTCGTTTAGGGCTTGAGTGTGTGGTTTATATGGGGGCAGATGATGTTGAACGCCAAAAAATGAACGTCTATCGCATGAAACTGCTTGGAGCGACTGTGGTGTCTGTTACCAGTGGATCGCGCACACTCAAAGATGCAATGAACGAGGCAATGCGCGATTGGGTAACAAATGTAGATACGACTTATTATGTCATTGGCACGGTGGCAGGCCCGCATCCGTATCCGTTATTGGTGCGTGATTTTCAGGCAATTATTGGGCGTGAGGCACGTTTACAGCATGTTGAACTTGAGGGTAAATTGCCTGATGCGCTTGTTGCTTGTGTGGGCGGTGGGAGTAACGCATTGGGGTTGTTTTATGAATTTTTAAACGATAAAAGTGTCAAAATGTATGGTGTTGAAGCAGGTGGGCTTGGTATTGAAACTGGCAAGCATTCTGCACCTTTAAACGCAGGGCGTGTGGGCGTATTGCACGGTAATCGTACCTATCTGATGGCCGATGATGATGGACAAATCATCGAAACGCACAGTATATCAGCGGGGCTTGATTATCCTGGAGTAGGGCCAGAGCACGGTTTTTTAAAGGACAAAGGGCGTGTGGATTATGTGGTAATCAATGATGATGAAGCACTCAATGCCTTTAAGATTTTGACAAAAACAGAGGGCATTATTCCTGCCCTAGAAAGCTCTCATGCGGTAGCGCATGGTTTAAAACTTGCCAAAACACTAGACAAAACCCAGTCTATTATTATTAATTTGTCAGGACGTGGTGATAAAGATTTGCATACGGTAATGCAAGCGGACGGCATTGCAATTTAACAATTTAACAATTTAAAAAGCTATGTAACATCA
This sequence comes from Moraxella macacae 0408225, assembly GCF_000320365.1. GTDB lineage: Bacteria > Pseudomonadota > Gammaproteobacteria > Pseudomonadales > Moraxellaceae > Faucicola > Faucicola macacae. The sequence continues at coordinate 39,999 of NZ_ANIN01000002.1, forward strand.
AAAAATAGTAACAATTTTTTAAATTTTCTAAAAACAGTAGAAAGTCTATGACCAGAATTGAAACGGTTTTTGCAACCTTAAAAGCAAACAACAAAAAAGCCCTCATTCCCTACATTATGGCAGGCGATCCCATGCCTTTGGTAACCGTTGGTTTAATGCACGAATTGGTTGCACATGGATCGGATATGATCGAAATTGGCTTACCTTTTTCTGATCCTATGGCAGATGGCAAAATTATTGCCCAAGCAGGCGAGCGTGCTTTGGCAAATGGCACAAGCACTCGCGATGCGATCAACATGGTGGGCGAATTTCGAAAAACCAACCAACACACACCGGTGCTTTTGATGGGTTATCTAAATCCTATGGAAATTATTGGTTATGACAATTTTTTACAGCTTTGTGAACAAAATGGCGTAGATGGGTTGTTGCTGGTGGATTTACCGCCCAATGAAACTTGTGATGACTTGTTACAAAAACTTAAAGCCAAACACATAAACCAAATTTTTTTATTGGCACCAACCACCCAAAAAGATCGCCGTCAGGCTGTGTTAAAACACGGATCGGGGTTTATTTATTATGTATCACTTAAAGGGGTAACAGGTTCAAAATCACTTGATCCAGATGATGTTGCCAAACATGTACAAATGATTAAAAAAGACACGGATTTGCCTGTTTGTGTGGGTTTTGGTATTCGTGATGAAGCAAGTGCCAAAGCAGTGGCTAAATTTGCCGATGGGGTAATTGTGGGTAGTGAACTGGTGAAAAATTTTGCCGATGTCGGTGATGATAATGCTAAAATTGCACTTGCAAAATCTCAATTATTGGCTAAAATAGCACAGTTACGCCAAGCGATTGATGACATTTAACCAAAATGACATTTAACCAAAAGTCGCTTTTTTCAAATTTACCCAAAAATTGCTTGGTTTGACAAAATTTAATAAACATAAGGATATAGCATGACAAATCAGGCTGAAAATTCATTGGAGCATACATGGCTTAATCGCCCATTGCCAAACGTTAAACCAAAAACCAAACAAGTGTTGACAGCGGTTGAGACCGAACCGTCCACTCAATGCCCAAATTGCCATGCAATTAGCACCAATACCGTGTTAAATTTTAACAGTTATGTTTGTCCGCATTGTGAAGAGCATATGGGTATGACTGCGCGCAGACGCTTGGAGTGGTTTTTTGACCAAATTGATGAAGAACTTGGCAAAAATTTTGTCGCAGGCAATCCGCTTAATTTTGTGGATAGCAAGCCTTATCCCAATCGACTGGAAGAAGCCCAGAAAAAAACCGGCGAAAGTGAAGCCTTGATTGTCATGACAGGCCAATTAAAAGATCTGGGCGTGGTGGCGTGTGCGTTTGATTTTGCCTTTATGGGTGGATCAATGGGTTCTGTGGTAGGCGATCGTTTTGTATTGGCAGGAGAAACTGCACTAAAAGAGCGTAAGCCGTTTGTGTGTTTTGCTTCAAGTGGCGGGGCTAGAATGCAAGAGGGGTTGTTATCACTTATGCAAATGGCTCGCACCTCGGCAGTCATAGAACGCTTAAAACAAGCAGGCATACCGTACATTGTGGTATTAACCAATCCTGTGTATGGTGGTGTAACCGCAAGTTTGGCCATGCTTGGTGATGTAAATATTGCTGAACCTAAGGCAATGATTGGTTTTGCAGGCAAGCGCGTTATTGAACAAACTGTGCGAGAAGTATTGGACGAACCGTTCCAACGTGCCGAATTTTTGGCAGATCATGGTGTGGTAGATATGGTTGTGCATCGTTTTCAATTAAAAGATACGCTTTATCGTTTGCTTGATAAATTAAGTTTTTATAAAAAATCTGCTTAATTTTTTATTAATAAACAAGTTTTGCTAACAAACAAGGTTTTGCTAACAAACAAGGTTTTGTTAATAAACAAGGTTTTGTTAATAAACAAGGTTTTGTTAATAAACAAGGTTAAGCAAAATACGCTTGCCATTCACGACGTAATGGATAATCTTTGCGTAATTGGTCAAAATCTTTGCCAATAACATCAGGGTTTGCCATTAGGCGCAGTTTGGCATCGTCTTGATAAATGGGGTATATTTTGTTAAGATTTTCTAATAATACTTGTTTGTCATATTGATTTAAGGGCTGTAGTTGGTGAAAACGCTGGGCAAATTCTTTGGAAAATAACGGCGTTTCGTTGGGTAAAAACTGCTTAAAATCCACTTTTGGCGGTTGTTGTAAACCATTACATAAGGCATCGTAAATCATTTGAGTGCCACGCAATTTTCCCTCAAGCGTATAACCTGCAATGTGTGGCGTGGCTAAGTGGCAACGCTGCAATAAAGCCTTGTCAATTTTTGGTTCATGTTCAAAAACATCAAGCACAACTTTTTGCGGATTTGCCAAAATATCAGCTCTGGATAACACCTCGCCGCGTGCACAATTAACCATCAAAGCGTAAGGCTTGATTTTTTGCCAGTTTTCGCTCGTCATCAGATGCCCATAATCAGTAGGATAGGGACTATCGTTGGCATGAGTGAGTGGTACATGCAAACTAATTACGTCGCTTTGGCTTAATAATTTATCAAGATTTTGTTGATAGTTTTGTGGATTGTTGTTGTGAAAATGATTGCTATTTGCCAAAAACGGATCAACGCCCAAAACTTGCCAACCCAATAATTTTGCATAATTTGCCAATAATCCGCCAATATTACCAAGTCCAACAATGCCTATGGTTATCGGTTCAAACAAATAATCAGGGTGCGTGTTTAAAATTGCTGTTAAGACATATTGCACAACAGAGTGTTTGCTACAGCCTGAGGCATTGGCAAATCTGATGTTGTGCTGTGCCAAATAAGCCGTGTCAACATGGTCAATGCCAATTGTCGCCGTGCCAATAAATTTTACCCAAGGATTATTTATCAACAATTGTTCATTAATCGGCGTAACCGAACGGATAAGCAAGGCATCGGGACGAAACTTGGCTAACGCATCTGCATTAATTTTGCGTCCTGCCAGTGTGAGTAGTTCAACTTTTTGTCCAAGCGTGTTGGTGTTAAAAAAATCATGCAAATGGGCAATGTTATGATCGGCGATAATTTTCATCGGGTTTGCTCTAAATGTTTTTTCTCTAAGTGTTTTTGGTTTTGTTGGTTAAATTATTGGTTAAATGGTTGCATGATATTTACCAACACCAATAGCAATTGCCAATAGCAATTTTGTAAAAATTGGCAAAAATACTGTAATTTTTTTGCCAATTATGCCAAAATACCGTGGCTTTGTCTTTAATTTTCATGATTGATTTTCATGATTTGAAAAATTTTTAAACGTTTTTAGTGAGTTATTTGATTAAAAAATATTTGGTTAAAAAATAGGTGGTTTTATGAATGAACCGATTGTGGTAAATGGTTATTATACGCTGATTTTGGCGACGATTGTGTTGTTATTGGGCAAATTTATGGTAAAAAGAATTAAATTTTTGTCTAATTTTAACATTCCTGAACCTGTTGCAGGCGGTTTGGTGGCTGCGGTGGTGGTGTATTGTTTGGGGGTGTTTGGCGGATATAGTTTTAATTTTTATAAAGAGCTACAAACAGCTTGTATGCTGATGTTTTTTGCGTCCATTGGCCTTAGTGCAGATTTTAGTCGCTTAAAAGCAGGTGGTACGCCGCTGCTGATTTTTACTGTGTTGGTATCGGCTTTTATTGTGTTACAAAATGGCGTGGGCGTGGCTATGGCATCTGTGCTTGGGCTTGAACCGTTAATGGGACTGGTAACAGGGTCTGTTACCTTGACGGGCGGTCATGGCACGGCAGGGGCGTGGGGGCCGATTTTGGAGGAAAAATATGGCGTGATTGGTGCAACAACGCTCGGTATTGCTTGTGCAACTTATGGGTTGGTAGCGGGTGGTTTAATCGGTGGTCCTGTGGCAAAACGTTTGGTGCAAAAACTCAATATACAGCCGATGAATGCCACAGAAAAAAACCAACTTAACCAACAAAATCATGTAGACAACTTGGCTGTGTCTGATAACGAAATGTTTGAAAAACCCAGTCATGTGCGTTTAATTACCGCCAGTTCCACCATTGAAACCTTGGCATTGTTTGCTGCAACCTTGGTATTTGCAGATTTTATGACGGGTTTTGCCAAAGGATCGGCGTTTGAGTTACCAACTTTTGTTTGGACATTGGGTGCAGGCGTGGTATTGCGTAATGTGTTGACCACGTTTTTTAAATTTGACATGTTTGATCGTGCGATCGATGTGTTTGGCAATGCTGCTTTGTCCTTGTTTTTGGCAATGGCATTAATGTCGCTAAAACTATGGGAATTGGCTGATCTTGCAGGCCCTGTATTGATGATTTTGTTGGTGCAAACGGTATTGATGATTTTGTTTGCTTATTTTGTAACTTTTAGGGTTATGGGCTCAAATTACGACTCGGCGGTATTGGCGGCCGGACATTGTGGCTTTGGTATGGGTGCTACGCCAACTGCGGTAGCAAATATGCAATCCATCACCGATCGTTATGGGGCATCGCATAAGGCGTTTTTGATTGTGCCAATGGTGGGTGCGTTTTTTGTGGATATTGTCAATGCAACCGTGCTGCAATTATTTACAACGATTTTATAAAACTGTAAGGTGGAGATTGTGGCGTGATTGGGTTTTTAGAGAAGTTGTTAAATGGGCGAGCGGTTGAGTGGAAAACTTTAAATGAAGTTTCTGAATTAAAACGCGGTAAAACAATTACCGCTAAAACCGCAACAAAAGGAAATATTCCCGTTATTAGCGGCGGACAAAAACCGGCTTATTTTACAGGTGATTTTAATAGAGATGGTGAAACAATAACCATTGCAGGCAGTGGTTCTGCAGGTTTTGTTATGTATTGGAATGAGCCGATTTTTGTAAGCGATGCTTTTTCAATAAAACCGCATACAGATGTTTTAATAACAAAATACGTTTATCATTATTTATTGTTAAATCAAGAAAAAATATTTGCAATGAAAAAAGGCGCAGGCATTCCGCATGTTTATCCAAAAGATGTAGGAGCTATTAAAATCCCCATTCCGCCCATTGATGTGCAAACTGAAATTGTTAAAATATTGGATAAATTCACTGCATTAAATAGTGAATTAATAAAAGAGCTTATTTTGCGTAAAAAGCAATATGATTATTATCTTAATTCACTATTAAACAATTCATCAAATTTTATTGCATTGGGTCAAATTGGTGAAGTTAGAATGTGCAAACGCATTTTAAAAGCACAAACAAATTCAATTGGCGATATTCCTTTTTATAAAATTGGCACTTTTGGCAAAAAAGCCGATGCCTTTATTGCAAAAGAATTATTTTTAGAATATAAGCAAAAGTACAATTTTCCTAAAAAAGGCGATATTTTAATTTCTGCCAGCGGAACAATTGGGCGCACTGTAATATTTGATGGCATAGATGCTTATTTTCAAGATAGCAATATTGTTTGGTTAGAAAATGACGAAACGCAAGTTTTAAATCGTTTTTTATATTATGCTTACAAAATAGTAGAATGGGGTGCGGTTGAAGGTGGAACAATTAAGCGATTGTATAACGATAATTTAAGAAAAATAACAATCCCACTTCTGCCACTATCCGAACAACAAAAAATCGTTTCAATATTAGACAAATTTGAAACCCTAACCAATTCCATTTCTCACGGTTTACCAAAAGAAATAAATTTGCGCCAAAAACAATACGAATATTACCGCGAACAATTGCTTGCTTTTGACAATTCATTTTAGCAAAATTACTTTAGCAAACTTGCCATGATGAATGTCAAAATCACCACCACGGCCACCACAGCACCAATGATGTATAATTTACGCTCCTTGTCTTTGTCTGTTGTGGATAGACTGGATTGTAACCGAGCTTGATTGGCTAATAACTGTTGCTGTAGTGTTTGTTGTAATTGTGGGGTTAGGGCTACTTTTTGATTGTGGTTTTGATTGTGGCTGTCATTGATTGTGGCGGTTTTGTTCTTGGTTATGCTTACTTCTGTGTTTGTGCTTATTTTTGTGTTTGCACTTGGTGTTGTGTGCATGGTTGCTTGTTGATTTGGGGTTTTGGTGGCTTTAAATCTGGGGTAAAGCCGATTTTCTAGGGATTTATGTTGCTGTACTTGATGGATTTTGGTGGCAATCAAGGTTTGGGAAACTTCTAAATTTTGCTCAAATTGTGTAAGCCCTTTTGCCAACCAATATTGGTAAAATTGTTTAGAAAATTCATCTTTTTGTTGCCAGAAAATTCCGGGCAATGCCATAATCCGCCCCATTTCTGCCAAATTTGCTTGTTGATTGACGATAATTGGTAGGATTGGTAAGGTTAACATAGCATTAGGCAGATGTGGTCGCCAAATCCATAAACTGCTGATTTTAATCGGATTATTGATTTTAACCGAGCTGTTTGTTGCGTTTGTCAATGAATCAGGATAGGCATGTCCAAAAATCCGTGAACGTTCGTCTTGAAAGTGCATGCTAAAAAATGCTTGATCGGTTGGCAATTGATTAAGTGTTGCCAAATCTTGCTGTGCCAGTGCTTGTAATGGTTTGGCAAATGCCAGTAATTGATCGATGGAGGTTTGTCCGGTTGGGTCGTATAAAATTTCTGCGGTGTGTAAGTTTTCGCGGTCAAATCCTTGTAACTCATCGGCTTTTGATAGCGTGTTATCCGCTTTAAGCACAACGCCCCATACCACTTTGCCATGATGATACAAGTTGGCAGTGGCTTGGGCTTGGGTTAACAATTCATCATTTAACAGGCGTGTAGGGGCAAATACTTGCAAATAAGCACGTTTGTTAGGATCGATATCTAGAACATATTTAGGCAAATCAAAACCCTGCCACAGCACTTGTTTGACATCAAATTTAGGCATGTTGATATTCACGCCGATCGCGGATTGGTTGTGGCTTGTGGGTGCAAACAGTTGAATGGTGAGTTGCTTGGCAAGGGCGGTTTTTTGCTGTTTTATTGGGGTTGTTGTCCAATTGTCATTGACACTTGTCAAATTGTCAAGCCAATAATCCGCCCATTGTCCGTTAAGCAGTTTTAGCGGTGCTAAGGTTTGGTATAATTGCCAAACAAAGGCTTGTATGGCAACAAAATTTTCACCGTTTGGGTGGTTTTGATTGCTCACAAAAGGAAAAAGTGCAAAATCGCTTAGCCGATAGGGCAATATCAAAGATAAGTGCAGTTTGGGCTGTGTGCAACGTATGTCTAAACGCAGAGCCGGTTGTCGTCCTGTTGGTAAATTGGCAATCATGGGATAACAGCCAATGAGTATTGGTGCAATGGATTGATATTGTTGCATTTTTTGGTGAAAATCGTTCAATGCTTGCGTGTCATCGTTGTGATTTAACTGTTCGGTTTTGGGCTGAATTTGGTTATTTGCCAGCTTTTGTAGGCTAAAAATCAACGGTTTTGGCAATTTGTGTTGGCTAATGCTTAGCATTTGTTGGTTTAAAATTTTTGCCAAAACGTTTAAGATTTGTTGCCAATTTTTTGGTAAATCGGTAAGGGTGGGTAGGTTTTGCAATTGTAAGTTTTGTAATTGGGTTTGGGAGAACACGCAAAAAATCCCTGCATTTTGGGCGTGAATGTGTTGATAAAACTCGATTGCAGTGGCAGGAAAATTTGGAGCGATGCCAAACAGACGATTGGTAATGACAAGCATTGGCATGCGATAATGATTTTCCATAAGCAATAAAAAGCGGTTTTCTAAGCTGACTTTGCTACCACTGCCACTAAAATCATCACCTAATAGCTGCGTCATTTGCTCAAAATTTGCCCATTTTACTGCAACATTTGCCAAACGACTGGCGGTCATGCCTATATAAAAACCTAATAGATAACAAAATTTTTGGTAACTTGGGTTTTGGATAAAATTTTGGTAATGAATCTGCTGATTGGCTAACTTTTGTTGAATATTGGTTAAAATTTTATCCAAATTTGTCAAACTTTGTTCGCTATAATCAAACTGTAGGGTTTGTAATTCGGCAAAAAATCCAATGTGTGGGTCAAGTAATTTGCCTGTTTTGATTTTGGCAAGGTATTGATAGGCAACTTGATTGGGTTCGTCAAACAGATGTACTTGGGCTTTGGCAAAAATTGCAGTTTGCATGGCGTGAACAAATGTACCAAGTTCATCGGCAGTATCGGGCATGAGCAGTCGTTCTACCATGATAAGCGGTTGGCAGTATACGTCGCCTATTTTGCCAATCAGTGAATTGCCAAAGGTGGGTTCTAAGTGAAAATTGGTATTGTGTTGTTGGTTTTGTATAGCAATTTCTTGGAGGGCGTGTTGATAATCATACCAAACAATGACGTGATCGGTTTTGTGTGCCAAATATTCACCTAAATACACAGCAATTGCCATCAATAACGCCTGGCCGCCTTGTTGTGCGTATAGTTTTTCGGTGGTCATGCCTTTTTGTTGTAAGCATTGGCAAAATTTTTGTAGGTGGGTTAGGCTGATTGGACTAAAATCAAAGGTGATTTTGTGTAGTTGGGGCAGTAACAACACAGCAAAAGGCGGTGTTTGTTTGTCGGTTAAACAGGCCAGCAGTGTATGAATTTGTTTGTTTGTTTCGCTGATTTGGTTGGTGGTATTGGTGTTTGACACGATCTGTCCTTTTGTTTTGGCAATTATTTATATTTTGGCAATTATTTATATTTTGTTAGTTATTTATTGAATAATCATTGTGTTGCACGGTTATTTTACACAAAATTTTAACATTGCACAAAACAAAAAACACTCAAAGCAAAAGCACGGTTTAAGCTGGCGATAAATAATTTTGCCAACTGGTCGGATTTTGTTGCTATTTTGTTTTGTTTGCTATTTTTTGGGCTATTTTTTACAATAGGCTTTTTATTTGTTGAAATGTTTATGAAAACTCCTGCTTATTACCGCTTGTTAATGGTGATTGTAAAGCCAATTTATCGGCTAAAGTTGGCTTTTAGCAAAACCTTGCCACAAGAAACCTATGAGCGTTTTGGTAAAGCGTATCCGCCCATTGTTACGCAAAAACCCATGATTTGGTGTCATGCGGTATCGCTTGGTGAGATTAATACCGCTTATCCGCTGTTACGCCAACTGCTTGCCAAACATTACGCATTATGGATTACCAATACCACGCATACAGGTTTTGCACGAACCGAACAATTGTTTGCAAATGAGCTAAAAAGTGGTGATGTGTATCACAGTTTTGTGCCTGTCGATACTGGCAATATCATTGGGAATTTTTTAGATCATATTAATCCGATAGTGGCATTGTTTATTGAAACTGAACTATGGGCGACAACTTTGTCTGTGTTAAAACAGCGAAACATTGCCAGTGTTTTGGTAAATGGACGTTTGTCAGAAAAATCGTTTGGTGGTTATCAACGTTTTGGTAAATTAAGCCAAAGTATGATGGACAATATCAGTCTTATCATTGCTCAAGATGCCGATTCGGCGAAGTATTTTGGGCAGTTGGGTGCATCGTTTGACAAAATTTGTTTGGCTGCTTCGTTAAAATGGTCAAGCCAAATCAATCCTGCAATGTTAAATCATGCCAAGGTATTGGCAAAAAATTGGGGCTTGGCACAAAGAACGGTGATAGTGGCAAGCAGCACGCACGCAGGAGAAGAAAGTCAAATTTTGGCAACTTTTTTGGCGTTAAATGCCAAATTTTTGGCAAAAAAATTGTTGTTAATCATTGTGCCACGCCACCCAGAACGTTTTGATGAAGTGGCGGTTTTGATTCAACATAGCAGTGCAAAACCTGTTATCCGTCGCAGCCAAAATCAAGCCCCCAGTTTTGCTGAAAATGTGTATTTGGCAGATAGTATGGGCGAGCTTGGTATTTGGTATGCACTGGCTGATATTGCGTTTATTGGCGGTTCGTGGGTGAATGTTGGAGGGCATAATCCAGTTGAGGCGGCTATTGTTGGTAAGCCGATGATTATGGGGCAATACACAAGGTCATGCCAGTTGGTGGTAGACAAGTTAAAAAAAGCCAAAGCATTGCAACAAGTGTATACCAAAGAGCAATTATACCAAGCGTTTGAAATTTGGCTAAAAGACAGTGCATTGGCAAGTCAAGCAGGGCAAAATGGACAACAACTTGCCAAAGCATTTCAAAATGCAACCGATCAACAACTGGCAATGATTGAACAATGCTTATAAGCCTTTAAGCATTTAATTGTTTTGCTGCCTGCATTGCAAAATAAGTCAAAATCCCATCTGCCCCTGCACGGCGAAAGCCCAATAAACTTTCCAAAATCACCGCATCGGTTAGCCAGCCGTTTTGTATAGCGGCCATATGCATAGCATATTCACCGGATACTTGATAGGCGTAAGTGGGTATGCCAAACGTATCTTTGACCTCGCGCACCAAATCCAAATACGGCTGTCCGGGTTTTACCATGACCATATCCGCCCCTTCTTGGATATCCAATGCCACCTCATGCAAGGCTTCAGCTCGGTTGCCAATATCCATTTGGTATTGTTTTTTATGTCCGCCTTTTAAATTGTTGGCACTTCCGACAGCATCACGAAACGGCCCATAATAAGCCGATGCGTATTTGGCCGAATACGCCATAATTGCAGTATTGACAAAGCCTTCATTGTCAAGGGCATTGCGAATTGCCCCAATTCTTCCGTCCATCATATCGCTGGGTGAGATAATATCCGCCCCTGCACGAGCGTGGCTTAGGGCTTGTTTTACCAATACTTCGACGGTTTTGTCATTGGTAACATAGCCTGCGTTATCAAGCAAACCGTCTTGGCCATGACTGGTATAAGGATCTAAGGCAACATCGGTCATAATCACCATATCAGGTATGGCATCTTTTAGTGCTTTGATTGCAGTTACCGCAAGGCCGTTTTCATCGTAGGCGTTTTCTGCAAGAGCGGTTTTTTTGTCAGGATCAATGACAGGAAATAAATCCATGGTGGTTACGCCAAAACTTAACAATTGTTTGGCATAATCAATCAATAAATCCACACTCATGCGTTCTACATTTGGCATGCTTTTTACCGCTTCACGCCGAGATTTGCCATCTAAGACGAACACAGGGGCGATTAAGTGTTTGGGCTCAAGGTGAGTTTCTTGCACCATAGCGCGGATATTGTCATTGTAACGCAATCTGCGCAGGCGTGTGGTGGGAAATGATCGGTTAAAAACGTATGTCATAAGTATTCCTTTTAGCAGCAGCATTGGATTTAACAAAAGTATGGGTTTATTGTAGCATTAATTGGCTTGTTTTTCGAATTTAGGTTTTTGATCATAGCCCATTCCGCCTCCCAGTGCTTGGTATAATTCAATTTGGCTATCAATCAACTTTTGTTTGGCAGTTAACAGGTTGTGTTCGGTGCTAAATTGGTTGCGTAGGGCATCTAATACGCTAAGATAATTGTCAAGCCCTGTATGAAAACGTGCGTTGGCAATGTCAAAGTTTTTATCATTGGCTTGTTTCATGCTTTTGTAGGCATCGATCTGTTGGTGAATGGTGGCACGAATCGCCAGTATGTCATTGACTTCTTTAAATGCAGATTGAATAGACTTTTCATAATTGCTTAACATAATCTGCTCATCAATTTTTTTCACCTCGTATTGTACGCCAAGGTTGCGATTAAAAATTGGCAAGTTTATCGTCGGCGTGATACCGAAGTTAAACGTACCTGATGCAAACAAATTGTGCAACTCTGTGCTTGCAATTCCCGTGGTGGCACTTAGGCGAATGTTGGGAAAAAAGTTGGCACGAGCCACTTGAATGTCCGCACCGCGAGCCTTAAGGGCATGTTCGGCACTGCGTAAATCAGGACGATACAGCAGTAGCTCACTAGGCAAACCTGTGCTAAAAATTTGGTTGTTGGTGATTTTGCTGACTGGGGTTTTTGGTAATAATTCCGGATCAAACGCAACTCCTACCAACTGGCGTAGTGCATTTTGGTTTTGTAGTAGGGCGGTTTTGGCGTTGGCAATGCTGATTTTGGTGGCATCAACCAAGGCTTGGGCTTGCAAACTGCTTAATTCTGAATCAAGTCCTGCTTTAAAACGTTGGCGATTAATTTGTAGCGATTCTTCACGGTTTTTTAAGGTTTCAAGGGCTAATTGTAGTTTTGCTAAATTATAACTGTAGGCAACGTAACTTTTTGCAACCGAACTGATAATGCCAATTTTAACGGTGTCTTTGGCAAAAGCACTTGATAGATAGTTTTGTAACGCTGCTTGTTTGGTATTGCGGATTTTTCCCCAAAAATCAAACTCATATGCTGACATTGCAAGGTTTATCTGATAGTTTGTCCTTGGATTTTTGTCTTGATTTTCAATGGTGCTATGGTTGACAATGCCTGTTGCACCAACGGTTGGAGTATTGCTGTTGTCGGTGATTTGGTAAGTGGCACGAGATTTTTGTAGGTTTAAAATGGCGGTGTTTATTTCTTTGTTGTTGTCAAGGGCTAAGGTGATCAGTTGTTTTAGTTTGTCATCGTGGTAAAAATCTTGCCAGTGCTGGCTTGCGATACTTGGCTGATCGGAGCTGCTTAGGGTTTTATCATCATACACATGGTAGGGTGTGTTGGTTGCAATATTGGGTTTTGCGATGACAGGATCGGTATTGGCTTTTGGAATGGCTTGACAAGCGGTAAAACTAATAAACAAGGCGGTTAAACTGCCAATTTTTAATGGATTTAATAGCTGTTTTTGCATAAAAATATCCTGTATTTTGGTGTCTATGTATTTTGGTGTCTATGTATTTTGATATTTTGGTATCTGTGGAAAAATGGTTTAACTTGATCTGTAACAGTATCTGTTAAACCATTTTTGGTTGCAGTTTTTTGAGTTAACGTGTTTTTATTGAGGTGAGTGGTTAATTGTTTTGCTTTTAAAAATTGAACGCACCCACACATAAAACATCGGAATAAAAAACACGCCGAGCAAGGTAGAACTAATGACGCCACCTAACACACTTGTGCCAATTGCAGTTTGGCTGCCAGATCCTGGGCCTGTGGCAAAAAATAACGGCACAACCCCCATACCAAACGCAAGCGAAGTCATGATGATCGGACGTAAGCGTTGGCGAGCAGCAACGGTAACTGCGTTAAACAGACTGTGGCCAGCTTCTTGGCGTTCTTTGGCAAATTCAATGATTAAAATTGCATTTTTGGCACAAAGACCGACCACGGTTAATAAACCTACTTGCAAATAAATGTCATTGGCAAAACCACGCAGGCTGGTAAGCAATACCGCACCCAATACCCCAAGTGGAACGACGAGCATGACGGCAAATGGAATGGACCAGCTTTCGTATAACGCAGCCAAACATAAAAATACGATTAACAAGGATAAAGCGTATAAAATGGGCGCTTGATCGCCTGATTTTTTTTCTTCAAGGGATAAACCAGTCCACTCAAAACCTATGCCCTCGGGTAATTTGGCAATCATTTCTTCCATAGCACGCATGGCATCGCCGCTGCTTAAACCCATAGCAGCATTGCCTTGAATGTTCATAGAAGACAAGCTGTTATAGCGGGTTAAGCTCGGGCTACCGTATTGCCACTCACCTGTGGCAAAGGCACTAAACGGTATCATCTCACCTTGTGTGTTGCGTACATACCATTTGTTGATGTCATCGGAGGTGGTGCGACTGTCAGGGTTGCCTTGCATGTATACTTTTTTGATACGCCCTCTATCCATAAAATCATTAATGTAGCTGCTTCCCCAAGCGGTTGACAATAGGCTATTAATCACCACAGGATCAACGCCCATACTGGCTGCTGTATCGTAGTTGATGTTAATTTTGTATTGAGGTGAATCTTCAAGGCCATTTGGACGGACGCCTACCACGGCTTTATTTTGGCTTGCCATACCAAGGAGCATATTACGCGCTTGTAACAGTTCATCATGTCCAAGTCCAATTTGATCTTGTAATTGCAAATTAAAACCTGTGGCATTGCCAAGCTCGGTAATTGCAGGTGGTACAATTGCATAAACTGCCGCTTCGTTGACTTGAGTCATAAAATAACCCATAGCACGTTTTGCGATCGCTTGGGCTTTTGCTTCAGAACTTGTGCGATTCTTCCAATCCGACAATTTGATAAACGCAAGCCCCATGTTTTGACCTTGCCCTGCAAAACTAAAACCATTTACCGCAAGCACTGAAGCCACATTGTCTTTTTCTTTATCTCTAAAGTAATTGTCAACTTTATTTAACACCGCTTGCGTTTGTTGTTGGCTTGATCCGGCCGGTAATTGCACCAAGGCTATCATAATGCCTTGATCTTCATCGGGCAAAAACGAGCTTGGAATGCGTGTAAAGAAAAAGCCCATCATTGCAATGATCATTGCATAACCAATCACATACAGCGATTTGGCTTTTATGCTTTTGCCAACCATATTTTCATAACCATGACTGATACGGTTAAAACTTTTATTAAACCAACCAAAAAACCCAGTTTTATCAACATCGTGGTGCTTGGTGCGTTTTAAAAGGGTGGCACACAGTGCAGGGGTAAACACCAAAGCCACAAACGCCGACAACAGCATGCAAGTAATCAGAGTAACTGAAAATTGACGGTAAATCACCCCTGTAGAACCGCCAAAAAACGCCATTGGTACAAATACCGCCGACAACACAACCGCAATGCCAATCACCGCCCGACTTACCTCGTTCATAGATTGACGCGTGGCTTGTTTTACAGTCATATGTGGGTTTTCTGCTAAGACTCGCTCCACATTTTCTACAACCACAATTGCATCATCAACCAATAGACCAATTGCCAAAACAAGAGCAAACATGGTTAAAATGTTAATGCTAAAACCCAATGCCAATAAAATTGCAAAAGCCCCTAAAATCACAACAGGCACAGCAAGCGTTGGAATAACGGTTGCCCGCCAACTTTGCAAAAACACAAACATGACCACAAATACCAAAGCAATTGCCTCAAGCAAGGTTTTAATCACCTGTTCAATGGATAAACGCACAAACGGCGTGGTGTCATAAGGGTTAACGACTTTTAAGCCTTTAGGAAAATTGTAAGAAAGTTCGTCGATTTTGGCTTGGATTGCCTTGCGTGTTTCCAGTGCATTTGCTCCGGCGGCTAAGGATATGCCCATAGCGGCGGTTTCTTTGCCATTATAAGTTGAGGTAACGCTATAATGTTCACTACCCAATTCAACGGTTGCCACATCACCCAATCTTACGCGCGAGCCGTCCGTATTGGATTTTAGCAAAATGTTGCGAAATTGTTCTGGGGTTTGTAGGTAGCTTTGTACCGAAACGGTTGCATTGATAACATTGCGATCGCTGTTGGTTGGCATTTGTCCTAATTGCCCGGCAGAAACTTGAGTGTTTTGAGTACGCACCGCGGCTGCGACATCGGAGGGCATAAGGCGGTAGGCTTTTAGTTTGGCCGGATCAAGCCAAATGCGCATGGAATACGGCGCACCCCACAAGGTGATATCACCTACGCCCTCCACGCGACTCATTTGATCGATAACATTAGAGGAGACATAATCAGCAATATCCGCTCGATCCATGTTGCCATCTTCTGAAACAAACGCAAAAGCGGCTAAAAAACCCGTTGAGGATTTATTGACATTTACGCCCATGCGTTGCACAGTTTCTGGCAATGCACTCATTGCAGATTGTAATTTGTTTTGAACTTGAACTTGGGCGGTATCTGGATTTATGCCATTTTCAAAGGTCAATTTAATTTGTGCTGATCCTGCCGATGAACTGGTTGAGTCCATATATGCCAAACCATCAAGCCCTTTCATTTGTTGTTCGATGACTTGAGTTACTGAGTCTTCAATGGTTTTGGCCGAAGCACCCGGATAAACGGCGCGGATGCTGACTGTTGGTGGTGCAATTTTTGGGTATTGTTCAATTGCAAGGTTAAAAATAGACAATACCCCGGCTAACATGATGATAAAAGCGATAACCCATGCAAAAATAGGGCGGTCAATAAAATAACGTGACATTTAAACCCCTTAGGTTATGGTTGTTGTGTTGATGCAGGTTGAGTGGTGGGCGTTTTTGCCTGTTTTGGTGCAACCTTTGCATTGTTAATTGGTTCTGATGTTGTTGGCATAGATTCTGTTGGCATAGATTTTTTGGGGGTTGGGTTATAAGGTAGGGTTTTTACCAGTTGATCGGGTTTTACTTTGGCACCGCCTGTAATGACCACATTTTCACCTTGTTTTAGACCGCTTGTAATGATCCATTGTCCTTCATAAGTGCCTTGGATTTGTACAGGCCGTACTTGGATTTTTTGCTGATCGTCGACGATATATACCGTGGAGTCGCCTTTTGGTGTGCGCGTAATTGCAGATTGTGGCAATAATAGGGCATGATTGATTGAACCTTGAGTTAGTCTGGCATTCACCATCATGCCGGGCAATAGCATATAATCGTCATTGTTAAACACAGCGCGCAAATTTACCGTGCCTGTATTTGAGTCAACTTTTGCCTCTTCAAAATGCAACTGTCCAACATCAGGATAAATTGAACCATCGGGTAATTTTAAACGCACACTGACACGATTGGCCTGGCTTACATTGCCATTGGCAAATTGCTGACGCAATGCCAACAATTCTGCAACAGATTGGCTAATGTCTACATAAATTGGATTTAGTTGTGAAATGGTGGTAAGTTGGGTTTGCCCTGTGGTGGCAAGCGATCCGACATTGGCACTGTTTAGGCTTGTAATACCGCTAATTGGAGCGGTAACGCGTGTGCGGTTATGGTTAAGCTGATTGCTGTTGATTGCTTGCTTGGCGACGGTGGCATTGGCTTTGGCGGCCGTGATTTGGGCTTGTGCTGACTCAACTGCCAAGCGAGCGGTTTCTACATTGGCAACCCCGATATCATATTCTTGTTGAGAAATGGCATTGGTGTCTTTTAGGGTTTGTAGCCGTGATAAATTTTGGTTGGCAAGGTTTAAATTGGCTTGTTGTGTTTTTAGCGTAGCTTGTGCGGTGCTAATAGATGCAAGTGCTTGATTGTAGGTGGCTTTACTGCCTGCAAGGCTGCTGGCGTAATTGTCTGCATTGATTTGGTAAAGGGCTTGGCCTTGTTTGACAAAACTGCCTTCGCGGAATAATTGTTTGTCAATCATGCCTGTAATTTGTGGCAATACAAGTGCTTCTTGATACGGCGTGATTTTGCCTGACAACTCTTTTATCAGTGGTATGGTTTGAAATTCTACGGGCATAACGTTCACTGTGGCTTGTGGCATTTGTTGTTGAGCGACCACAGCATCTCCTGCCTTGTCCGACTGGTTGCAACCGACCAACATCACAGAGCTTGCCAATGCAACCATTAGCAAAACAGGGTATTTCATAATAACCTCATAAGTAAAAATTGAGAATGGTAAAAATTGAGAATGGGGGTATTATAAATGAAAATCAAACAAAAGTGTTGCAAAAATTGTTAAAATTTTTCTACAAAATCCGCCAAAAAAATACCCATGCCAACTGATATTAACAACAATTGGCATGGGCATAATCTTTAATAACGGCGTAATAAATTGCAATAAAAACGAATAAAAACGTTGGCAAAAACGACTAAACGCTAAAAATTGTCAATTTCTTCTTGCATATAAGTTAAGATAATGTCGATATTTGGCAACACTTTGGCACACGCTACAATGCAAAACTCAATGCTGTCTTGATAAGTACAAAACGTAATGTTCATTGCTTGATCATTGATAACCACAGAAACAGGGTATAAGGCTTTTAGTTTTGCCCCTTGCCAATACAGTGGTTTTTTGGTGGCGGGTACGTTAGAAATAATCAAGTTAAAACCGCGGTATTCAGGCATAATTCCAGTTAACACTTGTAAACCTGCTCGGCTATATACCACGCCACTGTATAAAATGGAGCTGGCTTGGTTCATACGGGCAAAACGGTTTTTGCTGTTTTTGGTGCTGGCGTTAATGGTGTGTAACCGTTCAACCGGATCTTGGATATGGGTGGCAAGGTTGGCTAAAATAAAGGTAATTTGGTTGCCAATTTTGTGCTGTTTTTGTTGATTGTCTCTAAGTGATAAGGGCACAAAGCCAATCAGTGGTTTTTTGGGTAATGCGTGCTGATCGGTCAAATAACGTCGCAACGCCCCTGCACACACTGCCAAAACCACATCGTTAAAGGTTGCGTTGTGGGTTTTGGCAATTTCTTGAAAACGCGAAAACGAAAATGATGCCACTGCGATCCGGCGCGAACTGGAAATTGGCTGATTAAGCAGGCTATCAGGAGCTTGGGCGGTGCTTACATAGTTTTTATTAAAACGCTCATAAATGTTTTTAAATAATTCGCGTCCGACAGGGGGCAAAGCAAGGCTTTGTTCTTTGACAATTTGCCATGCAGATTTATAAGGCGGTATCAAGGCATCAAGCTGATGCCGATGCCTTGTCATCAATGACCAAATCGGTAGGCTGATTTTTTCGGTTGGAGATTGTGATAGCGATTTTTTAACCAATTGCAAGGCTGCCACACCATCTACCATAGCGTGATGAATTTTAAAATACAGTGCAAAATGATTGCCGTGCAACCCTTCAATGATATGACATTCCCACATTGGCTTAGATTTGTCTAATAAATGGGCGTGTTCTTTAGAAACATAGCCAAGTAGGGCGTCCATATTCGCAGGTTTTGGCAGTGCAATATGACGAAAATGGTGCGACACATCAAAATTTTTATCAGTTTGCCAAAATAACAAACGGTATAAAACTTGGTTAAACGGAAAACTTGGCGGAATTTGACTGTTGCGCATGAGTTCAACCAACTCACTGACAAAGTTATCTTTAGCACCAAAGGGCAACTCAAACAAAAACAACCCTCCAATGTGCATGGGTTGGTTGCGAGTTTCTAATAACAAAAATAACTGGTCAACGGCGGTTAATAAACGCATGAACTTGCCTTAATTTTTTAACTTATTTAAACTTATCTAAAGATATTTTTTAAAATATTGCCAAATTTTAACGGAAAAAATAGCCTGTTTGTGGCGAGCTTGCTTGAGCCATAGCACGCATTGGTATTCTGCCTGCCAAAAATGCCTGGCGTCCTGCAATAACCGCGTTTTTCATTGCAGAAGCCATTAATACGGGGTTTTTTGCACAGGCGATCGCGGTATTCATCAAGACACCATCACAGCCTAATTCCATTGCAATACTGGCATCTGAAGCCGTACCAACGCCTGCATCTACAAGCACAGGTATGTTGGCTTGTTCAATAATTAAGCTTAACGTATGACGATTTAACAAACCAAGGCCAGAACCTATCAAACTGCCTAAGGGCATAATTGCCACACAGCCCATACTCTCAAGCTCTTTTGCAACAATTGGATCATCGGAGGTATAAACCATCACATCAAACCCATCATCAATTAAACGCCGGCAGGCTTTTAGGGTTTCGGTTACATTTGGATAGAGATTTTTTTCATCACCTAAGACCTCTAATTTTACCAAATTATGCCCATCAAGCAACTCACGAGCCAAATGACAAGTGCGTACCGCTGTATCGGCATCAAAACAGCCTGCGGTATTGGGTAATAGGGTATATTTTGTTGGAGAGATGACATCAAGCAAATTTGGCTCGGTTTTGTTTTGGCCGATGTTGGTGCGTCGAACAGCAACCGTAACAATCTGACTGCCACTGGTTTCAAGGGCGTTTTTGGTTTCGTTTAAATCCTTGTATTTGCCTGTACCGACCAATAAGCGTGAGTGAAATGTGCGTGAACCGATTTTTAAAACGTCTGTTGTCATCGTCATCTTCCTTTTTAAATTTTAAACGATTGAAATGGCTTATTATAACAAAAAATTCTCACTATTTTTAATAAAAATTTTAATAAAAATTTTGTTGTTAATTTTTAGGCGAATTGGTTACAATAGGCGTTTTATCGTAACCTTGATAATGGTTAATTTATGCTAAATCCAGTTGCCTTGCCTTACAGTTTTGCCAAACGCCACCAAGTGTTGTTGCAGTATACAGCCGATCTTGATACGCCGCCCATACTGATTTTGACTGAAAATACGCCCATGTTGGCTGTCAATGAAGCCAATCGTTTTGCAGGCGATCAGGGCATTGCCTTGCCCTTAACCATTCAAATGACGGCGGTGAGTGATTTTGACAAAATTTTAGCAAGTACCTATGCAGGCAATACAGGCGAAAGTCAACACATTGCACAGGGTTTAGAAGATCACCCAGATTTGGCAAGCCTTGCCGATAGTGTGCCTGAAACTGAAGATTTGATGGATCAAGAAGATGACGCGCCGATCATTCGTTTGATCAACGCACTTTTGTCAGAAGCTATCCGCCTAAATGCCTCGGACATTCATATTGAGACTTTTGAAAAACGCTTGTCGGTGCGTTTTCGGGTCGATGGACAACTAAAAGAGATTGTAACTCCAAAACGTGAACTTGCTCCGCTTTTGGTTTCTCGGATTAAAGTCATGGCAAAATTGGACATTGCTGAAAAACGCGTGCCACAAGATGGGCGTATTTCACTGCGTTTGGCAGGTCGCGAGGTTGATGTGCGTGTGTCTACTTTGCCCTCTAATTTTGGTGAACGCGTGGTTATGCGTTTGCTTGACAAACAAGCAGGGCGGCTAAATATGACTTATTTGGGCTTGTTAGATGACGATTATAAAACCTTAAAATACTTAATTCACCGTCCGCATGGGATTATTTTGGTAACAGGGCCGACAGGTTCTGGCAAAACCACCACGCTGTACGCAGGTTTAAGCGAACTGAATGACAACACGCGCAATATTTTGACTGCCGAAGATCCGATCGAGTTTCAACTAGATGGCATTGGACAAACTCAAGTAAATAACAAAGTAGACATGACATTTGCACGAAGTCTAAAAGCCATGCTTAGACAAGACCCTGATGTGGTGATGGTGGGCGAAATTCGTGATTTAGAAACCGCCGAAATTGCAGTGCAAGCATCGCTTACAGGGCATTTGGTATTGTCTACATTGCACACCAATACCGCAATTGGAGCGGTAACTCGCTTAGCGGATATGGGGGTTGAACCGTTTTTGTTGTCATCGTCATTGATAGGGGTTATTGCTCAACGCTTGGTGCGTACATTATGCTCGCATTGTCATACTTGGGTGGCAGCCGATGAATTTTCTGCCAATATTTTTAAAGAAATTGACATTCATCATTTAGAAAAACTTCCAAAAGCTGTTGGTTGTGAAAAGTGCAATCATTCAGGTTTTAAAGGAAGAACAGCGATTTATGAAGTGGTGCCTGTTGATGAAAAATTACGCCAACTCATTCACGCTCAAGTGGCAGAATTTGAACTGGAAAAATACGCTCGCAGCAAATCAGGCTCTATTCGTGCTGACGGCTTAAAAAAAGTGTTGCAAGGTAAAACCACGCTGGAAGAAGTGTTAAGAGTAACCAAAGAAACGGATTGATTTTTTATTTACAGGCTTTATTTACTGGTTTTATTGAATTTACCGGTATTGAATTTACCAGTTTTGTTTATTGATATGGACAACCATGAAAAATATTATTTTAGCCATCACAGGCGGTATTTCTGCTTACAAATCTGCTTTTTTTGCTCGCTTGCTTGTCAAAAACGGCTTTAATGTGAGAGTGATAATGACCAAAAACGCTCAGGCTTTTATCACGCCTTTAACCTTACAGGCCTTGACGGGCAATGCGGTACATACCGAGCTTTTGGATACGAGCGCTGAACTTGGTATGGGGCATATTGAGTTGGCAAAATGGGCGGATTTAGTCATGATTGCTCCTGCCAGTGCCAATACGCTTGCTAAGCTGTCAATGGGTGTTGCAGATGATTTATTAACCACGGTTTGTCTTGCGACCACTGCTTGTGTGCTGATTTGTCCTGCAATGAACCAACAAATGTACGCCCACCCTGCACTCAAACTGAATTTACAGACATTAACTGATTTGGGCTATATTGTCATACCTCCAGAAAGTGGCGAGCAGGCGTGCGGTGATGTTGGCGAGGGTAGGTTGCCAGAGCCTGAACAACTGCTTGATTTTTTGCAAAATTTTATTGCAAAACAACAAAAATCGCAGCGTTTAAGCGGTAAGCATGTGGTTATCACCGCAGGGGCAACTTTAGAGGCCATTGACCCTGTGCGCTATTTGTCTAACCATTCTACAGGCAAAATGGGTTTTGCATTGGCAAAAGCCTGCGAACAGTTGGGTGCAAGCGTTACTTTAGTGGCAGGCAATGTTCACTTACCAACACCGTTTAACGTTGCCAGAATTGATGTAACATCTGCCAGTCAAATGCTTGCTGTTTGTCAAATGTTAGCCGGTGATAAAACAAACCCCATCTCGGTTTTTATTGCAACCGCCGCAGTTGCTGATTACCGCGTTAAACAGCAGGCCTTACAAAAAATCAAAAAAACCACCGATGCTTTAACCTTGGATTTGGTAAAAAATCCTGATATTTTGGCAACCATTTCACGCGAAAACCCACAAATTTTTAGCGTTGGTTTTGCAGCAGAAACCCAAGATGTTGAAACCTATGCCAAAGGCAAATTAATTGCCAAACAATTGGACATGATAGCGTGTAATGATGTATCACGGACGGACATCGGTTTTGGTAGTGATGACAATGCAATCACGGTGTTTTTTAAGGGAAGCAACACAAAGGTGCGTTTAGAAAAAACCTCAAAAGACAAAATTGCTGAACAATTAGCCGACTTAATTGGCAAACAATTGGCAAAAAAGTTTACTTTTGTGGGCTAACTTTTGTTGGCTAATTGTTCGTATTGATTGGTTATTTAACAATCACAAGGTTGGTTTAAAAACCGCTTATTTAAGAAACGCTTTCAAGAAATACAATGGCTTCAATTTCAACCAAGGCATCTTTTGGCAATTTTGCAACTTGTACAGCTGCACGAGCAGGGTAGGGCTGTGGCAGGCGTGCAGTAAAAATCTCATTTAGTGCGTTAAAATTTGCCAAATCCACCAGTGAAACATTGTATTTTACCACATCGCTAAGTGAACCGCCTGCTGCTTGGCAAATGGCCTCAATGTTGCTTAATACCTGATTGGCTTGGTCTTCAAAACCATCTGCCAGTTGCATGGTGGTAGGGTTAAGACCGATCTGCCCTGAAATATAGACGGTTTGTCCGACTTTTACCGCTTGCGAATAAGTGCCAACCGCTTTTGGGGCGTTATCGGTGTGAATGATTTGACGACTCATAATATTTCCTTGATAAGTTGGATTTTGGTATGCGTTATTGTAGCATACATATACGTTAACACAAACACACATTAAACATAAGTTGTTAATTGGCTGTGTTGTTAATTTGTTGTCAATTATGCTTTGTTGTCAATTATGCTGTAAGCTACGGTTTTATCGAAACTTTAATGGGCGTGTTGTACATGCGAGTATTGGCAAGTGTCGCACCGTCACCAAGCGATCCTTCAAAGCTCCAGCCCCAAGTTAAAACGCCGCCGTTTTTGTCTTTTGCCACTTGGTGCAAGGCTCCAACTGCCATGTCGGTTACGGTTAAATTGGCCAATTTGTCAGTCGGTTCGTTTAAATCCAAATAATCGGTAATGCCCAATGCATCGGTTTCACCAAACAGTCCCCATGGCTGTATTGTGTGATTGTTAAACATGACATAGCTTGTGTTGCCATTGGCATAAATGTGTTTGGCGGTTTTTTTGGTTGACCAAGGCAAAAGCGTCGGTTTGCCAATGTTTTCCGCCCATTCTTTATTGGTGTATACATACCCTTCGCCGTGATAGCCAACTTGACTGCTAAAGTTTAAGCCCCAAGCATACACTTGACCTTTATCCGTCATTGCCAACAGATGATCGCGTCCGGCGGCAAGCTCGCTGATTTTTACATCACTTGCAAACGGCACAAACAGTGGCGTGCTAGAATTTACCAAACAATTTGGCGTTAAGGTTTTGTCATTTTCATCACAGATTTTGTCATTCCCAAGGTTGCCATATTGATTTGAGCCCCACGCCCATACTTGCCCTTTATTGTCAAGGGCATACGACGTATCGGCACTGGCAATGACTTGAATGATTTTGCCAACATTGACGTTGTTAAAATTGACTTTCACAGGTTTACTGCTGTTTTTAACGCTTACATTTTGTCCAAGTTGCCCTTGGCTATTACTGCCAAACGCCCAAACTTCACCAGATTTTGTCAATGCCAAACGATGGGCATACCCACTGGCAATTGATATCACATCATTTAAACCATCAACCGCACCGATTGTCAAACGGCAATTTGCCACTTTGTCCGTGCAAATTGTGCGTCCGCTATCACCACGTCCAAGCTCGCCGTTTTCATCATCTCCCCAAGTGTAAACTTTACCGTCTTTGGTTAAAAGTGCTGAATGGTTTTGGCTAAAAGAAATGGAAACTGCGTTGTTTGGTGCTTGAGTGATTAAATACGGTCGGGTTGAATGATCTGTATCTTTAAGGGAGGTGGTTTTGCCCATGCCAACTTGCCCCAAATTATTACGCCCCCACGCATAAACTTTGCCATCAACAATCGCCCCTGTGTGAGATCCGCCTGCTGCCAGCGTGTTGCCAAAATATACCTTGCCATTTTGCTTAACGGTATTGCCTGCACTGTCGCTAACCGATACGATAAACTGGTTATCCCCTGCAATTAAACCCACAGGAATGGTAAACTTGCCAGTGCTAGGAATGTCAAAATTTTGGGTGTTATCCGCTTGAATAATGCTTAATTTTAAGGGCTGTGGTAAATTATCACTTGCCACACCAGTTAACACAATTTGGCTCGTGCGACTTATCTCATCGGTGATTTGAGTGGTTAATGTCAGCACAGGGGCTGTGTTGTCAAGAATGATTTTTTGGGTAAGGTTTGCTTGATTGCCTGCTTTGTCTGATACGCTGATTTGTAGCTTGTTTTCACCCGATGTTAGTTTTGTGTTTAAGATAAAATTGCCATCAGCATCAGTAACACTTTGAGTTTGTTTGCCCGTGGTTAAATTTTTGACAATTACATTAAGCCCCAAAGTATCTTGATTGTCTGACACTTTACCGGCCAAGTTAAAATCTGTTTGATTGGTACTGGTAAGTTTTGGTAAGGTTAAAGTTGGTGCAACCTTGTCAACCTTAGCAGGGTTAGAATTTGATGGGTTGGAACTTGATGTATGGTTGCCACAAGCGGTTAACATTAAACTCATCACGCTTATGGCAAGGGTTGTGTAAAGAGGGCGTGGCATATATTTTCCTGTGTGCTTGATTTGTCAAAAATGAAAATGATAATAATTATCATTTATTATACAACAAAACACCAACAAAATACAATTGTGTAAGAAAAATAAAATGCAAGAAAAATAAAATTTTAGCCACGCACAGTTGCAAATACAGTTAATTGCAAATACAGTTAATTGCAAATACAGTTAATTGAATAAGCGTTAAAACTCCTCAAGCCATTGGTAGAGTCGCTGAATGTTGGGATAGCCAAGTGCATTACGCAAACGATGGATAATATCCGATAATTGTTCGCGGTTTTCAATGACTAAAAATAACAAGCTGTGAGCGTGAAAATTTTTCACCGTTTCCACCCCTGCGTTGGCTTCACGCACCTCAAAAATCACCTGACTGGTTTGTTCATCGCTAAGTGGCATGGAAATTTTTAGCACCGCATCAAAGAAAAAACGGTGTTCATCGGCGTATTGTTCAAATTGTCGCCAATGTAGTGGAATGACTTGATAGGGATTTTCACGGCGAATTTCATCAATGGAAAAGCATTTATGACGATGCACAACCAGGCCATTTTTGGATAAATGCCCCACGATGCGATCGCCATAAATCGGATGGCAACAACTGGAAAAATCAACCTCGACGCCAACTGCATCGGCAATTAAACTTTGTGGTTGATGGGCGTTATGGGCAATTGCTTGATTTTCAGCAAGCTGTTGTTGGCTAAATAAACGCGATACCATAATTTGTGGCAATATCACGCCTGTGGTAATTTGTTGGTACAACTCGCTTTTTTCTTTAACGCCACGCCAATCGAGCAGTTGCTGCCATTCTTCATTGCTTAATTCATCAATGTTGCGACCTTGATTTTTTAAGGCACGAGCAAAAGCATCATGCCCATGTTGTTGGCGCTGTTCATCGGTTAAGCCTTTTAACCATTGACGTAAGGCACGGCGGGCTTTATTGGTTGCCACAAAACCAAGCCACTCGGCTTTCGGTTCAGCTTTCGGATCACTTTCAATTTCTACATATTGCCCAGATTTTAACACACTACCAAGTTTGGCTTTTTCGTTGTTAATGTTTGCCCCTGTTGCACTATTGCCAAGCCCTGTACTCACCGCATAAGCAAAATCCAAAGCCGTTGCACCGCGTGGCAGTTCGTGAGGATCGCCGTTTGGGGTATAACACACAATTTTGCGTTCGTGTAGATAATCCATCAGTTTGTTTACAGTATCCAGTGCATCATCGGCAAGGTTGTCTTTATCCACAAGCAAACTTTGCAAATTGCGTAACGATGCTTGCACCACCGAGCGACTCACCGCCGATGCACTATCACTCATTAACACACCAAGCCGCGATGCTTGCAGCATGCGTTGAGTTAAAATCACCACCTCGATACTGTCAAAATCCCTCTGATAAGTCAAAGTTAAAGATTGATTGCCTCCGGCTAATGGTTTACGGATATTGTCAGCGATATTTTCGTTTGGAATTTGGTATTTTTTGATAAGATAATCTGCTACTTTATCACAATCTTCTACGCTATTTAGCACCATCATAAAGGCATATTGGCGTAACAAACTGCTCATATCACCACGGTTGTTAAAAAATTGGCGGTATAACACCACTTTATTGTCAATGTCTTTAATATCACCGCAAATATTTAGTTTATTTAATACAATATTTAAGTAAGCATAAATATTTTCAGTCTGAAAATTACGCCCCAAACCATGTTGCAACATTTTGTCTGACAAGGTATTGTACATTTGTGGGTTTAAATTGCGATAACACAAAATCTCAATATAATCAGCGATATTATTAAGCCCCATCAACCGTGCAAAAGGCACATAAAAATCAAGGGTTTCTTGGGCGGTGGAGCGTTGTTTTTCTGGACGAACGGCGTCCATGGTTGACATATTGTGCAGGCGATCGGCAAGTTTAACAATTAATACACGCGGATCTTCTAAGGTTGCGGTAAAAATTTTGTGAAAGGTGCCTGCTTTGGTGGTTTTTTTATCTTTATTTTTATCGGATTTTAATTTGGTAACGCCGTCTACGATTTTCACCACATTTTTGCCAAATAATTCATGAATCTGACTTTCGGTAACTTCTGTATCCTCTACCGTATCGTGCAAAATTGCTGCAATGATCACATCTACATCTAAGCGAAAACCCGCCAAAATTTCGGCCACTGCAACTGGGTGGGTGATATACGGTTCACCTGATTTACGCTTATCTTTGATATGGGCTTTATCACCAAAATGACAGGCTTGCACCACTTTTTGTTGGTTTTCGTTTGAAAAATAACTGATTGCTCGCATTAAAGAGGCGACCGCATCATCAACGAGCGGATGGCTAAATTTTTGGTTAATTGGCATAAATTCCCCCTAAAAAATCGTGGCTAAACAGACAAAACCCTATTTTTAACTTAATTCTTTTTAACTTAGCTTAGCTTAACTTAGCTTTTAACAATAATATATAGGTTTTTAAATTAACATAGGGAAAAATGACCAAAAAACAACCATCAATAACAAAATATCCTAATTTAAACATGAATTTTAATAAACTGTCAATGTTTTTATTATTCAAAAAATTGATGTTTGGTATTTAGATAAAAAATAAAACAACCAACAACCAACCAATCAGCAATCAACACAAAAAAAACAAAAGCCATCAAAATGATGACTTTATGTGTTTGAATGGAATGTGTTTGAGCGGATATGCCTAACGTGTTATTAGTTTGTTAAAAACCATGACCGCTTGATAAGTTTAATTCGGCACGTTGAAATTTTGGGTTTTCGCGTTCTGGTTGGTTCAAAATATCACGACCAACCAAACCATCAGCAATTTCACGCAAAGCAATAACTGTAGGCTTATCATGATCCGGGTTTACCATAGGTTCGGATATGCCACGAGCAACTTGATGGGCACGCTTGCTTGCCACCAAAATCAAATCAAAACGGTTGTGAATATTTTTAAGACAATCTTCTACAGTGACTCGTGCCATGATATTACCCTTTTTAACAAAATTTTTTACAAAAAAAATTAACAAAATAAAACCACCATTGTAACAAAGATTATAAAAAAATGCTATGCCAAAACAACCCACTATCAAAATTTTTTTACTATTTGGGTGATTTGGGCTAAAATGGGGGTTTAAATTTTAACAAATTTTGCTGAGTGTTTTATGACCATGTCAACAAAAGCCACAAGCCCTCCTGATTTTATCGTTATTGCCGATGATGACAATCCGTTGATTGATACATTGCAAGCGACAGAATTGGCAGAATTGGCGAATTTATGGACGCAAGGACAAACAAATTTTGAGAAAAATTATTTTGCCAAGCACTTATTTCAGCCAACCAAAACCATTGTTGCACATTGTGAATATGGGTTGGGTGATTTTCATCATGTCAGTATGCAAATTGCAGATGAAATGGGCGAGCCTGAAAATCAGCAGCAAGCGATAGAAAATTTACCACCAATTGAACCAAAAACCAACAAAGCACAGCCAACAATAATTAAGCATACCAAAACCACCAAAGCCCTTGCCAATCCAAAATTACATAAAAATTTACTCAATCAAAAAAAATCCATGATTGATACGCAAACTGTTGCCAAAGACAGCTTTAGCGAATTGGAGCATGATTTACAAGTTATTGATTTATCGGACAATGTTTCTAAAAAACATCAACAAATTTACCATCAGGCACTTGAGGTTTTGGCCAATCCAAAAGTTAAAAACCATCACCAAAAAGCCCTTGCAGTTGTACAAAAATTCGCTCATGCCAATAGCACCGATGCCATGTTGCGTTTGGCATTGTGGGCGTTGCGTGGCAATGCTTATTTGGGAATTGACAAAAACAGTGAACAAGGATTAAAGTGGCTAAAACAAGCGGCCAAATTGCACGATAATCGAGCACAAAAATTGTTAAGTAAGTTGTATTTTAGTGGCGATCTGTTGGATTTGGACGTCAAACAAGGCGAATATTGGCTCAATCAGGCAGCCAAACACGGTCATAATCAGGCTAAACAATTGCAACAAGCGTTTAACAGTGCAGAAATGTTAAAACAAACACGCACCGAAGAGAACAAGTATTGGAAAAAATTGGGCTTATTGGTGATTTTGTTGGTGTTTGTTTTGTTCGCAGTTTTGTTGGTTAAAATCTGATTTATGTTTGAGTGTCTTTTTAAGGACTTAACGTGTTTGGTTGAGTGTTTGTGTCATTTTTTTGGATAAAAGTGCTTGTTAACATCGGATAATTGTTGAGAATATGACAAAATAATTCTGCGGTTTTTTGGGTATCGTACAAAGCAGAATGGGCGTCATTGCCACTAAATTCAATGTTTGCGTACTGACAAGCACGTGCCAGCACAGTTTGGCCAAATGCCAAAGCCGATAGCGTTACTGTATCCAGCACTGAAAACTGATGAAATTGGTTTTGATTTTTGGTGCGTGTGCGTTCAATGAGTGCATTTAAAAAATTTAAATCAAAATGGGCGTTATGCCCCACCAAAATACATTTGTTGCAATGGTTTTGTTGGCGAATGGTTTTTAAGTGTTTAAAAATGCGTTTTATCGCGGTTTTTTCATCTTCGGCAATTGCTTTGCGCATCGGACTGTCTACTTTAATTCCTGTAAATTCTAACGCGCGTTGTTCCAAATTTGCCCCATCAAAGGGATCAATGTGGGCGTTGATTGCTTCGCCTGGGTAAAATTTGCCCTCGTGATTGAGTAAAATTGGAATGCAGGCAATTTCAAGCAAAGCATCGGTTTTTGGATTAAAACCTGCGGTTTCTACATCTACCACCACAGGCAGATAATTGCGAAAGCGTTCAGAAATTGGTGATAATTTAGCAGTCATATACACTCTTTTTAGTAAATATTTTTTTAGTAAATATTTTTAATAAAAACTTTAGTAAAATTTATTATTTTTGTTTAATTGTTTAATTGTTTAATTGCTTAATTGGCTTTAAATTTGTGGCTTATACAGCAAGTCCAAAAGGCAATACTTTCCAATCAAGTTTTTGTCCTGCCATGAGTGGTGTTAAAGTTTTATCACCTAAATATTCATAAAAATCAGGTACTTGCCATGTATCACGCACCAAGGTTACTTTATCACTGTTGACAGGCAAGCCATAAAATTTTGCCCCATTAATGCTCATAAAAGCTTCCAATTTATCCAATTTATCCACTTTATCAAAGGCTTGGGCGTATAGCGACAGGGCAAGCGGTGCGGAGTAACAGCCGGCACAGCCACAGGCATTTTCTTTGGCGTGTGTTGCGTGAGGGGCTGAGTCTGTTCCTGCAAAAAATTTTGGGTTGCCACTGGTTGCCACATCAAGCAGCACTTGTTGATGACTTTGGCGTTTTAACACAGGCAAGCAGTAAAAATGCGGTTTTAAGCCACCAACAAGCAGATGATTGCGATTAAACAACAAATGTTGTGGGGTAATCGTGGCACATATATTTTTGCTTTGTGATAGGACAAAATCTACCGCATCGCTGGTTGTGATGTGTTCAAATACGATTTTTAGTTTAGGAAATTTAAAGATTAATTGGGTTAAAACTTCATCAATAAACCGTTTTTCGCGATCAAAAATATCCACATGTTCATGCGTTACTTCACCATGCAACAATAAAGGCAAGCCTAACGATTCCATTTTGGCAAATACGTCCGTGCAGTGATTGATGTTGGTAACGCCGTCATCTGAATTGGTGGTTGCTCCTGCAGGATAAAGTTTTACCGCCTTGACAATGCCAGAATTTACCGCTTCTTCGATATCTTGTGCTGTTAAGTTTTCGGTCAAATACAGCACCATTAACGGCTCAAACTGTTGGCTGATACTGTCGCTTGGAATGTGGGCTACAATGCGTTCGCGGTAGGCTATGGCTTGGGCGGTGGTTTTAATGGGTGGCACAAGATTTGGCATACAAATGGCACGGCGAAAGTTGGCAGATACATGTGGCACAGTGGTCGCCAAGGCATCAAAATCACGCAGATGGATATGCCAATCGTCAGGTGCGTTCATAGTCAAGGTGTTGATGGATTCTTTCATGATAATTTCGCTTTTTATTTTTGACAATGATTTTGGACAATGTTCGGTAAAAAATTTGGCTAATGATAGCAGTTTTTGAGCAAAAACAACACAATTAAACGCAGGTTTTTTAGGCTTTTTAGATTTTACTTGGCTTAATCATTGGATTTACAATCAAAAGTTATGAATTTTATAAGCATTTTTTGCAAAATTTTAGCACTTTTTGTTTACACTTTGGCTAAAATTAGGTTACAATCAACACAATTTTTCTTTTTTGCAACAAGTTTTTTAATGAAACAAAACCACTGGAGGGATTTATGTCAAATTCACACGATATCAAAAAAATCGTCCTTGCTTACTCAGGTGGCTTGGATACATCGGTGATTTTGCGTTGGCTACAAGACACTTATAACGCGGAGGTGATTACTTTTACCGCAGATTTGGGGCAAGGTGAAGAGGTTGAGCCTGCGCGTGCCAAAGCCCAAGCTATGGGTGTTAAGCACATTCATATTGAGGATTTGCGCGAAGAGTTTGCGCGTGATTATGTGTTTCCGATGTTTCGTGCCAATGCCATTTATGAGGGTGAATATTTGCTCGGTACATCAATTGCACGGCCATTGATTGCCAAGCGTTTGGCAGAAATTGCACGCATGCATAAAGCCCATGCAGTTTCTCACGGTGCAACAGGCAAGGGCAACGATCAGGTGCGTTTTGAACTGGGTGTGGATGCGTTGGATCCGAATTTGGTAACCATTGCTCCTTGGCGGATTTGGGATTTAACCAGTCGTGAAACCTTGATGGCGTATGCCAAAGAGCACAACATTCCGATTGATTTTGCATCAGCAACGAAAAAATCACCGTATTCTATGGATGCAAACTTGTTGCATATTTCGTATGAAGGCGGTGTGTTAGAAGATCCATTGACTGAAGCTGAAGATGACATGTGGCGTTGGACAGTTAGTCCAGAACAAGCTCCAGATACGCCTGAATATGTGGAATTAACCTATAAATCAGGTGATATTGTCGCCATTAACGGTGAGGTATTAAAACCGCATGAGGTGATGATTAAACTTAATGCACTGGGTGGCAAACACGGCATCGGGCGGCTTGATATTGTAGAAAACCGCTATGTTGGTATGAAATCGCGTGGTTGTTATGAAACACCAGCAGGCACGATTATGCTAAAAGCCCACCGTGCTATTGAGTCCATCACGCTTGATCGTGAAGCGGCTCACTTAAAAGATGACATTATGCCACGTTATGCCAAACTCATCTATAACGGCTACTGGTGGAGTCCTGAACGCAAAATGTTACAAGCGTTAATTGATGAAAGCCAAAAAGATGTAGACGGTTTGGTGCGTTTAAAACTGTACAAAGGCAATGTGATTGTGGTTGGACGTGATTCTGAAAAATCACTGTTTGACAGCAAAATCTCAACATTTGAAGATGATGCAGGTTCATACAACCAAAAACACGCAGAAGGTTTTATCCGTTTAAATGGTTTACGTTTGGCAATTGGTGCAAAAAAAGGGCGTAACATGGACTGATTTTATGCGTATAAGTTTTTATGCGTATAAGTTACAATGTTATAACAATAGGTTGTCAAATTGACGACCTATTTTGTTTGTTGTATTCTAAACAGTTTTTTAACAGTTTTTTAAGTAATATTTAAGCAGTCTTTAACCAATCACATCACAACCCATAAACGGACGCAACACTTCTGGTATGCCAATTGTGCCATCGGCATTTTGGTAATTTTCCATAATAGCAAGTAAAGTGCGACCGATCGCAAGCCCTGAACCGTTTAGGGTATGCACAAGTTCACTTTTTTTGCTGTCTTTTGATTTAAATCTTGCTTGCATGCGTCGTGCTTGAAAATCACCACAGTTGGATACGCTTGAAATTTCACGGTAAGTATTTTGGCTTGGCAACCACACCTCGATGTCATAAGTTTTCATTGCCCCAAAACCCATATCACCGCCACAAAGTACAATTGTGCGATAAGGCAACCCCAAACTTTGCAAAATAAACTCGGCTTGTGCAGTCATCTCCTCCAATGCTTCCATAGATTTATCAGGGTGTACAATTTGCACCATTTCTACTTTTTCAAACTGATGTTGACGAATAAGTCCGCGCGTATCTCGCCCTGCAGATCCTGCCTCGCTTCTAAAGCAGGGCGTATGGGAGGTAAGTTTAATCGGTAAATCTGTATCGGCCAAAATCACATTGCGTACGGTATTGGTAAGTGGCACTTCACTGGTTGGAATCAGATAATACGCTTTATCACCACGCAATTTAAACAAATCTTCTTCAAATTTTGGCAATTGCCCTGTACCTAACAAACTGTCAGAATTTACCATATAAGGCATATACATCTCGGTGTAGCCACGCTGGGTATGCACATTTAACATATAAGCAACCAGTGCACGGTTTAATTTAGCCAAGGATCCTTTTAGAACGCTAAAGCGCGAACCTGTCAATTTGCTTGCCAATTCAAAATCCAATAAGCCCA
Source organism: Moraxella macacae 0408225 (assembly GCF_000320365.1). Taxonomy (GTDB): domain Bacteria; phylum Pseudomonadota; class Gammaproteobacteria; order Pseudomonadales; family Moraxellaceae; genus Faucicola; species Faucicola macacae. The sequence continues at coordinate 73,741 of NZ_ANIN01000002.1, forward strand.
AATTTTCACCCAAATCACTATGATCTTTGATGGCAAAATCAAAAGTACAAGGTGTGCCCCAACGACGAATTTCTACATTGTCATTTTCGTTTAATCCAACAGGCACACTGTCATCGGGCAAATTTGGCAAGGCTAACAAGGCTTGTGTTATGGTTTCTTGGAGTGTTCTTAATGCCTCTTCAGCTTGTTTCATTTGTTCACTGATGGTTTGCATGTCATGCATTAACGCATCGGTATTTTCACCTTTGCGTTTTAATTCACCGACTTTTTTTGCACCTGCGTTTTTTTTGGCTTGCAAATCTTCGGTTTTCACCTGCAAGACCTTGCGCTGTTCTTCTATACCCAGCCAAAATGTTTTATCAAGCTTGTAGCCGCGTTTGGCAAGTTTTGTAGCAACGGTATCAAGTTCGGTTCTTAATAGTTTTTGGTCAATCATGCGAATCTCTTTGAATATATTCTTGGATAAAATCTGCCAATCAAAATAATGGTTAAAACAATGGTTAAAATAAGTGTCATCATAGCAATTTTTTGCCAAATTTTCATCTTTATTGCCAAATTTTTTATATTTTTTTGCTTTTTTACAAAAAATTGGGAAAAAAATTGGCGTGTTGGTTTATTTTTTAGCAAAAGCAAGGTAATATAGTCAATTTTGCAAACAACTTTTAATGGGAATGAGGGATCATGGCGCTTTATCCTTATACGTTGCAACCTGTGGATTTAAATTTGACTCAAGCGGAATTTCGTCAAGCTCAGACACAGCTGTTTGACAGCAATAATCAACAATTGATGAAAATTGGCATAAAAACTTGGGTAATTGTTGCGATTGTTGGTGCGATCGCATTGGCAGGCATTGTGTTTTTGCAAGGCTATTCCAGTATTATTTTTTGGCTTATGCTTGTCGGTGTTGCAATTTATCTGTTGGCGCGTACTTATGGCCTAAAATGGTATGCCAAGCAAGAGTTTGAAAAACAAATGACCGCCCAGCCCATGCCGGACGAAATGAAAACCATGAAAATTGGCATTCAGCAACACGGTTTGGTGATGAGTATGCCACTAAACAACATGCCAAAAATGCCAAAAGGTTATAATCAACCGCTTGTGCGTGGCAATCAAATGCAACAAGCCATCATCAAATGGGATAATATTTCAAATTGGCAAGAAACCACAGATTTTATCGTCATGATGTTTGATGTGCAAGGGCAACGAGGCAGTCAAATTATCCCAAAACGCCTTGAAAAACAAAAATTTCCGATTGAAACCTTGAAAAATCATTTACAAGAATATGTTGGTATTCAAGGTTTTGATCTAAAAGACAGTCAAAACCACAATAAGGCTTAGAAAAATAAAACTTAATAAATCAAAACTTAATAAATTAAAACACAACAACAAAAAAACAACAGTTTCTTTTTGCTAAATCACACAAAAATTTGCTATGCTAGCTATGCTATTATTGCATTGCTGTATTTATTGCATTGCTATATTTTTGAATGAAAAAGTTAAAAAAGTTAAACAATTACCGAAAAAACAACCGTAACACAAGGAGATCATCATGGCAAAAGCCACCACTTCCAAAAAACCTGCCACAAAAAAAACCGACATTGGTCTTGAGGCATCGGATTTAAATAAAGTAGCCGATCAACTCAATGCAATTTTAGCGAATTACCATATTTTTTATATGAACGTGCGTGGTTATCATTGGAATGTTAAAGGTTCGGATTTTTTTACCTTGCACGTTAAATTTGAAGAATTATACACCGAACTGCAATTACAAATTGACGAAATTGCCGAGCGTATTTTAACCATTCGCGGAACGCCAGCCCATGCGTATAGTGATTTTGTGAAAGTATCCAGCATTAAAGAAGACAAAAATGTTTTTGATGGGCGTGGCTGTGTGCAAGGTTTGTTGACAGGGTTAAGCGTGTTAATTGCAAAACAACGCGAGGTGATTGAGTTTACCGAAAGCGTGGAAGATCAAGGCACGGCGGATATTTTAACAGGTTATGTGCAAGCCCAAGAAAAACTTATTTGGATGTACAATGCTTATTTAGGCTAAAGCATTGACAAAGAAATCTTAACAATCAGAAATATTAACAAAAAGCGATTTTATAAAAAGTCGCTTTTTTATTGGCTATTTTGTCAAAAATTATAAAAAATTAAAAAATTATCAATTTATAAAATTTTTCACAAAATTTTTACCCAATATTGACAAAAACCGTTATAATAAGCAAGTTTATTGTTTTTAACTTTTATGTTTTTTTAACTTTTATTGTTTTTAACTCACGAGTGTGTGAATGGCAGAGCAGCAACTTAGCCTTTATTTAGATATCAAACAAGATGCCAGTATCAGTGATTTTGTCGGGCCAGGGTGGATGGCGATGGTGGATATGGTGCGTCAGTTGCACATTGGGTTGTTATCACAGATTTACCTATATGGCGATGCAGATACTGGAAAAACCCATTTATTATCAGCGATTTGTGAGTCATTTCGTGATAGTGGCAAGTCGGTTATGTATTTGTCGCTTAAGGATTTGTTAACCACCGATCCGATGGTGCTAAACGCCCTTGAAAGCATGGAGGTGATCGCCATTGATGATATTGACAGTGTGGAGGGTTATGATTATTGGCAAGAGGCGATTTTTCATCTGATTAATTTGAGCAATGAGTATGGGCATACCTTGATTTTTACCAGTCGTAAGCCTGTTGGCCAGTTGGATTTTAAATTAAAAGATTTGGTTTCGCGGTTGGCAAAATCAGCCACGTTTCAGTTGCCATCAGGGGCAAATCGTCAAGATCGAGAATTGATTTTGCAAGCAGTGTTAAAACGTCGCAATTGGCATTTTGACCCACGCATTATTGAACATTTGTTGGCAAAAGGCCCTGAACGCATAGGGGCGATGCTTGATGTGTTAACTTGTTTACAGCCTATATTTTCTAATGTGCGCAATATCACCAAAGCCAAAATTGCCCAAGCGGCACAAATTATTGATGAACAAACCTTGTTGCACGAAGTTAAAGAATTTGATTTTGATGAAGAAGAAAGTTTTTTGGATTTTTAAATGCTTAATGGAGTAAAAAATGCTTTTGGTTAAAAAATTAGCCCTTGTTGGTCTAATCATAATGAGTATGCCTGCGGTGGCTGAAGTTACCTTAAATGTGGGCGATTATACGGTTGTTACAGCGATTAATGGACAAGAGATAAAAACTGGGCTGTTTTCTAAACCAAAACGCCAGTTTATTTTAACGCCGGGCAAACACGTCATTACAGCAAAATACCACAGATTGTATGATCTTCGTCAGGATCAGCACGATATATTGCGTTCTGGCAATGTAAGTATTCCTGTGGAATTGGCGGACAACCAACGCTATACGCTTGTTATGGCAAATCAGCCAGATGATTATCAAGATGCCAAAGATTATGCAAAAAATCCTACGCTGGCGGTAATGCAAGGTGTTAATACCATTGCCAGTAAAACTGGTGTTGCTGGCGATTCGGATGTTTTTATGGGCTTGAGTTCGGCATTGGGTGGTGTGTTTGGTGGTTCACAATCACTAGAATCCAATCAACAAACGATTGGTGCACTAGAAAACACAACAAAAAACACAGCAACAACTGCCAATGCATCTGCTCCTAAAGACAACACATTGGATCAATTTATGCAATTATGGCTACAAGCAACGCCGACAGAACGTGAAAAAATCCGCCAATGGATCGCACAATAATTTTATAATTTTGCATGGTAAATTTTACCATTTCTTACCATCAAGGCTTGACAAATAAGGCGTTAAAATTAATACGATACCACGCTTTGTACATCTAATTTGTCAGGGCTTGTTTGGTTAATTTGTAATTGTTGAATGTTAAAACCTTGTTGTTGAATTTGATTAAACACATTGTTTATCACAATTGCTTGTGAATGGCTAAAATTCAGTTGAATGTTTTCCCCTGATTGGGCAACCTGTCCTGTTACGCCTGATTGTGTTAAAATTTGTTGTAGGCTGTCAACTGGGTTTGTTTGGTTTTGGCTTGGATTGATATTGCCTGCTTGACTGCGTAACCAAAACACATCGCTTATCGCTGCGTCATAGGCTTTTTGACTGGCGTTGGCTTTTTGATGTAAGCTGTAACCACCATAACCAAACACCAAAAATCCTAAAAATACCCCCAATACCCACAACGCCAATTTATCACGAAAGGCTAAACCGTTATACTTTTCGTGTAAATTCTGCCAAGAATTGGTTAATTGTTTCATTGAAAATACCGTATTAATTTTAAAAAATTCATTGTGTTTTAAGACAAACCAATCTCTACCGATGCAACCGCTCCTGCTTCGCTCGGTGTAACCGTCCCTAATTTTGCATGAATCTGCTGGGTGTTTAGGGCGTTTATTGCACGGGTTAGGCTGTCGCTGTCTTTGGCAATGAGTTGTAATTGTAAGCGATTGTTTTGGTAATTAAGCTGCTTGGCAATGATCTCATTTTGTTGCAAAATTGGCTGAATGCTAGCCAACACGGTCATTAAGCCGTTATCATTATTTTGTTGATTGATGAGTTTATTGGCAATTTGTTTGTCAATTTTTAAGCGAGGGTTAAAACTTTCATTAGGAAACCATTGTTCATATTGTTGTTTTAGCAAGGTTTTTGTGTGTTTGGTGGCTTGTTGATAATGATAAATGCGCAAACCATCGACAACAAACAAGGTTAACAAGGCCAAAACCACCACAAAACCGATGACTTTGGCATAAGGTGAAATGCGTTGGTTTTTTTTGTTAAGGGCAAAATTTAACGCATGACGTTGTGGTTCGGTGATTGGTTTTGGTGAATAATTATTTAATTGATAATCAATATTTTCTAATAAATCAAGTTCTTGTGTCAGCTTTGTATCGATATTGCCTGTGAGAGTGATTTGCCATTTTTCTGAAGTTTGTTTTAATAATTTATGTAAAAATAATGGTAAATGTGGTATAGCAAAACCTTGCTGTTGAGTGGTTTTTAGCAATTGTGTGGCATTGTCTTGATAAAAAATTGCTTGGTTGGTGGTTGTGTCTGAATCGTTGGCATTGAATAAATAATCATCTAGCAAACAAAAATCCGGTAGCATTGCGACGATATTAAGCCCTGACAAATTTGCCAAATTCTCCCACTGTTTACGGTCAGATGCGTGGAGGGCGTATAAATTGTTATTATTTAGCGTTTTGATTTGTAAGTCTTCCACAGGGGCTATGCTAAGTTCTTCAAATAAATATTTTCGCCCCAGTTCACCGAGCTGTTTTAGTTGCGTGGCATTTAAATTTGGCTGAATGTGAAGCAAAAGCATGCTTGGAAAATACAGACAAGTTTGTTTGTTTTTTGGGTGTTGCAAGCCGATTAAAGTTGCAAGTTCTTGCCAATTTTCGGCAATTTGCCAATCTTGACTGGTCGCTTGCCAAATCCGAAGCGGTGCGTTGGGAGATGGGAGCCAAATATGTATCACGAAAGTTGCCTTGTTCGGTTCGATGGTTGATTTAAATGTGCGTGTTCAAGGGTTTTAAATGCTACATAGTAGCATAAAATCGGATATGAATAAATAAAACAATTGGAAAAACTTGCAAAAATAAGCATTATGTTATAATATAACATTTTACCCATTATGGATTATTTTTGTAGACTATTTTTTATTGTTAATCGGAGTATTTGTATGCAAGTATTAAGCTCATTAAAATCTGCCAAAAACCGTCATGAAGACTGTCAAATTGTGCGTCGTCGTGGGAGGGTTTTTGTGATTTGTAAATCCAATCCGCGTTTTAAAGCGGTGCAGGGCAAGGGCGGTAAAAAATAATTCATTCAACCGTTGGGTTTGGGTGATATTTTAGTTTTTCTTTAACATTTTTTGCCAAACTTGACGTCTGTTTTGTACTTGATTAACCGTTGCAACAAGCCACAACAAGCGGGCAAAAATTGTTGCAACGGTTAAACTTTCTGTGTTGAACACATAAAATTCATTTAGCCATGCGCCGGCCTGATAGCTGTTGCTTACACCACCAAAAGGGCATTGGGTGCTAATTGCAACCAAGCAGTTTTGCGTATAGGCTTGGATTAAGGCTTGTTCTACTGCTTGGCTGTGCGGTAAATTTCCTGCACCAAAACCCAATAAAATCAAGGCATCGGGTTTGTGTTTTAGCATGTTTTGCAAAAGGTTTGCCAAATCATCGCCTGACATTGGAGTTAAAAAAATTGGCAATATTTTAGCGTTTGCCAAATTTTTTAGGGTATTGTCTAGATTTTCTAAATGCTGTGTTAACCAAATTTCACGTTTGGTGGTAAATTGCTTGTCGGTAAATTGATGGTAACTGGTTGCAGGGTAGCCGGCGTTTTGATGTCCTGTAAAGGCAATGGTATCGTGGCTGTGGATTTTTTGTACGGTTTGGGCTGGCCAATGGTCATAAGCAAAGCATGCGTATACCCCGGCTGTACCTGTGAGGGCTAAATGACAGCTTTGTAGCAGATTTTTACTGGCATCGCTGGCAGGATTTAGCGTGTATTTGGGTGAAAGTGGCTGTAGCAGTGGTTGCATTGCCCCTGTTACAATCACGCAAATATCACTATCAGCGAGACTGTGTGCCAAAAACGCCGCCAAATAACTTAGTGTATCCGTACCTGTTAGTAACACAAACTGATAAATGCCGCTTTGATAAGCCTGAATAATCAACTGATAAAAATGAGCAAAATCAGCAGGCGTTAATTGACTGCTGTCTTTCACAATTGGATTGGGCAGAATTTGCCAATGTGTGGTGGTTTTGTGGGCAAAATGTTGCTCTAAAATATCGGTTAAGATAGGTAAAAATGTGGAATTGTCAAGGCTTTTTAGCGGATTGCCATGACTGCCAAACGTTCCACCTGCATAGATGATTCCAATGGTTGCTGATTTAGGCATTTTTGGCGGCTTCCGATTTTTTTAACAATACCAATACCGCACCGTTGCCACCTTGTTGAGCAGGGGCGGAGCAAAAAGCCAAAACTTCAGGGATTTGGCGTAACCAACCATTTACGCAGGTTTTTAAAATGCTGTCTATGCCTTTGCCATGAATGATTTTTACCGAACTTTCGTTGGTTTTGTAGGCTTGTGTGATGAGTTTACTGACTGCTTTTTTGGCTTGTTCAATGTTTGAACCGTGCAGATCTACTGCATCATGCCAACGGATTTTGCCTTGTTTTAATGCGTTAAATACTTTGTTGGGTAAGGTTGGTATTTTGTAGGATAGATAAGTATCACCTGATACAGGGTTTAATAGAGCCTGCATGTCAGAAAGTTGGTGATTGTTATCATCAGTATTGCCTTGGGCGGCGGCACGTTTGGCAAGAGTGGCAACATCGGATTTTTGGCCAAGTTTGTTTGTGTTGGCCAGGTTTTTATCAGCTCGGTTTTTGTCTTTGATGGGACGAACACCTGTCATAGCTTGCATAAATAGCAGTTTGTCATCGTCAATGTGTTCACTGTTGTATTGTTTGACTTGTTTGGCAACTTGGTTTTTGCTTGGTAATGCGACGTTTTCGACAGGTTTGCTGTTGTTGTTTAAGGTGCGTCCTTTAGAAAGTTCGGTTTTTAGCTGTTGCAATTGGGCTTGCATTTCGGTAGAAAAAAGGTTGTTTGACATGACTGGCTCTTTTAATTGGTTGGTTTTTGGCATTATAAAATATTTGTGCGATCAAAACAATCCGATTGGACTTGGTGTGCAGCGGTTAGTTTTTGTGCTTTGTATGGTTTAACCACCATAAAATCAGGTATTTATCCAAGGTATAAAACATCAGCACCACGGAGGCAATCAAGCCATAACGCCCTGCTAAAAATTGTCCACGCATGATGTATTCACGCATAAACGAAAATCCAGCACGCAAAAGTATGCCAACAAGTGAGCAGCGTTTGTTTTGACGGTGTTTATCCACCGCCCAATCATGGGCATAGCGGATGCGTTTGTCAATATAATGATACAAATCATCGTTGGTGTGGTGGTGCTGTAGTCCGTTTAATTTTACGATGGCAGCGTTTTTGCTGTCCACAGATTCATGCACGTCCAAGTCATTGTAAGCAAAATTATTGGCATACAAACGATTTTCCCAATCTCGATACCAACCATTTAGGTGGGTTGGCACGCCACAAAAATAGTTAATCCGAGCAAAGGCAAACACTTTATCCCGTTGCACGGGCTGCTTTAATACCAAGGCTATCGCGGTGCGTAAATTTTGGTCAAGGCGTTCATCGGCGTCCAGCACCAAAATATAATCGCCCGTTGCATAGCTTTGAGCCAATTGACGCTGTTTGCCAAAACCTTGCCAATCGGTATTGACATGCCATTTTGCTCCAAATTGTTTGGCAATTTGTTCGCTATTATCGCTGCTGCCACTGTCTAAAATCACAATTTCATCGGCTAAATCTTTGGCGGTTTGTAAACAAGCTGACAAATGTTTGGACTCGTTTTTGACAATCATCACAAGCGACAAAGTGGATTTTTTGTCGGATAAATCAACGGGTTGTAAATTTTTTGTCAGGGCGGTTGAGTGCAAAAAAGCGGCGTTGGCTTGATTGTGGCTTAAATCAAAAAAAATGGCGTATTTATTAAAAGTGTATTGAGTAAAAAACAGCGAATACATCAGCCCATACGAGCCTTGCAAAAATCTGCCATCAATAAAATATTGCTTAATAAAAGCCCATAATGGATTTAAAATAATTTTGCTAAATTTACTTTTTTTACCTTGTTTATGTCTATCTTCCGCCCATGCTTTGGCATACGATAAGCGTTTTTTTAGCCAAAATAACGGTGTGGGAGCGGTGTGATGATGTAAAAATCCGCCAAGTTTTTTAGTATTGGCTTTGTTAGTATGGGCATTGTTTAATACAACCGATTCATGCACCAAATTATCATCATAATAAAAATGTTTTGGATACAGACGCCAATGGGCTTTTACGCCCCATAACGCATTGTCAATTTGCTGATTAAAGATAAAATCCAGTCGTTTTATACCATAAACCGTATTGTCGGGTTTGGTGTTTTTAACCGCCAAAATGCTTTGTTTAAGCTTTGGGGTAATTTCTTCATCGGCATCTAATGCCAAAATCCAATCGCCCGTTGCATAGCTTTGGGCTAATTGACGCTGTTTGCCAAAACCTTGCCAATCGGTATTGACATGCCATTTTGCTCCAAATTGTTTGGTAATTTGTTCGCTGTTATCGCTGCTGCCACTGTCTAAAATCACAATTTCATCGGCTAAATCTTTGAGTGGTGGCAGTGAAATTGCTAAATTGTTGGCTTCGTTTTTGACAATCATCACCACTGACAATGTGTATTTTGATGATGGTGTCATTTTGGTGGCTCCTTAATTTCGCTTTCTTTTGGCAATAACAGCTTGCCATCAAACGGTGCTAATTTGGCAAATTCCGTCGTGCGTTCAATAAATACAGGCACGGTATTTAAATCGGTTTGCTCGGTTTGATTTAAAAAAGTATTTTGTGCTTGATTGTAAGTTTTAATGCCAAGCCAATCGGTTAAATACCATACAAAACCGTAACCTGCTTGTGGCTTATTATTTGTTATTTGTGTGGTGTCATCACTGGATAATTTAAACAGGGGTGTGCTTAGGGTAAATTGGGTGGCATCGTGTTTTAATTTGGTTTGATGTAAACCGTGGTCGGAAGTATAAACCATGCTAAACGGCTGGTTGGCGGTTTGCAATGCTTGATAAATTTGTTTTAAAAACATATCGGTTTGGTAAATGGTGCTTAAATAATCGGATAAATACCCATTGCTAAAGTCAAAACGCGGTAGATTTTTATCCAAACGCTTCACAAAACGCGGATGCGAACCCATTAAATGTATCATAATTAATTTGGGTTTATCACTTGGTTCGTGAATAACTCTTTGAATTTCTGGCAACATTTCATAATCAAAGCGATGCGATGCAACAGGCACATGTTCGCCATAAAAATACAAATAATCGGCGTGATTGGCAACATAAGAAATTTCACTGTCATAAATGCCAACGCGGTCTTGATTGGAAAGCCAATAGGTTTTTATGCCAACTTGTTTGGCCAGATTTAAAATGCTGTTTTGAAATTCTATTTCTTTTGGGTTGGGAATGCTCAAAAGGCGTGGCACAGAAGCGGCTGTATGTCCGGCCGGTGAAATAAACTGGGTGTATTTTATACCGTTTACGCTGTCTAAAAACGGCGTGGTTTTCACAGGATAATTATATGATGACATATAATATCTTGACATACTTTCGCCAATTACAAAAACGTAATTTTGATATTTGGGGGTAAAACTTTTAACTTGCCAAGCGATTGGTCTTTGTGAAAGTGTTGCCAACTTGCTATTATACTCTTTATATTCGTGATAGCTCTTCACTGTATAAGGAATTAAATTTAAAATTTCAGAATAACCCCATTTAAAACTTGATCGTCCAATGGGGGCAATGCTGCCAATAAATAACAGCGTTAAGACAATGCTAAAACCTTTAAAAAATTTGTGCTGTTTTGTTGTGATTTTGATCTTTTTGGTTAAATAAATCACAGTAATAGTGGCTACAATAATAATACAATAAAGCAATAATGTAAATGGATCAAAAAATTCTGTGGCTTCATTGACATTGGTTTCTAAGGCAGCAGCAATAATCGCTGAATTTGGATAGCCAAATTGCCAACCAATGGGAAAATATACCACCCATAATAATAAAAGTGGGCTAAACACTTTAAACACAATGGGCTTAAACCATAGACAATTTAGAATGAGCCAAATCAGCAAAATATCGTGGATTCTGGGCGTGCTGCCTACCACGCCCCAACATAAAAATGCAGCAAAGATTAAAGTGGCGATAAAAACAAAATAATTGTAATATCTGAACGGTTTTTTGTGCTTGGTGAGTGTCATAGCAGTGCTTTTATTTTCATGATACTTTACAGGGCAATCAATTCATCTTTTTTATTGAGTTCTTTGAGTGCATTAATAATATCATCTTTTTGGTTTAGGAGCAGTTTTAAATCATCAATGCGTTCTTGTTGATGTTTTAAAATAAGCTGTAGTTTGTCTATTTCCGCGGTCAGTTTTGCAACATCGCTTTGCAATTTTTCGTCATGGTTATAATAATTGTTGTTACTGTGATAATTTTCACCAATTTGCACAATGCTTTTATGCTCTGATTTTAATAATTCAGCAAATTGCACATCAAGCAATTCGGCAATGTCATGTAATCTTTTTAAATTTGGCATGCTTTTTCCTGCTTCAATTTTGGCATAGCCATTACGACTTAAACCCAATTTTTCGGCCATTTGCTCTTGTGTCCAGTTGCGTTCTTCGCGAAGTATGCGAATGGTGTCAAAGTCAATCATAAAAAAATTCCTAAAATGCCAACTGGCAGTTGGCAAATGCAAGGTGTGGGTTGGTTTAAAGTTTGGTTGGTTTATTGTAACATAATTTTGCTGAAATTTATAAATTTTAATTAATATCATGAAAAAAATCAAAACACACTATGACAATTTGGGTGTCGCACGCAATGCCCAGCCTGAAGTGATTAAGGCGGCCTATAAGGCTTTGGCACAAAAATATCACCCAGACAGAAATCCTAATAATCCTGATGCCGAGCGCATTATGAAAATCATCAATGCTGCTTATAATGTATTGATTGATCCTGTGAGTCGCGCCGAGCATGATCGCTGGATAAAAGAGCAAGAGGCAAAACTTAATGCCAATGCCAATCAAACCAATGCCAATCAAGCCCATCAAACTCAAAATAACAGCTCAAATCGCACATGGAATAATTATACCAATACGCAAAACAACACGCAAAACAATACGCAAAATCATCAAAACAACAATCAGCAAAATAAAAAGTCATCGTCTTGGTCGGTTCATGGGAGAATGAAACGAAGTACTTATGCTTTGTTGGGTATTCCTACTATCATTGTATATTGGACTATGCGTATTGGTGCCACAGGCATTGCCGAGGGAATGGATACCTATGTTTTTAGCGAATTATTATTTTTAATGTTACTAGAATTACTACCACTTTACTTTTTGTTTTTTTTATCCATCAAAAGAGCACACGATTGTAATCTGAAAGGTTGGTGGGTTTTAATTCCATTTTATATATTCATACTGTTTTTTAAGAATCCAACCAAAGGGGTTAATCGTTTTGGTTATGATCCAAGAGAAGAGTATGTTGACGATGGAAGGGAATTTGAAAAGGAGTACTCTTTTTGGTGGATTGTTGGTTTTAATCTTCTATTGAATCTGATTCAGATATCTAGTGCTGTAGCACAACAACCCAAACCTGATATCGATACAAGCAGCCAAACCACCGAAAGCACCTATTCCACCGAAAACAACAATCAGCCTGAACCACCAACGCCCCCAGTGGCAACCACAGCGGTATACACGCCAACAGAAACACCAACAGAAACGCACACAGAGACACGCAATGAACCCAGTCTAAATGTTGCCAAATCTGAATATGACAGGGCGGTGAACAATATTAACTATGTTTGGGATAGTTTGCATCCAAGCGTGCGTGATTTTTTGCGTGATGAACAAAAAGCCATTAACAAAAAACGCGAACAAGACTGTAAAGCCTATGGCAACAATCAAAGCAGCAATAAAAATACCGCCAAGGCTTATCGTTATTTGTGCGAAGTGCCACAATTAAACGAGCGGGCAGAGTATCTAACAACCCAGTTAAATACGGTGATAACGCCACCGATTAGTCCACAGCCCTTACCTGAAACCGGTGCAACCAACAAACCTAATTTACACGGTGATTCGCCTTTACAAATTAAAACCAGTGCAGGCAGTCATTATTGGGTAAAAATTGTTAAGTCCTATAATGAAAAAGCTGAAATCGTCAGTTATTTTATTCGTGGTGGCGAAACTTTAGATGTGAATTTGCCAAGTGGAGAGTATATTATCAAATACGCTTATGGCGATACTTGGTATGGTAGAGAGCATTTATTTGGTGAAAATACGCGTTATTCTAAAGCCGATGAAGTTTTAGATTTTTATTACAATCAAGGTTATACCATCGAACTTATCCAGCAGATCAATGGCAATTTACACACAACAGCAATTGACGAAAGTCAATTTTAAGGAGTTTTTATGTCAGAAAATCAACCTAAAGCCAAACAGAAATTCCCAATTTGGATACCTATTGTGTCTATTATTGTGGCAGTTGTTTTAAATGCAGGGCCGTTGCAATATGGATTTTATGAATTAGCAATGGTTGATATTTTTGGTTCATTTCTTGCGAATTGTTTTATTTTATATCTTATCAACGGTATTGTTAATCTGTTTAGGAAGTAAAAGGAGTTTTTATGAAAAAATGTATGAAAAAACTGGCGTTGTTTTTATTGTTAGGCTTATCAATCAACGCTCAAGCCTATGAAGTAAAAAATGTTTGTGCCAAATACATGACTAATTACAGTTGGTCAAAATCTTATAGCGTGCAAACCCAAATCTATGAAGGGCGAGAACTAAATCAAGCCACTGGCAATCCGTATTTTGGTAATTATGATATGTTTAGCCATTATGCGGTGATTTGGTGGGATAGAGGCAAAGCAAGCATCATTAAACTTAATTTTCATGTTGCAGGCAGTATGCTTTTAAACAGCAAAGGCACAGATCAAAATGGCCGTCAGTGGCAACTTTCCGATGACAGCTATGGTTACTGTTTTTAAGGAAACTATCATGCCTGATGTAAATAAAAAAGAAGCAGCATTTGGTGTATATGTATTTATTGTGGTGGCAGTTAGAATTTTTTTGAGTGCTGTTATGCCAATTTATGCCATTGTAAAAGATGTGCAAAATGACAAAATCATGTGGGCGGTGGCTGATTTTGTGTTGTTTTTCCCCATTGGTACAATCCGTGGGTTAATGTATTTATTTGAACTTTAAGGAATTTTTATGAAAAAATTAATGTTAGCAAGTTTGTTATTAATAAGCAGTCAAATGACAATGGCAGCGGATTGGGCGTTAGTTGGAACAGGTATGGCTGGAAAAAAAATCAGTATTGATAATGACAGTATACAAGGCTATTATTTTAATGGCTATGACAAAGACAAGTATTATGTAACCGCTTGGGTAAAATATAACTATCCAAAATTGCAGACGATACCTAGTGGTAAATCCAAGGGTAAAAAATACAAAGAAGACAGAAGTTTTTGGTATGCAGATTGTTTAAATAATAAACATAACATAGGTGAGATTCATTATTATTCTGTATCGGGCGCTGTGGTTCATAGTGAAAAATATTATGTCAGTACATCCAGTTCTGATAGTTGGGAGAGAATTATTCCTGATACAGTAGGTGAAAAAATAACAGAACGCATGTGTGCAATATATCAACTAAAACAATCTTATAAAAAGTAAGGATTCTGATGAAAAATAAACCATATTTAACCGTGCTATTTTGCACCATATTGTTTAGCCAATCTGCGTTTGCTATTTACATTCCTGATCTGTTTGGAGCGTATCAGCGCGGAATGGAGCAAGCTCAACGCGACAATGCCCGAGATGCTTATTATTACCAACAATTAAATCAACCTAAAATTTTCTTTGAGGTGATTAATAGAAAAAGCGACAAAACAAAAAATAATTTTAACCTGTCTGTGAAAAACGGTGATATGTTGTGTTGGAGTGTTTATAACCTTGCATATGATGGTGTATATCAATCTCTAGAAATTATCAACATGCCTTATCAAGGTGAATTTACCGGTCAATCGCTAAATAATGATCAACAAGCCATAATAAATAAAATGTATTTAAACAAAAATACAATTGCATTTACCAAAAAGTTAATCAGCGAAGATAATCAGATTTATACTTGTTGGGGGTTTCACCCGAAAAATACTCCAAAGGGCAAATATATCATTTCTATTGTGGTGGGTAATAGAGATTTTGGTGCAAAGATGTTTAATATTGTAGATTGAGTAATTATTATGTTGAAGAAAATGTTGAAGAAAATTTGGTATTTTTTAACTTTTAAGACTTATGGGAGCAATCTGTTAGATTCAGATGGTGCAAAGCACTTAAGTGCGATTGCGGTGATTGTGTCGCTTGCTGCCTTGTCTGAGGGTTTTGCATGGGGGCATTTTGGCAGCAGTTTTACACCTGATAATCCAATCTTAGGTAGGGCTGCGCTTGGTATCTTTGTTTTTTTGTTATTTTGGTTTTTTGATCGCACCATGATAACGCAAGATATGATGGGTGAAGAACACGCCAAAGTTTTAGAAGGAGAGGAGTATGATTCAAAAGAAAAGAAGAATACATTTATTTTTCTTGTACAATTAATTAAAAAAAATAAGAGCATATTTATTTTTGCTATACGATTGGTTATCGTGGTAGTATCTTTGCGTATTACTGCTCCGTTTTTGACCCAGTTAGTCTTTAAAGCAGATATTGAAAAAGAAATACAAGTTCAATATCAAGACAGTATAGAAAAAGCCAAAGAAGAAACTCTTGGCAAAATAGAGCAAAAAATTAGCGAACAAGAAAACCATGTTCGCGAAATTAATGAAAAACTGCAACAAGAACTTAGTGGCAAACGTGGCACAGGATATGGCAAAGGCGTGGTAGCCCAAAGTATTGAGGCTGAACTTGCTGCTGCAAGTGCTGAATTTGAACAGCTAAAAGAACAATTAGCCAACACCAAAACTCGTTTGGATAATGCCATTATCCAAGATGACACTAAAACTTTGGAAAGTTTTGGCATTTTTATCGTCAAAGACAGTCCGCTTTTTCGTGCAAACTCTATCCAAAAATTAAAAACTCAGCCTGCTTTTCAAAATATCGAATGGGGTGTAAATGGCTTTTTAATATTGTTGGGTGTGATTTTAATTTTATCCAAATTGTTACAGCCGTATTCACTTAAAATGTATTACTCATCACGCTTACAAGAAGCATGGAGAAATTACAAAGAAGGCAATTATGATGATTATTTGCTTGAAAATGAAAAAAGCACTCGCATTCCAACCGATCCGATGCCACAGACATTTGAAAAAATTGCCATTCATTACGCCCAAACCAAAAACCAACGCCTAAAAGACGATGCCGAACACAAAGAAAAAATAAAACAAGCAGCATTGCAAGCTGAGCTTGAGCAACAAAAACTCAAAGAAAGCGAAAAGGCATATGATGAACATCACGCCAAAGAATTACAAAACAGCAGTTATGAATTTAAGGTAACAGGTGAGAAAAAAGAGCGGGTTGGTAATGCTTTAGATCAGACGCGTGATTATAAACAAAGGCTTATGCAAGAAAAACATCTTGATAAACAACTGTTAGAGGATAGAAAAAACCAAGTGGAACAAGAGTTGTTTGAGGTCAAGCGTATTTACGAAAGTCAATACGAAGATGCGATGGCACGCCAAAAACGCATGGAAAACGAACAAAGCAAATTGCTTGAATTACAACAAATTGCCAATGAACGCGAACAAAAAGACAAATCAAATGTAGAAAATGTAAAATCATTTATCGCAGTACAAGATGCTATAGAAGATCAAAAGCAAAAGATTAAAAACATGCAAGACAATCATTTAACTTTTGAGCGCGATATGAACATTCATAAAGAAAAAGTGGATAATCTTGAAAGTGAACTCGGTCGTATCATTGTGCAAACGCAAGCCATAAATGAAGAAATAGCAAGGCTTGATGAAAATATTGCAGTTTTAGAATGGGATAAAATAAAATTTTTTACCGACATTGCTAAAAACAGTCCCACCATTTATGCAAAAGGCGATGATATCGAGTTGGGTTGTATGATAAAAAAGATAAAAGAAAACAATGGTGTGTATGAGTTTACGCATTTTAACAACAACTCAAAAACAAATCGATGATAAATTTCTTATGCCAAAACTTTCAAAAATTTACCGCCAAAACTCTGTAATCCACGGCGTAGGCAGTATTTTGCGATACCATTTGCCCGTTTTGCCGATGATGGCATCTGGCGGGTTGACTTCACCGTGAAAAATCACCATTTTGGCATTTTTTGGCAATATTGGCGGGGTTGTAAAACTTAAAGGAAACGGCTGTACGCATTGGTATTTGAAACTTACGCACCAAGATTTATCCCAATATTCAAGGTGGTGGTGCTCACGCAAATAATTGGATAAAAACGCTTGTTCATGCCGAACTTCACGGCGGATTTTGTCAAAATTTTGCTCAAAATAATTAAGCAGATTTGGATAAGTATTGTAGCCAACCTTAAAGCGATACACAGATGAATTGCCAACCATACGCCAAGGTTTTTTCCAATCACGGATAATCATCACGCTGTCATCATGTTTTGCCTTATGGTGAAAAAAACAGTCAATATTTGCCACAATGACAATGTCAATGTCTAAAAATAAAGCCGTGCCTTTTAAACCGTATAAGTCAGGTTTAAACGTGGTGAGTTTTTTCCATCCTCTCTCGGGTAAATTAGCGGGCAAATTTGGCGGTAGGTTTAGTGTGGGAATGGGATAGCAAGTTACCCTAGGGTCAATGCCTGTACTGTCATCGGTTAGGCAAATCATCTCAAAGGGTAGGGTGAGGTTTTTTGTTACCATATTGTAAAGGCGGTTGACGTATTCTGCGGGATATTTTTTGCCCCATTTCATGCAGATGATGTAGCGGTTGTCGCTCGTTGCTTGCTTGGTTTTTTGGCTGATTTCTTGGTTGATGGCATCGGTCATTGGGTGTCTCTTATTGCTAAGTCTATTGCCAAGCGTTGTTGTAAAATTGTATCAAAATCTAGCAGATACAGATTTTCGGCAATTGGCGTGTGTTTAAATCTGCGATAGCCCCACATATATTCATCAAAATGCTCGTTTATCATCATTTGCATGGCGTCGTTTAGGGCTTTGGTGGCAATTTTGCTGTCGTTATGGTATAGATTTTTATCGGTTAAATCGTAACAAAATATATGAAAGCCGTCATTTTTTTGTACGCATGCCAAACCCACCAAGCTGCACTGCGTTTTACTGGCAAGTTTGGCAGTCAGCGTCCCCGTCAGTGTTGGTATGCCAAAAAACGGCACAATCACGCCGCCGTTTTTATCGGGTACATGGTCGGGTAAAATGATGCTAAATCCGCCGTTTTTTAAGGTTTTAAAAATTGCTTTGACACCACTGGCATCGGTTGGTACTAAAGTGGCATTTAAGCGTTCGCGGCCTTTACGGATAATGCGATCAACTTGCTTGTTGTGTAAGGGTTTGTACATGATGGTCGGATTGCCAAAACCATTGAGCCACGCATTCATCATCTCCCACGCACCGATGTGTGGCACGATAGCAAGCATGCCGTTTGGATTTTTTAAAGCGTTTTGTAAAATGGCTTGATTGTGAACTTGGCTGATTTGGTTGATTGCCCAATTGGTTGGCATGATCCACGTTTTGGCACTGATAAAGGTGTTATTTAACTGATTATACAGAGCTTTTGTAACCAATTGCTTGCGTTCGTCATCTTTTTGGGTGGGGTTAACCAACATAAGGTTGATATTAATACTGCGATACAGGCTTGAGTTTTTAAACAATACCAATACCCATGATAAAAACCATGCCAATGCGGATAAAAACCACAAGGGCATGACTTTTAATAGTGAAAATAATAGCGAGTACATCATTCAGAGAGATTAACTAACATAATTTAAACCAACTTTTAAATTAATTAATCAGCTTTTTTCTCTTTTTCACGCACACGAATGCCTAATTCGCGTAATTGTTTGTTATCCACTTGGGCAGGGGCTTCGGTGAGTGGACAATCGGCGGTTTTGGTCTTAGGAAAAGCGATGACGTCGCGGATAGAGCTTGCTCCTGTCATTAACATAACCAAACGGTCAAGGCCAAATGCCAAACCTCCGTGTGGCGGTGCACCGTATTTTAACGCATTTAGTAAGAATGAAAATTTTTCTTCGGCTTCTGATTCATCAATACCTAAGGCCTCAAACACGGCTTTTTGCATGTCTAATGTATTGATACGAAGTGATCCGCCTCCGATTTCTGTACCGTTTAATACCATGTCATAAGCAACAGAAAGGGCGGTTGCTGGGCTGTTTTTCATTTCTGCAACGCTGCCTTTTGGCTTGGTAAAGGGGTGATGTACCGAAGTCCATTTACCATCATCGGTTTCTTCAAACATCGGAAAATCAACCACCCAAAGCGGTGCCCATGCACAAGTTGCCATGTTTAAATCATGGCCAATTTTGACACGCAATGCCCCCATCGCATCATTGACGATTTTGGCTTTATCCGCTCCAAAGAAAATAATATCACCTGTTTTGGCTTCGGTGCGTTTTATCAATTCTACCAATACGTCATCAGTCATGTTTTTGATAATCGGAGATTGTAAGCCTGACTCTTTATCCACGCCGTTGTTGATATTGCTTGCATCATTGACTTTGATGTAGGCTAAGCCTTTTGCTCCATAAATGCCAACAAATTTGGTGTATTCATCAATTTGTTTGCGAGTTAGTTCGCTGCCATTTGGTACACGCAAGGCAACCACACGCCCTTTTGGATCATTGGCAGGGGCTGAAAAAACTTTAAATTCCACGTTTTGCATGATGTCAGCGACGTCAATCAGTTTCATAGGAATGCGTAAATCAGGCTTATCAGAGGCATAATCACGCATAGCCTCTGCATAAGGCATACGTTGGAATTTGTCAAATGTTACCCCCAACAACTCATCAAAAAGTTTAACCGTCATGCCCTCCATCAGATCCATGATGTCATTGTCATCAAGAAATGAGGTTTCGATGTCAATTTGGGTGAATTCTGGTTGACGGTCAGCACGCAAATCCTCATCACGAAAACATTTGGCAATTTGGTAATATCGGTCAATGCCACCCACCATTAACAATTGCTTAAACAATTGTGGTGATTGGGGCAGAGCGTAAAAATCACCATTGGATACACGGCTAGGCACAAGATAATCACGCGCACCTTCAGGAGTGGCACGGGTTAAAATGGGGGTTTCTACGTCCAAAAAACCATGATCGTCAAGGTAATTACGGATTAAAGTTGTTACTTTTGAGCGAAAACGCAAACGTTCAAGCATTTCAGGACGGCGAATGTCTAAGAAACGATATTTTAAGCGAATGTCTTCAGAAACGGTAATAAAATCATCGTTTAAAGGAAAAGGTGGGGTTTCAGATTCAGCGACAATGCTGATTTTTTCGGCAACCAATTCAATTTTACCACTTTTGTGATCAAGGTTAAACGCACTTTCATCACGCATACGCACTTTGCCTGTGATTTGCAAGATGTACTCGTTACGCATTTTGCCTGCTGCTTCGTAAAGGGCAGGATCATCTTCTTTTTCAACAATAACTTGAAGCAATCCATCGCGATCGCGTAAATCAAAAAAGATAACATGACTGTGATCGCGACGGCGATGCACCCAGCCTACAGTGGTAACGGTTTGTCCTACAAGCTCTTCGGTAATACTACCGCAATAATGTGTACGCATCATGAATATTAATCCAAAAAAATAAAGAAAAATTAAACGTGTATTATGCCTTTTTTGGGTGGCTTGTGCAAGTTTTAATCCAATTGGCTTGTTAAAAACCAAAAAATAAAAAACAGCTGATGATTGAAATAAAAAAAATCGTCGTTATTATAAAGAATATTTTTGATAAATTTAACAGCATTTAACAACCAATATTTAACAACCAATATTTAACAACAAGCATTTAGTACTAAACATTTAACAACAAACATTGAACAACAAAACAGGAATAAACATGCTATTTCAATCGCAAAAACAACCAACTGAACTTAAAATCACCCATTTAAACAAAGTGCAAAATCAGCACAAACAGCAACTGATGTTAGAAATTGCCAATAAAAAAGCAGTTAAACAATTTGTTAAACAAATCTTAAAAGACACAGCAAAACTTGCCAAAAATAAAGACAAACCTAATAATGTGTATGTGCTTGATTTTCATGGTGATATTAAGGCGAGTGACACACAACAACTGCGCGAAGAAATTAGCGTGATTTTATCCACAGCCAATCAGGGTGATGAGGTTGTGGTTCGCTTGGAGTCGCCGGGCGGTATGGTGCATGGTTATGGATTGGCGGCCGCCCAGTTGGCTAGAATTAAAGAAGCAGGGTTGTACCTAACTGTATGCGTGGATAAGGTTGCAGCCAGTGGCGGTTATATGATGGCGTGCGTGGCTGACAAAATTGTGTGTGCTCCGTTTGCGGTGGTAGGTTCTATCGGTGTTGTGGCGCAAGTGCCAAATTTTTATGATTTTTTACAAAAACACGATGTGGATATGAATGTGTTTACCGCGGGTAAATACAAACGCACCGTAACTGTTTTTGGTAAAAATGATGCCGAAGATAAACAAAAATTTCAACAAGAATTGGAACAAACTCACCAACTATTCCAAGATTTTGTTACCAAATACCGCCCACAGCTTGAACTTGACAAAGTTGCTACAGGCGAAACGTGGTATGGTGAAGATGCCATTGGGCTAAAATTGGTGGATAAATTACAAACATCGGACAGTTATTTGTTAGATTTGCTAAAAAATCACCAAGTCTATGCTTTACATACGCGTAAAAAACCAACCCTTGCAGAAAAACTAGGTTTTGCTCAAGTTAGCCAAAATTTGTTAAAAACAGCCGTAGATACCGCAGTGGATAAAATGCCAGATGTGTTGGCAACATTAGAAAACAGCAAATTGCCAATGTTTAAAGCCAAATAGTTGCTTAAAGCCAAATAATTGCTTAAAGCTAAATACTTGCAAAAAAGTGTTGCTTAAAAAAATAAACCGTTAATGTGATAACGGTTTATTTTAGTTTTGGTAAAATGTTTGGTTAAGCGTTTTTCATTTTTCCTGTATTCCAATGACTTAGTGCTCGTTCTACTTGGGTGCTATGCCACTTGAGTTTTTGTTCAATTTGCAAAAATTGTTCTTTTAATTTTTCATCTGCTTCGTGTAAGCGTTGGGCAAATTCGGTTTTTTTCAGTTCAATTGCTTGAGTTTTTAGATTTTGCCATTCTAGTAAGGTTTGTTTGAAGGCTTGTTGTTCTTGTTGAATTTTTTCTTTAAATAATTGAAATTCAGTGGTTAGGTTGCCTTTAAAATTATCAATTTGGCTTTGTGCCTGTTTAAAGCGCATTTCAGCTTGGGCGTGCTGGATAGCCACTTCAGGTACGCGTTTTAATTCCTTTGCCAAACCAACTTTTGACAATCCGTAAATAATCCATTTGGTCGGATCGTATTGCCACCATTTAACGCCATTGCGGTAATCGTATTGGAAATAGTGGTGATAATTGTGATAACCCTCGCCCCAGGTAAAAATTGCCAAAATCGCATTGTCGCGTGCGGTATTGCTATCAGTGTACGGTCGTGTACCAAACATATGACACAGTGAATTGATAAAAAAGGTAAAATGATGACTTAATACCAAACGCAATAAACCTGCTAAAATCAACGCACCAACCACATCTCCAACCAACCAACCAAGCAACATCGGAATACCAAAGTTGGCAAGCACTGTCCAAAATCCGTAATATTTGTGTTGAATTTGCAATACTTTATCAGCAGTTAAATCAGGAATGTTTTTGTAATCAAACTGTCCGCTTGGATAATTGCGTAGCATCCAACCCAAATGCGAAAACCAAAAACCACGCTTGGCAGAGTAAGGATCTTGCTCGGTATCATCTACATGGCGGTGATGCATGCGATGTCCTGAACACCAATCAAACACCGAACTTTGCATACTAAACGTACCGCCAATTAGCCAAAACCACTTTACCAAAGGGTGCGCTTGATACGAGCGATGTGCCCATAAGCGGTGATAGCCCGCGGTAATGCTAAGGCCTGACCATGCCATACAAAATCCAAACACTGCCCATACTTGCCAACTTATGCTATGAGTCCATAGATAATACGGCACTAAAAATAATGCCACGATCGGTGTACTAATCAGCACAATCGCAGGCACCCAATTAATCGGTGCATGATCAAAATCAGAATGGGAGTGAGTCATAAAATTGCCCTAAATTGAATGTATTGGGTAAAAAACAATGTATTGGATAAAAAAGTGTACAACGGTTAAACTTGCCTTTGCATTTTACCCTAAAAACTACAAAAAGTGAATAACTGTAAACTTAAATTTTGTAAAAATTTCAACAATTAATTTCAACAATCAACTGGCTTAACAAAAAATTACAATCTAACATTCCAAACTTAGTGGCGAATTGTGTGTGAAATTGCTAAACTTAGCCATTTTTTAGCATTTTTGCCAAATTTTTTGCTAAACTTGAGATGATTGACTGTGAATAAACTTAGCCCAATGATGCAACCGCGCCTATTTTTGCCAATTTTATTCACATTTTTTTTGCCAATATTGGTTCTTTTGCCAGTGTTAAGTGCTTGTCAGCCCTTGCCAAAACAGCCGCATTTAAGCGTTTCAACGGCACTGACTTTAACGCCAACCAAGAATAAACAGCCAAACAATCAACACTTGTTAACTAAAATTAGCAATACCAAACCCAATCATTCAGAGCTTTCAGGTTATTATCCGATCATCACCAGTCGCGATGCGCTGGCCTCGCGCAGTTTGCTTACAAACTATGCCAAGCACAGCATTGACATTCAATACTATATTTGGAATAACGATGAAGCAGGGCAGTTGATGTTAAAACAACTGTACGATGTGGCAAATCGTGGGGTAAAGGTGCGTTTGTTGCTCGATGATTTAAATACCGATGGCAAACTTGACCAACTGTTGTTGGCTTTTTCTGGGCATCCGAATATTGCAGTGCGTCTGATTAATCCAAAAATTATCCGTGCTGTACGTCCGATTAATTTTGTGCTTGGTATGCCACGTTATCACCGACGCATGCACAATAAAAGCATGACTTTTGACAAACAATTGTCTATTATTGGTGGGCGAAATATTGGCAATGAATATTTACGCAGTGATACGAACAATGAATTTTCTGACCTTGATGTGTTGTTGGCAGGCAAAGTGGTTGACAGTATTAGCGAAAGTTTTGAGCGTTATTGGCAATCGGAGATGGCGTATGACATTGAAACTTTGGTTTATCCGTATAAGATGATGAATACAACCAATCCAAATGCCAAAAATCCAAGCCCTAAGCAACGGTTTTTGGCAAGTTTGGATAAAATTTACCAACCAAAACTTGCCAACCCATGGCTTACTTCTGCCAAATTTTACCAATTGCCTAATTGTCAACAAAATTGTAGTCCTAACAATGAATTAACCAAACATACGGTAAAAACCGCGGTTAGTATTGATAAATTATTAATCACAGGCAAATTGCCACTGCGTTGGAAAAAGATTGATTTTTTTGCCGATAACGTTACAAAATTAACCAAAAAAGATGACGAGTCGAGCCGTTTGGTTACTCAATTACGCAACACAATTGGCACACCGAAAAAAAAGTTTACCGTCATTTCGTCATATTTTGTGCCGACCAATCAAGGGGTTGCTGAGCTTAATCAGCTTGTCAATGATGGGGTGAAAGTTACGGTTTTAACCAATTCTTTTGACTCAACCGATGTACCAATTGTGCATACAGGCTATAGCAAAGCACGTTTGCTTATGCTGCGTGCAGGCGTGCGATTGTATGAACTAAAATCCAGCGCTGATGCTGATTTGCGTATAAAAAAACCAAGTTTGCGCCGTAACGAAATTAGCACAAGCCTACATACCAAAGCGTTTGCAGTAGATGATCGTTTGGCATTTATTGGTTCTTATAATGTTGATCCGCGATCGGCTCATATTAACACGGAGCTTGGCGTGGTGATTTATGACAGTGCATTGGCAAAAGCCCTTCATGCAATTTTTGATGATGAACTGCTAAATGTGGCGTATCGTTTGGGTTTTGGGGCAGATGATCAACTGGTTTGGCAAACTTTAGACGAAGATACGTTGGCGTTGCAAAAAGTTGTTATCACCAAAAATAACGAGCCGCGTTTATCCTTGGCAAATAACTTATGGATAAGTGTGTTTTCGCTGTTGCCCATTCAGTGGTTGCTGTGATTGTGGTTGCTGTGATTAATGAAAAATTAACGGTTTTAAAAGCTAAACTTACTAAATTTAATTTAGTAACCAATTAAATTTAACAAACAATACTTAACAAACAATTAAACTTAACAATAAGTTAAATTAAAACGCATCGGTGTCAACTATTATGCCATTTTTTTCAAATATCAATGAAGAATTGCGAGTGCTGCATGCTCGTGAACGCCAAATTATTGCATTGGTTGCTTGGGCGGGTTTTTTTACCTGTTTTAATTTTATTGTGTATTTTTTCTTTTATGATGCAATTGTGCATGCGTTTTTTCCAAAAGACTTAGACAATGACTTAAAAAGTTTTGGTTTTTTGGCATTGGTGATTGTAGGTTATACATCGCGGCCATTGGGTGGGTTGATATTGGCGGATATTGCTGATCGTTTGGGACGCAAAAAAGTCATGCTATACAGTCTGTTTAGTATGACTTTTTCCACGCTTGTGATTGGGCTTATGCCAACTTATGATGTGATTGGGGTTTGGGCAATTGGGCTGTTTGTGTTAATGCGGTTATTGCAAGGTGTTGGTATTGGTTCGGAGTTGCCAATTTCGTGGGTGTATATGCTTGAGCAAGTACCGCGTTGGCAAACAGGTCTTGCAAGTGGGCTTATGATTGCGGTATTGGTGGTGTCTGCATTGGTAGCAAGTATTAGTGCAACGAGCTTATCGGCGGTGCTGACTTTTGAGCAGATGTATCGTTTTGGTTGGCGAATACCGTTTATTGTGGGAGCGTTAGGGTCGCTGATTACAGTTTTTTTGCGTTATCGTTTGACTGAAACACCGCTGTGGCTAAATGCCAAACAAAAAGGTGAGTTGTTGCCAAAACTGCCTGTGTTAAGCGTGTTAAAAAAATACCGTTATGGCTTAACTATGACTTTTGTGCTGTCATGGTTTAGTTCCAGTGTGTATTTGATTGGGTTTTTATTGTTGCCAAATTTAGCGATAAATTATTTTGATGTGTCAAACAGTGAAATTATGATAGCCAATGGACTGGCGATTTTATTTGCAAGTCTTGGTGCAGTCATGTTTGGTTATTTATCCGATCGATTAAATGCAGGCAAGGTGTTTGGTGTAGGGTGTTTGTTGCTTGCAATTACGAGCGTGCTGTTTTTTATCATTTGGCACATATGGGTGATTTTTTGTTGCTTTATTATGTGATATTTGGCTTTTTTATTGGTGTGATTGGGGTTGTACCAAGCATTTGTGTAGGTTTATTCCCTGCCAAAGTTCGATGTACAGGCATATCGATGGGTTATAATTTGGCCTATGCTGGGACGGGTGTGTTAACGCCGATTATGCTGGGCTTTATGATAACCAAATTAACCTTAGCTCCTGCGTTGTATTTGGTATTTTTGTGCATTGGGGGCGTGATTGCATCTATTTTGTTGGCAAATTTGCATGGATTGTATCGTATGGAAAACAAGTAACTTATCAAACAACAAACTTATCAAACAACAAACAAGGCAGCAATGATCAATGTAAAAATAAGTTAAAAAATTGTAATAATTATCCTTAAATTTTAGATAAAATTTTATTATTTATCAATTTGGTTGTTGATTTGTTAAAACACACTCGTTACAATATAAAACAATCTAAATTGAACAAATTTGCGTTTTTTGATATAGACATGGATTAGGTCTTGATGGATACGCATCTACCCCAAATGATGGCTAAATTTGCTAGGAGCATTTAGTGTTGTTTGGTAAAAATCATACAACAAAAACGGATTGCCCTAAAACGCGGTTTTGTTTTGTTAAAAATCTCACCATGATTGGTATTAAAAGATTGGTATTAAAATTAATTCTTAGTTATTACAAGCGAGTTCCTTATGAAAACATTGCTAAAAAAAACGTTGGGCGTAGGTGCTTTGGTTGCAGGTTTGGTTGCTGCTGGTGCAAGTCATGCAGAATTGTCGCTACAATCAGGACAAGCAAAAATCAGTTGGGGCGGTCAAGACAGCTTGGATCAAGCCAAAGCAGTCATGTATCACAATAGCAGCTTGGCAACCACCACCCGCACTGTTCAAACCATCACCACACAGCCTTCCTCTAACAATCAATACAATTCTACCAACTTAGACAACGCCAATTGGAACAATCCAAGCAACTACTACTATGCCAATTCAGCAGGAGCATTGGTATTGGACGCATTGACAGGGCAGGTTATTTATGAAAAAAATGCCGATATTGCACGCCCAATTGCATCTATCACCAAGGTAATGACCGCACTTGTGGTATCAGAATCCAGAGCGGGCATGGACGATATTTTAACCATTGATTGGCTAGATTTTAAAACCCCAAAAAAATCAAACAGCGATCGCTTAAAAGTTGGCGATCAATTAAACCGTGCTGAAATGCTGCTGATGATGTTGATGAAGTCAGAAAACCCTGCGGCTAAAGCTTTGGCACGTACCGATCCTTTTGGTTATGATGGTTTTATGAATAAAATGAACCAAAAAGCCCGTGAGCTTGGTATGACTCAAACCGTATTTTATGATCCATCAGGGCTTGATGCTCGTAACGTAGCATCACCACGCGATTTGGCAATTTTGGCACGTCATGCATACAAACATAATTTGATTAGCCAGTTTAGCACCACGCCAAACCGTGAATTTTATGTAAACAATACCGCATCGGGTTTTCGCAGCATTGCAGCACGCAGTACCAATTATATGGTGCGTGATGGCTTGTATAATATTGGTTTTTCTAAAACGGGTTTTATTCGCGAAGCGGGCAACTGTGTGATGTTTGAAACAACGGTAAATGGACGTCCATCAATTGTGGTATTGCTTGGTGCACCGGATTCAAAAACCCGTTGGCAAGATGCAGAAAACATCATAGCAAACTTAAGCATGCGTCGTTTTACTTAAATTTTAATTGCTTAAATTTTAATTGATTGATCCAACAAGTCAAAAATAGCTTAACTGTAAATGTAAAACTATAAATGTAAAAACCCCTTAATTACAAGGGGTTTTTGTGCGATCATCTGATTGTTAAATTACAATGTACCATAATTTACCAAGGCATCGGCAACACGGCTAAAGCCTGCGATGTTTGCACCTTTTTTATAGTCAATTTGACCGTCATCAGTTTTGCCATACTGTACACAGGCTTCATGAATATTTTTCATGGTGTCTTGTAATTGGTGATCCAGTTGTGCAAATGTGCTGTACTGGCGCACTGAATTTTGCGACATTTCCAACCCAGAAACCGCCACGCCCCCTGCGTTTGATGCTTTACCAGGGGCGTATTTCACCCCATTTTTTTGGAAGATGCCAATTGCATCGGCATCGCTTGGCATGTTTGCTCCTTCAGCAACGTATTTCACCCCATTTTTTACCAAGTTTTTTGCATCATCGCCGTTAATTTCATTTTGAGTGGCACAAGGCAAAGCTATGTCTGCTTTGATATGCCAAGGACGAGAGCTTTCAATCCACTCACCACCAAAGGCTTTTACATAATCTTTTAGTGCTTTACGATTGGCTTTTTGTTCAATAACCCAGTCTATTTTTTCTTGAGTTAAGCCGTTTTTGTCATATAGCGTACCGGTTGAATCTGATAGGGTAACCACGATACCGCCCAGTTCGGTAACTTTTTTGGCTGCGTAGGTTGCCACATTGCCCGCCCCAGAGATAAGCACGGTTTTGCCTGTTAAGCAGTCATTGTCAGTTTTTAGCATGTTGTCTAGAAAATACACAAGGCCGTAACCGGTTGCTTCGGTGCGGATAAGACTACCACCATGACCTACACCTTTGCCTGTTAGCACGCCTGTCCATTCGCGAGTTAGGTTTTTGTACATAGCAAACATGTAGTTAATTTCACGTCCGCCCACACCGATATCACCTGCAGGAACATCTGTGTCCGATCCGATAAACGGAGCGAGTTCACGCATAAACGCATAGCAAAAGCGGCGAATTTCACTGTCGGATTTGCCTTTTGGATCAAAATCAGAACCGCCTTTTGCACCGCCCATTGGCAAACCTGTTAAGGCATTTTTAAAAATTTGCTCAAATCCTAAAAATTTTAACACCGATGGATTAACGGTTGGGTGAAAACGCAAGCCACCTTTATAAGGCCCTAACGCATTGTTAAACTGCACGCGCCACCCACGGTTGACTTGTACATTGCCCTTGTCATCTTCCCAGTTTACCCGAAAACTAAACACGCGATCGGGTTCTGTGATACGGCTTAACACGTTAACGGCTTGGTATTTGTCATGATTGTCATACATAGCGGCGATGTCTTCTAATAATTCTTCTACCGCTTGGATAAATTCAGGTTCATGGGCGTATTTTTTTTTAAGATTTTCTAATACTTGATTGCTTTTCATAAGTAATCCTTAAAAATAATGGGTTTTTGTAACAACTTATTTTTGATAACTTGTTTTTGACAACTTGTTTTCAATGTTGATTAAGCTTTTGTGTGTTTTTGTGTAAGCCCAATACAATTTTAACAAGGGGAATTGACTATAGCAATTTTTTTTTCATATTACAAAATATTTATTGTTTGTTTTGTGTTATACAAACAAGCCTATCGTTATTTAAACACCGAACGGATAAATTTTTTGTTGCAAATAATACGAAAACAGGTGTGTTCATGTTCTATCACATATTCCAAATCGGCATGATTGGCCTGGCAAAACGCTTGTGATAAATACAAGCCAAGCCCTGTGCCATCATTATCTGTGGTAAAAAATGGGTTAAACAAATCTTGAATATGATTTTCAGCCACGCCAGCTCCCAAATCAATCACATCAAGGTGAATAAATTTGCCTGCATCGTATACATCAAGATCAACAAAGGCGTGTGCGTGTAATTTTTTGCTAAAACGCAAACCGTTTTTAATCAGATTTACCAGTACTTGTTCCAGTTGATAATTGTCAAACAAAAAACCATTGTCGGTATGACAGTGTAATTCTATGTCTTGATCGATAAAATTTTCTTTTAAAAAAACAGGCAGCCAGGTTTTAGGTTCAATATAAATTTGGTTCGGTTTTTTTTGGCGTGAAAGTTTTAGCACATCTTCAATGATTTTGTTGACTCGAATTGTTTGTTGAAAAATGGTCTGATACAGTTCAAGATTATCATCTGATAAGGGGCTATTTGTGTCATGGGCGTCTTCTATGAGCATTTCACTGGCATAACTAATAGATGCCAGGGGGTTGCGAATTTCGTGGGCGATACTGGCAGTCAATTGTCCAAGCGATGCAAGTTTTAGCTGCTGGGCGTGGGCTTGTTCGCGGCGCAAATCTTCTACCAAAATCAAGGCCAAATTTTTTTCTAACTGGGTAATGCGTAAACGATAGTCGGTAAAAATTTGGATATTTTTGTTCGTTTCGTGCTTGTGTTGGCGAAAAATTAATGTTTCTTCGTGTTCTTTGATATAAGGTTTAATCAAATTGGCAAGTTCGGTTGAAATGTTGGTTAAAGAAAAGTTTTCAATATTGCTGGGCAATTGTAATTGTTTGATAAAGTTGTCATTGGCAATGAGCACTTCTAAATCATGCGAAACTACCATAACGCCTTGTTCAATGATTTGTACGATTTTTTTGTTAATGCTGTTTACCACATTGACCTCGGTAATTTGGCGTTCGGATAAGGCCTCAATTTGTTTGACGCGTTTTGACAAACTATCACTTAGATAAGCCACAATGATAAAACTTGCCGTCATCAAGCCAATTTCATTAAGTAAACTGTAATTTAAATCACCTTTTAACGGTTGATAAAACTGTTGATACATCACAAGGCTAATGGCAAATAACGTTAACAAAGTTGCCTGATGACTGCTTACCAGCATAAACGACGAGGCGACTTGGACAAAAAACAACAAAATAATCTGTAAGTCAGAGCCACCGCTAAAATACAACATGATAGATAGGGCAATAAAATCTATCATCAAACCAAACATTAATAATAAATTGCGTGGATAAAAATGATAAACAAGCACAATGCCAATTGCAAACAACAAATATCCAAAAGTTGGCAATAAATTCATGATAACCAACAGATCTTGGTTGCTTTTTTTGACTGCAATGATAAAATTTAGGCTAAAAAATAACGCGATAATCACCCGATAAAAGTTATAAATCATACCGAGGCGTTTGGTTTTATTCTTTTGTAATTCATTGTTAAAAATGGACAAAAAAATTGGGTTGGTAATCATAATGTATCACTTGAAGCGTGCTTGGTGAAATTGGGTGAGTTTTTTAAGTATATTTTTTAGTAAGTTTTTAGGTTTTATTAACAATCAATTGGCTTGAATTAAACCATGTCGCATTGCCAAATGAGTAAGTTTTACATCACTGTCAATGTTTAGCTTTTCAAAAATCCGATAGCGATAAGTGTTAATGGTTTTCACACTTACAAACAATTGATCGGCGATTTGTTGAGGGCTGTGGCAATTTACCACCATCATAGCAACTTGCATTTCGCGTTCGCTTAATAAATCAAACGGTGATTGATTTTTGTTAGAAACCAACATATCTGCAAGCTGCTCTGCCACGTCAGCACTAAAATAACGGTTGCCTTGGGCTACTTTTTTTATGGCTTTTATCATTTCATCAAGTGGGGTGCCTTTGGTGATATAGCCACTCACTCCTGCTTTAATTAGTAGCGATGGATAGGGCTTATTGACAAGGCTGCTCACTGCCAAAATTTTATTGTTTTTGTCAATTTGCATAAGGCGCTTGGTAACTTCAAGACCGTCCATATTTGGCATATTGACATCTAGGAGTATGACATTTGGATTAAGTTTTCTGGCCAAACTAAGTCCTGTTTCGCCATTGTCTGCTTCACCCACCACGCGAATATCTAAGCTGTCTGCCAACATGCGACTAATACCCATACGCACCAAATCGTGATCATCAATCAGTAAAACCGTTATCATGATTATACCTTGTCAATATTTAAAATAAACCAATAAATAAGAGTATGGTAACATAAATTAACCAAACTTTGAAAAATCAATCACAAAATTGATAAAAAATTTTAAATTTAAAATAGCCGATTTTAACAAAACACTTTATAATACGATGAAACCACCGTTAAACATTGTAACAAAAAGCAGAAAAAACCATGCGTATCCGTAAACTTTTTAAATTTGAAAACGCCCATATCGTGCGTAATTGTAGTTCTGATCGCTGTAAGTTCTCCATTCACGGACACAGCTACCAAGTTGAGTTGATTTTGGAGGCTTACGCTCTTGACAATGGACAGATGGTTTATGATTTTGGCTTGTTAAAATCGTCTATTAAGGATATGATTGACAGTTTTGATCATGCCATTACATTTTGGAATAAAGATGACAGTGAGTATATCCGTGCGTGTAAAAATTTCTCCGCGCGCTGGGTAAGTTTGCCTGTATCACCATCTGCTGAACAGTTTAGTCGGGTGATTTTCTTTTGGGCGAGGCATATTTTAAAGCAAACTCAAATGCAAAACGGCGAAAGTTTGGTTAAGGTGTATTCGGTCATTGTGCACGAAACTGCCACAGGCTACGCCCAGTGTTTTGAGTATGATGTGGATAATGAACAAATGGGTAAACTGCATTTGACAGAGTTTGCCTTTAGCGATCAGGTAAAAGCAGAATGGAGCGATCCGAAGATGTATGAAAAATTGTTACAGGGTGAAAAATTTGTCAACCCTCTTGTCAAAGCTCAAGTTGTCAATGCCAAACTTTAACCAAAAACCTTTAACTAAAAACAACCTAAAACGAATAATTATGCAAAACCAAACGCTTATCTTAAAAAATGAAACCGACACCAAAAATTTTGCGACAATGCTTGCCAAAACCAATCCAACAGGTTCAATTTGGCTATCAGGCGATTTGGGAGCGGGTAAAACCACATTTACGCGTTATTTGCTACAAGCCCTTGGACATGATGGGGTGGTAAAAAGTCCAACTTATACCTTGGTTGAAGCCTATCAAATTATCCAAAACCATACGATAAAACCAGTTTATCATGCAGATTTATACCGCTTAACCGATCCAGAAGAATTGAATTTTATTGGATTTTTTGAGTATTTTGATGAACCAAATTCACTGGTAATTATAGAATGGGCAAGCCATGCCAAAAATATTTTGCCAAAACCGGACATTTTGATTGACATTGTTCGTTTAAGTGGTGGCGATCAAAACAATGACGACAGACGGTTAACTTTAACCACTGGGTCAAATTGTAAGGTATAATTTGTGTGATGTATAATTTGTCTTTTTTTTCTAAACTAACTTATCGTTTTTACTAACTTATATTTTTTACTAACTTATCGTTTTTACTAACTGATAAATCTCTACCAACTGATAAATTTTTAAATGGTGAAGCCGCTGATATGAAACCTATCACTTTAATGTTTAAGCGACCGTTTAACAACGTTAATTTGTCAATTTTGACTGCATCTGTATTGGTTATGTTAACCCAGTCTGCTTGTGCCAACTCAACCAATTCAGATTGGCAAAATCAGACCCATGCAGGCGATGCTTATTTTAATGAAGCATTAAAAGCCAGTCGCAGTGGCGGTGATATGTACCAATATCAACAGCAAATGGCAGGTTCAAATTTGGCAATGTATCCAGAATATTGGCAATTAAACCAATCTCTTAGCAGTCAAAGTCCTGATGTGATTATTGGTTTTGTTAAGCGCTATCAAGGATCGGCAATTGCAGAAAAACTGGTGGCTGATTATGCTGAAACCAAGGCCTTTAGCGGTGATTATGCCTCGGTGCGGGCGGTAGCAGGCTATATCAGTAATGCTGATGTGTCAGAAAGTTGTGCGATTGGTTTGGCTTATCAAGCAGGCGGTGATAGTATGCGTGCCTTGATAGAAAAAAATAAAGTTTGGCTGGATACCAACAAAAAACAGCCCGAACTTTGTCGTCAATTGGCAAGTCAACTTAACAACAGCGTTATGGTGAGTAATGATGATCGCGTCCAACGTTTATATCGCATGATTCGCACAGGCAACAATAGCGAGGTTGTGGCATTGGCAAGTCGTTTGGGTATCAGTTTGGATTATGTTCAATTGGCAGATATTGGCAATCGACCAGATGCGTTTTTTTTAAGTTTACCGACCTTAGAGCCGACAGCCACCAATCGGCTGTTGTATCTGTTTGCTTTGGCAAAAGTTGCCAACCAAGGCGGTGATTTTGTAAACACAGCCAACATGCAGTTAAATTATGACATGCGTCAATATCCAAGATTTTTTGATGAACGCACCAAACGCTATGCCTATCGCACGCTTGGTGTGGCACGCATGAATGTGAATACCGATATTGGTTTTAGTGTGGATGCGGTAAATTGGATGCAAAAAAGTTTGGGCGAGCCGTTTAATTTTGAAGAAGCAGAAGATTATGCCACAGCCAGCATTCGTTTTAGCCGTTGGACGGATTTGAGTTTGGCAATTGGTGCAATGGACTACCAAATCCAACAACAACCAATTTGGCAATATTGGCTTGCCAAAGCCTACCACCATGCAGGCAATACCAAACAACAGCAAAATGCTTGGCAAATATTTGCCAAATTAGCCAAAAAAAATGACTATTATGGATTGCTTGCTAAAGAACAATTGGGACAGCGGTTTGATCGTTTGCCTACCACCAATGCTCCGACGGCTTTTGATTATCAGCGTTTGGCACAAGATCCGCATTTTAACCGTGCTTTTAGCTTGTATCATCAAGCAGCAAATTCAGCTTATAGCAACCGTGAATGGAATTGGGCGGTACGTAAAGCACGCGAACGTGGTGATAATGGCATGATTTTGGCGGCAGCCAAACAAGCCAATGACATCGGGTGGTATGATCGTGCTATTTTTGCAATTGAAACCACGCACACCATTCCAAACATTGCTTTGGCTTACCCCATGCCTTATCAGGCAAGTGTGGTAAATTACAGCCGTCAAGTTGGCATTGATCCTGCGTGGGCGTATGGTATCATGCGTCAAGAAAGCCGTTTTAACGTTGGGGCAAAATCCAATGTAGGCGCAGGAGGTTTAATGCAAATCATGCCAACAACCGCCAAAGAAATTGCCCGTAAAATAGGCGAGTCCTACAGTGCAAGCAAGGTAGCAACAGGCGATACCAATATTCGTTACGGCACGTTTTACATGAGTGATATTTTTAAACAATTGGGTGCAAACACGGTACTTGCCACCGCAGGCTATAACGCCGGGGCGAGCAAAGCACGCAGATGGCAGCCACAGTTTGGTTCACTTCCTGCCGATCAATACATAGAAAGCATTCCTTATCCAGAAACTCGCGGTTATGTAAAAGCGGTCATGGAAAATACCGCCAATTATAGTGTATTGCTTGGCGAAAACCAAAGTTTTGGGCAGCGTATGAACATGATTGATGTCAAAAAATAATATCAAGGTAAAAATAACATCAAGGTAAAAACAACATCAAAGCAAAAAGAACGCCAAAGCAGCGCCAAAATTCAGTAAAGCAAAAAACGCAAAAAAAATTTGTTAAATGTGCTAAGTTTTGCTATACTCAATTTTAGTGTATTTTAAAAACCTAGTGCTTTAAAAAACTAGTGCTTTAAAAACTTAGTATATTTAAAAACCACAACAGTAAAAAACCACAATCAGGAGAATTCTATGTCAACATTAAAACAACCCGTTCGTGTTGCTGTAACAGGTGCAGCAGGTCAAATCAGCTATTCACTGCTATTTCGCATTGCATCAGGCGATATGCTTGGTAAAGATCAACCAGTGATTTTACAATTGCTTGAAATTACCCCAGCTTTAGAAGCCTTAAAAGGCGTGGTTATGGAGCTTGAAGATTGTGCTTTTCCGCTTTTGGCAGGCGTGGTACAAACTGATGATGCCAATGTTGCCTTTAAAGATGCCGATTATGCGTTATTGGTTGGTGCAAGACCTCGTGGCCCTGGTATGGAGCGTAAAGATCTGTTAGAAGCCAATGCTGCTATTTTTTCAGCCCAAGGCAAAGCATTAAACGACAATGCCAGTCGTAATGTTAAAGTGTTGGTGGTTGGCAACCCCGCCAA
Organism: Moraxella macacae 0408225; assembly: GCF_000320365.1. GTDB lineage: Bacteria > Pseudomonadota > Gammaproteobacteria > Pseudomonadales > Moraxellaceae > Faucicola > Faucicola macacae. The sequence continues at coordinate 109,788 of NZ_ANIN01000002.1, forward strand.
TACCAATGCCTTAATTGCCCAGCGCAACGCTCCAGATCTAAACCCACGCAATTTTACCGCCATGACACGCTTGGATCATAACCGCGGTATGGCACAGCTTGCCGAAGAAACCGAAACAACGGTTAATGACATCAAAAAAATGATCATTTGGGGCAATCACTCATCTACTCAATACCCAGATTTAACTTTTACAACCATTAAGGATAAGCCTGCTTTGGAACAAGTTGATCGCGATTGGTATGAAAACACTTACATTCCAAGTGTACAACAGCGTGGTGCAGCCATCATCAAAGCTCGCGGTGCTTCATCAGCCGCTTCAGCTGCCAACGCAGCCATTGCTCACATTCGTTCATGGGCGTTAGGCACGGACGAGAATGACTGGGTATCTATGGGTGTATACTCAAACGGCGAATATGACATCGAAAAAGGCTTGATTTATTCTTACCCATGTACTTGTAAAGATGGCGACTGGACAATTGTTGAAGGTTTGGACGTGTCATCAGACTTTTCACAACAAAAAATGAAAGCCACCGAAACTGAATTGTCAGAAGAACGCGATGCAGTCAGTCATTTATTGCCAAACTAACAAGTATTGCCAAACCAATAAGGAAAAAAGTTATGCTCGGTGATGTTGAATACACCATAAATGAACTATTTGCCCAATTGGGTTTAGATGATAGTGATGAAGCGATTGAGCAATTTATCAAAACCCACCAACTGCCTGGTGATGTGATGTTAAACCAAGCAGATTTTTGGAATGAAAAGCAAAAAGCATTTTTAAACGAAGAATGGCGACGCGATGCTGTTTGGTCGCTTGTGATTGATGATTTAAATGAGCGTTTGCACAAAGAAGCAATGTAAAAAGAAGCAATGTAAATTGTAAGTTTATGTAAAAAATCCCTTAATAAAAGTTAAGGGATTTTTATTGGTTGTTGGATTTTATCAAAGATTATGCAAAAATCTCATTGATGGCTTGTGTGTCAAAACGGTAAATTTGGCCACAAAAACCGCAATCCAAGCCAATTTCACCGCCTTGTTCCGCCACAAGATTTAGAGCTTGTGTTTTGCCAAGTTGAAAAATCGCCGATGCACTTTTTTGGATTGAACAAGTACAGCCAAAACTTAAGTTGACAGGATCGGCTGTTATAACCTCTTCTTCATGATACAGGCGGTATAAAATCTCATTTGGCGGTAGTTTGGTTAATTCAGTGGCTTTTAAGGTTTTGGTTAACACAGTCAAACGTGGAAATAAATCGTTATCAATGTGTTCTTGTTCATCTTCACTGTAAGGCAACAGTTGCACCAAAATTCCGCCGGCTTGTTTGCCATCACAGGCAAGGTTAATTAGGGTTGGAATTTGTACGGATTGCTGTTGATAATGCGTTAAGCAATCCGCCAAATTATCTGCCACACGCTCCACAATGCCTTGATAACCTTCAGCCTGCATGCCAGATTGTGTGGTGTTGGATTGAATGTTGATAAATAACACGCCTCCTTTACCGAGTTTGGCAAACGCATCGTTGGCTGTGATTAAACCCGACCAATTGCCCGTCCAATCCGCCAAACCACGCACAAAACCATGACTGTCGCACTCTGCCATTGCCCAATTTAGTTGACTTGCACGATCTGTATTGTTGCTGTCTGTGTCTGTCTTGGCATCGGTGCTATTTTGTAGTTGAATTGACAAACGCCCATCAATTTTTAGCGTACCAATGAGTAGGCTTGCAGCAACCAACATTTCACCGAGCAACTTTTGCAGAGCAATTGGATAATCTTTTTGCTCAATGACTGCTTGATAACTGTCATCAAGGCGTACCACATCACCACGCACTGGGCTGTTTTTGATAAAAAAACGTTGGCGCAAATCTTGAATAGAATGAGTAGAAGACATAATTATTCCTAAAATTAACATGAATATGCTTTTAATAAGGCTTTTTTTTAAAAAATAAAGACGATGAATAGGCAGTTTAAATTTTGCTTAACTGGTATGTCGTATGAGTAAAAATGAATGACAACGCAACGTAAACATTGGCAACGCAAAAATTGTACGCAAACATTCATGCTTTTATGGCTGGTTTTGGCCTTGTTTGGTTGTGAACGCAGTGCTTTGGAGCAACAAACTTTAGAACAACAAAATGACCAACAAAAACTTGCTGCTGTCAATAATCAAACCCTTGATAAAATTCTAAGCAGTCAAACCATTGTCATCGGTTATCGTGATATGCCAGCGCCGTTTTCTTATTTGTCAAAAGCGGATAATCAGCCAATAGGTTATTCCATTGACATTGCCAATCATATTGTAAATGGCATCAAAAAAGCCACCAATAATCCAAATCTTAAGGTTGTATACAGGCCAGTTACATCGAGCGAACGCATCAGTGCGGTGCAACGTGGTGATGTGGATTTTGAGTGTAGTACCACAACAAATACCTTGGATCGTCAACGAAAAGTGGCGTTTTCTGTTGGATTTTTTGTGGTAACGCCACGGTTTTTGGCAAACAAAAACAGCCAGTTTCAAGGTTATAAAGATTTACACAATCAGACCATTGCGGTGATTGAAAATTCATCTTCTGAATACAGCTTGTTAAATTATATTGCAATCAATCAGTTGGCGGTAAAGACTTTGCGAATGACAAACAGTTATGAGCTTGAAAATGCGTTAAATACAGGCAAGGCAAATTTGGTTTTTAGTGATGATGTGTTGTTGGCAAGCAATCGCTTAAATCTAAAAAATCGTGATGATTGGGAAATTACAGGCGAGCCAAAAACGTATGAAATTTATGCGTGCAGTTTGCCAAAAAACGATGTCAATTTTAAACGTTTGGTGGACAACAGTTTGTTGGATTTGTACAGCACAGGCGGTATTTATCGCTTGTATGACAAGTGGTTTAAAAATCCAATGCCTGAGTTAAATGTGAATTTAAATCATGCGTTATCGTTACAAAATGCAGAATTGTTTGCCAAACCGAATGACGCACCATCGCTTGACAATATCACTCAAGCCACGCAGGATATTTCTAAGGCTTTTGGTATGGCGAATTGATAAAAAAGTTAAAATATTTGCATTTGTCTATTGTAACATTAGAAAAATTAAGTTACTATAACTGTACAAACCCCTTTTGGATAAATATTTTTGTTTGATTGGACGATTTACAAACAGAAGAATAATGGATTGAAAAAAGCAGGGTTGTTTGTTCAACGCAAAAAAGGATAAGGAATGATTTATGAACAAAGTGCAATTTAACAAAAAAGCTTGGGCATTCGCAACGCTTGCAAGTTTAAGTATGGGATTGGTTGCTTGTAATAAAGCTCAAGAAACAGCGAGCAATCCAGCAACAGAATCGGCTTCTACAGCCACAGCCACTGAAGGTACGCTTGACAAAATTAAAAAATCAGGTGAGATTGTTTTGGCTCACCGCGACTCGTCCATTCCATTTTCTTATATTGCTGATAAACCGAACGAACCTGTTGGTTATGCTCATGATTTACAACTAAAAGTTGTTGATGCAGTCAAACAACAGCTGAATATGCCTGATCTAAAAGTGCGTTATAATTTGGTTACCTCGCAAACTCGCATTCCATTGATACAAAACGGTACGGTAGATTTAGAATGTGGCTCCACCACCAACAACACCGAACGTCAACAGCAAGTTGATTTTTCAGTAGGGTTTTTTGAAATTGGTACGCGTTTGTTGGTTGCCAAAGATTCTGGCATTAAAGATTTTGCTGATTTAAAAGGCAAAACTTTGGTAACCACCGCAGGCACAACATCAGAGCGATTTATCAAACAAGAAAACGAAGCTAAAAAATTAGGCATTAACATTGTTTCTGCCAAAGATCACGGCGAGTCATTTTTGATGCTTGAAAATGGCCGCGCTGCAGCTTTTATGATGGACGATGTGTTGCTTGCTGGCGAAAAAGCCAAGGCTAAAGATCCAAACAAATGGGAAATTGTTGGTACGCCACAGTCTTTTGAGATTTATGGTTGTATGGTGCGTAAAGGCGATAGCGCGTTTAAAACTTTAGTAGATGACACATTAAAAGCCACTTATGCCTCGGGTGAAATTAATACCATTTATAACAAATGGTTTATGACTCCAATTCCACCGAAAAATGTCAATATGGATTTTCCAATGTCGGATAACTTAAAAGCATTGCTTGCCAATCCGCATGATAATGCCGAACCTCAAGCAGCAACTGCCACTGCCAGTGTTGCTGATGCATCAAAAGCACAGTAATTTTATCGTTATTGCAAAAAATTGCAAAAAAACTAACGTCCGTTTGGCGTTAGTTTTGCTTTTTGACAACCAAAAAAGTATGCATAAAAGCAAAATATGCATAAAAGTGGTGATAAAGACGGATAGGGCTAAGGGGAGTTTATGAATTATACTTGGAATTGGGGCGTGCTGTTTAATCAAACAGGGGTTGGTAGTGAGGTTTATTGGCAGTGGCTGGCAAAGGGTTTTGGTTGGCTGATTGTGATTGGTACATCAGGCTGGCTTATCGCGTTAATGGTTGGCACGGTTTTGGGTATTATGCGTACATTGCCAAATACCACGCCTATTAATAAAGTCGCTCGCATGCTCGGTACTGCGTATGTCAATTTTTTTAGAAATGTGCCATTGCTTGTGCAGTTATTTTTTTGGTTTTATGTTATGCCAACGTGGTTGTCTGGTGATTTGCAAAAATGGTGGTTGCAAGACATTCACCCAAACACATCGGCGGTAATTTCAGCAAGTATTGGCTTGGGATTGTTTACCGCAGCGCGGATTGTTGAACAGGTGCGTACAGGCATTGAATCATTGCCAAAAGGACAATCTAACGCAAGTTATGCCTTGGGTTTTACCACATCGCAAGTTTATCGCTATGTTTTATTGCCACAAGCGTTTCGGGTAATTTTGCCTCCATTAAGCTCTGAGATGACTAACTGCTACAAAAACGCATCTGTGGCATCATTGGTAGGCGTAGCAGAATTAATCTCCCAAACCAAAACCATTAGCGAGTACACTCAAAATACCATTGAGGTCTATGCGTTTGCGACTTTAATTTATTTGGTGTTTAATTTAACGTTGATTTTCTTGATGACAAAATTGGAACAAAAATTACGCATTAAGGGACAAATTGACGGAGGTTTGGCATGAATTTTACCGAATTACAAACAGCAATGCCTGCTTTGATGAGTGGGGCTACCATGACGATAAAAGTACTGTTTTTGGCGATTATTGGCGGTATGGTGCTGGGTACGGTGCTGGCACTTATGCGCTTATCTGGCAATAAACTGATTGCAACTTTTGCCAAATTGTATGTCAACTTTTTTCGCTCCGTACCGCTGCTTTTGGTTTTAATGTGGTTTTATTTTGCTGTGCCTATGGTGTATAAACTTATCACAGGGCAATTTTTGACGTTAGACACGGCGTTTGTGTCATGCGTGGTGGCGTTTATGGTCTTTGAGGCGGCGTATTTTTCAGAGATTGTGCGAGCGGGGATTCAGTCGATTGGTAAGGGGCAGGTAAACGCAGCCAAAGCCCTTGGCATGAATTATAACCAAACCATGCGTTATGTGATTTTACCGCAGGCATTTCGTAAAATGTTTCCGTTATTGTTGCAACAATCGATCATTTTATTTCAAGACACAACCCTTGTGTTTGCGATTGGTTTGGTGGATTTTTTCCGTGCAAGCTATGTGCGTGGCGATTTGATGGGTTTTTTAACCCAATATATTTTGCTTGCAGGTTTTGTTTATTGGATTGTGGGTTTTGTGTTGTCAAGTCTTGTCAATCATCTTAAAATGAAATTTAAAACTTCTTAATAAGGATAAAAATATGGCGGTTGTAACCAAAATTGATGACAAAACATGGATCAATGAATTTGGCGGACTGGTGTCAGATGCAGGTCATCAAAGTGATGAAATAATGATTAATATCAATAAGATAAGCAAATGGTATGGCAGTTTTCAAGTTTTGACTGATTGTACCGCCCACGTTCATAAAGGTGATGTAACTGTAGTTTGTGGGCCGTCAGGGTCAGGAAAATCCACGCTTATTAAGACGGTAAACGGACTTGAACCGTTTCAACAAGGTGAGATTTTTGTCAATGGCATTTCGGTTGGTGATAAAAAAACCGATCTACCAAAACTGCGCAGCCGTGTAGGCATGGTGTTTCAACATTTTGAATTGTTTCCGCATTTGTCTATTGTGGATAATTTAAGCCTTGCACAGATTAAGGTTTTGGGGCGTTCTGAATCAGATGCCAAACAAAAAGGCCTGGGTTATCTTGATCGCGTGGGCTTATCTGCTCATGCCAATAAATTCCCCGCTGAACTATCAGGTGGGCAACAACAACGCGTGGCAATTGCTCGTGCGTTAAGCATGGATCCGATTGCCATGCTCTTTGATGAACCAACTTCCGCCCTTGATCCTGAAATGATTCAAGAGGTGCTTGATGTGATGATTGAATTGGCTCGCGAGGGCATGACGATGATGTGCGTAACTCACGAAATGGGTTTTGCTCGTCAAGTGGCAAACCGTATTATTTTTATGGATAAGGGCAGTGTGGTGGAAAACTGTAGCCGCGATGAATTTTTTAGTGGGGCAAAATCAGAAAGAGCACAAGATTTTTTGGCAAAGATTTTAAATCATTAACAGTTGGTTGTTGGCTAATGTTTTAATCCAATTTTTTTAATCCAACTTTGTTGAGATAAGTTTTTTGATCTAAATTTTTGATATAAGTTTTTGATCTAAATTAAGGAAAAGCTATGGTGAAAGAAAAAGCGATGAAAATTGTGCATAAAGCCGACAATCAGCGTTTTGAAACCACGATTAACGGCCACACGGCTTTTTTAAGTTATGAAAAAGTGAACGAAAATACCTTGAATTATAATCATACCATCGTACCTTACGCATTGGGTGGGCGTGGCGTAGGTAAGGCGTTGGCTAAATTTGCATTGGATTATGCTTGTGATCATAACTTTAAAATTATACCAAGCTGCTCATTTGTTAAATATTTTTTAACCAAAAATCCAGAGTATGCAGATTTGGTGGTTTAGGTTTTGCCAAATTTAATGAGTTGGGTTGTGTGTTATTCAACCCAACTTAAATGTGTTTTGTTAAATGCTGTTTTGTTAAGCGATTGCTGTGCTACAAAACGGAAGTTAAGACACGCCTCCAAACCATTTTTGCATTAAACGGTCATAAGTGCCATTTTCTTTGACTTTTGCTAAGCCACTGTTTAGTTTGGTTAATAACTGAGTGTCGCCTTTTTTCACCGCGAAAGCCAAGTCTTTTTTGCCACTATTTAGATCAATGGTTTTGATTTTGATGTTTGGATATTGGGTGATGTAATAATCAAGTACGCGATTGTCGCTAATTACCGCATCCGCTTTGCCAGAAAAAACCTCTCTGACAGAAAAATAAAATGACTCTAGCGGTACAACAAACTGTTCTGAACCCGATAGCTTAAGTGCATATTCTGATGTGGTTTTGGCGTTTTTGTTTACGGCGATTTTTTTGCCTTGCAAATCTGCTGCAGTTTTGATATTTGCATTTTTTTCGTTATCAATCACGCCTGCAATTATCTCCGAACTGATGATCGGCGTGGTAAAATCCATCACTTCAGCACGTTCAGGTTTGATTGACAATGCCGATGCCCAAATGCGATATTTGTTATTATCGAGGGTTTCTTTGATTTTGGTGCGATCGTGGTGAAGAAATTGTACATTAAATTCTTCAGCTTTGCCAATTTCTTGTAACAATTCTACCTCAAAACCCGTTGGTCTGCTGTTACTGTCTTGAAATTCAAAAGGCGGATAGTTAATCTCTGAACCAACCAAAAGGGTTTCCCATTTTGGATTTGGTGTGTAATCAGAAACGGTATCGATGGCGGTTGGTGTTTCGGTTAGTGTGGAGGCTTGGGCGGAGGCGGTGTCAGTTTTTGGTTGGTTTTCGGGTTTTGAACAGCTTGCTGTTATAACCGCCACGCACAAACACGATGCCAACAATGTATTTTTTCTGCACAACACATTCTTTGAAAATAACAACATAAATTTCTCGCTAAATTAACATGAATGGGATTGGTGACTTAATAAATTGAAAACAACTAACAATAAAACAACTAACAATAAAACGACTAACAATAAATAAATAGTTAACAATAAACTATAAATTTTAAACATTTTAGCAAAAACAGTTGTAAACAGTTGTACTATTTTGTTTTATTTTGTATCAAAAATAAATCTTTTTTTCAAGTGAAATTTGATAAAATAAATCAAATTCAATTTTAAGTCTAATAAAACTAAGTCTAATAAAACAAGGAATGGTTTTATGAACAACGCTTTATTTTATCTTACCAATCCGCCCTTTGATGTGTTAACCGATAACGAACGTCAGATTTTGGCAAACAACAGCCAAATTAGCTATTTGGAACAAGATCAATCCATTCCAAATAGTTGGCAACATGATTTTTTTGTCATTATTAAAGGCAAGATTAAGCATTATGCAGACGGTGAACTGATTGCAGGATTGAACGCATCGGATTGGTTTTTTAACAAAAACACCGAAGCGGTTACATCGGAACAAACATTGTTATATCGCTTAGATGGGGTTTTGATTGAAAAAATTGCCAAAACCAATGCCAAGTTTGGTGCGTTATTGTTTGCTGATTTGTCTGCACGCACTCATGCACAAAGTGAACGTAAGGCCTTTTCTGAAACGCAAAGTTTGCTATCCATTGCTATTGCTGATCTAAAAGATCATATTAAATTGCCTAACATCATTGATGGCCAATTAAGTTTGTTTGAGGCAACCGTTGCTATGAATACCGCCCATGCCAAGCATATTTTGGTAAAAAAAACCACGGACAATCAACCAATTAGCCTGGCAAATTCCAATCCAACAAATTCCAATCCAATAAATTCTAACCCAATAAATTTACAAAACATTGGTATTTTTACCCAAACCGACGTATGCAAAGCAGTGGCGGATAATGCCAATTTTCATGCCACGCCTGTTGCCAATTACAGTTTTTTTGATGTCAAAGCCGTTCATCACGAACAAGATGTTGGCGAAGCCTTGGTTTCTATGCTGGAAAATAAAGTACACCGCTTGCCAATTATTGACGACAATGGTGATATTATTGGCGTGATTGGACAGACCGAGCTGTTAAATTTTTTGGCAAATCACACCCAAATGATTATGGCTCGCATCGAAAGTGCAACAAGTTTAGAAGAGCTTAACACAGTGGTAAATCTTATTGGTAAATATATCCGCCGCCAGTCTGAACAGGGCATGAAAGTAGGGCTAATTGCACGTGCAGTGCAAAGTTTAAATGTTCATGTGTTCAAAAAAACATGGGAGCTGATTGCACCTAAGCAGGTTTTTGCCAATACCGCTGTTTTTGTCATGGGATCGGAGGGGCGTGGCGAGCAGATTATGCGTACCGATCAAGACAATGCCTTGATTGTGAATGATAATTTTTTTGCTGATAAGCCAAATTTTGCCAAAGATTTACAAAATTATGCCAACCAATTTAACAATGCACTAAATGATTTTGGCTACCCATTTTGTGAGGGCGGCATTATGATGAAAAATCCAAAATGGCAAATGCCCTTAACAAAGTTTAAAGAGCAGATTAGCAGTTGGTATTTATCACCTGATAGCCAAAATCTGATTTGGCTTGCGACACTTTTGGACGCTTATTTTGTTTGTGGGGATAAGGCGTTGTTTGAGGCATTACGCAGGCATACGTTTGATTTTTATCAAGCGTTTCATGGCAGCAATTTTATCAATCGTTTTGCTCTACCTGGTGTACAAATTGGCAACACTGCAAGTTTTTGGCAAAAATTTACAGGTGGGGCGGACAGCGATATTGACTTAAAAAAAGCAGGCATTTTTCCCATTGTTCACGGTACACGCACGCTTGCTTTAGAATTTGGCATCACCGAAACCAGTACCAAAGCTCGGTTAAACGCCCTTGTAAAACGCGGTGCAATTGACAACAAACTTGCCAAAAACACGCTTGAGGCGTTGGAGTTTTTTCTAAGCAAACGCTTGGCTGTTTCTTTGATCACCTCCGATAAAACCGCAAGAAAAGTTAATCCAAATACTTTGTCAAACCTAGAGCGCGATCTGTTAAAAGAAAGTTTGATTGTTGTCAAGCAGTTTAGAAGTTTTATCATTCATCATTACCGCTTGGACGTGTTTGGGGTGAGTAGATGAATTTTTTTAAAAAACTATTTAATAAAAACTATAAATTTAATCATTTGCGTCGTAAGGCCTTGGCAAAACTCAATGACGATGGTTACCGCTATTTGTTTGATGATACGATGACAGATGAGTGGGTTTGCTTGGATTTTGAAATGACAGGCATCGATCCAAAGCGTGATCAGATTTTAAGCGTCGGAGCGGTAAAAATCGTTAAAGACCAGGGTTTTTTTACCTTAGACATGTCAACATCGTTGTCTATGATTTGTCGCACGCCCATTATGCCACCGCCTGCAAGCATTGTTGTGCATGGGATTCGCCCTATGGATTTAGAAGCAGGCGTGGATTATGATACGATATTAAAGGCGTTGTTGCCTTTAGTAGGCAGTCGTCCGATTGTAGGGTTTTGCCCTCAGATGGATAAGGCGTTTTTAAATGTGCAAGTGAAAAACTTCTTAGGCACAGAGCTTATCAATCCGTGCATTGATGTCAGTATTATGGAGAAAAATCACCGCCAAAAACTCATGCCAAACCCCGATATGATAGCCGAACAAAAGCATTTAACAACCTTATTGGCTGAATACAATATTCCACTGCTTCCTGCCCATGATGCCTTAAATGATGCAATCATGACCGCCATGCTGTTTTGTAAATTAATGAATTTAACTAAAATTTAATTAAAATTTAACTAAAAAATAAGTTGGTTTAAACTTAATAGATAAATTTAATATAAGCGTTGGCTTGCCAATTGCATCAAATCAAGCAAGCCTTGACGATAGATGGAGTTTGGTAAACTTAACACCGCGTTTTTTGCCAAATTGGTTTCATTGAGTGCTTTTTGACAACAATAATCCACCGCCCCTGATGATTTGACAATATGAATGATCTTGGTAATGTCTACCGCCTCACCTGTTTGGATAGCAATACGCAAGGTTTCATAATCATTTGGATTATTGGTTTTGGTAAATTCTAAGGCTTTAATTAAAGGCAATGTTGGCTTGCCCTCAGCAATGTCGTCGCCAACATTTTTGCCTAAAACGTCGCTATCACCTGTAAAATCAAGCACATCATCAATAATTTGGAAAGCATTGCCAAAATGTTGTCCAAATTTGGCAAAAGCGTCGTTAAATTCTGGACGGTTGTGCAAAATTGCCACGCCTTGACTGGATAACATAAACAAGCGAGAGGTTTTACCATCAATGATTTTCATGTAATCTTCTTCGGTTGCTTGTGGGTTGTGTTGATGTTGTAACTGCAATACTTCGCCCTCGGCAATATCGCATGTACCGTCTGAAAATAGCTTTAGCAAAGGCAATGAACCAAACTCTACCAACAGATTAAACGCCCGCGCGATCAAATAATCACCCACCAATACCGCGGTTGCATTATCCCACATTGCGTTGGCGGTCGGTTTGCCACGTCGCATTTTTGAACTGTCAATCACATCATCGTGTACAAGGGTTGCTGTGTGGAGCATTTCGGTAATTGCACCTAAGTGCATAGCTGGCTTGAACTGTTTGTCATCACAAATTCTTGAGCATAACAGCGAAATTAACGGTCGCATCCGCTTGCCACCTGCATCAATCACGTGTTGGCTTACCGACATGACAAGCTGAACTTTGGAGTTTAAACTACCAAACACTTGTTTATCCATGATCTCAAAATCACAAGCGACAATGGATTGGATTTGGGCGTAACTAATAGGATTGCTGTTTGTGTCAATGTGATGGGCGTGATTGGTAACAGTGTTTGGGGTTGGCATATTTAAAAACTCAATAAAGTGTTGTTAAAGTATTGGTGCTGTCAAAAGTTGCAAAACTTAGCAAAAATAACCGCCACTATACCACAAAAGCCTTAAAGAAAATAGTGCTAAAACCACTTGCAAAACCCTAAAAAATCAAGTAAAATTACGCCCCTATATTCTATTTATGTCCCTGTGTATCCGTTTAAAAGCATTACCGTCGGTAATCACGGTGTACGGGTTTTTTGGAGCAACTTAAATGTATGCAGTAATCAAAAGTGGCGGTAAACAACACCGTGTAACAAAAGATGAGCTTTTAAAAGTTGAACTTTTAAGAGCAGAAAAAGGTGCAACCATTAAAATTGAAGAGGTATTGATGGTTGTTGACGGTGAAAACATCAAAATCGGTCAGCCGTTAGTTGCTGGTGCAAGTGTTGAAGCAGAAGTGGTTGAATATGGTCGTGGTGAAAAAGTACGCATTGTAAAACATCGTCGTCGTAAGCACTACCACAAAGAGCAAGGTCATCGCCAATGGTATACCTTGTTAAAAATCAAAGCAATCAACGCTTAATTTATTTTTAGGAGCTAACTTATGGCACATAAAAAAGCAGCAGGTTCGACTCGTAACGGTCGTGATTCTAATCCAAAAATGTTGGGTGTAAAAGTTTTCGGCGGTCAACAAGTTATCGCAGGTAACATCATCGTTCGTCAGCGTGGCACGGAGTTTCATGCAGGCGAGGGTGTTGGTATGGGACGCGATCATACTTTATTTGCTTTAACTGATGGCGTGGTAAAATTTTCAGTAAAAGGCAAATTTAACCGCCGTTATGTAACGGTTGAAAGTGCATCTTAATTTATTATGCAGTTTAACTTGTTGATCTTAACTTGTTAACCTTAACTTATTAAGTAGTAAAACCAAAAAACCCAGTCTTATCAGATTGGGTTTTTTATTGTGGGGTTTTTTGGCCAGTTTATTCATAACGCAAAGTTTGAGCAGGTTGAATGCTTGCTGCTCGTCTTGCAGGATAAATTGTTGCTAAAAAACTAATGACAAGCGATGCCGACACGATCATGAGCACATCTTGCCATTGTAATTCTGATGGCAAATAATTGATAAAATAGGCGTCAAATAAATGCAAACCAAACGCCGTATTCACCCAGCTTACCGCATGACTTACCGACAATGCCATAATGATACCCAAAATCGTACCAAAAATTGTACCGATGACGCCAATAAACAGACCTTGCACCATAAATACTTGAGTGATAAGTTTTGGTGAGGCACCAAAGGTTTTTAAAATTGCAATATCGGCTTTTTTATCGGTAACCAACATCACAAGCGATGACACAATATTAAAAGCCGCTACCAAAATAATTAAGAATAACAGCAAGCCTACCATAGCTTTTTCCATTTGGATTGCTCCAAATAAATTACCATGCGTGGTTGTCCAATCACTTGGCAATAGCAACTTAGGCGATAAGTTGGCAGCCTCGCGAGCGACTTTTGGGGCGACAAACAGATCGTTAAGTTTCATGCGAATGCCTTGAGCACCCTCAGGCAAACGCAATAATGTACCAGCATCTTGCATTGGAATAAACGCCATAATGCCATTAACTTCAGGACTAATGTCATAAATTCCGCTTACGGTAAAGCGTTTAAAACGCGGAATTACCCCTGCAGGCGACGGCGATGCTTCTGGCAACACCAAGGTTACTTTATCACCCAGCCTCACATCAAGCGATCGTGCCATGTCTTGCCCGATGACAATGTTAAACGTACCTGCTGTAAGACTGTCAATGTTGCCCTCGTGCATGTGTTTATGAATAATAGACACGTTTTTTTCGTATTCAGGTTCAATTCCTGTTACCATAATGCCCGCAACTTGGGCGTTTACGGTAAGCATGCCTTGTAATTGGATAAAAGGGGCAACCGCTTCTACATTGGGGTTTTCATCAATTTTTTTGGCAAGTTGTTGCCAATTGGGAATAATTTCACCTGCGATCACCGTTGCTTGTGGCACCATGCCTAAAATCCGGCTTTTAAGTTCGCGGTCAAAACCATTCATCACCGACAATACTGTAATCAATACTGCCACTCCAAGCGTCAGTCCAATCATTGAAATCAGCGAGATAAACGAAATAAAGCGGTTACTACGCTCGGCTCTGGTATAACGTAAGCCCAAAAATAAAGCTAAAGGACGAAACATAAAGTTTTTACTTCCAATTTTTGCTATGAATTTATTAAGTTTAATTTACATTTTTTACATTTTTTACATTTTGTTTAAATTTGCAATTTGCAATTTGCTAAAAAGTTGTTGGTGATTAGCTGTTTTACAAAAAATGTTATAGTTTGGCATATTTTAACCCAAAAAGGTATTGTTTTTTTATGAAGATTCACAAAATTTTGCAAATGATGATGTGGTTGTCAAAAGTTGCCAAAAATTACCCAAAAATTTGGTTTTTGTGAAAAATTTTTTGTGAAAAATCATGCTTAATGGGTGAAAAAAAATTAACCGCCCCCATTAACAATCTGTTAAAGCAACAACCTGTTAAAACCGACAGCACAAATCAAATTAAACATATCAAATTAAATATAAATTAAAACCGCGTAAATTAAAACCGACCGCGTAAATTAAAATCGATAGCACAAAAGGCTTTTCATGATGACCAATTCGCCAGATATTATTTCACTAAACTGTGAACAAGCTGTTGGACATGCCGATCATTGGGCGTGTTTTACCAACAATATTTCACAAGACATACCAAAATGGCTTGCCGAACATATTGACAGTGCAACCTTGCCAACACCGCTTAAGGCAGATGTGCAAAAACCTTGCATGTTGTTGTCAGGCAATCAAGCCATTCATCTAAATCAGGTTATTGAGATAGACGAGCAGGGTAGACCGTTGCGTTTTGTCAATGCCTATCCTTGTATAAACAGTCCGTATACACAGTGGGCGGTGATTGAAAGTGTGTATCACTGCAAAGAGCAAGTCGAAGCAATTTTACGTTTAAAGTTAGATGATGGTACGATTTTGTACGCATTTGATACCTGTTATGCGATGAATGCTCAATGTTATGAAAAAAATCAACGTTATCGGATCAATCTTGGAGCACTGGCTTATCAGGTAAAGCCGAGCAACCGTTCAGAGGTGATTGTGGTGGATCAGCCTGATGCCATTCGCTATCATCGTGCTTTTAACGATATTTTGGCAAAAAATAACAATGTTGCCCCTATGGATTTAGAAGATCAAATTGCCAAATGGCAACCTGATCCTGCAGATTTGCCACTTGAACCAATTGAAATTAATGTGGGCAATATGTGTGCGTATTTGTTTGGTGATACGCTTGGACAACAAGACGAAGCGTGGTGTCAAGGACAAGTTGTTGGCAAACAAACCACAGCGTTTGATGGCATTGAATTTGTATTGTTGGACGTGGTGATTTTGCGTGAAAGCCTTGAAAACCCTGTGGTTATTCGCATGGCGGTGAATGTAAACGATATGGATAAATCCATTGAGGTCAATGATTATATTCAAGCCAATATTTGGCTACAAGCTACGATTTATCAGAAAAACCAAACAACTTAATCATTTTTAAAAAATTTACATATTAAAATAAAAATTTAGCCCAACAATATACATGATTGGGCTAAATTTTTTGGCTAAGCGATTGATTTTTAGCGATTGATTTTTTGTTTGAATTAAATCAATTGTTCATGAAAATTATGCGTGTTCATGAAAATTACGCGGTTAGTTTTTGCAAACTTGCAATTCTGTCATCTAAACTCGGGTGGCTTGCAAACAATTTAGCCAAGCTAAAACCTTCAGTTTTGCCCTCGTTAATTGCCATAGATTTCATATTTTCTGGCAAATAATCAGGGTGCCCGCTGGCAGGTTTTAGCATGTTTAACGCTGCGATCATTTTGTCGCGTCCTGCTAATTTTGCACCCATTTCATCGGCACGAAACTCACGATAACGCGAAAACCACATCACAATTGCACTTGCTGCAAAACCAAACACAATATCCAGTACAATTGTGGTGAGATAATAGCCAATGCCATAACCTTCTTCGTTTTTAAACACCGCTTTATCTACAAATTGACCGATAATGCGTGCAAAAAACATCACAAATGCGTTCATAACACCTTGTACAAGTGCCAGTGTTACCATATCGCCATTGGCAACATGTCCAATTTCGTGGGCGAGAACTGCCTCTACCTCGTCTTGATTCATGGTTTGTAGCAATCCTGTCGATACGGCTACTAAGGCTTGGTTTTTATTCCAACCAGTTGCGAACGCATTGGGCGACGGATTGTCAAAAATTCCCACCTCTGGCATATCAATGTTTACCGCTTCGGCTTGACGGCGCACGGTTTCTATAAGCCAAATTTCCATTGGATTGCTTGGATTTGTAATAATTTTTGTGCCTGTTGAGCGTTTTGCCATCCATTTTGACAAAAACAACGATACCAATGAGCCGATCATACCATACATAAAGCACATTACCATCAGCCCTGTCATGTTGCCATGACCTACATGAATGCCAAATACTTGGCTTAAAATCATCATGACAATGCCAAATACCACCATGACTGCAATATTAGTCAACAAAAATAGACCAATTCTTAACATAACATTGTTTCCTATTGAAACCTAAAATTAAACTTAAAACCTAAATTATTAAACCTAAACTATTAAACCTAAACTATTAAAACCTAAATTAAAACAAAAAATAAGCAAAATTGCCATGTATCAAAACGAAAATATAAGGTAAAAAACCCAAATTAACAAGTAAAATTTTGCAGATTATTGTATTTTTTAGTAAAAATTTTGCAAAACAAAGCACAAAATCATCAAAGTACAAAAACCAGTCATTAACTGGTTTTTGTCAAACAATCAGCAACTAAAAATTAATGTCGTGCTTGTAAGTTTGGATCATTGCGATATAAATTGTGATAACGGCTAACCACGCGTTTTACATAATCGCGTGTTTCACGAAAAGGCGGAATGCCACCGTATTTTGATACATTGCCCTCGCCTGCGTTATAACCTGCAATGGCGTGTTCCAAATCAGCAAAACGCTCGGTTAAATATTTGATGTATTTGGCCGCCCCTTCAATGTTTTGGGCGGGATCCCATGCATTGGCAACGCCAAATCGTCTGGCGGTAGCAGGCATTAACTGCATCAAACCTTGAGCGCCGACTGGTGAGCGCGCGTTTGGATTAAAGCCTGATTCGGTGTGCATCATTGCTTTCATCAATGCAGGATCAACGCCATGACGCAAAGCTGAGGTTATGATTAGATTGTCATAGGCATTGCGATTTTTGCTGCCACTGGCAGGCACGGAGGATTCGGTTTTGCCCCAGTTGCTGTAGCTATGCACGTTGGTGTCTGGGTAATAGGTTACTTTTACCGTTTGGGTGAATTTGGAAAAATTCTCGCCTGTTGGTTTGCCATTATTGACCACATTGGTTAATAGCACTTGCCCTTTGTTGTCTTTAAACACATACATATTGGCAGCATGGGCAATGTTTGTTGCACCAAATGTCAATAACAATGAACAGGGCAACAATGAACAAGATGTTAAATGAGACAAAAATAAATTAAGCAAAAATCGTGTCTGTTTTACAAACATGAATTAACCTTTTCACAATCGGACAACTTAAAAATTTGACAACAAATAATCAACCAAAAACAACAAAAATCTTTCAACAACAATTCTAGCAATAATTGCAAGTACAGTCTTTTTAATAATAACATGATTTTGCAAAAAAAGCGAAAATTTTTGTTAAAATGAATTTGTTAAAATGAAAATGAATTTTTAACGTAATAAAAAAACAAAAAATAAAAAAAACAAAAAAATTGCTTGATTTTTCTAAGTGTATGATTTTTTTAGCAAAAAAGCAACATTAAAAATTGGTTAAAAAATGTACAATTTTAGCCAAAAGCCGATAACGATAAGGGTTAAGTTGTCAAATTTTTTAACTTATCCACAAGGTTATCCACAGATTTTGTGGAAATTTTTATAACTTATTGATTTTAAATAAAAAATTTAAGCGGTTTAGGCCGATTGCCAAGCCAAATATACAAGCGGAAACCAAATGGCGGTGATGATGCCATTGACCGCCAATCCAAAAGCTGCGTAACGCCCAGCCAGTGGGCTAATTTGCCACGCTTCTACTGTACCAAATGCATGAGCAACCAAGCCTAACGCTAAGCCTTTGGCACGTTCATCGGTTACGTCTTTGAGTAAAAATTTGCCTGCAAACGCTCCCATTAAGCCCGAAATGACGATGATTAAATTCACCATAGCAAGCGGCGCGTTGACAAGTGTTGCGATATTAAGCCCAATTGGTGTGGTTACCGAGCGAGAGGAGAATGCCATAATTGTGTCATGACTTAAGCTTAAACCTGTTGCCAATAACATGGGAAATAAAGCCCCAGTTGTGGTGGCTAATACAATGATTTTGCTAAGTTTTTTTAAAGGAATGCCCTCAAAATTTAGCGATGCCAGTGGGATAGCAAGCATGACGGTTACATAGCCGAGCAAATGTCCAAACAAAGGTTGAGCAAGGTCATAATAATGACGATAGCCCCATTTTGTTAAAAATAAAAACAACAATGTTAAGCAAATTGCAAAAATAATTGCAGGAATAACATTAAATTTGGCATTTAATAGCCTGGAGCCAATATGAGCACCCAAGGTTAACAATACCGCACAAATAAGCATCATACCTGAACTGATATTTTGTAGGTATTCTGGCGGTAAATTGGTGGTTAAACCACTTAACATAAGGCCGGTTGGCACAAAATTTGCTATCATTGGCTTTCTCCTTGTGTGGCTGATGAGGCTTGTTTTTGGCGTCTGCTTAAACTTTTGCCATTAAGCCACCTTCCGGCCAAATGTCCAATTGCCCATAGCGGAAGCAGAGTGCTAATTGCCATAATTGCAAACATGCGCCAAAACTCGTCGCCCAAATTAAACATAAGCAAGCCTGCCCCTGCTGAAATGGGCAAAAATGCAAAACCGCTGTCTTTAAGCCAAATGTTACTGGATTCGGTAAGCCAAGTGGGTAAGCCTTTGGTAAAGCGCCAAATGATGAGTAAAATTAACATAACCACCATGCCAATAATATTACCCGCCGAGCCTAAACCAAGCGGCTCACTTAGCCACATACAGCCCTCGCGCACCACAATAACCAACAATAATGTGGCAAGCATCGGTAAAAACCGCTGTTTTACGTTGGCAAAATTTGGCATAACAATCACTCTTTACTTTCAATTTTTTTACTTGAATTTTGGGTTTATGTTGTTTTGTGGGGAGGGTGGCTTTGCAACCTGCCGATTATGAATAAAATCAATAATAAACCAATTAAACCAATGAATAAATCAATTATAGTCAATCAATCTTAAAAATTATAGTAAAAAATGATTGGTATTTTATTTAAAAATACCATCAGTCAAATTTGGCATCTTAAATGTTAGGAATCTCAAATGGTTCTGGGGGTGGTATTAGCCGTGCGATATCAGTTGGTGCCAAGACATCATTGGCTAAAATTTTGTGTTGTCCGAGCAATTGACGCAAACGATTGTTGGCAAGGCGTATATTGACGAGGGTATTGCCTTGTTCATCGTAGTTTAGTTGCCAAATCACGCCCAAATCGTGTAAATGATTTAACAATTGTCCACTGTTTGGCAAGGTTGGAGCTATGGTTAGTTGATAGTTTTGTAGATCGCCTGCGATAAGCTGTTGCACGGCTGTGGTTAATTTGTCTATGCCAAGTGCGTTTTGTGCTGAAATATAGACGCGGTTTGGTTGATGGTTGTCGCTGTAACCAATGTGTGCAGGCTTGCAGGTTAAATCAATTTTGTTAAACACATTTAAGACAGGCACGTTGTTTTTAATTTGGCTTAATACGCTTTTTACGGCATCAATTTGTTCGTGCATATCTTCGCGACTGCTGTCAATGACGTGTAGCAATAAATCCGCTTCCAAGGTTTCTTCTAGTGTGGCATGAAAGGCTTCTACCAATTCATGTGGCAAATGACGTACAAAACCTACCGTATCCACCAAAATCACCGAACCAAGTCCTTTCCAGTTGACGTGGCGTAAAGTTGGATCTAATGTGGCAAAAAGTTTATCAGCTGCGTAAACGGTTTCATTGGTCAAATGGTTAAATAATGTTGACTTTCCTGCGTTGGTATAGCCCACAAGCGAAATGGTTGGAATGTCGGATTTTTGTCGTTTGGCACGCCCTTGAGCTCTGGTTTGCTTGACTTTATCCAGTTTGGTGTTAAGTTGATTGACACGCACTTGTAACAAACGGCGATCGGTTTCTAACTGGGTTTCACCAGGGCCACGCAAGCCAATACCGCCTTTTTGTCGCTCCAAATGCGTCCAACCACGCACAAGACGCGTTGCCAAATGATTGAGTTGGGCTAATTCCACTTGCAGTTTGCCCTCATAAGTTCTGGCGCGTTGGGCAAAAATATCCAAAATCAATCCTGTGCGATCAAGCACACGACATTTTAGCAAACGTTCCAAATTTCGCTCTTGTGATGGGGTTAAACTGTGATTAAAAATCACAATATCTGCTTCGTGTAGCGTTACCAATTGGGCAATTTCATCGGCTTTGCCTGTACCGACAAAATATTTGGCATCAGGTTTACTGCGCCTGCCTGTAACGAGTGCTTGCTGAATTGCTCCTGCCGACTCAACCAAAAGTTGAAATTCTTCCAAATCGTCAGGATCGGTTAAATGGGTTAGGGTTAGATGTACCAAAATGGCATTTTCACCGCCTTGATGTCGCTCAAAATATTGCAAATGTAGATCCTTTATATAGTATTGTTTGTATTATATGGTAACAATTGGCAAAATTACAATTGTTAAATTACTGTTGTTAAATTACTGTTGTTAAATTGTAGTTGTTAAATTGTAGTTGTTAAATTACAGTTGTTTTGGTGCGTTGTGGTGATTTTTTGTCATGCTTTTTTGTAAAAAGATTGTTATAATAAAAAACATTTGTTAACAAAAAGGTCATATATGCCAATGCAAACGAAGAAAAAACTCAAGCCCAACAATGTCAATAACGCTAATATCAATAACAGCAACACCGATTATAAAAGCACAATGACAAACCTGGTATTTGGCACTGCCAAACAATTAATAAAACCAAAAAACTACACACCGTCCGCAATAAAAACCCAGCTTTCTCGCAGCAAACGCGTGGCTTATGCCTTGGTTTCCTTGGCAAAGGTGAGTAAAACCGCCTATGAGATCGATCAGAAATCAAATGTCACCAATCAAGAAATTATTGCAGCCATTCAAAAATTTTGTTTGGAGTTTTGTCAATCCATTCGATTAGATGTGGTTGCAATAAAACCCATTCCGCAAGATCATGCGTTATGGACAAGCAACCATATTTCGTGGCTGGATATTCCGGTAGTGGGTAGCATTATTCCGACGTTTTTTTTGTCAAAAGCTGAAATTGCCCAGTGGCCACTCATTGGCTGGCTTGCACGTACGGGCAATACACTGTTTATTCAGCGTGGTTCTGGTGATACAGGCAGTGTTGGCGAGCAGATGGCTAAGTTTTTACAAGCAGGATCGCCTGTGGTGTTTTTTCCTGAGGCAACAACCACAAACGGTCGATCCATTAAAAAAATTCATGGCAAATTATTGCAATCAGCGATCGACACGAAGGTGAATATTCAGCCAATTGTAATTGCTTATGTGAACGATAAAGGCAAGCTTGACGACAGCATTCCTTATTTTGGTGATATGAGTTTTTTGCAAAGTATCAAACGCGTGCTTGACAATCACCCTGCCAAAGCCTATGTTTTGCCACTTGATCCAATCAGCCCCATTGGTAAAAGCCGCGATGAATTAACTTACGCACTTCAGCAGGCTATGACAGACGGTTTGGCAAAATTGCACAAACAAGTGTTAATCCAAGATTAATTCTAAGATTAATCCTAAAATTATTCACCAAATAACAATGACAAACTCAACAAAAAATTGGGTAAAAGTGATAAAAGTAATGAAATGAACGATAATTGGTGATTTTTGCCACAATTTTTTGGTGAAAACTGCTTTAAAATCGGTTATAATCGAGAAATATTTTTAAACAGTTGGTTATCAATTGCTAACAATCAGCGGTTGTTAACAACTTTTTAGTAAGATGGGATTTTAATTGGATTTTATTTTTTAATAAACAATTAAAATATGATTAAAAATTAATAACAAAACTAAAGGACAGTCGCCATGCGTACCGAAATGTTTCAACAAGTATTAAATGATTTAAACAGTTCATCATCAGATGTAGAAGCATCTGCATTGATTTCAACCGACGGTTTGATGATAGCATCAGCCTTGCCAGTGGGTATTGATGAAGACCGCGTTGGTGCGATGTCAGCTGCTTTGCTATCACTCGGTGATCGTGCAGGCCGTGAATTGGCTCGTGGTACAATCGAGTGTGTTATGGTGCAAGGTGAAAAAGGCTATGTCATCATGTCATCATCAGGTTCTGAAGCGGTATTAACTGTTTTAACCAAGCCAAATGCAAAATTGGGCTTGATATTTTTGGATATTAAACGTGCGTCAGAAGCCTTGGCAAAATTAATTTAATTGATTGGCGTTTTTTGATAAATTTGTTAAATTTAACATGAATTTTTAACATTGATTTTTAATATTAATTGTTTTTAGCATTAATTGTTTTTTAATATTAATTTTAGGGCTAATTAAGGAATGAACAATGACAGTGATTGAACTTCCAGATATGCAAAAACCTGCAGGCGACAGCAAAGAGTATCGGCTAAAATTTAATGACAATAGCGAGCGTACTGTGTATGCAACCAGTAATGAATTGCCGTATCCTGATGGAAAATTGATTGTTTCGCGTGTGGATTTAGATGGTGTGATTACGCATGCCAATGATGCGTTCGTGGATATTAGTGGTTATACACGCGATGAATTGATCGGAAAACCGCACCATATTTTGCGTCACCCAGAAATGCCAAAATGGGCGTTTAAAGACTTGTGGGAGACGGTAAAATCAGGCAAAAAATGGCATGGCTATGTAAAAAATTTGTGCAAAGATGGCAGTTATTACTGGGTGTATGCAACCGCTGTACCAAACGTGCGTCGTGGTGAAACTGTGGGTTATACCTCGGTGCGTCGCAAACCATCGCGTAGCAAAATTGCTGAAACAGAACAACTGTACGCCAAAATGCTACAGGAGGAGCAGGCATGAAATTGAACTTATTAATTGCTCTGGATTTTGCCCCAGAGCGTTTTGCAGGTTGGCATATGCTTAACACTTTGTTACAAAAGCGTGCAGGCATTCATATGCACCTACTAACCCCTGCCAATCACCAAGAACAAACGCAAATGATTGACGAAGGTGATGTGGATATTATTTATGCCAATCCATTTGATGCGGCTCATTTGATTCGCGAAAAAGGCTACCGTGCCGTTGCTCGTCCCAAAAACAAAGCCAATGAAATGGTAATTGCCACTAAAGCTGAAGGTGCATTTAAGCAACTTGATGAACTAAAAAAAGGCTGTAAAGTTGCGATGGCGGACAATCGCGATGTTAAATTAATTGGCTTGCGTTTGCTAGAAGCGGTGGATTTGGCAGAAAATGACATTGAATGGAATATTACCGAAAACTACCAAGCGGCTGCTCGCGAGGTGATTAAAGGCAATGCCGATGTTGGTTTTTTCTTATCAGAGGTGTATCACAGCTTGTCGCGCTTAACCTTGTCGCAACTGCATATTTTGATCGAAAGTGATTTAAGTGATATTACTCATGTTGTGCTTGTCAATGAAAAAATGACAGGCAATCAAGAGGCCTTGCAAGCATTAATGGGATTGACCGCAGATACTGAAGGGCAGGAAGTGTTGGCAGAGCTTGGTATAACCGCAGGTTTTGAGCCAATGACCGAAGAAGACGGTGAGTTTATGATTGATTTAATGGACACGTTGCTGGACTGATGTTGTATTAATGCAGTTGGATTGATCCAATTTGTTGATTTGTTAATTTTAAACAAAAATCCATTAAAGCGTCATTTATCAGGCATGAATGACGCTTTTTTATGACAAAATGTTTAGTTGCACTAAAGTTATGCTAAAATAGCACAATTTTACCCTGATTATTTATTACTCTGATTGTTTAAGGTGTGATAAATTGGCAACATGCCTTAAGCGTTGCATTTTTGTTATCCATAAATTTTGTTTTTGTAAATTTTTTTATAAGTTTTTGTTATTCATAAGGAATTTGTATGTATTCATTGTCGGCACATAGCCGTAAAAAACACAACAAGCATTGGATAAACTACCGTTTTTATAGCCGTCAAATCATCAGTCAACCGATGAATATGGATTTGCATACCAGTCGCGTTATGACGGCAATGGAGCTTGATGAAAAAGAGCCGCTACAGGGTGCGTTGACCGATATGTTTTTTGGTTGTTGGTATGATGTGCCTTATTTTGGTGAACGCATGTTGTCTCAAGTCAAAGAAAAACTCAATCCAAAAGTAATCGAAGGTTATGAAGAGTGTATTAATAATAAAAAATATATTTTAGAAAGCAGTGTGCTTGCGACGCGTTGGAGCGTGTTGGTTTCGCCGTCTATGTCGGTATTTGACAACCAAATGTTTGTATCGCCTGATGATTCGCGTTCTGTGGCTGCCATCACCATTTCGGCGTTGCTTGATGCGTTAGAAGATTATGAAGATGACCCTGAAGAAGTTGGGGCGGAAATTGTTGCAATTGAAGAAGAGTTTTTTAAGCATTGCTTAACAACCGACGATCGGTTGGCGTTTACCATTGTGTGGTGGGAATTGT
Organism: Moraxella macacae 0408225; assembly: GCF_000320365.1. GTDB lineage: Bacteria > Pseudomonadota > Gammaproteobacteria > Pseudomonadales > Moraxellaceae > Faucicola > Faucicola macacae. The sequence continues at coordinate 134,576 of NZ_ANIN01000002.1, forward strand.
CTAAAAGCAAATGGCAGTTTAGTGAGCATTGGACAAAAACGCGTCATGCTTTTGAGGAAAAAATGCGCCAAAAAAATGATAATAAAGAAACAAAAAATTGATGAAGCGTAAGTGTCAAAAACGTAAATATGTGCTGATTTTGATATGAATTTGATTGTTTATGGGTTGTTTATGGGGAGTAAAAATGCCAAATACGCCAAGTTTATTGTTGATTGGGTTTACCGAAACCAATGCCAATGTTATTCAAATTTTTTTGGAAATGACGTTTAAAAACATTCAGGTTAATCGGATTATCCGTAACTTGGGGCAAACCACATTTGAGTTGCCAACCTTGAGTGATAAAGAGCAACAAAGCGATGTTTTTATCATTGATTTTGAGGGCGTGGGGCTTGATTTGGTTGACAACAAACCGCCAAAAAAGTTAAAAAGTTATACCAATAACAAGCCGATTTTGTTTATCACGCGTCAAAACGAGATTTTGCTTGATACATTTGCCAACTATGAATTTTTGACCATACCTTACACGCGTCAGCAAATGACAGATTGTATCAAAGTTATGCTTGATTTGCCAAAATTTGCACCAACAAATCACGACATTAATAACGATAGCGCAAATATAAAAAACGTAAAAAACGTAAAAAATGCGTTAAATATATTGCCAAAAAACCCAAACAAAGCAGTGCAAGATTTGATCAACGAATCGTTTGCAGGGACAAAAATTGCCAATTCTCGCTCATTCACAAACTCCAATTTATCAACAACTCAAAAATCACCAAACCTTAATAATAGCCTAAGCAAAACAAGTGGCAATGTCGATGAAATTAATCAAGTATTTGCACTGTTGTCGGATATTTTCACTGATATCGCTGAACGCCCATTGTTTAGTTTTGCTAAAAAATTGCAGTCGCTTACCGAATTTAGCAGAGTAACGATTAACGGCTATCAGATGTATATCAATCCGATTGACAAAAGTGTGATTAGCGATAATTTAGAGCGTATTGGCGATGGTTTTGTCGTGGGGATTGGTTTAAAAGAAGAAAATTTGCTGTTTCAAGTGCTAGATATCAATCATTTTCGGCAAAGAACAGCCAATTTACTGGAGCTGGGGGCAAAGCAATACAGTCTAACTCAGGTGATTTGGTTTATTGGATTAGAGCTTATGCAAGTGCGTCGCAATAATTATGGCGAAAGTCATTGCTTGCAAATTCAAGCAACATTTATGCCAAATTTTGCAGGTATCAATTTTGTGCCAAATTATGTTGTGCCCTTGATCGCAAGCTGTTTGGGGCGTCCGCGTACATTGTTGGATTTTAACACATTATTTCCACAACTAACCAATGCACAAGTTAACCAAGTGTTGTTATTGCTTATTATGTCAAATGCGGTAAATAATGAAGTTTTGCTAAACAGTTACAATAAATCTACGCAAAATACTTCACAAAATTTGGTTAAAGCAGTTGACAATCCGATCAATACAGGCATTCAAAAAGCCAATAAAACAGGATTTTGGCCAGATTGTTAAACCGTTTGGGCGTGGCATAAAATTGATTGCTTGCTAAATTGTTCTTAAAACGATATTATGAATGCAATATACATTTTTTTTTGCTAAAACTAAATTGCTAAAACTAAAATTGCTAAAAACTAAAATTAGAGTAAATCCATGTTAACATCACAAACTGATATTTATAAAATTATTTTTGCAGGACCTGTTGGAGCAGGCAAAACCCAAGCGATTAAATCCTTGTCTGATAAAGAAGTGGTTACTACCGAAGAAAGTGCCAGTGATGACGTCAAATTGATGAAAAAAACCACCACAGTGGCAATGGATTATGGCATTATGAAATTACCAACCGGTGAACAGGTGCGATTGTACGGCACACCTGGGCAAAAACGTTTTGATTTTATGTGGGAAATTTTAAGCGAAAATGCGTTGGGTTTGGTGCTATTAATCAATGCCGAAAATCCTGATCCTGTGCAAGATATGAAAGATTATATGGCAAGTTTTTTGCCCTTAATTCATAGCAGTGCGTTGATTGTTGGTATTACTCATGCGCAAAATATGCCGTGGGATTTACACCAAAGGCTGTCTGATGAATTGATAAAAATGAACATTCCGGCCAATGTGATGGTGGTTGATGCCAGAGATAAAGCCCAAATGGCACAGTTAATTAGCGTGTTGGTTTATGCAATTTTGTGATGTTTTGCCAAACTGACTAATAAATTCACTACCTTTTATCGTAACAAACTTTTTATTTTGCGAAAATTACGCTAAAATTAGCCAATTTTTTATAAATCAAACAAAAAAGGACAACTTTATGGCAACGATCAACGAACCGATTGTTAATCATGTGATTTTAACCCCTGATGGTGTGTTGCATGGTTTTTCACAAGTGAATCCATCGGAACAACAACTTGCTTTGCAAGCCATGCTCTCACCTGAACAAACGATGACTGCTCATGAATGGAGCGAGCGTTATAGCGAAACCTGGCTTGATATGTTTATTGAAGAAGGGTGGGTGGAGGTTGTGGATAAAGCCATTGTTGCTCCACGCGTTCAGTTAGATGATTTTTTGCGTTATGTGTCAGCGAGTTTGTCCAGTTCGCGCCGTGTGGCAATTGGTTCCGATGAGGGTTTTTGTTTGGCAAAAATGGGCTTTACGCAACAAGAAGCCGATACATTGTGTGTGGCGGCGGCTGATTTTTTTGGCTTTTTACAACGTCAACAACAACGCGGTTGGGCGATTCATGGTCAAGCGGTGTCATTTTTCTCAACCATTGACATGCTAATGCCAAACACAAGTTTTATTTTTCTGTGGATTAACAACCAAGGCTACTGGCTGATTATTGAAGATGAACCGCTGTTAAATAACCGTGCGTTTGTTGAGTTGGTTTGGGGTATTAAAGCCACAGGCGAGCGGTTTGAGTTGCGTGCTGAACGTGCTTTGCAAGAAGAGCAAGGGCGCGAACAGGCAGAAAGCGAAGCTCAAAAATAAGCCAATATACCAAATCTTTAACCTTTAATCTTTTAAATTAACCAACTCTTAAATTTACGGTTTAAGGGTTTGGCTATGCTGTTATGACGAGGTTATGACGATGCTGTTAGGCAGTCCAAATTAATGTCAAGTCATTGATGTTGGTTGCATTATCGCGTATCAGTGCAAAATCAATCAACTTTTGTTTGGCAAGTTCAAGGATAGCGACAAAACTCACCACCACGCCAAGCCGTCCTTGTGATTTGTCTAAAATCTCCCCAAACTCACTTTTGCCACGGCTTGCCAAAATCTGACTGATGTTTGCCATACGTTCAGCAAGCGGAATTATATCTGCTTTGATATGGTGCATTTGATAGTCTGGTTTAATTTGCATGTTAATTAAACTGTTGGTTAATAACACAACAGGGTAAGATGGGCTTTTGGTAAGGTTTTCATCTGGTAGACTGGCAAATGCCAAAAATACATCGCGCTCCAAACGGATAAGCATGTCAATTTTTTTGCTGACTGCTTTAATTTGGGCGTACTCTTCTAAGCGGCGGATAAGTTGCTTAGTGGGATTTTTTTCGTCATCGGCCAGCTTTGGTGTTGGCAACAGTAGGCTGCTTTTGATGTTGATCAGCGTGCTTGTCATTAACAAATAATCACCTGCCAACTCAAAATACTGTTCGTCTAATTCGTTGATATAACTCAAATATTGTTCAGTAATTGGCAAAATTGCAGTTGTTGTAATGTCAAAATTGTTCTTTTTGACAAGGTATAATAAAAAATCCAAAGGCCCTTCAAATTGCTCAAGCCAAACAGCAAACGCTTCTGGCGGAATGTATAAATCGTCAGGAAGCGATTGGACTGGTGTGGTGAAAATACGAACTTGCATGCTTGGTACTGTTATTTGGTGATTGTTTTTATTTCATGATTATTTTAATTTTGCCAATGGTTTAATTCCCACGGCTTTTCGTATTTTTGCTAAGCGTTTGCGACTTTCATAGCGAGCTTTATTAGCGCCAAATTGTAAAATTTCTTCCATTTCTTTGGGGTTTGCCATAAGATCGGCATAACGTTTGCGAAATGGGGCAATTTCATCATTGATTTTGTTAAATAAAATTTCTTTAGCTTCGCCCCAGCCAATGCCTGTTGCAAAACGTGTGCGAAACTTAGCAATTTCATTTGGAGTGGCAAAGGCTTTATAAATCTCAAAAATCGTACTGTCGTCTGGGTTTTTTGGTTCTTCTGGCAATTGAGAATTGGTTACAATGCGCATAATTGCTTTTTTTAGGGCTTTTTCGCCATCGATATTTGGATCTTCGCCAAATAACGGAATGGTATTGTGGTATGATTTACTCATTTTACGCCCATCAAGCCCTGTCAATAAAGGCGTATCGTCATCAATCATTGCATTTGGCAACACAAATAGCGGATTGTCTTTTGTGCAGTATTTAAAATTAAACGTACCTGCGATATCACGTGCCATTTCAATGTGCTGAATTTGATCTTTGCCAACTGGGACGTGCGTGGCGTTAAACATCAAAATATCTGCAGCCATGAGAACCGGATAACCAAACAATCCCATCGAAATGCCAAAATCTGGATCAAGCCCTGGCGTGGTATTGTTAATATCAACTTGGGCTTTGTAGGCGTGGGCTCGATTCATCAAGCCCTTGGCACAATTACAGTTTAACACCCAAGCAAGCTCTAAAATTTCAGTAATATCGGATTGACGATAAAAAGTTACACGTTCAGGATCAAGTCCGCAAGCAAGCCATGTGGCTGTAATGGCTTTGGTGCTGTTATGTACCGCGACTGGATCTTGGCATTTGATAAGGGCATGCAAGTCTGCCAAAAAGAAAAAAGCCTCATCGTCATTATTTTGGATTGATTGAATAGCAGGGCGGATTGCTCCGACATAATTACCCAAATGTGCAATGCCCGAGGTAGTAATGCCTGTTAAAATGCGTTTTTTTTCGCTCATACAAGTCTCTTTTGTGGTAAATTCAATTAACGTATTGACAATAAATAGGTGGATTATACCAATTTTTTGCTGATTTATCGATATTTGATTGTTTGTTGATAACGATTTATTATAAAAAGTTTATAATCTGTTTAATATTTTTGCTTAATGTTGTTCTTTTTGGGCTTCATCAACATCGCTGTCAAACAGTCTTTCTAACTCACGGCTTGCAGATAGGGCGGATTCTATGAGTTTGGCTTCGTTGTCATAAATTGCTTGTTGGCATGCCAATAATTCTTCATCATATTTGCGAAAAGTTTCAATGCTGTTTGAGGCTTGTGCATCGGAAAAACCCAATATATTAAGCGAGGTTTTTGCCATGTCAAGCGAGGACAAAAATGTTTCGCGCCAAATGTATTGCACACCAATTTCACGCAAGCGATAATAGTATTGGCGGTCGGTGGCTCTTGCCAAAATGGTGATGTGTGGGTATTGTCGCAAAATATACTGGGCGGTACTAAGGGCAAGTTCAAGATCGTCAAAAGCAATGACAAATAATTTGGCTTTACCAATGCCTGATGTGCGTAAAATTTCGGGGTTTTGTGGGTTGCCATAATACACTTGATTGCCAAATTTTCGCACAAAATCAACACGGTGGGCTGATTTTTCAATGGCGGTAAATTCAATGTTGTGCATGCTTAACACGCGTCCAACGATTTGTCCAAAACGTCCAAAGCCTGCGATAATCACGCGGTGGTTGTTGTTGGGAATTTGGTCAAATTCACGAATTGGCAATTGTTTGGCAAATTTTGGTTCTAATATTTTCTCAAGTAGTAAAAATGCAAACGGCGTTAAAGCCATAGATATGGTAACAATTAAGTTTAAGGCGGTGTGATGTGGCGTGGTTAATAAGTTTTGAGCGTAGGCTTCGCTAAACAACACAAATGCAAATTCACCGCCTTGAGCCAAAGTTAAACCCAAACGCGTACTGTTGGCGGTGGTTTTTTTTAAAAATTTTGCCAAAACGCTTAAGATAAAAAATTTTACCAACATTAAACCAATTGCACTGCCAATAATAAATAACGGCTGTGCGATCAATAATTTAACATCGGTTAACATGCCAACCGACATAAAAAACAAACCGAGCAACAAACCTTTAAACGGTTCAATGCTGGCCTCCAGTTCATGACGATATTCTGAATCAGCAAGCAAAACCCCTGTCAAAAACGCCCCCAATGCCATAGACAAGCCAATTGATTCCATCAATACCGACACGCCAAACACGATAAACAATGCCACCGCAGTCAACAATTCATTGGCACCGCTGGCATCAATAAATTTAAAAAACGGACGCACCACATAGCGACTGGCGAGGATTAAGCCTGCAAAAACACCACCGATTTTGGCAAAATACACCCAGTCATAAGTTTGTGCTTGTACGCCTGACAAAAACGGCAACATAGCAAGCAGTGGAATGACGGCGATGTCTTGAAATAATAAAATGGTAAATGCTTGCTGTCCGTGGGTGCTGGATAATTGTTGTTTTTCGGTTAATAGTTGTAACACAAAGGCTGTAGATGACAAGGACAAACCAAAACCTATGACAAAACTTGTGGACAAACCAAGACCAAAAATTTGCCAAACCAGCATCATTAACGCAAGCCCTGTTAACAAAACTTGCAAACCGCCCAATACAAAAATTGCATGACGCAACGCCCATAACCGCGATGGTTGTAACTCAAGGCCAATGATAAACAACAACAAAACCACGCCAAATTCAGAAAAATGCAACAGGGTTGTTGCATCATTTTCCACCGCAAACCCACTTGGACCTAGCATTAAACCGAGTAATAAATAACCCATAACGGTTGCTATGCCAAAACGTTTTAGCAGTGGGATAAATATCACCGCCACGCCTAAAAATAGGGTGGCTTTAAGCATTAAATTATCCGTCAAAGACACTAAAAGCATTGGAGCAATTCCCTTTTATATGGTTTTGTTAACAATATGGACTAAATGGGCTAACGATTGTTTAGGTTAATTTAAATTTGTTCAATTCGTTTAAATTAATGTTTAACAAAAACCTTCCAAAGATCATTATTGGCAATTGGGTTTTGGTAGGCATCGTTGCGTTTTTTTCTCGGCGTTTGTCGACTGTCAACCAATTTAAAACCGGGCAAGGCGTGAATGATAAGTCCAGTTCGGTAAAAGCGTAACCGCTGTGGATCAAGCATTTCACCATGTGCATCGCGACAAAACACATAGGCACGTAAGTCAATAAATTCACGATGGGCGACCAACCTGGCATTGGGGTTTTGATTAAAAACTTGCTCCATTGCCAAAATTTCAGCATCTTTAAATTCGCCACATTTGTTGAGCAATGCACCCACCGAACCAAAATTTTTTGACTCTTTGGCATACGTTTTGGCTAAATGTAGTTTTTGCACCCAATATACAAATTGTGGAATTTCAAGACTGGCAGGCAGTGGCAGATAGTCAGGGGGCAAATAGGCGGACGGATAAAAAGATTTTGCTCGTTCAATAAAATTTTGCCATTCAGCTTGATATTGTTGAACCTCGGCCAAGTTGCCTGTGTAGATTGGCATGTCTTGCACTTGTTTTAAAATTGGTGGTGGAAAACGGCTGCTTTTAAATTGGGCAATATCCGCTTGCAGTGTAGACAATAGAACTTTTGTCTGCTTTTTGGCAGATTTTTCGTCCAAAGTTTGTTGATTTTCACCAATAAGTGGCGGAATGGTTAGCGGTGCAGAGCGGTGAGACATAGTATTCTTCTGTATCCTGTCAAGTTTTTGCCAGTTTAACATAAATAGCCTAAGTAATAAAGAGCAAGAATCTTATGCACTAATGTTATGCACTAATGTTACAATTTGTAAAGTTAGCCCCACCCACTGGGATCGATGTCTAAGGTGATTTTGATGTATTTTGCTGATGGCAATGTTAATACTTGTTCCCACCATACATTGAGCAAGTGATGTAAACTTGATCGTTGTGGGCTTAATAGCAACAATTGAGAATGATAACGGCTATTTTTTTTTGTCATCGGTGCATCAATAACGCCCATCACCGCCAAACCCATTTGGATTAATGTTGGTTGATCGGGTAATAATTGTTTGGCATCATTTAATAATTTATGATTTTTTTCTAAAGAATTGCTTTCTGTTCGCACCAAACAGGCAAACCTTATCGGTGGCAAACCAAGCAGTCTACGCGTGCTTAACAGTTGCCTGGCCAATGCCTCGTAGCCATCGCGCACAAGCAACAACAAATCAGGATTATCAGGCTGTAATGTTTGGATTAACACACGTCCTTGCTTATCTGCCCGCCCTGCCCGCCCTGCCACTTGGGTGATAAGTTGGGCGGTGTGTTCAGGCGAACGAAAATCCGCGGACAAAAATCCCCTATCAGCATTTGGCATTGCCACCAAAGTTACATTGGGAAAATGATGTCCTTTGGCTATCATCTGTGTGCCAACCAAAATTGCTTTTGGGTTGTCTGCGATTTGTTGGTAAATTTTTTGCCAACTGTCCTTGCGTCTTGTGGTATCGCGGTCAATTTGAATGATCGGTATGTCGGTAAAAATCTTACCAAGCCCTTCTGTAAGCCGTGCCGTTCCCATACCAACAGGGTCAATATTGCCACTACCACAGTCAGGGCAAGTTTTTGGTATGGGGTTTTGCCAATCACAATGATGACATTTTAACAAGGCAATGGGTGATAAATGTACGGTCAAATGGGCATCGCACCGCGGACAATCCGCTTGCCAACCGCACGCATCGCACAATAAAATCGGAGCATAGCCGCGACGATTAAGAAAAACCAACACTTGTTCGTTTTTATCCAAGGTTTTTTGCATAGCGTTAATCAGATTTTTTGCCAAACCGTGAGTGCGTTTTTGTTGCCGAGCATCAATGAGTTGAATGGGAGCGGATTTGGCATTGCCCGCTCGTTTGGTTAAACGCAGTTCGGTTAATTTACCCAAATTCACCAGTTGCAAACTTTCAAGCGACGGCGTTGCTGTACCAAGTATGACAGGAATTTTTGTCATTGCCCCACGGTATAACGCCACATTGCCTGCATGATAACGCAAGGTGTCTTGTTGTTTGTAGGATTGGTCATGACTTTCATCAACGATAATCAAACCTAAGTTGACAAATGGATAAAAAATCGACGAGCGAGTGCCAATGACAATTTGGGCTTGTCCTGTGCGACACGCTTGCCAACCGTGTAGGCGTACTTTATCGGTCAAATCCGAGTGCAACATCAGTACATTGGCTTTAAAACGTTCAGAAAACCTGGCCAATGTTTGTGGGGTTAAACCAATTTCAGGGACGAGAATTAGCACCTGTTTGCCTTGTTGCAAAATCGGTTGCATGACTTGCAAATACACCTCGGTTTTGCCAGAACCTGTAACGCCGTTTAACAAAAACCCTTGATAAATCTGATCGTTAAAGGCTTGTACAACTTTATCAAGTGCAAATTTTTGTTCATCATTTAATGTTAAATTGGCTTGTTTTAGTTCAACTGGCGGCGGTGGGGTTAATTTTGGCAAAGCGGTAAAGGATTCAATCAATCCTTTTTGGGCGAATTTTTTTAAAAAATGTTTTTTTACCCCTTGCTCCAGCAGCTTGCTTTCTAAAATTTGAGTGGTTTGATTGGCTAAGTCAAATTGACAATGCTGTTCAATGAGTGCAAATTGCTCACGCTCTTTGGTTGCTTTGGCGGAAAAATCATGATCATTTTTTTGGCGTAATAGGCGCCAAAAAGTCTCATCTTGTTCAAGCGGACTGCCTTGTCGCACTAAAGTTGGCAAAATCACTCCAAACACATCACCAATTGGATAATGGTAATACCGCGCGAGCCAATGGGCAAGTTGTAACAAATTTTCGTCAATAATTGCTTGATTATCAAGCACTTCGATGATAGGTTTGAGTTTGTTTTGTGCAATATTGCTGTGTTTTAGATGGGCAACAACAATACCAATCAACTTTTGTCGACCAAAAGGCACGCACACGCGACTGCCAATTTTTGGGAAGTTTTTTGTGTTTTGCAAATCATCAGGGATCAGATAATCAAACACGCGGTATAGTGGCGTGGGTAGGGCGACTTGAATAAGCATAAGTTCTTGCATGATAAATTCTTACATGATAAATTTTTGCGTGATAAGTTTTGTATGATAAATTTTGTATGATAAATTTTGTATGATAAGTTATTGCAACCATTCATGAAGTTGCACGCGTCCATCTAACGCCGTGTTGATATCTCCACTGTTGATTTTTGTGGCATGATCAAACGCATCATTGTTAAACGGATTAAACAAAGGTTGTATGTCATAAAATACAATATGTGTATCAATAATTGATAATAATTTTTCACCAATCAACTTAGAAAAATTTAACAAATCTTGTTCATTGCTAAATCGATACGTCAAAATTTGACCGGTTTCAACCTGCTGACATTTTAAATAATATTGTAAAACAGCACTCATTTTTTGATAACTTCCAAGCAAAGACACTTCCAAGCAAAGGTAACTTCCAAGCAAATGTTCATGAATTAAGGGTTGTTAAGAATTTCTTGTAGTGCATTGATTAAACGTTGATTTTGTGCTTGTGTGCCAACGGTAATGCGCAAATAATCTGTGATTTTTGCTGAATCAAAATGACGCGTAATCACGCCTTGGTTGCGTAATCTTTCAAACAATTGTTTGGTTTCACCGCAGTAGCTTGGCGGTTTGGCAAACACAAAATTAGCCTGTGATGGCAATACATGAAAACCAAGCATCATCAGATTTTTTACCAAGTCTTGACGCAGTGCAATCACCTGCTTGCAACAATCTTGAAAATAAGCATGGTCTTGTAGGCTTGCTGTTGCGCCGACTTGTGCCAAACGATCAAGCGGATAACTGTTAAAACTATTTTTGTAACGGTTTAACGCTTCAATGAGCGAAGGATTAGCAAACGCCATGCCAACTCGAAGCCCCGCCAATGAACGCGATTTTGAAAAAGTTTGGCTAACGATTAAATTGTCAAATTCATGTATTAAACCTATTGCTGAGCTTGGATTTTCGGCAAAATCAATGTAGGCTTCATCTACAACCACCACGCTATTTTGATTATTTTTTAATAACTGTTTAATTTTTTCTAAACTTAATAAAATTCCCGTTGGGGCATTTGGATTGGCAAAAATAATGCCACTGTTTGGTTGATTATAATCGTTGATATCAAGGCTAAAGTCTTGTTTTAACGCAATTTTTTGTAAATTTACCCCAAACGTATTGGCGTATACAGGATAAAAACTATAACCGATATCAGGCGTCAAAATAGGCAGATTTTTGACAAAAAAACACGCAAAAATATGTGCCAATACTTCATCAGAACCATTGCCAACAAAAATTTGGTTTTTGTCTAACTGGTAAACATCGGCCAAAGTTTCTCGCAATGCGTCAGATTCAGGAGCTGGGTATAAGCGTAAATCATTGGCTTGGTTGCTAAGAGCTTGGGTAATTGCTTCGACGACTTTTGGTGATGGTGCAAAGGGATTTTCATTGGTGTTGAGTTTGCACAGATCGGCGTGTTTGGGCTGTTCGCCGGGTGTGTATGGATTTAGGTTTTTTACCACATTGCTCCATAAGCGGCTGTTAATTTGGTGATTGTTAATTTGGTTTTGGTCAAAATTGGACATGGTTATTCCTTTTTTGGTTTTGATTTATGGGTTGTCAAACGATGTCAATGGCTTAAAGTCAATTTTTTTATCAGTTGGCAAAATGTGCGTGCTGCGCAATCGCCATGAATTTTCAGGGTTATGCACGATAATGTAATATTTTCCTGCATCGGGATCAAAATCCACCATTCCGCTAAACTTGCCATTTGCTAAGTGTTTTAAAGTAAGATCGCGATCTTTTTGCACTTGGGTTGCGTGAGAAATTTCTATTTTTAACTCATCAGGGATATGAAAGTCTTGTGTTGGTGCATGTAGTTGAAAATTAACATGATTTTGTTGAATATCCATCACGCCATTTAAGCCCAAATCATGGGCAAGTTTGTCTTTAGACACGTCGGCGTACAAAGTTTTTCCGTCCATATACCAGTCATCACGCACCACGCTGTCCTTGATTTGCACCGAATAAATGATAAAAAAGATACAAGCAATCACCACAAACACAGGCAAACCAATCACAAAAATCCAAACCATGTAATTTTTATACCAAAGTTTTGAAATGGGCTGTGTGGCATTTTTAGTTGTGGTTTTGTTCATCATCGTGGCTCAATCTTAAAAAACAAAAAGTTAAAAAACAAAAGGTTATTAGTTATTATAGCAAAAAATGTTAAACTGATACCAATAAGTACCAGTTTATTTTTGGTAAGGTTTAAAAGGCTTTTATTTAGCCTTAATAAACACATTTTCTTTTGTGGCTTTATATTGACCATTGTCATCAACGCTAATAACCTGCAACTGAATTGGGGTTTTGTTTTGTGTGATAACATTTGGATCGCCAATAACACTCACAGGCATGTCGTAACTTTCACCTGCTTCTAGCGGAATGGTTTTAAAACGACTGTCCAGTGTTAAACCTTTTTGTGGTATAAGGCTAATTGCATATTCATGCGAATGTTGGGTTTTGTTGGTAATTTTGACAATATAGGTATTTTCCACCATGCCTTGAGCGGTTATAGATGACAATTGACCACGATCGCGCCGAATATCCAGCTGTAGTGGCACGCGTCCCCATAAGGTATAAATCGACCCACCAAACAACACAATCAGCACAAACATATAAGCAAATAAACGTGGACGCAGTAATTTGCTTGTTTGATTTTCTTCTAATTGTCTTTCGGTAGAATATCGAATCAAACCGCGTGGCAAATTTACTTTATCCATAATTTCGTTGCATGCATCAATACACGCTGCACATTGAATGCACTCTACTTGTAAGCCATCGCGAATATCAATCCCAGTTGGACAGACTTGCACACACATAAAACAATTGACACAATCCCCTAAATCAGGATTTTCTTTGCCTTTTTTTCTTGCACCGCGTGGTTCACCGCGTTTGTAATCGTATGAGACAATCAAGGTATCTTTGTCAAACATAACGCTTTGGAAGCGGCCATATGGACAAATATGAGTACACATATGTTCACGCATATACCCTGCGTTAATAAAAGTTGAAACGGCGAAAATAAACAAAGAAACCCAAGTTAACGTTGACCAATTTAAAAAATCGCCATATAAATAATCTGTGCCAACTGCATAACTGGTAAATGTTAACGCTGTTATGATTGACATTAATGCCCAAATCACATACACAATACTGCGTTTGATAATTTTTTCAGTATTTAAAGGTGCTTTATCCAGTTTAAATTGTTTGTTACGATCGCCGATCACAAGTTTTTCGGTATATTGAAACATATGAGTCCAAATTGTTTGTGGGCACGCATAACCACACCACACCCGTCCTGCATACACGGTTATAAAAAACAATAAAAACGCAGCAATGATAAAGAAAAACGCAAAAAAGAACATATCTTGAGGCAAAAATGTCATTCCAAAAATATAAATGCGTTGCCCTGTAAAATCAAACCAAATTGCCTGATGCCCATCGTAGCGTAGCCATGGCAATGCCAAAAACAACGCCAATAAAAAATACATACTTACCAAACGAATATTTTGATAAAATCCAGTTACAAAGCGCGGATGCACACGTTTTTTGGTCGCATCTATCTGATGTACGGGAATTTTATAATCCGAACTTGACATATAAGCCCCCATGAAAAATAAGCTAACGCATCATTTAGTCAATTTAGTGTAACAAAATGACTTGCTGGCAAAACTACTTTTATTATACGCTTATAAACCATTAAAAGCCAATAAAACTCAAAAAAGCAAAAGAAACAAAAAATTTGAAAATAAATCCCCCTAAAAAACAAACACTTACACAAAAAACCCCAAAAACCCCAAAAAACCCCTTGACCTATCCAAAAACTTCTATATAATACGCACCCACTTAAGCAACAAAGCTTATCTTATTCTTATTAACTTAAGCAACAAAGTTAAGTTAAGCAACAAAGCTTAAACAAATAATTTTTTTAAATAAAAACAACTTAATTAAAACAACTTACTTAATCTTAATTAAAAGTTTTTTTAATCAAAAGTTTTTTAATCAAAAGTTTTTTAATCAAAAGTTTTTTTAATCAAAAGTTTTTAATTAAAAAAAGCATAAAAAATAAAAAACAGCTTGACAATAAAAATAAAGCTGATAAAATATGCAACTCTTAACAGACGATGTTAAGAACAAAACTAAATAACAAATTAAAATAAAAAACAACTTGTGTAGATTTTCTACTGGCACAAATAAATATATAAAACAAAAAACTTTTTATATTCTTTTGTACAGAAGAAAACTTTCGTAAGTTTATTTGAGCAAACAGTATAAAAAGAGCCTGAGTTTGACTAATAACATAATAATAAAATATTATGCAAAAATCAACTCTAAATAAAAGATTAAACTGAAGAGTTTGATCATGGCTCAGATTGAACGCTGGCGGCAGGCTTAACACATGCAAGTCGAACGATGATTATCCAGCTTGCTGGATAAGATTAGTGGCGAACGGGTGAGTAACATTTAGGAATCTGCCTCATAATGGGGGATAGCTTGGGGAAACCCAAATTAATACCGCATACGTCCTACGGGAGAAAGATGGCGCAAGCTGTCGTTATGAGATGAGCCTAAACCAGATTAGCTAGTTGGTGGGGTAAAAGCCTACCAAGGCGACGATCTGTAGCTGGTCTGAGAGGATGATCAGCCACACTGGGACTGAGACACGGCCCAGACTCCTACGGGAGGCAGCAGTGGGGAATATTGGACAATGGGGGAAACCCTGATCCAGCCATGCCGCGTGTGTGAAGAAGGCCTTTTGGTTGTAAAGCACTTTAAGTGGGGAGGAACAATTATCAATTAATACCTGATAATCTTGACGTTACCCACAGAATAAGCACCGGCTAACTCTGTGCCAGCAGCCGCGGTAATACAGAGGGTGCGAGCGTTAATCGGAATTACTGGGCGTAAAGCGAGCGTAGGTGGCTAATTAAGTCACATGTGAAATCCCTGGGCTTAACCTAGGAACTGCATGTGATACTGGTTGGCTAGAGTAGATGAGAGGGGGGTAGAATTCCAGGTGTAGCGGTGAAATGCGTAGAGATCTGGAGGAATACCGATGGCGAAGGCAGCCCCCTGGCACCATACTGACACTGAGGTTCGAAAGCGTGGGTAGCAAACAGGATTAGATACCCTGGTAGTCCACGCCGTAAACGATGTCTACTAGCCGTTGGGTGTCTTGAACACTTAGTGGCGCAGTTAACGCGATAAGTAGACCGCCTGGGGAGTACGGCCGCAAGGTTAAAACTCAAATGAATTGACGGGGGCCCGCACAAGCGGTGGAGCATGTGGTTTAATTCGATGCAACGCGAAGAACCTTACCTGGTCTTGACATATCTAGAATCTTGCAGAGATGCGAGAGTGCCTTCGGGAATTAGAATACAGGTGCTGCATGGCTGTCGTCAGCTCGTGTCGTGAGATGTTGGGTTAAGTCCCGCAACGAGCGCAACCCTTTTCCTTACTTGCCAGCGGGTCATGCCGGGAACTTTAAGGATACTGCCAGTGACAAACTGGAGGAAGGTGGGGACGACGTCAAGTCATCATGGCCCTTACGACCAGGGCTACACACGTGCTACAATGGTAGGTACAGAGGGTTGCTACACAGCGATGTGATGCCAATCTCAAAAAGCCTATCGTAGTCCGGATTGGAGTCTGCAACTCGACTCCATGAAGTCGGAATCGCTAGTAATCGCGGATCAGAAAGCCGCGGTGAATACGTTCCCGGGCCTTGTACACACCGCCCGTCACACCATGGGAGTTGATTGCACCAGAAGTAGTTAGCCTAACGCAAGAGGGCGATTACCACGGTGTGGTCGATGACTGGGGTGAAGTCGTAACAAGGTAGCCGTAGGGGAACCTGTGGCTGGATCACCTCCTTAAAACAGTGGTAGTAGAGAATCTACAGCAAGTTGTTTTTTATTGAGTAAGCAGCTAATAAAGTTAAAAAGCCAAAAGCATTGCCTTTTTAACAGCTTTTAGGGTCTATAGCTCAGTTGGTTAGAGCACTGCCTTGATAAGGCAGGGGTCATAAGTTCAAGTCTTATTAGACCCACCAGCTTTTAATAGCGGGGTTATAGCTCAGTTGGTAGAGCGCCTGCCTTGCACGCAGGAGGTCAGGAGTTCGACTCTCCTTAACTCCACCAGTTTATTAACTAACAAGTAAACTTATATTAATAGAAAAAGTAATTATAGCAAACAAACAAGTACAACAAACAAACGATTGCTGATTTACTGATTGCTTTATTCTATTAAGTATAATAGAACTGTCCCTGATGAAGTGACAGACAATTCAATAACAACATAGAGAAATGAGTCTGGGTTAATTATTTAATTCCAACAAATAATTAACCTTTACCACCACACAATCTGTTGACAGCACAATCTGTTGACAAAACTGTATGGTGGTATAAAGTAAAGAGAACTGAAATACCATCACAAAACACCGTGATGGTAAAAATCAAGCGTAAACCAGGTATTAAAATCGTTACAATTACCGATACAGCTCATACATGAAGTATGTCATTAAATATGACACAAAGCATGCTTAAGGTTGTATGGTCAAGTAATTAAGTGCACATGGTGGATGCCTTGGCAGTCAGAGGCGATGAAAGACGTGACAGCCTGCGAAAAGCGTCGGGGAGGTGGCAATATCCTGTGATCCGGCGATATCTGAATGGGGAAACCCACTTATCATAAGATAGGTATCGTAATTTATTACGAGGCAAACCGGGAGAAGTGAAACATCTCAGTACCCCGAGGAAAAGACATCAATAGAGATTCCCTTAGTAGCGGCGAGCGAACGGGGAGGAGCCGACTGATTTAAATGTAGAAGAACAACTTGGAAAGGTTGACCGTAGAAGGTGATAGTCCTGTATTTTAAACATTTAAAAAAGCATATTAAGTAGTGCGGGACACGTGAAATCCTGTATGAAGATGGGGGGACCATCCTCCAAGGCTAAATACTCCTGACTGACCGATAGTGAACCAGTACCGTGAGGGAAAGGCGAAAAGAACCCCTGTGAGGGGAGTGAAATAGAACCTGAAACCGTGTGCATACAAGCAGTCGGAGCCCACTTGTTGGGTGACGGCGTACCTTTTGTATAATGGGTCAGCGACTTATATTCTGTAGCAAGGTTAACCGTTTAGGGGAGCCGTAGGGAAACCGAGTCTTAATAGGGCGTCTAGTTGCAGGGTATAGACCCGAAACCGAGTGATCTATCCATGAGCAGGTTGAAAATGCCGTAACAGGCATCGGAGGACCGAACCCACTGTCGTTGAAAAGCCAGGGGATGACTTGTGGATAGGGGTGAAAGGCTAATCAAACTCGGTGATAGCTGGTTCTCCCCGAAAGCTATTTAGGTAGCGCCTCGGACGAATACCATTGGGGGTAGAGCACTGTTTCGGCTAGGGGGTCACACCGACTTACCAAACCGATGCAAACTCCGAATACCGATGAGTACTATCCGGGAGACAGACAGCGGGTGCTAACGTCCGTTGTCAAGAGGGAAACAACCCAGACCGCCAGCTAAGGCCCCAAATTCCTAGTTAAGTGGGAAACGATGTGGGAAGGCACAGACAGCTAGGAGGTTGGCTTAGAAGCAGCCACCCTTTAAAGAAAGCGTAATAGCTCACTAGTCGAGTCGGCCTGCGCGGAAGATGTAACGGGGCTCAAACTAGGAGCCGAAGCTGCGGATTTAATTGTTTCAATTAAGTGGTAGGGGAGCGTTGTGTAAGTCTGTGAAGGTGTGTTGTAAAGCATGCTGGAGGTATCACAAGAGCGAATGCTGACGTGAGTAACGACAAAACGGGTGAAAAGCCCGTTCGCCAAAAGACCAAGGGTTCCAGTCCAACGTTAATCGGGGCTGGGTGAGTCGACCCCTAAGGCGAGGCCGAAAGGCGTAGTCGATGGGAAATTGGTTAATATTCCAATACTTGTTTATGATGCGATGGAGGGACGGAGAAGGTTATGTCAGCCTGGCGTTGGTTGTCCAGGTGAAAGGTTGTAGGTAGGCTAAGTAGGCAAATCCGCTTGGCTATTACTGAGAGCTGACAGCAAGCCAATTTATTGGCGAAGTGGCAAATACCCTGCTTCCAGGAAAAGCTTCTAAGCACAATCATAAACAAATCGTACCCGAAACCGACACAGGTGGTCAGGTAGAGAATACTAAGGCGCTTGAGAGAACTCTGCTGAAGGAACTAGGCAAAATGGTACCGTAACTTCGGGAGAAGGTACGCTGCTGATGGTGATAAGACTTGCTCTTTGAGCTGTTGGCAGTCGCAGATACCAGGCCGCTGCAACTGTTTATTAAAAACACAGCACTCTGCAAACACGAAAGTGGACGTATAGGGTGTGATGCCTGCCCGGTGCTGGAAGGTTAATTGATGTGGTTAGCGCAAGCGAAGCTATTGATCGAAGCCCCAGTAAACGGCGGCCGTAACTATAACGGTCCTAAGGTAGCGAAATTCCTTGTCGGGTAAGTTCCGACCTGCACGAATGGCATAATGATGGCGGCGCTGTCTCCAGCAGAGACTCAGTGAAATCGAAATCGCAGTGAAGATGCTGTGTACCCGCGGCTAGACGGAAAGACCCCGTGAACCTTTACTACAGCTTTACATTGAACTTTGACCTAACTTGTGTAGGATAGGTGGGAGGCTTTGAAGCAGATACGCCAGTATTTGTGGAGCCAACCTTGAAATACCACCCTGGTTATGTTGGGGTTCTAACTTAGAATTAACAAATTCAAGGACAATGTATGGTGGGTAGTTTGACTGGGGCGGTCTCCTCCTAAAGAGTAACGGAGGAGTACGAAGGTGCGCTCAGGACGGTCGGAAATCGTCCAAAGAGTATAAAGGCAAAAGCGCGCTTAACTGCGAGACCCACAAGTCGAGCAGGTACGAAAGTAGGTCTTAGTGATCCGGTGGTTCTGTATGGAAGGGCCATCGCTCAACGGATAAAAGGTACTCTGGGGATAACAGGCTGATACCGCCCAAGAGTTCATATCGACGGCGGTGTTTGGCACCTCGATGTCGGCTCATCTCATCCTGGGGCTGAAGCAGGTCCCAAGGGTATGGCTGTTCGCCATTTAAAGAGGTACGCGAGCTGGGTTTAGAACGTCGTGAGACAGTTCGGTCCCTATCTACCGTGGGCGTTGGAAATTTGAGAGGATCTGCTCCTAGTACGAGAGGACCAGAGTGGACGAACCTCTGGTGTTTCGGTTGTCACGCCAGTGGCATTGCCGAGTAGCTATGTTCGGATGGGATAACCGCTGAAAGCATCTAAGCGGGAAGCCCACCTTAAGATAAGATTTCCCCAAAGAGCCGTTGTAGACTACGACGTTGATAGGTTGGGTGTGGAAGTGTAGTGATACATGTAGCTAACCAATACTAATTGCTCGTTTGGCTTGACCATACAACGCTTAAGTGTGTTTATGGGTTAACGATTAAATACCAAAACCTTGATTGAAAACCTTGATTGGTTGGTTCTTTTTACAAAGATAAAGACAGAACCTAAGTTAACTAAAAAACTTAACTTAGCTTCATTTCTCTATACCCTTTTTGCTGACGATTATAGCTTGTTGGTACCACCTGATCCCTTCTCGAACTCAGAAGTGAAACAACAATACGCCGATGGTAGTGTGGTTTTCCCATGTGAGAGTAGGTAATCGTCAGCTTCCTATTTAAACCCCTGTTGCTGTTTGAGTGATGGGGGTTTTGGTTTTTGGTTTTGGGTATATTCTTAGGGTGAATAAGTATAGGATATAAAACTATTTTTTAGCATATTAAAAAATGGGTTACAATACTGAAAATTTATTTTTTATTGTAACATTGTTGTATCACAAGGATTATTGCATGGCAACCGTCAATTCTTTGCTAAGTTTATCCAAAAATACAAAACGCCATATTATGCCCTTTTTTAATCTAAGCCTTGGCATCAGTGTGTTTGCGTTGTCGCTTTTGGTGTTTTTACCTTTTGTGGCACTTGTGTTTACCGCAAGTGATTTGGGTATGACTGGGTTTTGGCAGGTGATTAATGAAGCACGCGTAAAACACGCCATTTATTTGACCTTAAAAACATCACTGTTGGCAACGGTAACCAATTTGGTATTTGGTACTTTGATTGCGTGGGTGTTGGTACGCTATGAGTTTTGGGGAAGATCGCTTGTAAATGCCTTGGTGGATTTGCCTTTTGCTTTGCCAACTGCGGTAATGGGAATTTCGTTGGCTACTTTGTATGCTCCAAATGGTTTGATAGGGCAATGGTTTATGCTGTTTGGTGTTCGCATTGCATTTACGCCGATTGGGATTTGGCTTGCGTTAATTGTGGTAAGTTTGCCGTTTGTTATCCGATCGGTGCAACCTGTCTTAGCCGAAATGTCAGTGGAGTACGAGGAAGCCAGTGCGGTTTTGGGAGCAAATCGCTTGACGACTTTTGGTAAAGTGGTGCTGCCAGAGCTGTATCCATCTTTACTTATGGGTGGTGGCATGATGTTTGCGCGGGCGATGGGTGAATATGGCTCGGTGATTTTTATTGCAGGCAACCTGCCAATGAAATCTGAAATTTTACCGCTTATCATCATTGGCAAATTAGACAGCTATGATGTGGCGGGTGCATCGGCAGTGGCTTTATTTATGTTATTGATTTCATTTATTATTTTATTTGTGATTAATGCATTGCAATGGTTATTTACCAAACGCATGGGAGGGGTGTTGTGATTGGTGGGCATGGTTATCACTATCAGACACAGGTGGCAACAAAAGAACCGACGTGGGTGCGTTATGTGCTGATTGTTGTGGCGGTTGGTTTTATGTTTGTTATGCTTGTCATTCCTTTGCTTGCAGTGTTTTATGAAGCGTTAAAATCAGGTTGGCAGTTATATCTTGCGTCTTTAACAGAAAGCGAGGCTTTGCATGCTATTAAACTTACGCTGATTACTGCATTTATTGTTGTGCCAATTAATGCTGTGATTGGTGTTGCTGTGGCATGGCTTTTGACTCGGTTTGAATTTAAAGGCAAGCAGATTGTAACAACGTTGCTTGACATTCCCTTTTCGGTGTCGCCTGTGGTTGCAGGGCTGATGTTTGTGGTATTGCTTGGGCAAAATTCGTGGCTTGGTGGTTGGCTTCAATATTTTGGTGTTCAGGTGATTTTTGCCCTTCCGGGGATAGTGATTGCCACGATGTTTGTAACTTTTCCTTTTGTGGTTCGTGAGATTATGCCTCTTATGCAATCGCAAGGAGCAAGTGAAGAGCAGGCGGCTTTGACACTTGGAGCAAGTGGTTGGCAGATGTTTTATCGGATAACTTTACCTAATATTAAATGGGCATTGCTTTATGGTATGATTTTAACCAATGCTCGTGCGATGGGTGAATTTGGGGCGGTGTCAGTGGTGTCAGGGCATATCCGCGGACAGACGAATACCATGCCTTTGCTTGTAGAAATTGCTTATAACGAATACAATTTTACCGCAGCTTTTGCGTTGTCAAGTTTATTGGCATCGCTTGCGTTAATCACCTTGTTGTTACAACAATTTTTAAGTTATCAACAGCGTAAAAAGCAATTGGCAATGTAAAAAATTTATTTTTATTAAATAATAATTTTAAAAATATTTAATTAAATGAATGGGTTAGATGGGGTTATTAGATGAGTATTGAAATTCGTGATGTTACCAAACGATTTGGCAATTTTACCGCCTTACAGCCTCTTAATTTAACCGTTGCGACAGGAAAGTTAACCGCACTGCTTGGGCCGTCAGGGTGTGGCAAAACCACGTTATTGCGCATTGTTGCAGGGCTTGAATGTGCTGATACTGGGCGGGTTTTGTTTGATGGTGTAGATGTAACCGACACGCCTGTGCAAAAGCGTCATATCGGTTTTATGTTTCAGCATTACGCTTTGTTTCGGCATATGAACGTGTTTGATAATGTGGCGTTTGGTCTTCGTGTTATGCCAAAACATAAACGTCCAAACAAAGATGAAATTGACAAAAAGGTCAATCACTTGCTGGAGCTTGTGCAATTGGCTCATATGATAAAAAAATATCCGCACCAACTTTCAGGTGGACAACGCCAACGCATTGCCTTGGCTCGATCTTTGGCGATAGAACCAAAACTGTTATTGCTTGATGAGCCTTTTGGCGCTTTGGATGCCAAGGTGCGCAAAGAGCTTAGAGCGTGGTTAAAATCCATGCATCAAAAACTTGGCGTAACGAGCATACTGGTTACGCACGATCAAGAAGAAGCGGTAGAACTTGCCGATGAAATTGTGGTGATGAATCACGGACAAATTGAGCAGGTTGGTGATTATAAAACCTTAAAAAATAGCCCAAAAAGTCATTTTGTGGCAAGTTTTTTACAAGATGGTTATGACAAGATAGACCGATAGATTTTGTTTTCATGATTGAACGTGTTAAAATAAGTGTTTCGTACGATAATTTTGCCGACAAATGTTAAGGAATATTATGCTGGATATCACACCGATCGCTGCTTTTGATACGAATTATATTTGGTTGTTGATTAATCGCGATAAGCAAGAAGCGATTGCTATTGATACAGGTGATGCAACCGTTGTGCAGAATTTTTTACAACAAAATCAAATAAAACTACAAGCAATTTGGATAACGCATCACCATCATGATCATACTGGTGGTGTGTTGCAATTGGTAAAACAAAACCCTGATGTGCAGATTTTTGCTCATAAAAATCATGGACTAACGGATAAAATTGCTCAAAAAAATTTAACCTTGATTGATGAAAATATTCCGATAACCGCTTGGGAATATGCGGTAAAAGTTTGGCAAACCTTTGGGCATACCGACAGCCATTTGAGTTTTTTATTGCAAGTTGGTAATAAGCAAGTTGGTAATAAAATACATGTTTTTTGTGGTGATACATTGTTTGCAGCAGGCTGTGGGCGTGTGTTTACAGGCACGATTGAACAGTTGTTTGCCAGTTTTCAGCGCTTTAATGCGTTAGCGACAGACACGTTATTTTATCCTGCGCACGAATATACGCTACAAAATCTTGAATTTGCCAACTTTATTTTACCAAATGATAACAATATCAAGCAAGCCCTGAAAAATTATGCACAACTACAAAAAATCAACAAGCCAACTTTACCCACAACTTTAGCAAATGAACGCCAAATTAATGTATTCTTGCAAGCACTTAACCCATCTGATGACTTAAGTTTGGCGGTGCAACAAAAAACCAACATCAGCGACAACCAACCGCTCACCATTTTTGCAGCATTAAGAAAATTAAAAAATAATTTTTAATCAAAACTCAATGGAATATTAGCGGTGAGTTGTTTTTTAAAAGTAAAAATTTACCACGTCAATGTGTTTATAAATTAAACTTTAAATTTATCTCCTGCTAATCCCTTAATGGTGCTTAAAATATCCGCGGGCAATACCACCATTTTGGAATTATTAGAGCTTGCCAAATCGTTCATCGCTTTGATGTATTGTTCGCCAAGCAAATATACCGCGGGCATTTCTTTGCCATCTAGGGCTTGGCTGATTAGGCGAATCGAGGCTTCCGAACCGCGTGCCAGTACCACTTGTGCTCTAGCATCGCGGCGCGAGGCTTCCAGTCGCCCATCGGCTTCCAAAATCGCGGCCTGTTTTTGCCCATCGGCGCGCGTAACAATGGCGCGGCGCTGGCGCTCGGCGGCGGCTTGTTCTTCCATCGCCAGTTGCATGGTGGGCGAGGGCTTGATGTCTTGAATTTCAACGGTTTTGAGCGTAATGCCCCAATCGGCAATCTCGGCGCTAATGGCTTGTTTGAGCTGCGCTTTGATTTGGTCGCGGCTAGACAGCGCGTTGTCCAAATCCATCTCGCCCACAATGGAACGCAAAGAAGTTTGCACCAGCGTGCGAATGCCTTGCTCATAATTTTCAATGCCATAAACCGCCTTTTCAGGCTGCACAATGTTGATGTAAGCGACAGCGTTAGCGATGATAACGACGTTATCGCGCGTGATGACTTCTTGACTCGGGATATCCAGCACGATGTCTTTTGTTGTAATTTTGTAAGCGACGGAATCCACAAATGGAATAATCAAGCTAAGACCGGGTTCTAGCGTGGTGTGATATTTGCCCAGCCTTTGCACAATCCATTTGCTGCCTTGCGGCACAAGGCGCACGCCTTTCATTAAGATGATAAGGGCAAAAACGATTAAAATGATTGATAAACTAAGTCCCATGGTTGCTCCTAAGTAAACTGATGTTGTTGTTTTGTAATAACAGTGTAACTAAAATGTAATTAAAGTTTAATTAAAGCGTAACTAAAGTTTTGTAACCAATAATTCATTGCCTAAAATATTGCTAACCAACACTCTGTCGCCCATGGTCAAAAGTTCGTTTTGCGCGCGGCACGCCCATTCGGTAGCGCCTGCTTTAGGGGTGCTAAAGCGCACAAGCCCCGCTGCATCAGGTGTTGGCGGCACGACAATCATACCAACATCACCAATAATAACGCCCGCGCCAAGCCCCGATTTGGTGCGCGTTTTGATTTTGGGATTGATAAACACAAACCACAGCGCGCACAAAGCGGCGGATAAAATCAGCCACAACACCACCAGCGACAAATAGCCATCAAAAGTGGCAGGCATCAAGTAAAAAATGACAGCGGTCAAAATGCTCGCCACGCCCAGCCACAACAGAAAAAAACTCGGCAGCAGAATTTCGGCGCTCATCAAAACAATGCCTAGCGCTAACCAATGCCACGGTTCTAAAAATAGCGTCATTTTGCCTCCTTATTGTGTGTCTTTTATTTTTCTATTTTTGCCCTTATTGTTGCACAACAAAACGGCAAAACCAAATGGCAAACTGTTAACAATTGTGATAGGTTTTGTGGCAAATTTGCACCAAATTTATACCAAACGCACTGTTGCTAAATTGTATTTGCCAAATTATGTTGCCAAATGTGCTATAATGACGGATTATTTGCTTTGATGGTTGCTTATGACTGACACTTTAACTGATAATGTTTTGTCCGCTTGTCCAAAGTGTGCTGAAAATTTTACTTATGATGCGGTCATGTATTCTTACAAGCACTCAATCGCTCACCATTTTTGCAACATTAAGGGAATTAAAAAAATAATTTTTAATCAAAACTCAATGGAAGATTAGCATGGCTAAATATATTTTAAAGCGAATTTTATTGATTATTCCGACTTTGTTATTGATATTATTAACCAATTTTGCCCTTATTCAATCCGCTCCCGGTGGGCCTGTGGAGCAGAAAATTGCCCAAATCGAACACGAACAAAAGCAAAGCAAAATAGACACGCAAGTGATTACCCAAAATTATCAAGGCAGTCGCGGTTTATCACCGGATATGGTGGAAGCGATTAAAAAACAATACGGTTTTGACAAATCCGCCCCTGAACGGTTTTGGCTTATGCTAAAAAATTATGCCACGCTTGATTTTGGTGAGTCGTTTTTTAAAGGCAAAAAAGTTACCACGTTAATTGTGGAAAAAATGCCTGTTTCCATTTCGCTTGGACTTTGGAGTACCTTGCTGATTTATATCATTGCCATTCCGCTTGGTATTTATAAGGCGGTTTATCACAATTCTTTTTTTGATAAAAGCACGGCTTTTTTGTTGGCGGTGGGTTATGCTGTGCCTGTGTTTATTTTGGCAATTTTGTTGTTGGTATTGTTGGCAGGCGGTAGTTATTGGCAAATATTTCCGTTGCAAGGATTGGTGTCGGAAAATTTTGCTGAATTGTCTATGACGGCTAAAGTGAAAGATTATTTTTGGCATTTGGCATTGCCCTTAATTGCAAGCAGTATTGGTGGATTTGCAGGGCTTGCGTATTTAACCAAATTTAGCTTTATGGAAGAGTTGAGCAAACAGTATGTTTTAACTGCACGAGCCAAAGGTTTGCCTGAAAAAAAAGTACTCTACGGTCATGTGTTTAAAAATGCAATGCTGATTATTATTGCAGGCATTCCGTCTGCAGTGGTGGGGATATTTTTTACCGGTAATTTTTTGATAGAGATTATTTTTAACCTAGATGGGCTTGGACGCTTGGGTTTTGAGGCAACACAGCAGCGTGATTATCCAGTTATTTTTGGCACGTTGTTTATATTTACGCTTGTTGGATTGATATTGCAATTAATGAGTGATATTAGCTATCAGTTTGTTGATCCGCGCATTGATTTTGAAAGTCGTTAGATTATGAAAGGATACTGTTGTATGAATTTAGCATTGCTTAATTATTTGGTATGATGAGGTTGGTTATGAAGCTATCTGCCATTCGTAAAGCCCAGTTTCGCCGTTTTAAAAATAACAAAATAGGCTTTTGTGCGTTTATTTTATTTATGATTGTTTTTGTGTTGTGTTTGGGGGCAAATTTTATTGCCAATGACAAACCATTGTTGGTTAAATATAACAACAGCTTTTATGTTCCTGTGCTAAAAACCTATCCTGAGACGACATTTGGCGGGGTGTTTGAAACCGAAGCCGAGTATAAAGACCCCATTGTGCAACAATTAATCAAGCAAAACGGCTATATGCTTATGCCACCGATTGAGTTTGCCGATCAAACACCAAGTTTGGATCGCACGGAATATCCTGCACCACCAAATGCTACTAACTGGCTTGGTACGGACGATCATGGGCGTGATGTGTTGGCTCGGATTTTGTATGGACTTCGCGTGTCGCTTTTGTTTGGGTTGGCACTTACGTTGGTAGGATCTGTGATTGGTATTTTGGTTGGGGCGGTGCAAGGTTATTACGGCGGAAAAATTGACCTTATCGGCCAGCGATTGATGGAAGTGTGGAGCGGTATGCCACAGCTTTTTATGATTATTATTTTGGTAAGTTTGTTTAGTCCCAGTGTGATGGTGCTGTTTTTTATGATGTTGTTGTTTGGTTGGCTGGGGCTTGTTGGGCTTGTGCGTGCAGAATTTTTAAAGGCGCGTAATTTTGATTATGTGCGTTCGGCCAAGGCTATGGGGGTAAGTGATCGCAATATCATGTTTCGCCATATTTTGCCTAACGCTTTGGCAAGCAGTCTTTCGCAATTGCCATTTATTTTAACAGCAAATGTGGTAAGTTTAACCGCCCTTGATTTTTTGGGTTATGGGCTACCAGCAGGATCGCCGTCTTTGGGAGAGCTTATGAATCAAGCTAAAAATAACCTTGATGCGCCGTGGTTGGCTCTTTCGGCATTTTTTAGCTTGACAATCATTTTATCACTGCTGATTTTTATTGGCGAGGCATTAAGAGATGCGTTTGATACACGGCAAAGTTAGCATGTGTTGACAACTCATTGTATTTTTATCAAAAAAACAAACCGCAAGCTCGCCTTGGAAAAAATCATGCAAAACACAAACAACTTACAAAAAACAAACAACCTATTAAGCATCGAAAATCTGACCATAAAATCTACCAGGCAAACCTTGGTTGATGGGTTAACTTACCAATTAAACTTGGGTGAAACGCTTGCGATTGTTGGTGAAAGTGGTTCAGGAAAATCACTGTCCAGTCTTGCTTTGCTTGGACTTTTGCCAAATAGCCTAAGTGTTTTTGGCAAAATTAGCATAACCGATCCACAAACACAACAAAATTTTACCGAACAATTTGAACGCTTGTCTAAAAACAAAACGTTTTTTCAAAAATTGCGTGGCAAAAAAATTGGTATGATTTTTCAAGAACCGATGACCGCACTCAATCCGTTGCATCATATTGGCAAACAATTGTTTGAAAGTTTGTTGCTTGCTGATACGCCAAAAAATGAGTTAAAAAACCAAGCGATCCGGTTATTAGAGCAGGTGAATATTCGTAACCCCAGTGGACGGTTGTTGGCTTATCCGCATGAATTGTCAGGCGGTGAACGCCAGCGGGTGATGATTGCGATGGCATTGGCACAGCGGCCACAAATTTTAATTGCTGATGAACCCACCACAGCCCTTGATATGAGTTTGCGTCATGAGATTTTGGCGTTGTTAAACAAACTCAAACAGCAGTACAATATGGCTATCATTTTGATCAGTCATGATTTAAACTTGGTAAAAAATTACAGTGATACGGTTTTGGTAATGCACCAAGGGCGAGTGCTTGATGAGGGTAAAACCCAACAAATTTTTGCCAATCCACAACATGATTATACCAAGGCCTTGATTTATCAGGATTTTGGCAGTCCAAATCCATTTAATCCAAACACTCAAACAAGCGTGTTGACGGTACAAAATTTGTCCATTGGTTTTGTAAAAGATAAAAATTTGTTTGGCAAAGCGTTAACTTATACCGATACGGTAAAAAATCTGTCTTTTGAGTTAAAACAAGGGCAGTCGCTTGGTATCGTTGGCGAAAGCGGATCTGGTAAAACCACCACATCATTGGCTTTGCTAAAATTATTGTCAAATAAAACCAAATTGTTTGGTAAAATTAATTTATCAATAGCCACAAAAACCATCGATATTTTGGCGTTAAACCATCAACAATTTAAACCCTATCGTTCGCAGATCCAAATGGTATTTCAAGATCCATATGCCAGTATCAATCCGCGTTTTACTGTGGGTGAGATTATTGAAGAGGGGTTGTTGGTACAAAAAATTGATAAGCCGGCGCGAGAACGCATGGTGGCAGATGCCTTGCAAACGGTGAATTTACCGACTGATTTTGTGCATCGTTATCCGCACGAGTTGTCAGGTGGTCAACGTCAACGTGTTGCCTTGGCAAGATCGCTTGTTATGAGGCCAAAAATTTTGATTTTAGATGAACCAACGTCAGCATTAGACAGCCAAACCCAAATTGCCGTGGTAAAATTATTAAGAAAAATTCAACAAGAATTTAACTTAAGTTACATTTTTATTAGTCATGATTTGGCTGTGGTGCAAGCCTTGTGTCAGCAGGTGATTGTACTAAAACAAGGCGAGTGCGTGGCGTATGGTGATACGGACAGTGTTTTGCACAGCCAGTTTAAGCCAAACGTTTCATGGTTGGCTTAAGCGTTTATTCATCTTCTAAACCCAATTTTTTTAATCGATAGCGCAATGAACGAAAACTCATGCCGAGTTTTTTGGCAGCACTGGTTTTATTCCAGTCGCTTTTTTGTAGGGCGGTGATGATAAGTCGCCGTTCCTGATCGTTTAGGTATTCTTCTAAGCCTTCTTTTGGCAAGGTGTCAAATCCTGTGCCTTCAGGGTAATGTTTTGACAATGGGTGTTCGCCATAATAGCGCCGTTCATTGTTGGTGGCGATTGAGGGCATGATTTTACCGATAATTGGCGGTAAGGTTTGGATAATGCGTTCGGCGGTTCGTGGTGGGGTAATGCTAACCGATGTATTGCTGTGATTGCCAAAAATCCCTTGCGTATAATTGCCAAATAAACCATGATCTTGTGCTTGGTTTTGTGGTATGGTGGTTTGTTGTTGCGTGGCTATGTTTTGAATGTGATTGATGGGATTTGGTACGGTTGCATGGTTTACACGATTATTGTTATGATTGTTATGATTGTTATTTGATTTGGTCGTTGGATATATTGTGTTGGCGGCGGTATTTTGTACATGGCTCGGTGTTTGCTTATCGCGCTGCAAATTTAGATGTTGCACTTCGATCACATGGCCGTCAGATAGGGTAATGGCGCGTTCTAAAATATTGCGTAATTCACGCACATTGCCTAAATAATGATGTTGTAATAACGCTTGACTGGCAGATTTGGTAAGTTCAATTTGTTGTTCAAGTCCCCAATCGTTGGCAATCAGCTGTAAAAAATGACCGGCCAGCAGCGGAATGTCGCTTTTGCGTTCGTTCAAACTTGGCAATTTTACCTCGATCACATTGATGCGATAATACAAATCTTGACGAAAATCACCTTGTTCTACAAGTTTTGCCAAATTTTTATGAGTGGCTGAAAGCAGGCGAATGTCCACGGCAATTTCTTGCATACCGCCGATCGGACGGATTTTTTTTTCTTGAATGGCACGCAGCAGTTTTACTTGCATAGCAAGCGGCAAATCTGCCACTTCATCTAAAAACAGCGTGCCTCCATTGGCTTGTTGAAATAAGCCTTCTTTGTCGGCGGTAGCACCGGTAAAACTGCCCTTTTTATGTCCAAAAAACTCACTTTCCATCAGTTCAGATGGAATTGCACCACAGTTAACCGCCACAAAATTTGCCAACTTGCGTGGGCTAAGTTCGTGAATGAGTTTGGCAACCACTTCTTTACCGCTGCCTGACTCCCCCCATAAAAATACCGGAGCTTGGCTGCGAGCGAGTTTTTGAATGGTCTGTTTTAAGGTGGTAATGGTGGCAGATTGGCCGATAAGTTTGCCTGCAAAAGGATCGGGTGTGTCGGTTTTGGCATGAAGTTTGTCTTGAGCGACTTTTAGAGCGTTTTCTACCAACAGGCGCAATCTTGGCAATTCTAACGGTTTATTGACAAAATCAAAAGCGCCAAGTTTTAACGCCTCAATCCCCAAATCAGTGCTGCCATGGGCGGTAATGACAGCCACAGGCGTGCGCGGACTGTGTTCGTTAATCAGTTTGACGATATCAAGCCCTGATCCATCTGGTAGGCGTAAATCGGTCAGACAAAAGTCAAATTCGCGGTTTAAAATATAATCTTTTGCAGTGGCAAAGTCATAGGCAATGATACTGTTAATTTGCATTTTTTTGAGTGCCATTTGCATTAAACGGCATAAATCTACTTCATCATCAATAATTAGTGCTAAAGACATTGTTTAAACCTTTATGATAATTGATAAAACTTGTCATCATTATAACACAAAGGCGTAACATTGGATAAATTTTGTTAATGCTTGGTGATATTTATCCATGATATTTATCCATGATATTTATATTGGTTAAACCTCCAAACAAAAACCACGCCAAACAACGTGGTTTTTATTTAATTGGTAAAACTTCTTAAAAGCCAATCACGGAGCCAAACAGCCCTCAAGTCCTTTGGCAGGATCTGTGTCGTATGCTTTAATAGCATTTTCTACCGTTAAACCGAGTGATTTTGCCACGCCTTTGGCATAATCTTCGTGGCATTTTAGGCAATTGCGAATATGACGGTATTTGATAAAATCGGGGGCATCGCCCATAGCGGCTGCTGTGTTGTCAAACAGTGCTTGTTTTTGTGTGTCGTTCATGAGTTCAAACAAGGCTTTTGGTTGACTAAAGTAATCACTGTCATCTTCACGAAAATTAAAATTCTCTGCTGTATCGCCGTAGAGTTTTAGGGCAGGGTCGGCGTATTGTGGCTGCTGTTGCCATTGTCCAAAACTGTTTGGTTCGTAGTGGGGACGCCCGCCGTAATTGTCATCGGCTCGCCCTTGCCCATCACGCTGATTGCTAAACACGGGGCAACGTGGGCGGTTTACCGGAATTTGGTTACGGTTCACCCCAAGGCGGTAACGCTGGGCATCGGCATAGTTAAACAGGCGCGCTTGCAACATTTTGTCAGGGCTTACCGAAATGCCCGGAACAAGGTTACTGGGGGCAAACGCCGATTGTTCCACATCTAAAAAGAAGT
Organism: Moraxella macacae 0408225; assembly: GCF_000320365.1. GTDB lineage: Bacteria > Pseudomonadota > Gammaproteobacteria > Pseudomonadales > Moraxellaceae > Faucicola > Faucicola macacae. The sequence continues at coordinate 166,181 of NZ_ANIN01000002.1, forward strand.
TTTCTGGGTTTTTATTAAGCTCAAACTCACCCACTTCAATCAGTGGCCATTGTTTTTTGCTCCAAACTTTGGTTAAATCAAACGGATTAAAATCCACTTCACGAGCCTCATCTTCACTCATCACCTGAATGTACATGGTCCATTTTGGAAAATCACCGTTTTCGATGGCATCAAACAAATCACGCTGATTGCTTTCACGGTCTGATGCGATGACGGTTTGTGCTTCGCTATCGGTTAAATTTTGTATGCCTTGTTGGGTGCGAAAGTGGAATTTTACCCACACACGTTCGTTGTTGGCATTGATAAAACTGTAAGTGTGCGAGCCAAAACCGTGCATGTGGCGGTAAGATTTTGGAATGCCACGCTCACTCATGACGATGGTAACTTGGTGAAAGGCCTCAGGCAATAGCGTCCAAAAATCCCAGTTGTTGGTGGCAGAACGCAAATTTGTGCGGGGATCACGTTTTACCGCTTTGTTTAAATCGGGAAATTTGCGCGGATCACGCAAAAAGAACACGGGGGTATTGTTACCCACCATATCCCAGTTGCCCTCTTCGGTGTAAAATTTTAGGGCAAAACCACGAATATCACGCTCTGCGTCCGCTGCTCCACGCTCGCCTGCCACTGTGGTAAACCGGGCAAACATTTCGGTTTTTTTGCCAATTTGGCTAAAAATTTTGGCTTTGGTGTATTGGGTGATGTCGTGGGTTACGGTAAAAGTGCCAAACGCTCCTGAACCCTTAGCGTGCATGCGACGCTCTGGAATCACCTCACGGACAAAATCGGCTAATTTTTCGTTCAGCCACAAATCTTGAGCAAGTAGCGGCCCACGCACGCCTGCGGTTAGGCTGTTTTGGTTATCGGCAACGGGAGCACCGTTACTCATGGTAAGGTTGGTATGACTGTAAGGACATTTTGATTGGTTCATAATGGACTGCCTTTTTGGTGGTTAAAAGTGTAAAAGTTAAAGTTAATGTATAAAAGTTCTTGCTTGGTTTGTTTTTTAAACAAATTGGCTGCACCTTTATTGGTTGTATTATGATTTGAGTTTATTATTTTGTAAAATAAATTAATTTTAAGTTTTTGATATATTTTTTAAATGAAAATAACGGATCTATTGAGTCAAAACTTTAGATCAAAAATTAGATTAAAAAATAAGGGCGGAAATTCCACCCTGTTTGTTTTGGAGAGTTATTTTTTTTTGGTAGGGCCTAGGAGCATACCCATCTGACGTCCTTCCAGTTTTGGGGCTTGTTCAACATTGCCGTATTCTGTGGTGTCTGTGATGATACGTTCAAGCTGTTGTAGGCCAATCTGCTGATGTGCCATCTCGCGTCCGCGAAAACGAATCGATACTTTTACTTTGTCTTGTTCTTGTAAAAACTCGATGATTTTACGCAATTTTACCTGATAATCCGCCTCTTCAGTACCCGGACGCAGTTTTATTTCTTTTAACTGTGTCTGTTTTTGGTTTTTTTTGGCTTCTTTGGCTTTTTGTTTTTGCTCGTAGAGGTATTTTTTGTAATCCATCACTTTGCAAACAGGGGGTTTTGCATCGGCGACAATCTCAACCAAGTCAAGGTTTGCCTCGCGTGCGGTGGCAAGTGCGGTTTTTAGATCGACAACGCCTGCTTGTTCACCGTCGGCTTTTATTAAGCGGACTTCTTTGCTGCGAATGTCTTCATTGATGTTTAAACGGTTTGACGCTTTAATGGCTCTTACTCCATAAAAATATAAAAAGTCTATTTTACTGTAATTTTGGATAATTGACAAGGTTTTTTTGGCTAAATTTTTTTAAAAATTAACTTATGAAAAATAATTTAATTATTAAGACACAATTGTGCAATAATGGCATGATATTTGTACAATTTTAAAGATAAGTTGTAATTAAGTATCTGTATGTAACCTTATGTACATTTAAACGAGCGGATCGATTGCCAAAGCAGCTAATTTGTTATAAATTTTGTCAATTGATCTGGTTATTAACATTGCCACTCACTCGCCACCAGTATGAATGGGGGGGGAGAACTGTCAAGGAAAATCAGCATGAACCACATTTATAAAGTGATCTTTAATCAGGCAACCAACACTTTTATGGCGGTAGCCGAATATGCCAAATCACACACCACAAGCGCCGCAAAATCCACAACCCCCCCCCTAGCAAATAACCACAACGCAGACTTTGGACAAAAATTTGGACGGACGGCACTTGCAGTTGCGATGACAGGGATCATGGTGCTGATGGGAAGTGGGGCGTGGGCAAATGATGTACAAGATGAGATAAAAGCCAAAAAAATTAGCATCGGTGATATATCAATCACCAGTGCACAAGGTAGTCAAGGTGCAAGTGTTGATTTTCATCATACCACGGTTAAAAATATTGGCAAAGCCAAAACCAATCACGATGCGGTAAATTTAGAGCAGTTGTCCAGTTCTACGGTTACATTTACCGAGAATAATACAAACTTAAATCCTGATGTGATTGTTACACAGAAAAAAGCTTTTAATCATGATCCAATGAATGGTGAGGTTACCGCCCCTGATTATGAAATAACTTTAAAACATGAATTAAAACAAAAGATTATTGGTGCGGTGCAACAGGGGCAACTTGAAGCTACGGTTGATGAAAAAGTTCAACAAAAATTTAATGAAAAAGTTGATGCAAAAGTCCAAGAGAAAGTTAACGAAAAAGTCGATGCAAAAGTTCAAGAAAAAATAAACCCATTAACCGACAAAATAACCAAAGCCGAAGAGGCTTCAAATAAAGCCCTACAAACCTTTAAAGTCAAAGGCGATGACAACGACGACTCTAAAAAAATCGAAGTTAGCAAAAACAATAGCGAATTCACCATAACAGGTGGCCAAACTGGCAGTTCTGATAGCAAGAATATCACCGTTACCGCCGATAAAGCCCAAAAAACCTTAACCGTAAAACTTGCCAAAGACTTAAAAGGTTTAGACAGCGTTACAACTGGCAACAGTCAGTTAAATAACGGCGGGTTAAGTGTGATCTCTGCTACTGGTCAACCGAGCAAAGGAATACAAGTTGGTGCAGATGGCATTAAGTTTACCAATGGTGGCAGTCATTCTGCCCCTACTGTGCAAAACACAGTGCGTATTAATAAAGACAGCGTAGGTTTTGCAGCTTCAGATGGTACGCTTGATACTCAAAAACCCCATCTAAAAGCCAGTGGTTTAGATATGGCTAATAAAGACATTACTAACGTCAAAGACAACAAGCCTTTATCCGAATTTGTATCCAAAGCCGACAAAGCCCTACAAGAAATCACCGTAAAAGGTGATGAGCCAGAAGACAGCAAAAAAATCACCCTAAACAATACCAACAAAGAGCTAAACATTAAAGGCGGGCAAACCAACGGCGCCGGTACAACCAATATTAGTGTAAATGCCAATCCCGCTACTAAACAACTGGACATTAAACTTGCCAAACAATTGTCAGGCATTGAGAAAATTACCACCGTAGATAAAAATAATTCAGGGGCATCAACTGTTTTAACTTCGGGTGGCTTAGAAGTAACTGGCCCTAATTCAATAAATGGTGTTGAACAAGCTCTGTACGGTTATGATGGTTTAAAATTTACTCATGTTGGTGGTGTGTCAATAGATGGCAGCGTGCGTATTAATAAAGACGGCATTGGCTTTAGCGATGTGGCAGGTTCATTAGACAGCACAAAACCAAAACTTACCAAAACTGGCCTTGATATGGGTAGCCAAAAAATTACCAATGTAAAAAACGCCGAAAATGACAATGATGCGGTAAATTATAGCCAGTTTAAACAGGTTAAAAGTGAGTTTGACGCTGTTAAGAAAAAAGCAGAAGAAGCCCAAAAATCCCTAAAAAATTTAAGTTGGAACCTTAAGGCCGGAGATAACGGCAACAGCAATAACGTAACCAGTGGCAATACCGTAACGTTTAAGGGCGATGACAATATTAAGGTGAGTGCAAACGGTGATAGCACCAAGGGTTATAACGTTAATTACACGTTAAACAAAACCTTAACCGGGCTAACCAGTGTCAGTGCGCAAAGTTTTACCGCCGGGGGTGTTTCTATTACATCTGATGGTATTAAAGCGGGCAATAAAACCATTTCAGGTGTTGGTAATGCCAAACAAATTAGCGATGCGGTAAATTTACAGCAACTCGCCTCATCGGTTGTTACGTTTACCGAAAATAATCAGCAAGCCAAACCTAACGCTGATATTATTGTTACGCAAAAATCACCATTTCAATTTGATCCAAACAACGGTAGTATCACCACCCCTGATTATGAAGTAACTTTAAACAGTACGTTAAAAAATAAAATCACCAATGCAGTGCAGCAAAATGATTTTAACAAAAAATTTGACGAAGCTCTAAAACCATTGAACCAAAAAGCCACTGAAGCCCAAACCAAGGCCAATCAGGCGGCCACATCTGCAACCACCGCCCAGCAGTCTGCCAAAACCGCCCAAACCGCCGCTCAAAACGCAAAAACTCAAGTTACCGAAGCGGGTAAAAAAGTAACCGCTGCCGAAGAATCTGCCAAAACCGCCACTCAAAAAGCCACTCAAGCAGAAACTTCCGCCAAAACCGCAAAAGAATTGGCCGAATCAGCAAAAGGCTTGGTTACAACTGCTCAAGGCGAAGTTACCAAAGCCCAAGAAAATGCCAAAAAAGCCCAAACCGAGGCTGAACAAGCCAAAGCCGAAGCCCAAAAAGCCACAACCGCCTCTGAGAGTGCAAAACAGGCTGCCGAACAGGCCAAACAAACGCTTGGTAATTCTGTGCAAGAATTTGAGGTCAAAGGCGAGGGCAATAATAACAAAATCACCATTAACAAAACCAACAAAACCCTTACGGTAAAAGGCGGTCAAACCGATGACAATGACGCTACCAGTAAAAACATCAGCGTTGTCTCAAACACAAATGATAAAACCTTGACGGTGAAACTTGCCAAAGAGCTTAAAGGCTTAACCAGTGTAACCACGGGCAACAGTCAGTTAAATAGTGGTGGGTTAAGCATTATCAGTTCTACTAACACGTCAAAAAAAGGCATTCAGATCGGTGCTGATGGCATTAAATTTACCGATGGCGTTTCGCACACCACTTCTGCCAAAAACGGCACGCCGTTTATCACCCAAGCAGGTTATGGTTTTGCAGGAGCAGATGGCAATATAGATGGTAAAAAACCAAAACTTGGTGCAACTGGGCTTGATTTGGCAGGTCAAGACATCACCAATATTGGCATGGAAAATAAAACCTTATCGGATATTTTAAAAACCGCCGAGGGTGCACAAGCTGCAATTACCGGTGCTAAGTTTAAAAATGGCAACACAGAGCAATCGTTGGGCGTGAGCAATGCCAATCCGCTAACTTTTATCCAAGGCGATAACATTACCCTAGCCAAAGAATCAGACGGTAAGCTAAAAATCAGCGCCAAAGCCTACAAATGGAAAATTAAAGCCGACAATCAAAATGAATCGGAGGTTACTGATGACAGTGCGGTAGATTTTAGTGGTAAAGAGGACAGCGGACATAAAAACATCGTTGTTAGCAAAGAAAGTGGTAAAAATAACCTAAAATTTGCCCTAAATGACACCATCAAAACCAAAAATATACAAGCTCAAACTAAGCTTACGGTTGGTAATTCTAATCAAGCACCATTTGCAGAATTGTTAAACAGTGGTTTAACTTTTAATCAAGCAGGCAAAATGGGTAGCCCGGTAAAAAACAAAACTGTTTACGGCGTCGATGGCATTAAGTTTACGGATAATAATAATGCAGCGGTAAAAGATACGGTGCGTATTACCAAAGATGGCATTGGTTTTAGCGATGTGGCAGGCTCGATTGACAACAACAAGCCTAACCTTAAAGCGAATGGGCTAAACATGGCCAACCAAAAAATCAGCAATCTCCAATCAGGCGAGATCGCAGAAAATAGCAACGAGGCGGTTAGTGGAGCAAAAGTTGCCAAAAAGATCGAAGAGGTGAAAACCGAGCTGAAAAATACATTTACCAGTACACCGTCATTTTTTAAAGGTGATACAGGCGTGGATATTGCAGGTGGTAATGCAGAAAACAAAATCACTCACAAGTTGGGTGATACCTTAACCATAAGTGGCAGCAAAAACGGCAGTAACGCGATTGGTGATAATGACTTAACCTACAGCAATGTTGCGGTAAAAGCCGACAAACAAAACAATCGTATTAATATTGGCTTAAGAAAAGATTTATCTGAATTAAACAGTGCAACTTTTGGCAACAATGGCAATGCCTTTAAAGTTGACTCTCAAGGCATGCGCTTTTTAAAATCAGGTACTAACGGCAGCTTGCAAACCGATACCGATAAACCTAATCTAACTGCAACCGGCCTTGACATGGGCGGTCAAGACATCACCAATATTGGTACCGATCGCAAATCACTTAGCCAGATTATCAATAACTTTAAAGACGAGGTAAAAGGTGGCAGTGCACTTACTTTGACTGGCCAAGTAGAAAGCAAGGGCAAAAAAACCAATGTGGCAGTCATTAAAAAAGGTGGTAAATATTACCAAATCGGTGCAAATGGTGCAGCGGATACCAGCAAAGAAGTGCAAAAAACCAATGTTCACGCAGACATTGGCGGTGTTAAAATTAGCGGCCTTGCCAATGGCAACATTGCTGAAAATTCAACCGATGCGGTTACGGGTGGACAAATTCACACTTTGCAAAAAACTTTGTTTGGCAATGGTGCAGGCACGGCATCATCACCGGTTGCCAAAACAAAAGAGATTTTGACCGAAGATGGCAAGTCTAAGAAAAAAGTTCAAGTGGTTGCATCTAAAGATGAAAAAGGCAAAGAGCACACTTTAAAAACCTATAATGTGCAAGGGCAAACCGAGTATGTAACCAACAATGTGGTGCAAGCCATTAGCAAAATGAACGAGCAGGGCATTAAGTATTTTCATACCAATGACGGCGAAACTGATGTCGTTGTGCAAAGCAAAAACGAAAAAGACTCTAGTGCAGGCGGTTCGCATGCCAGTGCAATTGGTTTTAAAGCCATAGCCAATGGCAAAAGTTCGTTGGCAATTGGTGATGGTTCGCAGGCATTAAGCCAAAACACAGTGGCGATTGGTGCAGGCAATATCGTATCTGGACAAAATTCTGGCGCTATTGGCGATCCAAGCTATGTGTTAGGCAGCAACAGCTATGTGCTTGGTAATGACAACGGTGTGAACGAAGATACCAAAAATGCGTTTGTGATTGGCAACAAGGTAAAACTTGGCACATCAAATCTGAATGACAAACAGCTTGAAGAAGTTGCCAGAAAATTGGTAAGTTTATCCGGGCGTAAGTTTGAAGATCTGAAACAAGATGAACAAGCCAAAATCAAAGCCAACATTAAAGACAGAGTGTTGGCAGGCAATGTGTCAGGAGCGACAGCGTTTGGTAATGAAACCAAGGTAAAAGTTGCAGGCGGCGTGGCTATCGGTGAAAAATCTGATGCCAAACGCGAAAAACTTGATAAAGTTACCCTATCTAATACCGCCGTCAAAGAAGTAGAAAATAAGGGTACAGTAACAGTAAACACGGTCTATGCAGCAACCGATGCAGGCAGTGAAACAGGCAAGGCGGTACTTGCCACCACTCAAAACAGCCAAGGTGCGATGGATATTGGTCATCGTCAAATCACAAGTGTGGCTGCAGGATCTGCCGATAGCGATGCGGTAAACGTTGCCCAGTTGCGTTCGGTAGCAAGCACTGCTGCTTTGGCCAATCAAAACCTTGTGAATGCGGTCAATGATTTGGGTTATCGTTTGGATACGCGTATTGGCAAAACCGAAGATAATGCCAACGCAGGCATTTCCTCGGCAATGGCAATGGCGAGCATGCCACAGGCTTATTTACCGGGCAAATCTATGGTTTCAGGTGGTATGGCAAGTTATAACGGTCAAGGTGCAGTTGCAGTTGGTATCTCAAAATTGTCGGATAATGGCCGTTGGGTTATTAAAGTTAATGGCAGTGCGGATACGCAAGGCAATGCAGGCGCAGCTGTGGGCGCAGGTTTTCACTGGTAGTTGTTTTCACTTTTACTGGTAGTATTGCCACCAGTAATTTGTGCTTGTTTAATAAAAACGCAATAAAAAACGCAATAAAAATTTGTTGCGTTTTGGCTTAAAATTTTAAAAAATTAAATCAATTTAGGAATAATCATGAAACAAATCAAACAGTTCGTCGCGTTAAGCCTTGTTTTGGCTGGGTTGGCAGGTTGTATGGGAACAAAACATTTAAGCCAAAATATCAGCCATGATGGGCATGTAAAGCACGAGGATATCAAATTTCCAAAACTTGATAATGCTTGGCAAAAAGACGGTCAATTCCCAAATTCAGAAAATTTGGCAAAAGTGCGTGCAGGCATGAGTAAAGACAATCTGTATCAATTGATCGGATATCCGCATTTTAGCGAAGATCATAAGGCTCGTGAATGGGATTATGTTATGAAGTTTTATCGCCCTGATGAAAGCGTACAAACTTGCCAATATAAGGTAATTTTTGACAAAGATTACAAGGCTCAAGAATTTTATTGGCAACCTGTCGATTGTGTGAATTATGTCAAATAGCGGTTTATTATCACAGTGATTAAAAAAACAGTGATTAAAAAAACAGCTAAGTTTTGATTGGTTAAACTTAGCTGTTTTTGTTTTTGTTGGTTGTTGTTTTTGTGGGGTTTACGGTTTTGCTAAACCTAAGCAAAATAACTTAAGCAAAATAACTTAAGCAAAATAACTTAAGCAAAATAACTTAAGCAAAATTTTCACCTGTAAACACACCGTCAAACAGCACGCTTGACAAATAACGCTCACCGCCGTCAGGTAAGACTACTACGATTGTTTTGCCTTGAAATTCTGGTCGGCTTGCCAATTCATAAGTGGCTTTTAACGCCGCCCCTGATGAAATGCCACACAAAATGCCTTCTTCTGTCATAGCACGTCTTGTCCATGCCAATGCGTCATCGCTTGTTACGCCAATAACTTCATCTAATAAGTCTAATGCTAAATTTTTTGGAATAAAATTTGCTCCAATGCCTTGAATTTTGTGTGGTCCTGGGGTTAAATTTTCACCTTGTAATGCTTGGGTGATGATCGGTGATTCGGTGGGTTCAACAGCCACGATGTGGATATTTTGTCCTTTGTCTTTAAAGTATTTAGCCACGCCAGATACTGTGCCTCCAGTACCCACGCCTGCTACAAACGCATCAAGATTGCCTGCTGTGGCATGGTCAATTTCAGGGGCGGTGGTTTTGATGTGAATTGCAGGGTTGGCTGGGTTGTCAAATTGTTTGGGTAAAAAGTATTTGTCAGGATCGCTATTGACAATTTCATGGGCTTTTTCTACCGCACCTTTCATACCAAGCGCAGGATCGGTTAACACCAAATTTGCCCCCAAGGCGATCAAAGTTTTTCGGCGTTCCATACTCATAGAAGAGGGCATGGTAAGCGTGATCGGATAGCCTTTGGCAGCAGCAACAAACGCCAATGCAATGCCTGTATTTCCACTGGTTGCCTCAACGATGTGCATGCCTGCTTTGAGTTTGCCTGATTGCTCGGCATCGCTAATCATGCCTGCACCGATGCGATCTTTTACCGAAAACGCAGGGTTTCGGCTTTCGATTTTTGCCAAAACCGTAACACCTTGTGGCATTAGGCGGTTTAGGCGTATTAGTGGGGTATTGCCAATTGCATCGGCGTTGTTGTCAAAAATAGCACTGCTGGTAAAATTAGGCATAAGTTTTCCTTGTTAAACAAATGATTAAAATTGATCGTATAAAAATTAATTGTATGATTGTATCAATACTAAAGTATAGAGTACTAAAACACAAAGTACTAAAATATAAAGCACTAAAATATAAAGGCTAAAAATCGGTCAAAAACCACAACCAACACAACGCCTTGTATTTTACAAACATTTTACAAAAATTGTCAAAATTTTTTTATTATCATTTGTAATTAACTTATGCTAAAATTTTATGGTTTTTGCATAAATGTTACAAAAACTTAACAATCAATTTTAACGGTAAGGTTTTCATACCAACACCAATCGGAAGCCACGGCCATGTCGGAACATACGCTTCATCTACATACGCCTCAATTGCCTGTACAATAGCCTCCGCACCGTCTTCTTCGCTGCTTTCAAACGGTAGGTATTTTGCGCCAATATTGAGTTCGGTACGAATGTAACCTGGGTAAATTGTGCTAACTTTAATCGGTAATTTTTCGCTTAACATGTCAGCTCGGATTCCCTCAGCAAGGTTGGCAAGCCCTGCTTTGGCAGCAGCATATGTGGTTAAATGACGTGGCAACCCACGCACCGCGGACATAGATGAAATAACCACCAAATGTCCGCTGTTTTGACGGCGAAAAATTTTCATAGCTGCCTCGCACTGGGCGATGGCACTGATAAAGTTGGTTTCTGCGGTTTTGCGATTGGTTTCAAAACGCCCATGACCGATGACGCGACTGTCGCCAACGCCAGCATTTACCACGATGCGATCAATTTCACCCAAATCATTGGCAAATTCATCAAAAACAACAAACACTTGTTCGTAATTGGTAACATCAAGGGTTTTTACCGCAACTTTTACCGCAAATTGTGCTTCAATTTCTTGTTTTAATTGCTCTAAACGCTCCTTGCGTCTGGCACAAATTGCCAAATCATAGCCCAAATAAGCAAAACGGCGCGCCATCATAGCACCAAGCCCTGAGCTTGCACCTGTGATCAGCACGGTTTTGCCACGTCCTATGCCTTGTAAATCGGCTAAGTCTTTGCGTTTTAGCAGTTTATTGGCGATAAAGTTGCCATATTTGTCAATTTTTTGGAATGCTTGTTCAAGTTTTTTCATGTTGTTGCCCACAAATAAAATACAAGAAAGTAAAATACAAATTATAATGATTTTTAAAAAAACTCACGAGCTAAAAAAATAACTCGTGAGTTTTTTGGTGGATTTTGACAAAATTTGTATGATTTTTTGAGCCAACAATTGATTAGGCTAGTAATTGATTGGTCTGGTAATTGATTAGGCAAGCAATTGAGCAATGCGATTGTGATGTCGCTGTTGTTGTTTGTCAATGGTCAAACGATGAGAAATGATAATGGCTTTAATTTCAGCAAGTGCCACATCAAAATTATCATTAATCACCACATAATCAAAGTGCAAATATTGGGCCATTTCACGCACAGAGCCTGCCAGGCGTTTGTTAATCACTTCATCGCTGTCTTGTTTGCGATTGGAGAGGCGTTCACGCAAGGCGTTTTTGTCAGGCGGTAAAATAAAAATCATCACCGCATTTGGCATGAGTTTTTTAACCTGAAATGCCCCTTGCCAATCAATTTCTAAAATCACATCTGTGCCATGATTAAGCATATATTCCACTGATTTTTGTGAAGTGCCGTAAAAATTGTCAAACACTTGGGCGGATTCTAAAAATTCAGCGTTATGAATCATTTGGTTAAATTCATCGCGACTGATAAAATGATAATGTTGGCCGTTTATCTCACCAACTCTGGGTGGCCTTGTGGTGTGTGAAATACTAACTGCAAGGTTGTTGGTTGTGTTGGTAAGTTGTTTGACAAGTGAGGTTTTGCCTGTGCCTGAGGCGGCGGTGATGATAAAAAGTGTGCCTTGAGTCATGATGTTGCCTTTACATGGTAAAATTTAGATGGCAATGCCTTAAAAGATTGCTAAAAGAAAAAATTGCCAAAAAGCCATTTAAAAACCATTTTACCACAAATTAACGTGGTTATTTTTATCATTTTTGGGTAAAATTAACAAAAGACAAATTTTTTTCAATATTAATTTTTCAATATTAATTTTTTAAATGTTGTATAGATTTTAAATATATAGATTTTCAATATTATAGAGATGATTATGCAAATTTTACTTGCCAACCCTCGTGGTTTTTGTGCAGGCGTTGATCGTGCAATTGAGATTGTCAATGTCTGTCTAAAGCGTTTTGCACCTCCCATTTATGTACGCCACGAAGTCGTGCATAATAAATTTGTGGTGGAAGATTTGGCAAGGCGTGGGGCGATTTTTGTAGAAGAGCTTTGCGAGGTGCCAGATGGTTCTGTGGTGATTTTTTCTGCTCATGGTGTATCAAAAGCAGTAGAAGATGAAGCAAAACGCCGTGATTTGGCTGTGTTTGATGCCACTTGTCCTTTGGTTACCAAAGTGCATATTGAAGTGGGTAGATTTGCCAAAACGGGCATGGATGCTATTTTAATCGGACATGCAGGACACCCTGAAGTAGAGGGGACGATGGGGCGATTTGATACGCAATTTGGTGGTAAAATTCATTTGATTGAAGATATTGAAGACGCCAAAAACTTAGATTTGCCATCTGATAGCGAACTTGCGTTTGTAACCCAAACAACACTATCCATGGACGACACTTCTGGTGTGATTGATGCCTTAAAAGAAAAGTTTCCCAAAATCCACGCTCCGCGCAAAGACGATATTTGTTACGCCACTCAAAACCGCCAGGACGCTGTCAAAAACTTAGCCAAAAATTGTGAAATTGTGTTGGTTGTCGGATCGCCAAATTCCAGTAACTCCAACCGTTTGCGCGAACTGGCCGAAAGGCTTGGAGCAAAAGCGTATCTGATTGACAATGCCTCACAAATGAATAAGCAGTGGTTTGAGGGCATACAATCAGTTGGCGTAACCGCAGGTGCGTCCGCACCTGAAGTTTTGATTCAAGAGGTGCTGGATACCTTGCAAATTTGGGGCGGTGAAAAGCCCATAGAATTATCTGGTATTGAAGAAAACGTTACGTTTAACTTGCCAAAAAGTTTAAGAAATTCTTAATTGTTAACAAAACATTGCTAACCCAGTTTAGATTAAAAATACAGAGAACACAATGTCATCAAATCGTTTTTTAAAATTAGCAGGCATGACTGCCAGTATTGCCACCAAAGCCACAAAACACACGCTGTCTGGGCTTGTTGGTTCAAAAGAAGATCGACAAAAATCCAAAAGCGAAATGCTTGAAACCATTGGCGTACAGATCGCAGACACTTTAGGCGAGATGAAAGGGGCGGTGATGAAAGTGGGGCAAATTGCATCGCAATATAAAGATGTCTTTCCGCCCGAGGTTGCTAAGGCTTTAGAAAAATTGCAAAAAGATGCCCCGCCAATGCCTTTTTTGGTGATTAAAAAACAAGTGGAACATGAGTTGCAACAACCACTTGAACAATTGTTTGCTTATTTTGAGGAGCAGCCGTTTGCATCGGCGTCTATAGGACAGGTGCACAAAGCTGTTTTGACAACGGGTGAGGCGGTTGTGGTAAAAGTGCAATATCCCGATATTGACAGCAACATTGACAGCGACTTAAGACAAGTGCGTATGGCATTAAAAATTGCAGGCGTGATCAATATGAGCAAGGAGGTGCAAGACAAGATTTTTAGTGAAATTCGAAGCAGTTTGTATGATGAGTTGGACTATACAAAAGAAGCTCAAAATTTGGCAATTTTTGCCCATTTTCACAAAGATGATCCAGGGATTGTTATTCCAAAAGTGTTTCACAGTCATTCTGCCAAACGCGTGCTAACATTGTCTCAAGAGCTTGGTGAAAGCATTGAAATTGCAAGCACTTGGGATAACGCTACCAAACAAAAACTTGCCGAAAATTTGTTTCGTTTTAGTGCAGGGCAACTGTTTAAACTGTATCGCGTGCATTGTGATCCGCACCCTGGTAATTTTGCGTTTCGTGCCGATGGATCGCTTGTGGCGTATGATTTTGGTGGAATTAAATCTTATAGCTATGATGAAGTGTCATTGTTTGAGCGTTTTGCTATTCATTGTTTAATAGGAGATGTAACGGCTGTTGAGCAAGATTTGGTAACGCTTGGGGTGAAAAAAGACGATGAAAAACTGCCTGCTGATTTTTATGATAATTGGTTAAAAATTGGTTTAAAACCGTATGGTTTTACCCAGTTGTTTGATTTAAGTCAACACAAACCTTATGATTTTGCCAGTAGTGTAACCCATCATGAGATTATTGCTGAGGCGAAAAAATCATTAAAATACTGGCAAAAGTTTCAACCATCTGCCAAAACCATGATGCTTGATCGCACCATTTCTGGACAATATTGGAATTTGGTTAATCTTGGAGTTAAGATTGATTTAAGCGTGTTAATGAAAGAGTACATTCATTTGCAACAATTGCCTTAAACGTGCAAATCATGTCCGCATCTATCACAAAATTTTGCCTCGGCAGCATGTCCAAATTTACCGCAATTTGGACAACTGATTGGTTGTAATTGTGGGCGCATGGTTTTGGTTAATTCAGCGGTAAACAGCCCTGTTGGCACAGCAATAATAGAATAACCCATAATCATCACAAACGATGCAATTGCTTGTCCAACGGGGGTTTTTGGCGACATATCACCATAGCCTACCGTTGTCATGGTAACAATTGCCCAATAAATGCTCACAGGAATGCTGGTAAAACCATTTTCCGCCCCCTCTATCACATACACCACCGAACCAAAAATCGTTACCAAAATAATCACCGCCAAAAAAAACACCACGATTTTATGACGACTGCTTCTTAAGGCCATGGTTAAAAAACCGGCTTGTTGCATATAATCAGCCATTTTTAAAATACGAAATATGCGCAACAAGCGTAAAATTCGCACCACAAGCAAATATTGCAATCCGCCAAACATTAAACTTAAATAAGTTGGCAAAATACTTAAAAAATCCACAACGCCATAAAAACTTAACATATAACGCAGTCGATTGGGCGTGGAAAACAGACGCAACACATACTCAAACGTAAACAAAATGGTAAAAAACCATTCAGCATAAAAAAAATAACGCCCATATTGCATGCGCATGATTAACACACTGTCAAGCATGACCACTGCAACACTGGCAAGTACCGCCACCAACAGCACAATGTCAAACAACTTACCCATTGGTGTGTCTGTACCATCGATCACCACATGAATGTCATGACGCAAGCGGCCTAAAGTCAGTGGTTTGTCTTGGGTTTTTGAGAGGCGGTTTTTGATTTGTTTCATAAGATAAGCAAAAAATAGATTGAGGTTTTGTCTGGGTTTATTGTCAACATTGTCAGCAAAATTGCCAACAAAAATTGGTTGTCATCGTAAAAAAAATTGGCGTTATCGTGAATGGTTAAAAAACCACATTTAACCAAATGATTAACGAAAAATTGCAAATTTTTGCTAAAAAACCTTACATCATTGGTTAAAGCGGTTTATAATAGCACATTCAGATTTTTATTTTAACCACTTTTGAAAAATAAGGAATCCAAATGGCAGGCCATTCCAAATGGGCAAACATTAAACACCGTAAAGCCAAACAAGACGCCGCAAAAGGCAAAATTTTTACCAAAATTATTCGCGAAATTGTATCAGCGGCCAAAGCAGGCGATCCTGATCCTGCAAACAATCCGCGTTTGCGTGCTGTTTTGGAAAAAGCCAACGCAGCCAATATGACCAAAGATGTCATAAAACGCGCCATTGATCGCGGTGCAGGCGGTGGTGATAATGACAATATGGAAGAGATCACTTATGAAGGCTACGGTATTGGCGGCGTGGCGGTATTGGTAGAAACCATGACCGATAACGTTAACCGCACCGTAGGCGATGTGCGACATGCTTTTAGCAAAAACGGTGGCAACCTTGGCACTTCAGGATCAGTTGCGTATTTGTTTAACAAACGCGGTGAAATTACCGTGGCCGATGTGGCACTGGAAGATACCGTCATGGAGCTTGCCCTAGAAGCAGGGGCAAGTGATATTGAAAATGACGGCGAAAGCCTGCTTGTTGTTACCGAACCTGAAAATTTTGGAGCGGTGATGGATGCACTACAAAACGCAGGCATTAAGGTAGATAATGCTGAGGTTACCATGTCGCCATCTACAAGTGCTGAAATTACCAATATTGACGATGCCCAAAAAATCCTAAAAATGATCGATATGTTGGAAGATTTAGACGATGTACAAGACGTTTATACCAATGTGAATTTTAGCGATGAGGTTATGACACAGTTGGATACATAGGTTGGTTAAGTGTATAAAATTTAACCAACAATTCATGCAACAAACCATTTACAAAAACTGCAAAAACCGCTGTGCTGTGCATGTCGGTTTTTGTGATAATTTACGTTTATTAAAATTTACGATGTCAATAAAAATTGCAACATACAAATTAATACAAATTGCAATGTACAATAAAGACAAACACAAAAAAGACAAACACAAAGAGATAAAGCCATGAAATACCCAAAAATTTATGATGTCGTTGTTATTGGCGGTGGGCATGCAGGGACAGAAGCGGCACTTGCAGCAGCTCGCATGGGGCAACAAACCTTATTGCTTACGCATAATATTGAGACGCTTGGACAGATGTCATGCAACCCTGCTATTGGCGGTATTGGCAAGTCGCATTTGGTGCGTGAGGTTGATGCGTTGGGTGGGGCGATGGCACTTGCAACCGATCACGCTGGCATTCAATTTCGGGTGCTTAATCGTCGAAAAGGAGCAGCCGTTCGAGCAACGCGTGCTCAAGCTGATAGGTTATTGTACAAAGCATTTATTCGTAAAACCCTTGAAAATCAACATAATTTAGACATTTTTCAGCAAAATGTCGATGACATTGTGATTAAAAATGGCAAGGCGGTTGCGGTTCTTGCAGCTGGTATTGAGTTTGGTTGTGGGGCGGTGGTTTTAACTTCTGGTACGTTTTTGGGTGGGGTTATCCATATTGGACTAGAAAATTACCAAGGAGGCAGAGCTGGCGATCCGCCGTCAACTCGTTTAGCCAACAAACTGCGTGAACTAAACTTACCCGTTGGGCGACTAAAAACTGGCACACCGCCACGCATTGATGCACGCACCGTGGATTTTAGCAAAATGCAGGTACAGCCGGGCGATACGCCTTTGCCAGTGATGAGTTATGTGGGCTGCGTTGATATGCATCCGCGCCAAATTAATTGCCACATAACCCATACCAATGAACGTACCCATGATATTATCCGTTCTGGCCTTAGCCGATCGCCGATGTATTCAGGCGTGATTGAGGGCACAGGGCCGCGTTATTGTCCAAGCATTGAAGATAAAATTCACCGTTTTGCCGATAAAAACAGCCACCAGATTTTTATTGAGCCTGAGGGCTTAACCACGCATGAATTATACCCAAATGGTATTTCTACAAGTTTGCCTTTTGATATCCAATTGGCATTGGTGCGTTCAATGCAAGGGCTTGAAAACGCCCATATTTTGCGAGCAGGGTATGCAATTGAGTACGATTATTTTGACCCACAAGCTTTACACCCAACTTTGGAAACCAAAGCCATTGCCAATTTGTTTTTTGCAGGGCAAATCAACGGCACAACAGGCTATGAAGAAGCGGCTGCTCAAGGTTTATTGGCAGGGTTAAATGCAGGCTTGCGTACACAGGGCAAAAATGGTTGGACGCCACAGCGACACGAAGCTTATTTGGGGGTATTGGTGGACGATTTAATCACCAATGGCACAAAAGAGCCGTATCGTATGTTTACAAGCCGTGCTGAATATCGTCTGTTGTTGCGCGAGGACAATGCAGATGAACGTTTGACGGCCAAGGGGCGAGAATTGGGCTTAATTGATGATGTACGGTGGGCGAAATTTAACCAAAAACAAGACATGATCGCCAAGGAAACCGAGCGGTTAAAGGACTTATGGGCAACGCCAAATAATGAGATTGGCAAAACTTTTGTGTTAAACAATCCTGATGAAGTGTTAAGCAAAGAAAACAATGTGTTGGATTTGTTAAAACGGCCTAATATTACTTTTAAAGAAATTGCCAAATTAACGGATTCTAACGTAAGCGATGAAGTGGGCGAGCAGATTGAAATTCGCGTAAAATATCAAGGCTATATCGATCGGCAAGCCGACGAAATTGAACAGATGAAACGCTTAGAAAATACCGCCTTGCCACTTGATTTTGATTATACAAGCGTATCAGGGCTGTCTAATGAAATTGTGCAAAAATTATCGCACATTCGCCCTGCTACGCTTGGACAGGCCAGTAGAATCAGCGGTGTTACTCCGGCTGCACTAAGTTTGCTTGCAATGACCATCAAAAAACTCAAAAAACAACAAAAAATTAGCGATTAACCATGCTTGCTGCTATACTATTCGCCATCAACATCACCGCGCCCAATTTATTATTAATGGCGCTGGGGTTTTTGTTACAAAAAAAGGCGACGATTGACGCTGATTTTGTCAACATTGCATCCAAAATTGTATTTAATTATTGCTTGCCGTGTTTGTTGTTTTTTAGTGTGTTAAAAAGCGAAATTCATTTTGCCGAGCAGCTTAATTTACTGATTGCGGGCATTTTGGTAACCTTTGCGCTGTTTTTTATGGCGGAACTTTATGCCAAATTTTTTGTAAACGATGTGCGCGATAAAGGCGTGTTTGTGCAAGGCGTGTTTCGCTCCAATATGGGCATTATGGGGCTGGCGATGGTGGCGAGTGCTTACGGCGATAAGGGTTTGTCCATTGGCGCGGTGTATATGGGTGTGGTTACGATTTTGTACAATATTTTGGCGGTGATTACGCTGTCGCGCACCGATGTCAGTGCCAAAGGGTTTGCACAAAAAGCGCGCAATATGGGCAAAAAAATGGCGACCAATCCGCTGATTATTGCCCTTATTGCGGCGTTTGCGTATAAACTGTTAAATTTGCCAGAGTTGCCAGAATTTATCACCAAAACGGGCAAATTGTTGGCAAACATTGCCTTGCCGCTGGCGCTGATTTGTGCAGGGGCGTCCATTAATGCGCGCGCGATGTTGTCGCCGTCTGGCGTGTCTATGCAGGCGAGCATTGGGCGTGTGGTGATTGCACCCATTGCGGCGGTGGCGGCAGGTTTGGTGTTTGCACTTAACGCGGTGCAATTTGGCGTGCTGTTTATGATGGTGGCAAGCCCTGCGGCGGCCGCCAGTTACATTATGGCAAAATCTATGGGCGGTAACGATGTGTTGGCGGCAAATATTTTGGCCTTTACCACGGTGGCAAGCGTGATTGGCATGGGTGTGGGCATGGCGGTGTTGCGCACTTTGGGCTGGGTGTAACAATCATGCAATTTTTTTTACCAAATAGGAGTATTTTATGACAAAACTTAACATTGCACTAGAATGGTTTTTAAACCCCGACCATTTGCCGATGATTGCAGGCATTAAAACAGGCGCATATGCTAAAGCTGGGCTTGATGTCAACATGACCGCGCCCGATGACCACTACGACGGCTTTCACGCGCTAGAAAAAGGCGAAATTGACTTGCACACCAACGAGCCGCTGCATTTATTTGAGCATTATGCGCCCAATTTGCGCGCGCTGGGCTGCTTTTTTGCAACCGATGGCGGCATATTAATGCGTAAATCGTCTATGCATAAATTGCAAAGCGGCGAAACCATTAAAATTTGCACGCCGTCTGCTGCGCCCAAAACCAATAAAATCGGTTTTGAAATTTTGCGCCGTTATGCCAAAACACAAAACATTGAATTAAATTCTAGCAAGGTAGAATTTATAGAAATGGACTTTCATCATATTGATAATTTGCAAAACAATGCGCAATTAGATGGCGCGTGGTTGTGTTTTTATAATTTTGAAGGCGTAGAAGCTAAACATAAAGGTTTGGAATTTGTTTTTATTGACCAAAATAATACGCCTTATGCCAATTTTTCGGCATTGGAATTTATTACCACCGAGCAAATTTTAATAGAGAAAAAAGATGCCATAAAAACCTTTATTGAAATCACCAGCCAAATGGTAACCTTTTGCCAAAATAATCCCGACAAAGCCAAAGCAATCTATTATGACTATAGCGGTGAAGAACAAAGCGCATTAATGGATGCCATTATTGATGACACCTTGCCGCGGTTAATTAGCCCAATTAGTGCAGACAGTGCGCGCTGGCAAAAGGTGCGCGAAATGCTGGCGCAACTGGACATTGTAGCGCTGAGTGATGAAGAATATAAAGGGATTTTTGCGCATTAGTAAAAATTAGGTATAGAGTTTTTGTCAGATTGCCATTTGTCTTAAAAATAAATCCGTTTATCCCAAATGTAGTCGCAAGTTTAAAAAATGTTGGCTTTTTTAAAAAAATAGCGTATCATACGCCCGCACCAAAAAGCTAAAGTTTTAATATTGACAACAATTTAACATTTAATTTTACCAATAAAAAATTGCTAAAATTTCAAAAAAGGTCATTAAGATATAAGTTTTAGACAAAAAAGTGATAGCAAGTTTGCTGTTTTATTAAAAACAGATAACCCAATATCGGACTTATTTGTTGGAATAAGTTTGTCTGCCATTTTTATGCAACAATTGTTTGCTTGTTATCGTTTGGATAGCAAATTAAAACAAGCGTTTGTATAAATCTTAGAGCCTATGCTGTGCGTAGGTTTTTTGTGTCCGCCGGTTATTATCGGTATTTTTCTAACCCTTATCTGAGATGGTAATCTGATATGAGCGTTTCTCAAGTAATAAACAGCCCTGTAACTCCTATTTCTTCTGCAACAAATGCCTACTATCTTGATCGTCAAGACAAGATGGAATCTAACGTGCGCAGTTATCCACGAAAACTACCTCTTGCCATTGCTAAAGCGTACGGCTGCTGGGTAACTGATGTTGAGGGCAATGAATACCTTGACTGTTTGGCGGGTGCTGGCACGCTTGCCTTGGGGCATAATCACCCAGCTACAATTAATGCTATCAAAGATGTGTTAGACAGTGGCTTACCACTACATACGCTTGACATCACCACTTCAGTCAAAGATGCTTTTACTGAAAAATTATTGTCATTTTTTCCAGAAAATTTCGTTTTGCAGTTTTGTGGTCCAACGGGTGCAGATGGTACGGAAGCTGCGATTAAACTTGCCAAAACTTACACAGGACGCAGCAATGTAATTGCGTTTTCAGGTGGTTATCATGGCATGACTCACGGTGCGTTGGCAATGACAGGCAATTTATCGGCGAAAGAAAAAGTAGCAAATCTTATGCCTGGGGTACAATTTATGCCCTATCCGCATGAATACCGTTGTCCGTTGGGTATTGGCGGTGAGGCGGGTGTGGACGCGTTGACTTATTATTTTGAAAATTTTATTGAAGATGTGGAAAGTGGCGTGGTGAAACCTGCTGCTGTGATTTTAGAGGCGATTCAAGGCGAAGGCGGTGTTGTGCCTGCTCCCAAAAAATGGCTACAAAAAATCCGCGAAGTTACCGCACGTCATGACATTGTGTTGATTTTAGATGAAGTGCAAGCAGGATTTGCACGTTCTGGCAAAATGTTTGCTTTTGAACATGCCGAAATTATACCCGATGTGGTGGTGATGAGTAAGGCAGTTGGTGGTGGGTTGCCTTTGTGTGTGCTTGCTATCAATAAAAAATTTGATGCATGGTCGCCTGCAGGTCATACAGGCACCTTCCGTGGCAATCAGCTTGCAATGGCGGCCGGTTACAATGTGCTTGAAGAAATTATTAATCACAATTTGATAGAAAATTCACGCATTCAAGGTGAGTTTTTGCGCACTGAATTGAACAAAATCTCTGAAGAATTTGGCTGTATTGGTCATGTACGTGGACGTGGTCTTATGACTGGCATTGAGATTGTAGATGAACGTAAAAATGCGGATTGTATGGGATCATACCCTGCCGATGCCAAACTTGCCACTGCAATTCAACAAGCGTGTTTTAAGCACAAATTGCTCTTGGAGCGTGGTGGGCGTGGTGGTACAGTTGTTCGCTTGTTGTGTCCGATTACCATTACTCACGATGAATGCGTGCAGGTGATTGAGCGGTTTAAAAAGGCACTTGTTGATGCAATAAAAGCGGTGCGTGGCTAGTTGGTTGTGTTACGTTATTAGGATAAAATCATGTCAAACACTTACATGTCAAACACTTACATGTCAAACACTTACATGTCAAATTCTCACATGTCAAACACTCATATGTCAAACATTGAAAAACATCGTCAGGCTTTATTTTGTAACGATGTTCGATCCATTGGCGATTATGAAACGGCGATGCATACCGCCGTTCAAGCGGTCAGTGCTTGGCTAAAAAACGAAAAAATGTACCCAGGTGGTAGTATTAATGAGTTACGCCAAGCAATTGGTTTTTATCCAACCAAAGATGGTTTGGGGCTTGCTAAGGCGTTAGAACGGGCAATTGAGTTGTTTTTAAACAAAAGTTTAAAAGTTCATCATCCGCATTCGCTTGCTCATTTGCATTGTCCGACGATGGTAACCAGTCAAATTGCTGAAGTGTTAATCAATGCCACCAATCAGTCGATGGATTCTTGGGATCAATCCCCAGCAGGTTCATTGATGGAGGTGCAGCTGATCGATTGGTTATGTCAAAAAGTTGGTTTTGTTGATGGTGCAGCCGGTGTGTTTACTTCAGGAGGCACGCAGTCAAATTTGATGGGGGTGCTGCTTGCTCGTGATTGGTGCATTGCAAAAAATTGGCAAAACAACAATGGACAAGCATGGTCAGTACAGCGTGATGGTATTCCGCCAGATGCGATGCAAAGGGTAAAAGTCATTTGCTCCAAAAATGCCCATTTTAGCGTACAAAAAAATATGGCCATGATGGGTATGGGTTTTCAATCGGTTGTTAGTATTCCTGTCAATGCTAACGCCCAAATGGATACAGACGCTCTACAGCACACCATTGATACACTACAAAAAGATGGCAAAATCGTAGCATGCGTGGTGGCAACCGCTGGCACAACGGATGCAGGGGCGATTGATGATATTGTGGCGATTCGTCAAATCAGCAAAAATTGTGGTGCGTGGCTACACATTGATGCAGCTTGGGGCGGTGCGTTAATTTTATCAAACAATTACCGCGATAAACTAAAAGGCATTGAAACGGCGGATTCGGTAACACTTGATTTTCACAAGCATTATTTTCAAAGCATTTCGTGCGGTGCGTTTTTGTTAAAAGATAAAAACAATTACCGTTTTATGCACTATGAAGCCGAATATCTAAATTCATCGTATGACGAAGAGCACGGCGTACCAAATTTGGTGTCAAAATCATTACAAACCACTCGCCGTTTTGATGCGCTAAAACTGTGGCTAACAGTAGAGGCTTTGGGTGAGGATTTATACGGTTCAATGATTGATCATGGCGTGGATTTAACGCGTAAGGTGGCAGATTATATTCAAGCAACCGACGGCTTGGAGTTGCTTGTTTGTCCACAATTTGCCTCTGTGCTGTTTCGCGTGATACCAAAAGATTATCCTATTCATTTGATTGACAGTTTAAACCAAAACGTAGCAGATGAATTGTTTGCTCGTGGCGAGGCAAACATTGGCGTAACGCGTGTTGGCTATAAAGATTGTATGGGTAATCAACAAAATGTGCAATCTTTAAAAATGACGACTTTAAGTCCAATTGCAACCCTTGAGAATGTAAAAACCTTGTTAAATCAAGTCTTAGCAGAAGCCAATCGCATTAAAGACGATATCAAAAACGGCACTTATACACCGCCGATTGATTGACAATCAAGGCTTAAGCGTTTAAAAACCCTCTTGGCATAAGCAAAGAGCATAAGCAAGAGGGTTGATAACAGCATAAATTGCAACAAAATAACAAATCTTACTTGCTAAAAGCAAAAAAACCTAGCATAATAGCTGACAATTTCAGGAGAGTATGATGTTAGGCTTGTTTGGCAAAACAGTGGTTGTTTTGACAAAAATAGCCAAATTCACAATAAACATCATCACCGAAGGCGTAAAAACCCTATAATCGCTCAGGTAAATGGACTGAAATTGCATTTTAAAATGATAAATCTGGAGAGTGTGTTTTTTGTAAAAACACCACCGAAGGGGAAAAAACGACTTTTGACGGCTTAGCAAATTTACGTTGTTAGCCCATGTTACATATTATTCTATACTGCATTTTATTCTATGCTACATTTTATGTTGCGTGTCAAAATTCGTTGAAAATCTCAGGTAACAGGACAGATGGGGCACTGATTGATTTGATTAAAATCAGTCTACTGATTTGCAGGCTACTGTTGCAGACTTACTGTTTACAGGTTTACTGCTTGTTACAGGTTTACTGCTTGCAAAATTTTGCCCAATTTTTCCAAAAAAAACGCTAAGGATTTATCATGTCTGATTTACAATACACGCCGTTTTATCAATCTCACCTTGACAGCAATGGTAAAATCGTTGATTTTTCAGGTTTTGGCTTGCCTATTCATTATGGTTCACAAATTGCCGAACACGAAGCTGTGCGTAACGATGCAGGCATGTTTGATGTGTCGCACATGGTGGTAACCGATATCGTAGGCAATGATGCCAAATCTTGGTTGCAAAAATTACTAGCCAATGACATTGCCAAAGCAAAATCTGTGGGGAAGGCAATTTATTCAGCAATGTTAAATGATAATGGTGGCGTGATTGATGATTTAATTGCTTATCGCATGAATGAAGCAGAAACGCAATATCGCATTGTATCAAACGCTGCCACGCGCGAAAAAGATTTGGCACAGTTTCATAAAGTTGCGTTGGCATTTGGTGATGTAAAAATTACCGAGCGTCCAGAGCTTGCTATGCTTGCAGTGCAAGGTCCAAAAGCGGTTGAAAAATTAACAAAAGCCAAGCCACATTGGGCAGAAATTTTAAACGGTTTAAAACCGTTTGTTGGTAAAGATTTAAGTGAGATCGAGGCTAACGATTGGTTTGTTGCCAAAACAGGTTATACAGGCGAAGATGGCGTCGAGGTGATTTTGCCAGGAAGTCAGGCGAATGAATTTTTTGCTTTATTGAAACAACATGGTGTCATGCCAGCAGGTTTGGGTGCAAGAGACACGCTTCGTTTGGAGGCGGGTATGAACTTGTACGGCCATGAAATGAATGAAACCATTAATCCTTATGAATGTGGTATGGCGTGGACATTGGCAATAAAAGATGATCGCGATTTTGTTGGGCGTAAAGCCATGCAAGACAAACAAGCAAAAGCTGTTGCGGAGGGCACGGATGTCATGCAAGTAGGTTTGGTACTTGATGGCCGCGGTGTGTTGCGCGAGGGTATGGAAGTTACACTTGCCAATGGCAAAAAAGGCATAATTACAAGCGGTACATTTAGCCCCAGTTTAAAACAATCCATTGCCATTGCTCGTATTCCGACCACAACAGACACAACCGCCCATGTGGATATGCGTGGCAAAGCGACTGAAGTTTGCATTATTTCGTTACCGTTTGTTAGAAATGGTAAAAAACAGTTTTCTTAACCGTTTATCGGTGTTATGATAAACTTGAGTTGAGTGTTTTTTAATGATTTGTTTTTAATGATTTGTCATTGTAGTGATTTTTTAAAAAATGCAAAAAACACAAAAACACTTGGCTTGATGGTTAACGTTTACATTTACTTTACATTTACATTATTTAAAGGTATTGATTATGAAAAAACTACTTGCTTTAATTCCTGCAGTTATGGTTTTAACTGCTTGTAACACCAGTAATGTGGCACAACCAAGTCCATCACAAGTACAAGCGGTTTTGGCAAACTCACAAACATTTAAATGTGATAACAATGCTGAGGTGGTGTCTGTGATCACACAACGTGATGGCGTAAATTACGCAAATATCCAAATCACCGCCCCAACGTTAAGCCTAAACCAAGCACCTGTGCAACTAAAACAAGACGTAGCAGCCTCTGGCAACCGTTTTACTGTATCAAACAGCACTGTTGGTTATGATTGGCATGTAAAAGGTGGCGAAGCGGCATTAACCGTAACTTCACAAGGTCAAGAAATTAACTTTGGCTGTATGGCTCAATAATTTTTTAATTGACATTTTTTAATTGATGTTTAGATTGTAATTGATGTTTAGATTGTAATTGATGTTTAGATTGTAATTGATGTTTTAAGTTATACTATATCTATTAAAAATATCTATTAAAATTTTGTTAAAAATGTGGTTGGTAAAACAAGTTGGTAAAACAATGTGCTTATCAATCACATTTTTTTGATGAATGAATGTTTTATTAATTTTATTGTGTAATATTTTTATTACTTATAATTTTTACCACTTATAATTTTATAAAAGGAATGACGCTATGAGCAACACCCCTGCTGATTTAAAATATGTCGCAAGCCACGAATGGTTACGCCAAGAATCTGACGGCGTAATTACAGTTGGTATTACCCACCATGCCCAAGATTTGCTTGGTGATGTGGTTTATATTGAATTGCCAGAAGTTGGTACAAATGTTGAAGTGGATGCTGAAATTGCGGTTGTTGAATCAGTAAAAGCAGCCTCAGATGTGTATGCACCGATTGCAGGTGAGATTGTTGAGATAAACGATGCCTTGGTTGATACACCAGAAATTGTAAATTCTGATCCGTATGGCGAGGGTTGGTTCTTTAAAATTAAACCAACCAATGCAAGCGATTATGATGGCTTAATGGATGCAGATGAATATTTGGATTCAATCTAAATTGATTCATTGTTCTATGTGGTTTATTGTTAACTTGCACTTAACTTACAAATTAACTACAAATTAGTATTGCAGTTAAATGCTATTGTTAAATACTGGTAAAGTTAAATACTGGCAGTAAAGCGACTGGAGAAAAAGGGTGAAAATTACCGATCCAACACAAGTTAATTTTTATGACGTTATTACCAGTCGTCGTTCGGTGCGACGTTTTACCGATACGCCGATACCCAATGAAGTGATCGATGCGTGTTTGGATATGGCGATGCTTGCTCCAAACTCCAGTAATTTACAGCCGTGGGCGTTTTATGTGATTGAAACGCCTCACGTTCATCAAAAAGTCGTTAAATATTGCATGAATCAAAACGCTGCTCGCACGGCTAAGTGCTTGATTGTGTGCGTGGCTCGTGGTGATACTTGGCGACAAAACTCTCAAGACAACATAAAATATTATCCCGTCAAACCTGTACCAAAAGCGGTCAAAAATTATTATGGCAAACTTATGCCCTTTGGTTTTAGTTTAGGCAAATTTAACGCGTTTGTTCCTGCAAAATGGGCACTCACCCAAGCTGTGCGCCAAGTACGCGGTGCGTTTATTGATCCTATGTACAGCCAAGCTGATGTTAAAAATTGGGCATTGATCAGTACGTCTTTGGCTTGCCAAAATTTGATGTTGGCGTTTCGATCGTTTGGTTTTGATACTTGTCCGATGGGCGGTTTTGATGAAGGTAAATTAAAAAAATTATTAAAATTAAATGAACATCAATACGTCTGTATGGTATTGGCTGTGGGTGAGCGCGATAGCTCGGGCATTTATAGCGAGCAATATCGTTTTGATAAAAAGCGTTTTGTGATTAAAGTTTAGTTTGGTCTAAACTTGGTTCAAATAGCCACGATAACTTAAACTATTTTAAACCTTAATGAAAAGGAAATTTTATGAGTCAAGATTTTAAAACCTTTACTGATGTATTTAATCACGGCGAATTTATCAATCGTCATATTGGCATTGATGAAAGCGAAAAACAAGCCTTGCTAAAGGCTGTTGGTGCAAAAGATATGGCAGATTTTATCAGTCAAACCGTTCCTGCGTCGGTAAAACTTGGCAATGATTTAGACTTGCCAAACAGCATGCCTGAACATGAAGCCCTTGCCAAATTGCGTAAGATGGCAGATGACATAACGGTAAATCGCAGTTACATCGGGCTTGGTTATTATCCAACGCGCGTGCCTGCTGTCATTGCTCGTAATGTATTGGAAAACCCCGGTTGGTATACCGCCTACACGCCTTACCAAGCAGAAATTGCTCAAGGGCGTCTTGAAGCTTTGCTAAATTTTCAGCAAATGTGTATTGATTTGTCGGGTTTAGAATTTGCAGGTGCATCATTATTAGATGAAGCTACCGCTGCCGCCGAAGCAATGGCAATGGCAAAACGTGTTAGCAAAAACAAATCCAATCAATTTTTTGTAGACAGCCGTATTTTTCCACAGACTTTAGATGTTATTCGCACGCGTGCCAAATATTTTGGTTTTGACGTGATAGTGGGTGATTTTGATGTGGCAAAAAAAGGTGATTTTTTTGGAGCGATTTTTCAATACGTTGGCAAAGACGGCGATGTTGTTGATTTAACAGAGATTATTGCCACTGTAAAAGCCAACGGTGCACAAGCCATTGTGGCAGCGGACGTGATGAGCCTTGTGTTGTTAAAATCACCTGCGGATATGGGGGCAGATGTGGCACTTGGTAATACGCAACGTTTTGGTGTGCCGATGGGTTTTGGTGGGCCACACGCTGCGTATTTTGCTTTTAGCGACAGTGCCAAACGTTCTGCTCCTGGGCGCATTATTGGCGTTTCGGTAGACGCCCAAGGCAAGCCTGCATTGCGTATGGCATTACAAACGCGTGAACAGCACATTCGTCGTGAAAAAGCCAATTCAAACATTTGCACCTCGCAAGTTTTGCTTGCCAATATGGCAGGCATGTATGCAGTTTATCATGGAGCAAAAGGGGTTGCGCGTATTGCAACTCGCATTCATGCACTGGCAACTGCGTTTGCACAGGCGGTTAAAACGGCAGGGTTAACCGTGGTTTACGATCAATTTTTTGACACGGTTTTGGTAAAAACTGATAACGCAGGTTTCATTTACCAATCTGCGTTAGACAAAGGCATTAATTTACGTCAAGTAGATGGTGAGCATTTGGCGGTTGCATTTAGTGAAGTAAGCGATGAGCAAGATTTTGCCGATTTGACCGAAATTTTTACAGGTAAGCCGGTAAAACTTGGTGAGTTAACAATTTCACTTAAGGCCAATTTGTTGCGCAAAGATAAAATTTTAACCCACCCTGTGTTTAACCGCTATCATACCGAACACGAAATGTTGCGCTACTTAAAAAAACTGGAAAACAAAGATTTGGCAATGAATCATAGCATGATTTCACTTGGTTCTTGTACCATGAAATTAAACGCAACCAGTGAAATGTTGCCAATTACTTGGAATGAATTTGCCAATGT
This sequence comes from Moraxella macacae 0408225, assembly GCF_000320365.1. GTDB lineage: Bacteria > Pseudomonadota > Gammaproteobacteria > Pseudomonadales > Moraxellaceae > Faucicola > Faucicola macacae. The sequence continues at coordinate 195,200 of NZ_ANIN01000002.1, forward strand.
GCACCCTTTTGCACCGCGCGAACAAGTTGGCGGTTATTTGGCAATGATTGAGGGTTTACAAGAGCAGCTAAAAGCAATCACAGGTTTTGATGCGATCAGCATGCAACCAAATTCAGGTGCCTCTGGTGAATATGCAGGGTTGCTTGCTATCCGCCGTTATCACGAAAGTTTGGGGCAAACTTGTCGTAACATTTGTTTAATTCCGCGCTCAGCACACGGCACAAACCCAGCAACCGCTCAAATGATGGGTATGCAAGTGGTTGTGGTTGCAACCGATGAGTTTGGCAATGTGGATATTGCAGATTTGACTGCCAAAGCCGAACAACATTCAGCCAATTTGGGTGCGCTTATGATTACTTACCCATCGACGCATGGTGTGTTTGAAGAGGGAATTCGTGATATTTGCGATCTGATTCACAAGCACGGCGGTCAAGTGTATATGGACGGTGCAAATATGAACGCCCAAGTTGCAATGATGCAACCTGCGGATGTGGGGGCAGATGTGTTGCATATGAATTTACACAAAACGTTTTGCATTCCACACGGTGGCGGTGGCCCTGGTATGGGTCCAATTGGCATGAAAGCACACCTTGCACCGTTTATTGCCAATCACAGTGTTGCTCCTGTGCCAAACGCCCAAAATGATATGACGGCAGTGGCGGCAGCTCCATTTGGTTCGGCGAGTATTTTGCCAATTTCGTGGATGTATATCACCATGATGGGTAAAGACGGCTTAAAACAAGCGACTGAAAGTGCGTTGTTAAATGCCAATTACATAGCCACTCAGCTAAAAGACGATTATCCTGTACTGTATACTGGCAAAAATGGCCGTGTTGCTCATGAATGTATCATTGACATTCGTCCATTAAAACACGAAACAGGCATTACCGAGGTAGACATTGCCAAACGCTTGATGGATTATGGTTTTCACGCACCGACCATGTCATTTCCAGTGGCAGGTACGCTTATGATTGAACCGACCGAAAGTGAGAGCAAAGAAGAACTTGACCGCTTTATTTTGGCATTAAAACAAATCAAAATAGAGGCAATGAAAGTCAAAAATGGTGAATGGCCAACCGATGACAATCCGCTTGTTAACGCACCCCACACCGCTCAAGTGGTACTCGGTGAGTGGAATCGCAGTTATAGCCGTGAAGTGGCCGCCTATCCATTAGATTATATCCGCGACAATAAATTTTGGCCAAGCGTTAGCCGTGTCGATGATGTGTACGGTGATAAGAATTTGATTTGTTCTTGTCCAAGCATGGAAAATTATGAATGATTGTCAATTTTTTGTCATTTAACATTGTCATTTAACATTGTCATTTAATGCTAATTAATCATTAAAAACCGTCTAAAATTGTAGGCGGTTTTTATTTTTTACCGTATGACTTTGTTTTTTTGTAGCCTAGCCTAGTGTAAACAGAATAATTTTGTTATAGTAGTCATATTTTTAGCCAAATTTTGACAAATGACACATGATATCTGGCAACATATGATATCTATTAACAGACGCACCTATGAAACAATCCACGGCACTTGATATCTTAAAAACAGGCAAAAATGTCTTTTTAACAGGCTCGGCAGGAGCGGGAAAAACCTACACCATTAACCAATATTTACACTATCTGCGCGCCAGAGGCGTTGCTGTTGCTGTTACCGCCAGTACAGGCATTGCATCTACGCATATGAACGGTATGACCATTCATAGCTGGGCGGGAATTGGCATTTTATATGAATTAACCACTAAAGATTTGCTTCGTATCAAAAGCAGACCACAACTTGTTGATCGAATACAGCGCACTCAAGTATTGGTGATTGATGAAATTTCTATGTTGCATCTGAAACAATTTGACATGATTAATCAAGTACTACGCCTGATCAAAGAAAATGAACAGCCTTTCGGTGGCGTGCAGTTGTTAGTAGCGGGAGATTTTTTTCAGTTGCCTCCCATTGGCAATCCAAGCGAAAGCAACCGTGATAAATTTGCTTTTATGTCGCAGTCTTGGCTCGATGCTGATTTTCAAGTGTGTTATTTGAGCGAACAGCACCGTCAGGTTGTTGCTGAAAATCAGGCTGATAACAACCGCTATTTTGGTTTGGATTTGAACGATATTTTGAACCAAATTCGTCGTCAGCAGTTTAGCGAAAATACCATGTTGGCATTGCAAGCCACCAAAAATCATACGTTAAACCAAAGTCGCACGCGGCTTTATACGCACAATATCAATGTGCAAAATATTAACGAACAAGAGTTGGCAAAATTAAACACAAAATCACACCTTTATGTCAGTTACGGCGAGGGCGATGAAAAACTTCTAGAAAGCCTTAAAAAATCAGTGCGTAACACGCCTGAATTGACCCTAAAAATTGGAGCAAAGGTGATGTTTATCAAAAACAATGCCGATTTAAACGTGTCAAATGGTACCATGGGGATAATTGTGGATTTTCAGCCGATTGTAGAAAAAGACCATGATGATGAAGATGATGCCACTCAAGATACAACAACCAAAGATCCAACAACCAAAGATACAAAAACTCAAGAAAAAGATGACGATCAAAACAAACAGTTATTCCCCGTGGTGCAGCTAAATGATGGACGTCAAGTGGTAGCCGTGTATGATGTATGGAAAGTGGAAAACGAAGATGGTGAAATTTTGGCAGCTTATTATCACATTCCGCTTACCTTGGCATGGGCAATTACCATTCACAAAAGCCAAGGCATGACCTTGGACAGTGCCGAAATTAACCTAAGCAGAACTTTTGAAAAAGGACAAGGTTATGTGGCCTTATCACGCCTAAAGCAATTATCAAGTTTGCAGTTGCTGGGCATTAATGAGCTTAGTTTACAGCTTGATCCATTGGCACGCGGAGCGGATAAGCGTTTTATTGAGTTGTCTTATGAACTTGAGCAAACCTTTTTGCAAAAAAATGCCAAAAAATTGCAAGCATTGCACGATGCCTTTATTTTAAAAAGTCGCGGTACGCTAAATCCAAAAAAAATCCATGCCTATGAAAAACGCATTGAACAAAAAGAACAGGCCTTAAAACGCAAAATCTACTTAGTTGGTAAAAAAAGTGCAGATATAGAACCTAAAAAATGAGACACAGCAAAAATAAACTGTGTTTTGTGGGATAAACTGTTATAATACCGCCTTGTTATCAATTGTTAAATTTTAAGGCATTGAGTTTTAACAACCACACAAAAAATCAAGAGAGCAACAAATCAAGAGAAAAAACCATGGCAAAACCCAAAAAGAGTGCTGAAAAAAACACCAGTACAGCCCAAAACGTAACTGATGAGATGCTAAAAAAAACCGTGTCTGAGTCGGATATGCAAGCAAACACCGTAAGCATTAGTGAAGATGACAAGCACAATCACTTTGATGACGTGTCAAAACATTTTGATTTGATCAGTCCGCTTGACAGTACGCGCATTAATGTCAAACGTTATAAGCACACAGATTTTGCAGGGCATAGCTATGACTATGATGCGGTGGTAATTGGTGCAGGGCCTGCAGGCGAGGCGGCTGCGATGAAAATTGCCAAATCCGGACAAAAAGTGGCCGTGATTGATCCACGCAAACAAGTGGGTGGCAACTGTACGCATGTTGGTACAATTCCAAGCAAGGCATTGCGTCAGTCAGTATTTAACATTTTAAGCAATCGCCGCGATCCGGTACTCAATAAAAGCGTGGATTATAATTTAATTCCACTAAACAAAATATTAACAAAAGCTCGTGATGTGGTGCGATCGCAAGTGGATACACACACGCGTTTTTATGAACGCAATCGCATTGATTTGATTAATGGTTGGGCAAGTTTTAAAGATTGTCATACGATTGTTGTGGATATGAATGATGGCACGCAACAAGAGATTAGTTTTTATAAGGCAATTATTGCTGTAGGCAGTCGGCCGTATCGTCCTGATTTTTTGGAATTTGAACATCCGCGCGTGTTTGATTCGGATCAAATTTTGCAAATGGATTATGTCATTTCGCGCATTATTATTTACGGTGCTGGCGTGATTGGTTGTGAATATGCGTCCATTTTTACAGGGCTTGGTTATAAAGTGGATTTGATTAACACACAAAACCAATTGTTAAGCTATCTTGATGATGAAATTTCAGACGCTTTGTCGCATGACTTTCGCCAATTTGGGGTATTAATTCGTAACAATGAAGAAATTGATCGTTTAGAAACGTTTGATGACTGTGTGATTTTGCATTTAAAATCAGGCAAAAAAATTAAATCCGATGCGCTGTTATGGTGCAATGGCCGTTCTGGCAACACTGACAGTTTAAACCTTTCTGGCATTGGGCTTGAAGCCAATAAACGCGGTCAATTAAGCGTGAATGAATTTTACCAAACCAGCGTTGACAACATTTATGCAGCAGGCGATGTGATTGGGTGGCCATCATTGGCATCGGCCGCTTATGATCAAGGGCGTTATGCAGCTGCCCACATGGTTGGCGATGAAAATGCGATGCCTGTGCGCAGCGTGCCAACGGGTATTTATACCATTCCTGAAATTTCCAGTATTGGTAAAAATGAAAAAGAACTCACCGAAGAAAAAATTCCATACGAAGTGGGGCAGGCGTTTTTTAAACATTTGGCTCGTGCTCAAATTGTTGGTGAACGCAGCGGCGTGTTAAAAATCTTATTTCACCGCGAAACGCTACAAATTTTAGGCATACATTGTTATGGCAATCAAGCATCGGAAATTATTCACATCGGTCAGGCGGTGATGTTGCTTGGCGGAACGCTTGAGTATTTTGTGAATACCACGTTTAACTATCCAACCATGGCAGAGGCCTACCGCGTGGCGGCGTTAAATGGTTTAAATCGGGTGTTTTAATCATGTTAATTGTTGATAACAACTACCAAATTGATAATAGCTACCAAATTGATAACAACTACCAAAAATTATTACCAAAACTACAAGCTGGTTTGGCACAATTAAACCTTACATTGTCAATACAGCAACAAACACAGCTTCTGTATTATTTACAACAATTGCTGTTTTGGAATAAAGCCTACAACTTAACGGCGATTAAACAGCCCGAGGTTGCACTGGTCAAACATATTTTAGACAGCCTAGGTATTCTACCGTATTTGCCTACAGGACGGCTTTTGGATATTGGTACAGGGGCGGGTTTGCCAGCGGTGGTGGTTGCAATTTGCCAGCCAGATCGTTTCGTAACCGCCCTGGACAGCAATGGTAAAAAGGTGCGTTTTATCAAACAAATCAGCAGCGAACTTGGTTTAAAAAATCTCAATCCAGTTGCCTTACGCATTGAAGAGCATACAGATACATATGATGTCATTACCTCCAGAGCGTTTGCATCACTTGAGGATTTTGTGGCATTGGGAGCGGACAATTTGGCGGTCAACGGCGAGTTTTTGGCAATGAAAGGTGTTTTACCAACCGATGAATTGGCACAATTAAACACTGCTTGGCAAATTTTGGTAACCGAGTTAAACATACCGTTTTTAGATGAAGAGCGGCATTTGATCCGTTTGACGCGGCGGTAACATTTATCAATCATCTTAAGATAAGTTTTAAAAATCATTTAAAAAATAACGTTAAAACATATCAACGAAAAAACATATCAACGAAAAATATCAACTCAACGAAAAAATATCAACGAGAAACAACATGGATATTTTAGCAATTGCAAATCAAAAAGGCGGTGTTGGCAAAACGACAACCGCGGTAAATCTTGCTGGTGCATTGGCAAAAAAACGCAAAAAAGTACTGTTAATTGATCTTGACGCTCAAGGTAACGCAACCACAGCATCAGGGCTTGATAAACGTGAACTAAACCACAACATTGCTGATGTGTTGCTAGATGACATACCGCTATTTGATGCAATTGTCAAATCATCAGCAGGCTATGATGTGGTAGGGGCAAATGGGGATTTATCAGGCATCGATTTGTCTTTAAGTCAACTTGACAACAATCATGCCTTGCTTGCGACAGCGATACAAGCCTTAAAAATGCAAATGCAAACTCAAAATTTGGCAAAAAACAGCCGAATTCAAAAAAACTATGATTTTGTGGTGATCGATTGTGCACCCAGTTTAAGTTTATTGACCATCAATGCGATGTGTGCAACAAATGGGGTGATTATTCCGATGCAATGTGAGTATTTTGCTTTGGAGGGGCTTGCGGATTTGTCGTTAACCATTGAACGTTTGACTGAACTAAACCCAAATTTGCACATTCGTGGGGTATTGCGTACCATGTTTGACTCGCGCAATACCCTTGCCAATGATGTGTCGCGTGAATTAAAGCAACATTTTGGCGATATTTTGTTTAACACCATCATTCCGCGCAACATACGCCTGGCAGAAGCTCCAGCTTACGGTATGTCCGTGCTTGATTATGAATCCGGATCTACAGGGGCTTATGCTTATACCAAACTTGCCAATGAAATTATCAAACAAAACCAACAGGTGTAACCATAATATAAGGTTTATGTAGTAAAAATTGCATAAAATATTTTATTGTTTGTTAATAATCTGTTAAAATACCGCGTTTAAAACTCGTTTTGTTTTTCACACAGGTACAATCAAATGGTAAAAAAACGTGGGTTGGCAACCAATCGCGGACTCGATGCTTTATTGGGTTCAATCAAAAAAGAAACATTGATTGCAAATACGCTTGCTGACACGTCTGTTGTGCCTGATGCTTCCGCACCTGATACTTGTGTGTCTGATATTTCTGCACCTGTGGAAAAAACCACTTCTATTAAAAAAGTTAAACCAATTTCACCACAATCAGTTTTACCACAGCCAATTGCACAAATTAATCAACTTGTAGAAAATGACAAAACAGCGACTGATTTGGACGGTTTTAATTTAGACGGTTTAAACCTGCTACACATTGATGTAGGGCGGCTACAACGTGGCAAATATCAACCGCGCATTAATCTTGGCGAAGATGCCTTACAGGAGTTGGCAACCTCTATCAAACAGCACGGTGTCATGCAACCGATTGTTATTCGACCCTTAGCTATCCCAAACCAACAAATTACCCATGAAATTATTGCAGGTGAACGCCGTTGGCGAGCGGCACAAATTGCAGGTTTAAGTCAAATTCCTGCGATTTTGCGTCCAATTTCTGACGATTTGGCAATTGCATTGGCATTGATCGAAAACATTCAGCGCGAAGATTTGACCGTGATGGAGCAGGCGGTGGCTTTACAACGTTTTCACGATGAGTTTGGTATGAGTCATGCTCAAATTGCAGATGTGGTGGGCAAAGCACGAGCCACTGTGTCAAATTTACTACGCTTAAATCAATTGCACGATGATGTCAAACAGGCATTAAATCAAGGCTATATTGACATGGGGCATGCCAGAGCATTGTTATCATTGTCAGCACCCCAGCAGCCCTTAATTGCCAAACGCATCGTACAAGAACAATTAACCGTGCGCCAAACTGAAACCTTGGTAAAAGACATTCTTGATCCAAAACAAACAGACAAACCAAGCAAAGAAATTGATTATGACCGTTTACGCTTAAATCAGCAGTTATCCGAACAACTGGGTGCATTGGTAAAAATCAAAGGTTCATCGACAGGCAAGGGCAGTATTGAAATTTTCTTTCACAGTGAAGATGAATTAACAACTTTAATTGAACAATTGCAAGGGCGATTGGACGAATAACACAGTCGTTTTGAAAAAAAGTGAGAAATAGGTATGTGGGAGTTGGTTAAAGCAGGCGGTTGGCTTATGATGCCAATTGTGCTGTGTTCGATTTTTATGCTAATTGTGATGATTGAGCGTGGAGTCAAGTTGCGTTTTTGTAAGGTGGCTCCTGATCAGTTGCGCGAGCAGTTAACCGAAAGGTTGCTTGAGCAAGGCATGATTAACCGCGAACAATTGTTAAATGTCAAAGAAAATTCACCGCTTGGTGATATTTTGGCAACAGGTCTGTTATATCGCCAATATGGGCTTGAGTCCATGAGTATGCACATGCAAAACCGAGCCAGCGTGCAAATTCACCAACTGGAAAAAAACATTAACATGCTTGGTACAATTGGGGCGGTTGCTCCATTGTTGGGACTGCTTGGTACGGTGCTTGGTATTATTACATCATTTTTGGCAATTACCGATGGCTCGATGCAAGATCCTGCGATGCTTGCAGCTGGCGTGTCGCAAGCCTTAATTACAACGGCCGCCGGTATGTTTGTGGCAATTCCTGCGGTGATCGCTTATCGTTTTTATCAACGGCGCATTGTGGATATTAATGCCCATTTTGAACGAGAGGCAGGGCTTATGGTACAAGATTTATTGGACAAACAGTTGATTGGCTATGCCAACGATGTCGCAACCACAGAACCGAACCATACGCATTTAACCGAAACAAATTCATAAAACACAAGGGCTTGTCATGCGTTTTCGTAAACCGACTGTTGAACCTGTTGATATTAACTTAACACCGATGATTGATTGTTTATTATTTCTTATCGTGTTTTTGTTGTTGTCCACCACGTTTAATCATTTTAGCAAGCTGAACATTGTATTGCCACAAGCTGAGGGCGTGCCTATTACCGAAAAGGATCAGCGTATCGAAGTGGCTGTACAAAAAGACGGCAGCTATCTGATTAACGGCATAGCACTGGCAGGAACGGGCGAGGCGGAAATTACCTCTATGATACGTCAAGAAACCGGTGATAATCGCAAACTTTTGTTTGTTATTTCCGCTGATGCCAATACAACGCACCAATCCGTGGTAAAAATCATGGACATTGCAGGTAAAATGGGGTTTTTAAATTTAAACATCAGTACTGTTGTTCCTGCAGGACAAACGATAAACAAAGTAAACGATAAACAAAGCAATTGATAAACAAAACAGTTGATAAACAAAGCAAGCGATAAACAAAACCAATCCAAAAACAGTTTTTTTAGAACAATCACCTATTGACAATTCTTATTCATTATTTTTTAATTTATTTGTTTTTTAATTTATTGATTATTAAATCTACCTAATTCATGCCAAATTTATCTCAAAAATCCGCCAAAAAATCACAAAAATGGCAAACTTATCGACGTTTGTTGGGTTATATTACGCCCTATTGGATAGCGATTGTACTGATGATCATGGGTTTTTTGATAAATGCAGGCACAGAAATGGCAACCGCTAAACTTATAGGGGTTATCACCGATGCATTGGCAGAAAACGACCAAGCCCATAAGAATCTGTTACCTTTTTTGGTGATTTTGTTGTTTGTGTTTCGAGGGATAGGGGTGTTTTTGGGCAACTATTTTAGTGCCATTATTTCTCGCAATATGGTGTATCGGTTGCGTTTGGAGGTGTTTCATAAACTGTTAAATTTACCGAGTGAATTTTATCTTAATCATTCACCAGGGCAAGTGTCCGCCAAGCTAATTTTTGATGTGGAGCAAGTAACAGCGGCAGGGACAGATACCATTAAAGTGTTGTTGCGCGAGGGGCTAATTGTCATTGGGTTGTTTGGTTATTTGTTGTATTTAAATTGGAAATTAACTGCGATTATTTTTTTGGTTTTGCCTCCAATTGCTTGGTTAATCCGCATTGCAAGCAGGCGGTTTCGTAAACTCTCCAAAGACATTCAAGACAGCATGGGCGAGGTTAGTCATATTGCCAATGAAGTGATTGGCGGTTATCAAGTGGTGAAAAATTACGGCGGCCAAAGAAGCGAGATGGTGCGTTTTACGCAAGCATCTAAAAACAATTTGTTAAAAGGTTTAAAAATCGTGGTGGTGAATAGCATTAACACGCCGATGATTCAATTATTTATGGCTATGGCTATGGCATTGGTGATTTGGATTGCATTTCGTCCCAATGTGATGCAGGGTGTGTCAGCAGGAGGGTTTATTGCTTATTTGGTGGCGGTAGGGCTATTAAACCGCCCAGTCAAGGCGTTAACCGAGGTCAATCAAGGCTTACAGCGTGGGCTTGCAGCCGCTGAGTCGATTTTTCAGTTGTTAGATGCCAATAACGAAAAAGACACAGGCTGTATTGAGCAAACATTGACAGGTGATATTCACTTTCGTGATGTGTCAGTGGTTTATCCTGATGGTAAAAAAGTGATTGACAAACTTAATTTGCATATCCAAGCAGGCGAAACGGTAGCTTTGGTGGGGCGTTCAGGAGCGGGAAAAACCACATTGGCAAATGCACTCATGCGAGCGGTAGATCTAAGTGCAGGCGAGATTTATCTAGATGGCATACCAATTGATGAATTAAAATTGACGAGTTTGCGTTCTCAAATTGCCAGTGTCAGTCAGCAAGTGGTATTGTTTCAAGCCACCATTGCTCAAAATATTGCCTATGGAGAATTGGAGAATAAATCACGCGAGCAGATTGTGCATGCAGCAAAATCAGCGTATGCACATGAATTTATTGAAAAATTACCCAAAGGTTATGACACGCATATCGGTTCAGATGGGTTGCAGTTATCAGGAGGGCAGCGTCAAAGGTTGTCTATTGCTAGGGCGTTGCTAAAAAACGCTCCGATTTTGATTTTAGATGAAGCAACCAGTGCACTGGATAACGAGTCGGAATTTTTTATCCAAAAAGCCCTTGAAGCGGTGATGCACGGACGCACAACCATTGTCATTGCTCATCGTTTAACCACCATTCAAAATGCCGATAAAATCGTGGTGATGGACAACGGAACAATCGTGGAAGTTGGCAATCATGCAAGTTTGATGGCAAAAAATAACCATTATGCCAAATTGTATGAGCGCCAATTTAATGCATAATTTAGCAAAATTGCTGTTTTGATTGCTGTTTTGGCATAAAAGTTGCTCCAAAGAAGTTGCTCCAAAGTTGTTATGCCAAAATTGCATATTGATAAGCAAATAAATAAAGTGTTTTTGCATAAGCGGTTAATTATAATAACTTCAATGTTAGACATACCAATTGGAGTTTATACCGATGATCGCAATAAAAAATCACGCTAAACTTACTGTTTTTGCTCTGTTGGCAGGCTTGTTGACAAGTATGGTAGGTTGTGCAAAAGCCCCCACTCAACACCAAAACAGCACACAAGAAAGCACACAAGACAATGCAAATCACAAACTTTTAAATGTGTCTTATGATGTGGCAAGGGATTTTTATAAAGATTTTAATCCGTTGTTTGTCAAAGCCTACGCGGCGAATAACCAAGGCAAATCCATTGAAATTCAGCAGTCGCACGGCGGTTCTAGCAAACAAGCCTTAGCGGTTGCCAATGGTTTACAGGCAGATGTGGTTACGATGAATCAAGGATCGGATGTGGAGTTGTTGGTTAACAAAGGATTGGTGGCGGCCAATTGGCGGTCGCAATTTCCCAATGATGCCGTGCCCTACACCAGTACGGTGGTGTTTTTGGTGCGTAAAGACAACCCAAAAGGCATTAAAGATTGGTCAGATCTTAGCAAAGACGGCGTACAAATTGTGCTTGCCAATCCAAAAACCACAGGCAATGGGCGGTATGCTTTTTTGGGAGCGTATGGTTATGGTTTACATACTTTTAACAAAGATGAAACAAAAACGAAAGAATTTGTCAAAGCCTTGTTAAAAAACGTTTCTGTCTATGAAAACGGTGGGCGATCAGCAACCACGACGTTTTTACAGCGCCAAATTGGTGATGTGTTGGTAACGTTTGAAAATGAAGCGAACTTGGCGGTTCAAAACTTCGGTCAAGGACAGGTAAAAATCATCTATCCAAGTTACACTGTTTCTGCTGGCAACCCCGTGGCGATTGTCAATGCTGTTACCGACAAAAAAGGCACAACCGCCAAAGCCAAACAATATTTGGATTATTTGTGGAGCGATTCTGCTCAGCAACTGGCCGCGGATTTGTATTTACGCCCAAGCAATCAAGAGGTGCTTGCGAAAAATAGCACCAAATTGCCAAAACTTGACACTTTTAATCCGCGCGATGTGTTTGGTGATTGGAAAACCATTATGAAAGTGTATTTTCAAGACGGCGGTGTGTTTGATGAACTTGCAACACCAAATTAAGCCAAAATAATTTAGCACAAAATAACTGGGTATAAAACATGCTTGATTTATTTAAAAAACCGTTTTTACCGTTTCTGCTTTGTCTAACATGGCATAAAGCTTATTAATTTGCTCGGCTTTTGTGGCGTATAAATTGGCACGCACCGAGTGAAAACGTCCTGTTTTTGAGGTGTTTAGTGTCAAGGTTGCCAAATCAAAATCAGGAAATAACGTCGCCAAAATCAATTTGACTTCGTTTAACAGCGTGTCTTTATGCCCTTCGTGGCCGATAATGCTGATGGGGTAATTCATTGGAAAATGCCACAATTCTGGATGCTGAATGTCGGTGCGTTTGCCAATGATGTTGTTGCCAAAATCTGATGGTGTGGTTTTGGTCATGATTATTCCTTGTGTTTAATATCAATGCGTTTAGTATCAATGCGTTTAGTATCAATGTGCTTAATATCAATTTTATTTAACATCAATCTTATTGAACGTTAATCGTCATTTGCAGATCGGGTTTTTTTAACCTCTTTTATGGTTTTGGCTGTGCCGTTAACGGTTGTACCACCGCCAAAACCGCCACCAAAACCTCCGCCAAATGGATTGTTTGCACCAAACGGATTTTGCCCGCCCATACCACCCATTTTTGATGGATCAAATCCGCCCATACCGCCCAGTTTACCAGCCATCATTTGCATAAGTTTTTCAGGGTTTTTAGTCGCGTAGTCTTTGGCGTAATTTTTCGCTTTGTTTTGTAAGGCAGGCAACATCACAAGCAGTGCAAAAAGATCGCTTAAAATTCCGGGTAATGTCAACAATAGCCCTGCAAACATGAGTGCAACTGCTTTAACAACGGTATTTTCTTGTGGGCGTAATGCAGGATTGAACATAGCAGCTTGGGCTTGTCCTGCCAAAGGTTTTAAAATGCTTGCCCCTTTTTTTATCAAACCAACACCCATCACCCCTGCCAAAATAAACCAACCAAACACCCACCACCCACTGACAAATTGAGCGATCAAATACCATAGCAACATTTCAATGATAAACCAAACAATTGCAATGCCAAGAACATTTCCCATAATCGTAAAACCTTTTTTAGTTAAAACCTTTCGTTAAAATCGTGCAAAAACGCCAAAAAATAATAAACCTACATTGTAAAGGATTTTGGTATATAATGGGGGAGTTTTTTGCAAAAAAAACGCCAATTTGACAATTTTTTTTGCAAATTTTTTAACGATTTTATTTTTTAACAATTTTAAAAAAAACGGTTGTGTTATGACGATTTTTATTGGCATTGATCCGGGTTCGCGTATGACAGGTTACGGCATTATTCGTCATGCCCAGGATAAACTTGAGTTTTTGGACGCAGGGGTGATACACACGCAGTTAAATTATGATACCGAAACCATGCCAGAGCGGCTCAAGCGTATTTTTCAGGGTATAACTAGGATTATAGAATACTATCAAAAATATACCAATGAGACGATGACGACGGCGATTGAACAGGTATTTATGGCAAACAATCCCGATTCTGCGTTAAAATTAGGCCAGGCACGTGGGGCGGCAATTACCGCGTTGGTTGCCAAAGATTTAGAAGTGGCAGAATACACCGCACGTCAGATCAAGCAAGCGGTATGTGGTTACGGAGCGGCGGATAAAGAGCAGGTACAGGCAATGGTCATGCGTTTGTTAAATCTATCGGTATGCCCTCAAGCGGACGCAGCCGATGGTTTGGCATGTGCAATTTGTCATGCTTATCATCACCATAGCTTAAATAAAATATTAAATAATGTTAATAAAACCAACAACACCACGTTATCACGCACGAAGAAAAAAGGGCGATGGCGTCTTAGCGAAGCGGATATTGTAGCAAAAATATGAGGGTATGTGCGTGCATAGCGGTTGCAAAAATTAACAGATTTTAACGCAACCTTGGCAAAAATTTTGTTATACTGACTTTATGCAAACATGATACAAACATGTATGTTTGTTTTTTTAAAATTAAATGAATGAGTTTTAAAATTAAATGAAGTGAGAAAACATATGGGAATTTTTAGTTTTGCTAAAGACATTGGTGATAAAATCTTTAATCGTGATAAAAAACCACAAGCAGATACAACCCAAACGCCAACCCAAACCGCAACACCTGTGCAAGCACCCACCGAAACAACACAAGAGCCATCAGCTCAAGAAATCGCAAACTTATTGTTGGCACGTATCCAAGCCAATGCCACCATTGACGGCTTAAGTGTGCATTACAACAGTGCTACTGATACCGTGAATGTATCAGGCACAGCGAGCAATCAAGCCGAGCGTGAAAAAGCAATTTTGGCCGCAGGCAATGTGCAGTATGTTGCTACCGTTGTTGACAACATTAGCGTGATAGCCGCAGAGCCTGAATCACGTATGTACACGGTAAAATCAGGCGATACATTGTCAAAAATTGCCAAAGAAATGTATGGCAATGCCAATGAATATCATAAAATTTTTGCAGCCAATCAGCCCTTGTTAAGCCACCCTGATAAAATTTATGTGGGTCAAGTGTTGCGTATTCCTGCGTAGTTTATTAACAAGTAGTTTATTAATATTAACAAGTGGTTTATTAACAATCTGATTAAAGCAGTTTATTAAAAAAGTCTGCACAAAGGTAAAAAACGCATCAAGTCAAATTGGTGCGTTTTTTGTGGTTTTGCATCAATCAACTATTAAGTATTAATTAACTAATTATTAAGTAAATAAGCATTAAGTAACTATAAAGAAGTACGAAAGAAGAAGCACGAAAAGGCGGTAAAATTATGGCAACTTGGATCATCATTGGTACGATTTTATTTATCATAGGCGGTATTATGGGTTTAAAACCATCGGCCAAAGAAACCCATCTTGATAACCTACGCATGGCTGCACGTAAAATTGGTCTTATGCCAAAACTTGTGGCTTGTCCTGCATGGCTTACAGGCAAAACTGGCGAGCGTGGTAAAGGTATGATAGCTCAATACGGCTTGATTTTAGATGGGGGTAAATTGCCACCTTGTGATTTTCAGGTGATTGATGGTGAATGGCGTCCGATGGTTGATAATTTTGCACCCAATTTTGCCCTTGATAAACAGACAGTGGATTTTGGTAACAATATCACTCCAACGGTGCAAGGTTTGAGTTGTAAGGCGAATTTTATTTGTTTGTATTGGCATGAAAATGGCCGTATGGGTAACCCACTAGCCCTTGAAAATAGCGAAAAAGACCTAATTTTTTTAAAAAATCAATTGCAAACTTTAGCCAATTTAGTGCAAAATAGCCAATTTTAACCCCATTGTTAACCTTTTTGAGTAGCTCATGGCAAAAACTGCAACCAAACCCACCAAAAAATCAACCGCCAAAACCACTGCAACATCCGCCAAAAAAGCGCCTGCTGCCAAAAAACCCACCAAAAAAGCGCTCGTCATCGTAGAATCGCCCGCCAAAGCCAAAACCATCAACAAATATTTGGGCGCAGGCTACATTGTGCGCTCAAGCGTGGGGCATGTGCGCGATTTGCCCGTGGGTGCAAGCAAAAAAGCCGCTGCCTCTGATGCCGAGACCAAAGCCAAAGCCAAAACCACCAAACTCACCGCCGCCCAAAAAGCCGCCGACAAAGCCGAAAAAGCCCAATTGGCATTGGTGCGCCGCATGGGCGTTGACCCAGAACACGATTGGCAAGCGGTGTATGAAATTTTACCCAATAAAACCAAGGTGATTAAAGAGCTAAAAGCCTTAGCCAAAGAAGCCGATACCATTTATCTGGCGACCGATTTGGACAGAGAGGGCGAGGCGATTGCGTGGCATTTAAAAGAAGTCATCGGCGGCGATGACAGCAAATATCGGCGCGTGGTGTTTAACGAAATCACCAAAAACGCCATCACCGAAGCCTTTAAACAACCCAGCACGCTCAATATGGACAGAGTAAACGCCCAGCAGGCGCGGCGGTTTCTTGACCGCGTGGTGGGGTTTATGGTGTCGCCGCTGTTATGGGCGAAAGTGGCGCGCGGCTTATCAGCAGGGCGAGTGCAAAGCGTGGCAACGCGCCTTGTTGTGGAGCGTGAGCATGAAATTCGCGCTTTTATTCCGCAAGAATATTGGCAAATTCACGCCAATACCCGTTACAAAAATGATACATTAAAACTAGAAGCCACCCATCAAAATGGCAAAGAATTAATACTTAAAAACCAAAATGACACGCAAAAAGTAGTGGACATTTTGCACGGCAATGACTTTATTGTCAGTGCGCGCGATGAAAAACCAACCAGTTCCAAGCCGTCCGCGCCGTTTATCACTTCAACCTTGCAACAAGCCGCCAGTACGCGCCTTGGTTTTAACGTCAAAAAAACGATGCTTTTAGCCCAGCGTTTATACGAAGCTGGGCATATCACCTACATGCGTACCGACAGCACGTTTTTATCCAAAGACGCGCTAGAAAGTGTGCGCGGTTTTATTGATGGCGAGTTTGGTGCAAAATATTTGCCCAAAACGCCCAACGTTTATGGCAACAAACAAAACGCCCAAGAAGCCCACGAAGCCATTCGTCCGTCAAATGTTGCCATTCGTCCAAGTCAATTGCACGATATGGAACGCGATGCCCAAAGATTGTACGAGCTGATTTGGCGGCAATTTGTGGCGTGTCAAATGACCCCTGCCAATTATTTGGCGGCGACGTTGATTGTCAAAGCGGGCGATGTGGAGCTAAAAGCGCGCGGCCGCGTGTTGATGTTTGATGGCTATACGCACATAAATCCGCCTGCCAAAAGCGACGATGTGCTTTTGCCTGATGTCAAAGTGGGCGATAAATTAAGCGTTGATGAAATTTTACCCAGTCAACATTTTACCAAACCGCCTGCGCGTTATACCGAAGCCAGTCTTGTCAAAGAACTGGAAAAACGTGGCATCGGGCGGCCGTCCACTTACGCATCCATTATTTCTACCATTCAAGAACGCGGTTATGTCAAAACCGAAAACAAACGCCTGTTTGCCGAAAAAATGGGCGACATTGTAACCGACCGCCTAACCCACAGTTTTCCCGATTTGATGGATTACACGTTTACCGCCCATTTAGAAGATAAATTGGACGATGTGGCGGCAGGGCAAATTTATTGGAAGCAGGTGTTGGATAATTTTTACGGCGATTTTAAGGCAAAACTAGAAACCGCCAAAGGCAAAGACGGCATGAAGCCCAATGACCCAACCGATGTGCCAGATGTGCATTGCGATTTGTGCAGCCGTCCCATGCAATTGCGCACAGGCGGAACAGGCGTGTTTTTAGGCTGTACGGGCTACAATTTACCGCCCAAAGAGCGTTGCAAAGGCACAAAAAATTTAATGCCCGTAGAAGCGTTTGCCAATCAAACCGCGGACGATGATAGCGATGAAATTGTTGCTTTGCTTGAGAAAAAACGCTGCCCCAAATGCCACACCGCGATGGACGGCTACATTGTGGACGGCGGTTTAAAATTGCACGTTTGTGGCAACAATCCCGATTGCGATGGCTATTTATTGGAGCAAGGCGTGTTTGAAACCGCAAGCAATAACGACGCGCCGAGCATTGATTGCGACAAATGCGACGGACAAATGGTGCTAAAAACGGGGCGTTTTGGGGCGTATTTTGCTTGCCAAAGTTGTGATAACACGCGTAAAGTGCTTAAAAATGGCGAAGCTGCGCCGCCGCGCATGACGCCGATTGATATGCCAAATTTGCGCTCGCAAAAATTTGACGACCATTATATTTTGCGCGAAGGGGCGGCAGGCTTGTTTTTGGCGGCGAGTAAATTTCCCAAAGTGCGCGAAACGCGGCCGCCTAAAATCAGCGAATTGCAAGCGATAAAAACGCAATTGGAAGATAAATTTCACTATTTGCTCAAAGCGCCAGTGGTTGATGACGATGGCAATCCGACGATTGTGCGTTGGTCGCGCAAATTGGGCGAGCAATATGTTGGCTCGGAAAAAGACGGCAAGGCGACGAAATTTGCGCTGTTTTGGCGTAAAGGGGCGTGGGTGAGTGAGTAATTATAAACCAACCCTTATCAGCCTATTTGCAGGGGCGGGCGGTATGGATTTGGGCTTTATGCAAGCAGGTTTTGAGGTTATTCTTGCCAATGAATACGATAAAAAAATCTGGGCAACGTATGAATACAACCACCAAACGCCGCTATTAAAAGGAGATATTCGCCATTTTAATGCCGATGATTTCCCCAATTGCGATGGCATAATTGGCGGGCCGCCGTGCCAAAGCTGGAGCGAAGCTGGGGCATTGCGTGGCATTGACGACGCACGTGGGCAATTATTTTTTGATTACATTCGCATTTTAACCGCCAAACAGCCTAAATTTTTTGTTGCTGAAAATGTTTCTGGCATGCTCGCCAAACGCCACAGCTTTGCGGTGCAAAATATTTTGGCACAATTTGAACAGGCGGGCTACCAAGTATTTGTAAAAATGTTGGATGCGTATGATTTTGGCGTGGCACAAAATCGCAAACGCGTGTTTTATATTGGCTTTAGAAAAGATTTGGGTGTAAATGACTTTTTATTTCCTACGCCGCTAGAAAATAAATTGGTATTAAAAGATGTGATTTTTGATTTAAAAGACAATGCCATTTCTGCTTTGCCTAATAATAAAACCAATGGCGATAAATGTCAAATTGCCAATCATGAATATTTTATTGGCGGTTATTCGCCCATTTATATGAGCCGCAATCGCGTACGCGCGTGGCATGAGCCGTCATTTACCATTCAAGCCAGTGGCCGCCAAGCGCCGCAACATCCGAATGCGCCCAAAATGCAGCAAATAGAACCTAATCGTTTTGAATTTGTGGGCGATGAAAGCAATTATCGGCGTTTATCGGTGCGCGAATGTGCCAGAATTCAAGGTTTTCCCGACGAGTTTATTTTTATTTATGACAATTTGCAAGATGGTTATAAAATGATTGGCAATGCCGTGCCTGTGAATTTGGCTTATGCGATTGGGCGGCGGGTTTATGGGGTGCTTTTGGGTTTGGGTGAAAAATAATAGGAATTATTTTATGAGTAAATATAATTTGGATTTTATTAGTGATGATGATTTATACAATCATGTCAGAAATACGGTGTTTAAATATCGTTTTAGCATTGATTTTAAAAAATTTAATAAAAATTTAATTGATCCAATTAAACTTACCTTTGATAGTGCGGTTTATCATGGTGGATTTGATGATGTGATTTTAACTACAATTATTGAGAGTGAAATTCAGCGCCAAATGGATAAATCTAATACCAATCACATTGGTTATTTTCACCAAAATATTTTTAACTTTATTGGCAAAAGTGATGGTTGGGTGGTGTCAAAAAAAGGTTTTGATATTGAAAATCATCAACGTCAAATTTATGTAGAGATGAAAAATAAACACAATACGATGAACAGTTCATCATCGGCCAAAACTTATATGCGTATGCAGCATAAGATTTTGCAAGAACCGAAAGCAATTTGTATGCTTGTTGAGGTGATTGCTAAAAACAGCCAAAATGTCGCATGGCAATGTTCGCTTGATAAACAAAGCGTGAAACACGATCAAATCCGCCGTGTGTCAATTGATAAGTTTTATGAAATTGTAACAGGCGATAGTTTGGCGTTTAAAAAATTATGCCAGATTTTGCCAAAGGTGCTTTTAGATGTTTTAAACAATGAGCAATTAAGTTTAATTGACAATCAAGTATTTAATGATATTAATAAACAAAAAATCAATCATTTATTGACTGGTTTATATGTGTTGGCTTTTAAAAAATATCAAGGTTTTGATGATTTTTCATTGGAGTTATCGTGAAAACTTTAGATTTATTTGCAGATATGGTTAACGATTTGCCACAAGAAAATTTTGTTAAAAAATTCACCAGTATTGAATTGTTTGCAGGGGCAGGTGGTTTGGCATTGGGCTTTGAAAAAGCAGGATTTGAAGTGGTTTTGTTGAATGAGTGTGATAAATACGCATGTCAAACTTTACGCCAAAATCGCCCAAATTGGCATGTATTAGAGCAAGATGTGGCGGATGTGGATTTTCGCTCTTATCGCAATAAGGTGGATTTTTTGTCAGGCGGTTTTCCGTGCCAAGCGTTTTCTTATGCAGGTAAGGGCGAGGGTTTTAATGATACGCGCGGTACGATGTTTTTTCAATTTGCCAGAGCAATTGATGAGGTGCGTCCTAAAGTTATTTTAGGCGAAAATGTTAAAGGATTGTTAACTCATGACAACGGCCGTACGCTTGCTATTATTCAACAAACTTTAACAGATTTGGGTTATGTGTTGATTGAACCAAAAGTGTTGAATGCGGTGAATTATCGCGTTCCTCAAAAACGTGAACGGGTTTTTATTGTAGGCATTCGTCAAGATTTGGCGGATAAAGCCAAGTTTTATTGGCCACAAGCTCATCACCGCCCCATGACCATGACTGATGCATTAAAATGCGGTGAATTGTACGACAGCGATGTGCCAAAATCCGATGGACAGGCATACCCTGAACATAAAAAAGCGGTGTTGGATTTAGTGCCACAAGGCGGCTGTTGGCGTGATTTACCCGATGAAATTGCACGTCAGTATATGAAAAAAAGCTATTTTTTGGGCGGTGGCAAAACAGGCATGGCAAGGCGTTTGGGCTGGCATGAGCCAAGTTTAACGCTAACGTGTT
This sequence comes from Moraxella macacae 0408225, assembly GCF_000320365.1. Taxonomy (GTDB): domain Bacteria; phylum Pseudomonadota; class Gammaproteobacteria; order Pseudomonadales; family Moraxellaceae; genus Faucicola; species Faucicola macacae. Next base: position 215,865 of record NZ_ANIN01000002.1, read on the forward strand.
CGCCCGCCCAAAACCAAACCGAGCGTTGCCACCCTGATGAAACTCGCCCCTTGACTGTGCGTGAATATGCACGCATTCAGACTTTTCCTGATGATTGGCAATTTGCAGGATCAATTAATCAGAAGTACAAACAAATAGGCAACGCTGTGCCTGTGAATTTGGCTTATGCAATTGGGCTACAAATCCATAAAACGCTTTTAGATTTGTCAAAGGATTTTTTATGTTAACTAAACAATCAGTTATTTGGTTTATGGGTGGATTAAGCATCATGCTTGCACTATCATCTTGCCAAAAAAATGAACAACATCAGCCCATTAATCAAGATAACACAAGCACCACCAAACCTATAACCACTCAAACTGACAAGCTAAAAAAAATTGATTGGCAATTATTAGCCACCGATATCCCACCAGTTTCTGTAGAAAAATTTAACTATCCATTTCAATTAGACAGCGAGCCTGTCAAAATTTATGCACAATCTTATCAATTAGACAACCAAACGGCACGACATCATATGACGGTTGGTATGGCGAGCAATGAGCTTTTATCAAAACTGCTTGATCAGTTGGGTGAAAACTATGTATCACACGAAATGACCACCGACAAAAACCCAATTTTTGTTGTGCATACCACGCCAAATGTTGAACCGACACAAGGCAAATACATTTTTAGCGATCCATTTGCCAAAGGGCTAAGCATTGATGTTAAAATTGTAAATGATGGTATCAAAAAATCGTTGGCCGACTTGCACGAAATGGACAAAAAATTAACAAAAAACTAAGAACAGCATGAAAGGAAAAGTATGAAAGTATTGGGCTTAGAAACGTCTTGTGATGAAACGGGTTTGGCGATTTTTGACAGCAGTCAGCGTCATAATACCAACCAAGGTTTAATTGGACAGGTGCTGTATAGCCAAATTGAACTGCACGCTACTTATGGGGGTGTTGTACCAGAATTGGCAAGTCGCGATCATATTCGCAAACTCATTCCTCTGTTAAATCAATTGCTTAACGAATGCCAATTGCAAAAAACCGACATTGATGCCGTCGCTTTTACCAAAGGCCCTGGACTTGTTGGAGCGTTGATGACAGGGGCGTTATTTGGGCGTTCGCTTGCTTTTGCCCTTGATATTCCAGCTGTTGGCGTACATCATATGGAGGGGCATTTGCTTGCTGTGCTGCTTGGACAAGATGCTCCTAAATTTCCGTTTGTTGGCTTGTTGGTATCTGGCGGACATACCTTGTTGGTGGCGGTAAAAGGCGTTGGACAATACCAAATCTTAGGCGAAAGCATTGACGATGCGGTAGGAGAGTGTTTTGACAAAACTGCAAAAATGTTGGGACTTGCTTATCCAGGCGGGCCAAACATAGCCAAACTTGCCGAAACAGGCAACCCGCACGCTTTTGATTTGCCGCGCCCCATGCTTGGCAAAGGCTTGGATTTTTCTTTTAGCGGTATGAAAACTGCGGTGCATAATCTGATCAAAGACAATCCGACTGATATTGACAATCCCAATCACGCTCAAACCAGGGCGGATATTGCTGCAGGTTTTCAATTTGCTGTGGTGGATACGCTTGCCAAAAAATGCGTAAAAGCCTTACAACACACAGGTTTTAGCCGTCTTGTCATTGCAGGGGGCGTAAGTGCCAACCTTGAGTTGCGCCAAATTTTGGCAAAACAATTGGCAAAAATTGGGGCAACCGTGCATTACGCTCCGCCTGCTTTGTGTACCGATAACGGTGCGATGATTGCATTTGCAGGTTGGTGGCGTCTTCGCGCAGGGCAGTGCGATGATTTGGCGGTGAGTTGTTTGCCACGTTGGTCGATGTCAGATTTGGCAAAAGTCGATTAAATTTCACAATTTTGTAAAAAAAATTAGCAAAATTTACGGAAAAAACTACAAAATATTACCAGTTTTTGCAAAAAACACTTATACAAAACCCAAAAAACGCGTTAAAATAATGGGCAGTTTTTAAGTTTTGATAAAATTTATCAAGTTTCATTGGTTTTATCAAGCGTTTTTCATCGTTAGTTTTTCATCATGAATTTTTTTAATCACTAATTTTTTAATCATTAGTTTTTTAATTGCTAAATTGAAATAGGAACAGTAAATGTCAAATGTAAAACAGCCAACTGTAGAACAATTGCCAAACAGCATTGACCCAGATTTAAATTTGGAAAAAGTCAAAGTAGAGTGCGAAGAATTGGTAAAAAAACAAGCCAAAATTTCAGCAGGGGTTGCAATTGTGCCTGTGCCCTTTTTTGATGTGGCCGTAGATGCAGGCTTGTTAACCAAATTATTGCCAGAAATTTCACAACGTTTTGGTTTGGCGGACGATATCACCAAAAAAACCAACAACGAAAAAGAAAAAAACAGCTCAAGTTTTGAGCAATACAAAGATCGTGCTGTGGATTTTGCAGGTTTGGTGGCAACGCGTGCACTTGCCAAAAAAACTTTTCAAGGTTTTGGTAGTCGCATCATTACTAAGCAAGTTACCAAATTTGTACCGTTTGGTGGTCAGTTGGTTGCAGGGACGATTGGTTATTTGATGTTCAAAAAAATTGCCAATGATCACATCGAAAAATGCTACCAAAATGCAAAAAAATTGCAACGAGAATATCATGAAAAAACGGTTAACTAATTGTTAAACAAAAACAGTTAACTAATTGTTAAACAAAATAAAATATTTCGCTAAAGTTGGATAAACCTTTATCCAACTTTTTATTGTGGAATAAATTTACGCAAGTTTAGGCAAATCGCGTTTATTTGCTGATAAAATTGTGGCATAATACGGTTATATCAATAATGCAATTGGGGTTTTCGTGGGCTTGTTGGCATAGACTTTGTGAAAAGTTTAAAAAAATCAAACAAAACTGTCAAAATCTTGTTATAATAGCGAAATTATAACCTATTTTTTTGTGTTTAACGATGGTGTATCTTTAAAGATTGCCAGAATCTTTTTTGTAGGAAGATGACCGATGAAAAAAATTATCACTGCTGCCAGCCTTTTGATTGCTAGCGTAAGCGGTTGGACGGCTGTTGCTGTGCCAAAATACGATATTCAAAAAGGCAAAGTGATTGCCGAAACGGTATGTGCTGCTTGTCATGGGGCAAATGGCGTGAGTGCTGTGCCTGCGCAACCAAATTTGGGCGGCCAAGGCGTAAAATATCTGTATAAACAATTGGTTGCATTTAAAAACGGCGATCGTGCCAATGCGATCATGAAATCTTACGCATCTCAATTAAGCGATCAGGATATGGCAAATGTGGCCGGTTATTTTGCCAGTCAACCACGCTGGAGTGTTGGTTATGCCAATCCTGCAACGGCTGATCAAGCTCAAAAATTATACTTCGGTGGTGATAGCAAACGCGGTGTCATTCCGTGTTCTGGCTGTCATGGTGGTAAAGGCAATGGCAACCAATGGGCGGCCTTTCCGCGTTTGGGAGGGCAACACCCAGAATATATCGCAACGCAGTTAAAACTATTTCGTGCAGCAGGTCGTGAAGATGAAATTGCCGATCCCACTCAATCACGCACCAATGACGCTGCCAAACAAGGTGAAAAAGGCATGATGCAAGTGGTTGCCGCCAAATTATCAGACAATGATATTAAAATTTTGTCCGATTTTATCGGTGCATTGCACTAGTTTTCTAAGTGCACTCATTTTTCTAAGTGCACTCATTTTCTTAAGTGTATTAACTTTTTTAATTACGCCAATTTTTTAAACTTCCTAATTTTTTAAACCTTTCAAACAGTTTTAACAAAACAGCCAAATTGTCATGATTTGGCTTTTTTGTTGCACGATTGTCATTATTTGTTCATCATTTTGTCATCATTTTGTCATATTCAAATGGCATTATATAAAAACCAAAAACGAAGCGTAAAAAGCAACAAAAGTAAGCAACACATGGTTTTTAACATTCAAAATAGGTGATGATATGAAATATTTCTATAGCAACAAATTTTACCGCAACAAATTCACGGTTAGCACATTGCTGCTAAGCATGTTGGCATTGAATGCTTGTTCTGACAATCAATCAAATGCCAATCAGGCTACTCAACCAAATCAAGCCAGTAGTGCAATTAAAGCCGATTCAGAAAATGTTACCAATGCAATTTTGGGAGCGGGGGCGTCGTTTCCACAGCCAATTTATGCCAAATGGTCGGCTGATTTTAAAAACGCAACAGGCGGACAGGTGAATTATCAATCCATTGGTTCATCAGCAGGGGTTAAGCAAATTATAGCAAACACGGTGGATTTTGGAGCAACAGATGCGCCGTTAACCAAGGCGGAGCAGGATAAAGAAGGCTTAATCCAGTTTCCAACGGTTATTGGCGGTGTTGTGCCTATTGTGAATGTAGACGGCGTAACAGCAGGGCAGTTAAAACTTGATGGAGCAACGCTTGCCAATATTTATCTGGGTAAAATCAAACAGTGGAATGATCCTGCAATTGTGGCATTAAATCCAAATTTGACTTTGCCAAATAGCAACATTATCACCGTGTTTCGTTCAGATGGTTCTGGCACAACCTTTAATTTTACCCATTATTTGTCAGCCGTTTCAAAAGATTGGCAAACAAAAGTTGGTGCAAATAAAACCATTAAATGGCCAACCGCCCAAACAGGCGTAGGTGCAAAAGGCAATGAAGGCGTGGCAAGCAATGTTGCGCGGGCAAAAAATGCAATTGGCTATGTGGAATATGCCTATGCCAAACAAAACAACATGGCATACGTTTCGCTAAAAAATCAAGCAGGCAATTTTGTGCAGCCGTCGATCGAAAGTTTTGCAGCCGCAGGTGATATCAACTGGTCAGCAGATGACGGCTTTAATGTTGTGCTAACCAACCAAGCAGCTGTGCAAGCATGGCCAATCTCAGCGGCTACGTTTATTTTGGTGCATAAACAACCAAAAAACCCTGAAAAAGTGAAAAATGTACTGGCGTTTTTTGATTGGGCTTATCAAAAGGGTGATGATAGTGCAAAAAGTTTGGATTTTGTGCCCTTTTCTACACAAAGCAAACAAACTTTCCGTCAAAGTTGGCAACAAGTGGTCGATAGTGATAATAAACCACTGTACACAATCAATCCATAAATTTTTTAACAATTTATAATAGTTCATATTAAAAAAAATTAATTCATATTAAAAAAATTAATTAATGTTAAAGATTGGTGTTAAAAACTGGTGTTAAAGATTATTGATAAAAAGGCGGTTTATATGTCAAATTTATCATCACAACTGGCAAAACAACAGCGTTTGGATTGGCTATTTGTCAATGCGACACGTTTGTTTGCATGGTTTGTGTTGTTGTTATTGAGTGGAATTTTGCTATCGCTGTTTGTTGGAGCGTGGCCGAGCATGCGTCAGTTTGGACTTGGATTTTATAGCACGCAAGATTGGAATGTGGGTACTTTTGAATTTGGAGCACTTGCACCGATTTATGGCACACTGGTTACATCATTGTTGGCAATTTTTATTGCCATACCGATAAGTTTTGGCATAGCGATGTTTTTAACCGAGCTTTGTCCAAATTGGCTAAAACGTCCGCTTGGGGTTGTGGTTGAATTGTTGGCGGGTATTCCATCTATTATTTATGGCATGTGGGGATTTTTTGTGTTTGCACCTTGGTTTGCCAAACATGTTCAGTCGCCGTTGATTGATAAATTTGCCAATATTCCTGTGTTAAATCAACTGTTTACAGGTTCTGCGTTTGGCATTGGCTTGTTTACCGCCAGTTTGATTTTGGCAATTATGATTATTCCGTTTATTGCCTCGGTCATGCGAGATGTGTTTGGTGTTGTGCCAAATCTGCTTAAAGAGTCGGCGTATGGGCTTGGAGCAACGACGTGGGAGGTGATGTTTCATGTGGTGTTGCCTTATACCAAAACAGGCGTGGCAGGTGGGGTGATTTTGGGGCTTGGGCGAGCATTGGGCGAAACCATGGCGGTTACGTTTGTGATTGGCAATGCGTATAATATTAGTCCAAATTTGTTTCAATCTGGTGTGTCTATCACGTCCGCCCTTGCCAATGAATTTGCTGAGTCTGAGGGGTTGCATCAAGCATCGCTATTGCATTTGGGGCTGTTGTTGTTTGTGATTACTTTTATTGTGTTAATGATTTCAAAAATTATTTTAGTAAAACTGGATAAAAAAGCAGGGAGTCATGTATGAATCAGCGCAACCGTTTATCAAACCAAGCAAATTTATCAAACAAATCCTCACAAAAAGGCAGTGTTACCTTGCCTTTGTCGCAAACCTTATCCTGTCATGTAAAAGATTTTGAACCGGTGTCTTTGTCTAATAAAACCTTGTGCTTACCAACTTATCAAAAACGTAAAATCAAAAACCAACTAAGTTTATTGTTTGCAGGATTTGCGTTGGTGTTTGGTTTAAGTTTTTTGGTGTTGATTTTGTATAAACTGTTGGTGTCTGGTTTTGCAGCAATGTTAACCATGCCAATTTTTAGTGCCGATACGCCTGCGGGTATGGATATTGGCGGTTTACGCAATGCAATTGTTGGTTCGCTAATGATGACAGGGCTTGCACTGGGGGTTGGCGTGCCAATTGGTATTATGGCGGGGGTTTATTTGGCAGAATTTGCTCAAGGCAGTTGGCTTGGTAAAACCACGCGGTTTATGAATGATATTTTGTTATCCGCTCCGTCTATTATTATCGGTTTATTTGTGTTTACGTTGATGGTGCATGGACGCGGTTTTTCAGGTTGGGCGGGGGCATGTGCACTTGCATTGATTGTCATTCCTATCGTGGTGCGAACCACAGAAAATATGCTAAACCTTGTGCCGGATACCTTGCGAGAGGCAACTTATGCCCTTGGTGCACCAAAGTGGAAACTGGTGGGTTATGTTACGCTGCGTTCTGCTAAGGCGGGAATTTTGACAGGCGTGCTGTTGGCATTTGCACGGATTTTTGGTGAAACCGCACCGCTGTTATTTACCGCTATGAACAATCAATATTTTAGTCTAAATATGGGGGCACCGATGGCAAATTTACCCAATGCCATTTATCAATTGGCCCAGCAGCCTTATGAAAATGCGCAACAATTGGCATGGGCAGGGGCGTTGTTGGTTACCTTGGCAGTGCTTGGACTGAATATGTTGGCAAGGCTACTGGGAAAAGAGCGGTATTAAAAACCGATTTGGCTTAAGCACTTTAGCCTAAGCATTTAATCCAATCAATAAATTTAACAAAAAATTTAACAAAAAATTTAACAAAAAATTTAACAAAAATCAAGGCAATCTTATGCAAAGCAATTTACAAACCAACGCTCATACCAACAGCCCTCATACCAAAATCCAAGTTAACCAACTTGATTTTTATTATGGTAAATTTCACGCTTTAAAAAATATCCATCTTAATATTTATGACAAAAAAGTTACCGCGTTTATTGGGCCGTCAGGCTGTGGCAAATCTACGATGTTGCGCACCTTTAACCGTATGTATGATTTATATCCAAATATGAGTGCTCAAGGTGAGATTTTATTGGACAATGAAAATATTTTGGCAAAAAACCTTGATGTTAATCTATTGCGTACAAAAGTTGGCATGGTGTTTCAAAAACCCACGCCGTTTGTCATGTCTATTTATGACAATGTGGCGTTTGGCGTGCGTTTATACGAAAAATTAAGCAAAAGCGATTTGGACGAACGCGTAACTTGGGCGTTAAAAAAAGCAGCATTGTGGACAGAGGTTAAAGACAAACTCAAAGCATCAGGGCTTTCGCTATCAGGAGGGCAACAGCAGCGTTTGTGCATTGCCAGAGCCATTGCCACGCGTCCTGAAGTGTTGTTGCTTGATGAACCAACATCGGCGCTTGATCCCATTTCTACAGGTGCAATTGAGACATTAATTGCAGATTTAAAACAAGATTATACCATAGCAATTGTTACCCATAATATGCAGCAAGCCTTACGCGTGTCTGATTATACCGCGTATATGTATTTGGGTGAGATGATAGAAATGGATAAAACCGAACAAATGTTTAACAATCCAAAAAACCCTCAAACCCAAGGTTATATTCGTGGGCATTTTGGCTAAGGGTTGTTAAGTGGTGCAAATTGCCAATTTGCTGATTTTTTATTTTGCTGATTTTTGTTTTGAAAAATGCAACAAATTTGTGTAAAATTCATCTGTTAAACTCATTTCATTTTACATGGTTAAAAATCACATCAGCGTATGTCAACCCTTATTCGACGCTTGCCCTATATGGCATACGAAGACCAACAACAAATCACTCGCCTGTGTGTGCGTTGTGGGTTATTGCTTATGCAATATGGTGCCGAGTCTACGGTTGTGGTTGATTTGTGCAAACGTCTTGGAGCGGCTTTAGGGGTTGCCAGTGTGGAGTGTGGGCTTGCGTTTAATGGCATTACCATTACCACGATTTACAACAATCGCTGTATCACCACTTTGCGTGCCTCTACCACGCACGTGATTAATGTAAGCATGATTATTCAAATTCAGCGAATTGTGCTTGATTTGGAGCGTATGCCAATTTCTAACACCAGTATGACAACGCCACTGGAACACGCTCTTGAACGTTTTGATGCTTTGGATAAAAGTACGTATCCGTTTTGGCTTGTAGCCATGATGGTTGGGTTGTCTTGTGCATGTTTTGCTCATTTAGCCGGCGGTGATTTGGTGGTGGTGGCAATGACTTATTTGTCAGCAATGACCGGGCAATTGGTGCGGTATTTTTTAACCAAACATCATTTTAATCCTTTTGTGGTGGCAGGCATGACGGCTTTTTGTGCGTCTATTTTGAGTAGTTTGGCATTGCTGGCTCATATTGGCAACGATCCGCACATAGCCATTGCATCAAGCGTGCTGTTGCTTGTGCCGAGTTTTCCACTGATTAATTCATTGTCTGATATGTTAAAAGGTTATATGAATATTGGCATTGGCCGTTTTATGTTTGTGGTGATTTTGACCTTGTCATCGGGTGTTGGCATTAGTTTGGCATTGATTTTGTTAAACATTCGTCAATGGGGCATTGCTTAAAAAATAGCCTAAGGAAATAGCTGTGATCGATGTTGGTTTGTTGCTAGAGGCGGTATTTTTCGCTTCGTTAATGACACTGGGCTGGAGCATGATGGTGAATGTACCGGCCAAACATTTGGCAAAATGCGTGCTCATCACTGTGGTGGGTTTTGGGCTTAGAAATATTTGGTTACAATTTGGGGCAAATTTAATCGTTAGTACTTTTATTACCGCTATGGTAACAGGTTTTTTATCGGTTTATTTGGCAAAACGCTATCTGATTACACCAAAAGCTGTGCTTGTCCCTGCACTGTTGTGCATGATGCCGGGTGTGCCTGCTTATAAAGCGATGTTGAGTTTGGTTGAGCTTGGTTATGCAGGTTACAATCAGTTGTTATTTGTCCAAATGATGGATTATGCGTTAAATGCACTGTTTGTTACTTTTGCATTGGTGTTTGGTTTGTCATTGCCATCAACGATCATTTATCGCAAAGAGCCAATTGTTTAGGTTGGCTTAATCCTATTTAAATTAATATTGACTTAAATTAATATTGACTTAAATTAATCCAGTTTAATTATTTTAATTATTAATCCAATTCAATTTTTGTGCCAACTTTTGCAAAATTCATCACAAACTGGCTTTTAAAGCGTCTGACATTGTTTTCAAATGTCAAATAATCACGGGTAAAACGGTGATAGTCTTCCATGTTTTTGGCATGCACCAACAATAAAAAATCAAAATCCCCTGAAATTTCATAACAACTCATGACATTTGGTAGGCGATTCATCAAGCGTTCAAATCCCTCTTGCAAGGCAGTATTTTGTTTTTCCATTTCAATAAGCACAAAAGTCGTAAGGCTAAAACCCAGCTCCACAGGATTAATAATTGCCACTTGTTTGGTAATCACCCCGGTATCCATCATAAACTGAATGCGCCGTTGACAAGTGGCAACCGAAGCGTGGACTTGTTCGGAGATGTTTTTGAGCGGTAAAGTCGCATCTTCTTGTAAAATATTTAAAATACGTTTATCAATATCATCAATTTCGTGTTGCATAACAAACCTGTTACAGACATTAAAAAATCATTTTGTGCAAAAAAAGCATTTTTTTATAAAAAAATAATATGCTAATTTAGCACAATTTGTTAAAAAATGAAATATTTTTTCAAAAAAACCTTTTATAATATCTCAATATTTTTTAATCAAACATCTTTGTCATGTTGTGTGTGCAAATTTTAAATCTTAGGCTGTCATCTGTATGTTAAATTTAACCGCTTATCCGAAAAATTATCCAAAAGCCAATTTTGCCAATTTTTTACAAAATCACAAAATTTTGTTTGGAATTGTGTTGGCTTTGTTGTCCAATGTGCTGTTTGCGGTGTTGTATCTGTACAGTCATTGGCTGTCGCCGCTGACGGGCACGCAAGTGTTTTTGTGGCGTATGGTGGCAATGTGGTTTGGGTTGTTTGTGATTATGTTGTTAAGCGGTGGTTTTGCAAAATTACGCAAGTTTTTTCAATCACTTACCACGTTGCATCAAAAAATTTGGCTTGTGTTGCCGACGCCGATTTTGGCAAGTCAGTTATGGCTGTTTATGTGGGCGCCTGTCAATGGGCAAGCGGTGAATGTGGCAATGGGGTATTTTTTGTTTCCGCTTGTGATGGTGGTGGCAGGCTGTTTGGTGTTTGGTGAAAGGCTAAGTTTATTAAAAACGGTGGCAATTGGTCTTGCGGTTTTGGGTGTGGCGTTGCAGGTGTATTTGGCAGGTTCGGTATCGTGGGCGACGGCGTGGGTGTGTTTAACTTATCCGATTTATTATACCTTTCGTCGTTGGCAAGGCGTGCCTGCATTGCTTGGGTTGTTTTTGGATTTGACGATAATTGCACCGTTTGCGTTGGCGGTGCTGTTGTGGCAAGGTGATAGTTTTGCACTGATTGGTGGTTCGTTGTCTATGCTGATCTTGATTTCACTGCTTGGCGTGATTAGTGCAGTTGCGATGCAAAGTAATTTGCAGGCAAGTTCGTTATTGCCTGTCAATTTGTTTGGCATGCTAAGTTATCTTGAGCCTGCGTTGATGTTTGTGTTGTCCATCGTGGTGTTAAATGAGGCGATGAGTGTGGAAAAAATGTTTAGTTTTGGGCTGATTTGGGCGGCGGTTTTGGTGATGATCGGACAATCACTTTGGCAAAACAAGCACAAGGCTAACGAAAATCACACGCAATAACATGGTCATTTACCATACCGACTGCTTGCATGAAGGCATAACAAGTTGTTGCACCGACGAACTTAAAACCGTCTTTTTTTAGCTGTTTTGCCATTGCATCGGCATAGACGGTTTTGGTAGGAATTTCGCTTTCATGTGCAAAATGATTGACAAGCGGTTGTTTTTGATGATTTTCCACAAAATTTGGCGACATTTGCCACAGATAATCACTAAATGACTGGGTTTTTGTAATTGCCAAATACGCTTTTGCATTGTTAATAATTGCTTCAATTTTGCCACGATGACGGACAATACCGTCATTTTGCATTAATCTATCCACGGTGTTGTTGTCAAATTTGGCAATCAGATTTGGATCAAAATCTAAAAACGCACGGTAATAATTTTGGCGTTTTTGCAAAATCGTAATCCAACTTAGCCCCGCTTGCATGCCCTCAAGGCATAGCATGGCAAACAAATCGCGATCGTTAAAGTTTGGCTTGCCCCATTCTGTATCATGATACGCTTGATACAATCTATCAAGTGGCGGTTTAACCATGCACCATGCACAGCGATGGGGTGGGTTTTTGGTAATTGGTATCATTTAAATGGATTAATCAAAAATAGCCTAAGCAGTTAGATCAATGTTTTTGGTTTCTTTCATTGTCATTAGGGCAAAGAGCGACAATATTGCATTGGCAAACATATAAATACCAACGCCCATCATGCCAAAGCGATTGTTAATTTCAATTGCGACTAAGGTTGCAATTGATGCTCCAACAATGGCTGCCAAATTATACGACAACGATGCCCCAGAATAACGCACCTCGGTTGGAAATAATTCAGGCAACAAGGCCGCCATAGGGCCAAACGTCATACCCATAAATGCCATGCCAATCACCAAAAATAACAACACACTCATTGGCGTACCTTGGGTTAAAAACAGTGGCAAACACAAACCAAAAATCATAATGCCAATGGTAACAAGGCTAAGCCATTTTTTGCGGCCAATTTTATCAGCGGCGATGCCTGATACGCTGGTAAACAAACCAAATACAATTGCACTTAACAACAAAAATCCTGTAAAAGTATTGGGTTCGATGCCAAGCCCCATCGGATGCCCGGCCGGTGAAAGTTTTGCTGGACTTTTGGAATAAACCTGCACAAAGGCAGTCATGATATAAAACAGCACATAAGTGGCTGCCATGACAAACGTTCCTTGTAAAATCGGCCGCCAATACTCGGTTAAAACTTTAAACACAGGGGCATTGACTTTTTTGCCTTGTTCTTCAGCGGCGCGATATACGTGGCTTTCATGCAAGGTTAAACGCACATACAAGCCTACACCTACGAGCACAATCGAAATTAAAAATGGAATTCGCCACGCCCATTCTACCAAAGCTTCTTTGCCAAGCATTGCACTTAGTACAAAAAACACCGCATTTGCCAAAAACAGTCCAATCGGCGCTCCAAGTTGTGGAAATGTTCCATACCATGCACGTTTGCCCTCAGGGGCGTTTTCAGTGGCAACCAAAGCCGCTCCTCCCCATTCACCGCCAAGGCCAATGCCTTGCCCTATGCGTAAAATACACAAAAGTAAAGGGGCGATCACGCCAATTTGGGCGTAAGTTGGCAACAATCCAATGGCAACTGTGGATAAACCCATTGTCAACAGTGAAGCCACTAAGGTTTTTTTACGCCCTAATTTATCACCAAAATGTCCAAACAATGCCGATCCAATTGGGCGAGCAATAAACGCCAATGCCAAAGTTGATAGTGAAAACAAAGTAGCCGCCGCAGGATCGGATTTATCAAAAAACTGCGTGTTAAACACCAAAACCGCAGCAGCTGCATAAATATAATAATCATAAAACTCAATTGCAGTGCCAATCATCGAAGCGGTGGCAACTTTTTTTGGATCATTGCGTAAGGCGATGGTTTGTGTCATATTTGTTCCAATATGTATACTGTAAATTAAGTGTATACTATAAATTATTGACATGCATCAGAAAAGCAAAAAAATTAGGAATAATTTTTATACGGACAATAACAATTGGTTATCAAAAACAATTGGTTATCAAAAACATGTCAAGGACAACCGGTTGCCAAAAAAGTGTTTAGGCATTGTCATAAAAACGCATGGGTTTTGCCAATACCAACCGATTACGCCCCGTGGTTTTGGCTTGGTACATGGCATCGTCAGTGCGATGAATGAGTTTTTCAAATGCGATCGGTAAGCCTAAATTTGGGGCAGTTTGTTGGCGTAAATAGCGCAAAAAACTGGGTTTTTGTGGGTTGGCTAAGGTTTCACCAATCCGATACACAGAACCTGCTCCTAAACTTGTGGTTACGATGAGTTGGTGTCGTCCTTGATTGGCTTTGATGTGGGCTTTTTCGGTTAGGGTAATGGGGCTGTTGGCAATGGCATGACGGATTTTTTCGGCAAATGTTTGAGCTTCGTGTTGTTCGCTGTTGGGTAAAATCACCAAAAACTCTTCACCGCCAAGCCTGCCTAATACTGCTTGTTTTGGCAAAACCGTCTTTACTGCCTGCACGGCTTGAATGAGTACTTTATCACCAATCGGATGCCCATAGGTGTCATTGATGTTTTTAAATTTATCCAAATCAAAATAAATCACGCTTGTTACTTGCCAATCTCGATACGCCCACAAATGATTAAAAAACGCATACACACTGCGCCGATTGTAAGCCCCTGTTAATGCGTCCACCTCAGACAACCGATAAATAGACTGTTCTTGTTTTTCTAGCACACGCAAAACTTGGGCAACGGCAAGCACGGTTAGGGTAACTTTTGGCAAAGCAAGGTAAAGATAGCTTAATTGCCAAATGGGCGTACCGTACAAATTTTCTGTTGGATAAAAACTTGGCACAGATCGAAAATATTGAAAATGCTGATTAGCCAAAAAAAATAGCAACGCCGCCACACATAACAAATAAGCTGTTAAAATAAACCGCCAACGCAACAAAAACAGTCCAAGCACCATACTTCCTAAAAACATAATGCCAACAGCACTGGTATTTTCACCAATTGCCAAGGTAAATAACAAGCCGTAAAACAAGTACATAAGCACATACGAGCCTTGCACCCAAAACCAACGAGCGGTATTTTCAGGGATATTTAACACCCCTGCAATTGCCAAAATTGACAAACTAAACAAGGCAAGGGCAAACATTGCAAGCGACAACATGACATCATCTACCACAATGTTGCCAATTCCTATGATATTTTGGCTTTTTGATGACAGCATAAACGCATACCAACTGCCATGCAAAGCCAATTCAGCCATAGTTAACAAAATAAATAAGATAAACTTATCTGTTTCAGTGGCTTTTAGGTTGTATTGGTTGGCCGGATATTTATTAGGAAATAAGTCAAACACCATTGCCAAGCGTTGCCAAAATCCAAGTGGCGTATCGGTATGGACAAGGTGAGTTTGCGTGGTTAAACTTGGCATAGCGGTAAGTGGGGCGTAAGCGTAAGTAAAAAGCTAAATAAGTAAACAGCTAAATTGGCAAAAATTTTAACGCCAAATTTTTAACATCAAATGAATGATAATTATTTTTTTAATGGTAAACTTTTTAATTATAAGCATTTTTTAGCAAAAAGACAGCTATAAATTGCAATTTTACGGATAAACGCACAAAAAAACAGACAAAAGTCTGCTAATTTGTTAAACATTTTTGTTAAGCGTTAAGCACGAACACATCTTTAAATTTAAAACAGTTAAATTTAAAACACCTGTTAAATTTAAAGTTAGTCGTTCAACACACGACGAGCGGTAATAAAACGCCCCGCCCAATATTTTGAATCAAGGTTTGTAATTTCTACGGTTTTACCCGTTGATGGTGAATGGATAAATTTGCCCTCGCCGACATACATGCCTACATGACTGATACGCTTGCCACTATGAGCAAAAAACAGCATATCCCCTACTTGTAGTGCATCGCGACCAACCTTTGTGCCAACGGTTGCCATATCGCGCGAGGTGCGTGGTAAACTTATGCCTGCATTGTTAAATACATATTGCATAAAACCGCTGCAATCAAATCCGCTGGGTGTTGTACCGCCAAGGCGATAGGGCGTACCGATAAGGGTTTTAGCCTTGCTAAGCAAACTGTCAGCCATGCTTGAAGTTTGGTTTTGTAGTGTGTTGATTTTTTCTAAAAAATTATCAACATTGTCATTTGCCATTGCACCAGTTGGCAGGCTAAGTATCGCACAAGGAAGAACGGTTAACACAGCTTTTTGGATAAAATTCATGATTAAAAACTCACGTTTAAGTTTTTATACCTATATTTGTTATTTTTTGTTATTTTATAATGCTTTTATAAATTTTTGCTAAAAAATATGGGTATAAAAATTTATCAATTATACAAAAATGGGCGTTTTGTTACATAACCAACCTATTTGGTTACACAACGATAAAATTGGCATTATAATAACAGGAAAAATTTAACAATTTGGATATCTTTTTGGCTTAAAATGTTAATAAATATTACAATGTTAATAAAGATGGGCGTGAGAAAGTTTACAGAAATTATACAGAAAGACTGTGGTAATAAATAGCACACAATAAAAAACTGTTATTGGTTAAAATAACAGTTTTTTGAACTTATGAATGATTCTCAATCATTTTCAAGGAATGAACGCAAATGTTCTGAACGCGAAGGGTGGCGTAATTTGCGTAAGGCCTTGGCTTCTATTTGACGAATGCGTTCGCGCGTAACATCAAACTGTTTGCCAACTTCTTCTAATGTGTGATCGGTTGCCATGTCAATACCAAAGCGCATTTTTAGCACTTTAGCCTCGCGGTCGGTAAGATTGGCAAGCACTTCACGCGTGGCTTCTTTTAGGCCTTGGGCTGTGGCTTCATCGACAGGGCTGTTAATGCTTGAATCTTCGATAAAATCACCCAAATGACTGTCTTCATCATCACCAATCGGCGTTTCCATAGAAATTGGCTCTTTGGCAATTTTTAGCACTTTACGCACTTTTGCCTCGTCCATATCAAGGCGACAACCCAGCTCTTCAGGGGTTGGCTCGCGTCCCATTTCTTGTAGCAGTTGACGGCTAACGCGATTGATTTTATTGATGGTTTCAATCATGTGTACAGGAATACGAATGGTTCTGGCTTGATCCGCGATTGAACGCGTGATCGCTTGGCGAATCCACCATGTTGCATACGTAGAAAACTTATAACCACGGCGGTATTCAAATTTATCCACCGCTTTCATAAGGCCAATATTGCCCTCTTGAATAAGGTCTAGGAATTGTAAACCGCGGTTGGTGTATTTTTTGGCAATGGAAATTACCAAACGCAAGTTGGCTTCCACCATTTCTTTTTTGGCACGGCGGGCTTTGGCTTCGCCAACTGACATATTGCGTGCGACTTTTTTCATCTGATTAATATCCATGCCAAGTTTGGTTTCATAATCAGCGATTTTGCCTTGATGTAACAACACCTCATCTAAAATCTTGCTTAGATTGTCAGCAAAATCAGGTTTACCTGCGATGCGATTTGGTAGCCAGTCAAGGTTGGTTTCGTTGTTTGGAAAAGTTTTACGAAATTCATCTTTTGGCATTTTACCGCGACGAATGACAAGTTTCATAATGTGGCGTTCGTGTTTGCGTACATCTTCGTAAACGGCACGCATCATATCCATAATGATATCTGCAATCCGCCCCGTTAATTTAAATAGCATAAAATAATTTGCCAAATCTTGGTAGGCTTGAGTGCTTTGTTCGCTGGCACGTCCATGTTTTTCAGTAGCGGTTTTGGCAACTTGGTATAATTTTTCTAATTCAATAAAGCGGTTTTTAACCTCTTCAAGATCAAGTCCAATGGTATCATCGGTTTCGCCATCGTCGCCAATTTCATCGGTTTCTAGTGAATCGTCGGTTTCTTCGGTTTCGCTGTCTAAATCGTCTAAATCTTTATCTGCCAAGGTTTTTTTGGGTAAAATTGGCAAATCAATTTTATCACTGCCCTCGCCAATTTCAACATCATCACTGCTGGCATCTAAAAAACCTGTAACAATGTCTGATACTTTTTTTTCACCCTCAAACGTTTCTTGGTATTCAGACAACACAAGCTCCACCGTGCCTGGCCAAAAAGTCATAGCGTATTGCACATCACGCACGCCATCTTCAATGCGTTTGGCAATTGCAATTTCACCTTCGCGGGTCAGTAAATCCACCGTACCCATCTCGCGCATATACATACGCACAGGATCAGTGGTGCGTCCAGGTTCCGATTCAACCGATGCCAATACAGCGGCCGCTTCGTCAGCAGCAATTTCATCATCATTGCTATTATCGCTTAGCATAATGTCATCTTCGTCAGGGGCAATTTCAAAAATTTTAATCCCCACATCAGACAGCATTTGAATAATGTCTTCAATTTGATCGCTTTCGATAACCGAATCAGGCAGTTGATCATTAATTTCGGCATAAGTAAGGTAGCCTTGTTCTTTACCCATTTGGATTAAAGTGGCTAATTGGGAAGTGGAATGTTCGTAATCGCTCATGCTCGCTCGCTTGTATCTTAAGGTGCTAAAAATCGACGGTTTATTATAGTCGATAAATGGGTATTTTTGGTAAAATAAAAAGGTTTTTGGCAAAATTTATTGTATCAAATTTATTGTATCAAACTTATTGCATCAAATTTATTGTATCAAATTGATTGGTTTTTTTATTGGTTGTTGGGATCTAGCAATTTGATCGCGCCTTTTATTTGACAACAACAGGGCAACAGTTCATCTTCGGTTAGCATCACCAAAGGGGTTAAAGTATACTGGACACAGCTTTCACTGTTTAGTTTTACAAACTTTTGTTTGCAAACACCACAATAACCTTGTTGGCATTCAAAATCCACCGCCACGCCAACTCGCCGTAAACCTGCCAACAAGGTTTCATTGTCATGCAAATAAAAATGCGTGTTTGGGTGAATAATCCATGCCATAATGTTAATTTTTTATAAAATTGTGTTAAAAAATTTTAACCAAACAATGCTTAACCAACCAATGCGTTACAGTTCAAAGCCATCAAAATCATTGCTGCTTAATTCGGCATCAATTTGTCCAACCAAATACGATGTAATCTCC
Organism: Moraxella macacae 0408225; assembly: GCF_000320365.1. GTDB lineage: Bacteria > Pseudomonadota > Gammaproteobacteria > Pseudomonadales > Moraxellaceae > Faucicola > Faucicola macacae. The sequence continues at coordinate 234,187 of NZ_ANIN01000002.1, forward strand.
GATTCTTGTGGGGCAACTTGTACATTGTCTGACGATAGCCAATTGTTCATCCAAGGCAAGGGGTTGTTTTTGGCATGGGCAAAAATTGATGGCAAACCAATTGCCTCCATACGCAAATTGGTAATATATTCTACATATTGTGATAAGATATTTTCATTTAAACCTATCATTGAACCGTCTTTAAACAAATATTTTGCCCATGCTTTTTCCTGTTCTGCAGCAAGACGAAAAATCTCTACGCTTTCTGCTTGACATTCTTTGGCAATTTCGGCCATTTCAAGATCGTCTTTGCTTGTTTGTATAAGGTTAATCATATGCTGTGTGCCGTTTAAATGTAAGGCTTCATCGCGGGCAATCAGCTTAATAATTTTGGCATTGCCCTCCATCAGTTTGCGTTCAGCAAAGGCAAAAGAACAAGCAAAGGACACATAAAAACGTATGGCCTCTAATACATTAATTGCCATCAAGCATAAATAAAGTTTTTTCTTTAAGTCTGTTAAGCTAATTTTAACAGTTTTGCCATGAATTTGATGCAAACCCTCGCCGTATAAGTTAAAAATTTGGGCGGTTTCGTACAAATCGTCATAATATTTAGCAATGTCGCTTGCCCGCTCCAAAATATACGGATTTTCCACAATTTCATCAAAAACTTTGCTCGGATCGTTGACAATGTTGCGAATAATATGGGTGTAACTGCGTGAGTGAATGGTTTCTGAAAAACTCCATGTTTCAATCCAAGTTTCAAGTTCTGGAATGGATACAAGTGGCAACAGTACTGCGTTTGGACTGCGGCCTTGGATACTATCAAGCAAAGTCTGGTATTTTAAATTGCTTAAAAAAATGTGTTGTTCATGATCGGCAAGGTTGGAAAAATCTAAGCGATCTTTGGATACGTCAATTTCTTCGGGCCGCCAAAAAAATGACAGTTGTTTTTCAATTAATTGCTCAAAAATCGGAAATTTTTGTTGATCGTAACGGGCAACATTCACAGGCTGACCAAAAAACATAGGTTCGGTTAACGGATTGTTTTTGGTTTGGCAAAAAATTGAATAGTGCATGATGATGTATCCTATTGTTAAATTTTTACTTATATTGTCTTTAGTAAAAATTTAAATTCATTGACAAAAGTTAGCCAAATATCATAGCATTTTTTGCTAATTTTTTCGACTGTAATTTTGGATTTTTTGGTAAAAATTTAACAAAAATGGTTTTTTAGCAAATGATTGTTTGTCTAACAAAAATTTTGGTTGAGTGTTTAAATAAAATGTTATATTATAACGAAAGAGTGTAATAACTGTAGAGTGTGATAAATGTAGAGTGTGATAACTGTGCTAGCAAATAATGCAATCGAAAGAAACAATTTAACTTAAAGGTGTTATGATGAAACCCAATCAAATTACAAATTTTGGTAAAATTTTTGGTATGACAATTGGCATGAGTGTCGGATTGGTGGCTTTGACTGCTTGCCAACAAGCACAAAATTCAGCCACGCAAGCAGATGATAAAAGTACAGCAAGTACAGCAACCACCGGTGATAAAATCAATGTTTATGCATCGACCAATGTGTGGGGTTCTGTTCTAAAAAATGTCGGTGGCGATCATGTGAATGTGATTGTTGCAGTGAATGATGTCAATCAAGATCCGCACGAATACCAAGCCACAGCCCAAGATAAACTCAACATTAGTCAGGCAAAATTGGTGTTGGTGAATGGGGGCGGTTATGACGACTGGGCGACGAGTTTGGCAAAATCTGTAGAGCAGCCCCCCATGATTATTAACGCAGTGGATTTGTCAGGGTTAAAACCCGATGACCACGATCATGATCACAAACACGATCACGAGCATGACCAAGATCATAGCCACGATCATAGCCACGGCCATCACCATCATCACCATCATGGCGAGTTTAATGAACACGTCTTTTTTTCGTTAGATACCGCCAAAAAAGTTGCTGAAGCGGCGGCCAATCATCTTTCTCAAGTAGACACTGCCAATAAAGCAACGTATGAACAAAATGCCAAGGATTTTATCGGGCAATTAAACCAACTACAAGCCATGGCTAAAAATATTGGCAAAGATAAACCATTTTCTGCGTTTGCTACCGAACCTGTGATCGGTTATTTGTTAAACGATATGGGTATTAAAGATGCCACGCCAAAAGATTATATTAAGCAGTCAGAAACCAATGCAGGCGTGTCGGTAAAAGTGTTGGACGACAGCAAAAAATTGTTAAAAAACAAACAAGTGTCTGTATTGGTTGTCAATGCCCAAACTGAAGATGCCACATCAAAACAGTTGGTGGAGATTGCCAAACAAGCAGGACTTCCAACCGTATCCGTCAATGAAACCTTTCCTGTAGGCATTGATAATTATGTAGATTTTATGAAAAAAACCATTGATGATTTTGCAGGTGCGTTGAATGTTGCAGCGGCAGAATCTCATGATGATCACGATCATGATCACAAACACGATCACGAGCATGACCATAATCATGACCATGACCACGACCACGATCATAGCCATAGCCATAGCCACGATCACAACCATCACGACCACGATCATGATGATCATAAACATGCCCATTAACAAAGTCTTAGTTTAACCAAATTGTCAGCTCTGTTACCAAAAACTGAGCTGACTTTTGTCATTGTAATTTTGTTATGTGCAAAAATGTGCGTAAAACCATGTTAAAACAGAACCATGTTAAAATTGTGTTAAAATCATTTTAAAACTGTGTTAAAATTGTATGAAAATTGTATGAAAATTATGCTAAAATAGAAAACATTGATAAAAACTTATGAATCAAATAACCATCGAAGCACCATTAACCCCTATTAATCAAGGGGTTAAGTCGCCTTTAATCCTGCAAAAATCCGATTGCCAAAAAGTCATGATCTGCCAAAATGCCACCATGCACTTTGGGCAACGCGTGCTTTGGCAAGCGATAAATTTTGAGATTTTAGCGGGGGAATTTGTGGCATTATTGGGTGCAAACGGTACGGGAAAAACCACGCTTTTTCACAGTATTTTGGGCTTAAAACGTTTAACGCAAGGCAATATTCATTTGACAAGTGGTGTTAAAATCGGCTATGTGCCACAGCTTAAAAATTTTGATCCAAAACTTCCCATTCGCGGACGTGATTTGGTGCAGTTGGGTTTAGATGGTGAAAGTTATTTGTTTGGTCGATTTAGTCCAAAAAAACTGTTTGGTGTGCATTGGCTTTCGACCAAACAAAAAAATTATCGCATCAATAAAGCCATTGACGAAGTGGGCGGACATGCTTTTGCTGATATACCGCTGCATCTGTTGTCAGGTGGTGAACAACAGCGTATGCGTATTGCACAGGCGTTGGTTGCGGAGCCTGATTTGTTGCTGCTTGATGAACCGTTGTTGAGTTTAGATGTGGCAAGTCAGTATGTGGTGTGTGATATTTTATTGCATCGCAAAACCTTTCATAATACCGCGATTTTGATGATTAGTCATGAACTGGCTCCTATTAAACCATTGGTTGATAAGGTGGTTTTTCTCAAGGACAGCACGGCTAAAGTTGGTGATGTGGCGTTGTTACAAGCGTATCAGGGTTTTTAGTGTAAACAATGTAGCGTAAACAATGTTTTGTCAAACAAATTTTAGGTTTTTATTTTTAGATTTTCATTGGTTAAAAAGTAAAATGATTAAAAAAGTAGAATATTCATGTTGCTAACGGTAGGTTTAGATCTGATTATAAATTTTGACAATTTTTGGCAATTGTTGCCTCTTGTGTATTCATCTATCCTTGCTGCTATGATTTTGGGCGTGTTGGCAGGCTTAATAGGCCCTATGATACAGGCGCGTGATATGGCGTTTGCGGTACATGGTACGGCAGAATTGTCATTTGCAGGGGCGGCGTGTGCATTGTGGCTTGGTAGCTCGGTAACGCTTGGAGCAGTGGTAGGATCTATGTTGGCTGGAGTGATATTGGCACTCATGGGTCTAGATGGTAAAAATCGCAATGCGTTAATTGGAATTATGTTGCCATTTGGGCTTGGACTTGGCGTGTTATTTTTATCGCTATATCAAGGGCGTTCGTCTAATAAATTTGGGCTATTGACAGGGCAAATTGTGGCAGTAACCTCCGCGGATCTACAAGCTATGCTGATGGTGGCTGTAATTGTGTTGGTGGTTATGGCAATTTTTGGTAGGCGAATGTTTTTTGCAGCCATTGATCCACAAATTGCCGAGGCTCAACATGTCTCATTGCGTAAGCTTTCGCTATTGTTTATGTTTGTGCTAAGCCTTGTGGTGGCTGTGAGTGTGCAACTTGTGGGGGCGTTATTGTTGTTATCGCTGTTAATTACACCCACAGCGGCCGCTTCACAAATTACCGCAAGGCCGTTATTTTTATACGGATTTTCTGTATTGTTTGCAATGATTGCTGGCGTTGGTGGAATTTTATTGTCATTGGGGCCAGGTTTGCCGATCTCACCTTACATTACCACGATTTCGTTTTTGATTTATTTGTTGTGTTTTGGCATTGGTTTTTTGCGTAAAAAATCAGGTTGGCAAAACCGCTTAAACCAACCCTCAAATTTACAAAACGATTTGACTTATCCAATGGACAACAATTTTTTGGACAACAATTGTTCCAAACATTAAGGTTGTGAAACGCTAAGGTTTTTATGCCAAATTTGATAATTAACCTTAAACGCGCAAAATTGTGCTAAAATAAGCCAAATTTTAACTGTTTAGAGACTTAATTTTAGAGACTTAATAATATGGCATTGATACATTTACGCAATTTACATTTGGCTTTTGGCATTGAACCGATTTTAGATGGGGTGGATTTTAATCTTGAACAAGGCGAGCGTGTTTGTTTAATTGGACGCAACGGCGAGGGTAAATCCACTTTGTTTAAAGTCATCAGTGGTAAGATTCATGCCGATAGCGGTGATTTGAGTATGATGAGTGGTTTAAAAATTGCGATGTTGGAGCAAGACATTCTTGAAACCACAGGTAAGGTTGTTGATATTGTGCTGGCAGGGGCTTGTGATTTGGCAAGTTGGTTAAAAGATTATGACAAACAAAGCCTTGCGTGTGCCAATGGTGATATGCAGGCTTGCGAAAAAATGACGGTTTTGCAGCATAAAATTGACGATGTGCAAGGTTGGGATCTGCCGCGAGAAGTGCAAACATTGCTATCGATGATGGATCTTGATGGTGAAGCGGATATTGCTGATTTGCCAGGAGGACGCAGGCGTCGCGTTCTTTTGGCAAGGGCGTTAATTACAAAGCCTGATGTTTTATTGCTTGACGAACCGACGAACCATTTAGATGTAGACAGCATTGAATGGCTTGAGCAGTTTTTGTTAAATTGGCAAGGTTTGACCTTGTTGTTTATTTCGCATGACCGAACGTTTATTGACAAAATTGCAACAAGCATTGTGGAGCTTGATCGTGGTGTGTTACGCAGTTATGATGTTACCCAAGGCATAAAAGGCTATGCACGCTATCAAGAATTAAAACAATTACAACTACAGGCCGAGGAAAAAGCCAATGCCAATTTTGACAAAAAACTGGCCGAAGAAGAAATATGGATACGCCAAGGCATAAAAGCCAGACGCACGCGTAACGAGGGGCGAGTGCGTGCGTTAAAAGCATTGCGCAAGGAGCGTAAGGCACGGCGCGAGCAAGTTGGCCAGGTTAATATCAACATGAATGACAGCGAAACAAGTGGCAAATTGGTGTGTAAAGTCAAAAACCTAACCATCGGTTATGGTGATAAAACCTTAATCAAAGATTTTAATGCACTGATTATGCGTGGCGATCGCATCGGCATTATTGGCAAAAACGGCGTAGGCAAATCCACGTTAATCCATGCAATTTTAGGACTTGATAAGCCTGATATCCAAAAAACAGGATCGATAAAACTTGGCACAAATTTAGAAATTGCCTTTATAGATCAACTTAGAGATCAACTGGATTTAGAGGCAACGGTTGTCCAAAATGTTGCACAAGGATCGGATTATGTAGAAGTTGGTGGGCATAAAAAACACATTATTGGTTATTTGCAAGATTTTTTATTTGCCCCAGAGCGTGCCAGAACGCCCGTAAAAGCCCTTTCAGGCGGTGAGCGTAACCGTGTGCTCCTTGCCAAACAATTGCTAAAACCTGCCAATGTGTTGGTGTTAGATGAACCGACCAATGACCTTGACATGCCAACGCTTGAACTTTTAGAAGAAGCGGTAGCCAGTTTTAATGGCACAATTTTGCTAATCAGTCATGATCGCAGTTTTATGGACAATGTGGTTACATCAACTTGGGTATTTGATACGGATAAAAACGGCGATGGCATTGTCAAGCAATACGTTGGTGGTTATGAAGATTATGTTGAACAAAAAAACTATCTTGAACAAAAAACCTATGCTGAACAAAAAACCAAACAAACCCAAACCAAAATCTCCACCAAACCACAAAAAGACAAAACCGCCAAATCACAGAGCTATCCGCCACAAAATCATGCCAACAACACCAACACGATTAAGAAAAAATTAACTTATAAAGAACAACGTGAATTGGAAAATTTGCCCGGTGAAATTGATGAATTAGAAACAGAGCAAGCCAAATTACAAGCAAAATTGGCCGATGGATCATGGTTTAGCACCGATCTTGAACAAGCCACTAAGGCTTCCGAGCGTTTAAATGAAATTGACGAAATTTTAATGCAAAAGTTAGAACGTTGGGCGGAATTGGACGGTTGATTTTACTCATTTGGCAATTTTACATGCATGGATTAAAAAACTTGTAAAAAACTTGTAAAAAACTTGCCCAACGGTTTCAAATATGGTATAAATACAACCCTTTACTTTTTTTGGCAAATAGGGCGGACTAAGGGTAAATTATGGCATTGATCGTACAAAAATACGGCGGTACATCTATGGGAACAACCGATCGTATCAAAAATGTGGCAAGGCGTGTTAAACATTGGCATGAAAACGGACACAAAATTGTCGTTGTTGTGTCCGCGATGAGTGGCGAGACCAATCGGCTAATTGCTTTGGCACACGAAATTAGTGCCTCTCCGGATTTACGAGAATATGACCAAATGGTATCAACGGGCGAACAAGTGTCTATTGCACTGTTGGCTATGGCTCTTAAAGAAATCGGTGTTGATGCCAAATCCATGACGGGCGGACAAGTTGCCATTCGTACCGATGACAGCCACACCAAAGCCCGCATTCAGCACATTGACGATAGCCAACTTCGCCAAGCCTTAGATGCAGGCGTTGTGGTGATTGTTGCAGGTTTTCAAGGCGTAGATGATAACGGTGATATTAATACATTGGGACGTGGCGGTTCGGACACCACAGGCGTGGCCTTAGCGGCAGCCTTAAATGCTGATGAATGTCAAATTTATACGGACGTTGATGGCGTTTACACAACCGATCCGCGTGTAACCCCAAAAGCAAAAAAATTAGATAGGATCACTTTTGAAGAAATGCTTGAAATGGCAAGCCTTGGATCAAAAGTACTACAAATTCGTTCGGTAGAATTTGCAGGCAAATACCAAGTGCCCTTGCGTGTATTGTCAAGTTTTGATGAAAATGTAGATGGCAAATTTGATGACAATTTTAAACAAAATGTCGGCACGTTAATTACCACCGACAATGGAGATAGTATGGAGCAACCGATTATTTCAAGCATTGCCTTTACGCGTGATGAGGCTAAAATTACCATTCGCGATGTGCCAGATCGTCCAGGCATTGCATCAGCGATTTTAACACCGATTAGCGATGCCAATATTGAAGTGGATATGATTATCCAAAATTTATCCACTGAGGGTTTGACCGATTTTACTTTTACGGTTAATCGTGGCGATTACCAAAAAGCCTTAGATATTTTAAATGAACACGTCAACGAAATTGGTGGCAGTAAAGTCATCGGACAGGACAAAGTGGTAAAAGTTTCACTTGTTGGTGTAGGAATGCGTTCACACGCAGGTGTTGCCAGTAAAATGTTCCAAGTGCTTGCTGAAAACCACATTAACATTGAAATGGTGTCAACCAGTGAAATTAAAGTATCGGTTATCGTTCAAGAACAATACCTTGAAAAAGCAGTCAAAGCACTACACACCGCTTTTGGACTTGATCGTAAAGATGGTGAAAGCAAGGTTGCAGGCTTATAACCGACAGGTTAAACAAAAATAGATTAAGCAAAAAATTGGCAAATCAAACAAAACTTGTCAAACAAATCTAATAAATAAAAATGTTAATAAAACTATGGGGCAACAAGCCATAAGGTTTCTACTTTTTGTTAATTTTTACTTTTTTAGTAAAAAGTAGTTGGTAAATTGGATAAAAGCAATTATAATAAAAACCGTCATTTGGGCAAATGACGACTTTTCTTTTTATTAAAAACCTTTCAATCCAACAATTCAACCATTTTTTGGGTGATTAATTTTCAAAATTTTATGGCCATTGTAACATAAGGAGTGTGAAGATGTTAATTTTAACTCGCCGTGTTGGCGAAACTTTGATGATAGGCGACGAAGTCAGTGTAACTGTGTTGGGCGTAAAGGGCAACCAAGTGCGTCTTGGGGTAAATGCACCTAAAGATATTGCGGTACATCGTGAGGAGATTTACCAACGTATTTTGCATGAACGTGGACAAGAATACACGCCAGCTTTTGGTATGTCAAACTATAATCCAGAGTCGCGTAATTTTGGGCAACAAAACTACCAAAATCATGGCTACCGTAACAATCAAAACTACCAAAATAACGGTTATCGTGGTTATAATCGTGAACGTTTTGACCGTAATCCGCCTGGCTATGATCGCAGTATAAATGAACATTTGCATGGCAATCCACAAATGAATCATTTGGAAAACCGCAATTTTCCACAGCCAAACAGAGGGCGATCAAATTTGGCTGAAAATGTGGGGGAGAGCAATAAATTTAACCCATCATTTGATCCTTTTGAAGATGATTATTACAACCGTTAAATGTCAAAATTAAAACCTAAAAATTAAGGAGATTTAACGTGATTGATAAACTTGTCTTATCAGCATTATTGGCAAAACTTGATAATAAAAGCATTGATTTTCAAGGTGTTTTACAAACCATAGCTCAATATTACGATTATCAACCGGTTGCGTTTGCCAATGGTTTAGCCCATAGTAAAGCAGGGGAAAACGAAGCCAGTGCCAAAATCCTTGCTTTTGCACAGGCTAATCATTTAAATCAAACCGATACGTTAAAATTGTTTGCTGAACATTATGATGCGGTAAAAGCCACACCACGCGGCGATGATCACCCCAATATCCGTAATTTTATGTTTTATGGGTGGCAGGGGTTTTTAATGGCAAAAAGTGCGTTGACTTTAAAAACATAATTGCTTTAAAAATACAATTGGTTAATGCTGATTAAAGAGCAAAACACTAAGATTTTCACTAAGATTTTGCTTTTTGTTGGCGATTTTCTTTTTGAGTCAGGCGTTTTTGGCGAAAAAAATCTTGCAATAATTCACGACTGTTGTTGGCTAATAAGCCGTGTTCTACTTGTAAAGTATGATTGTAAAAGTTTTTTGTTGCAAAATTTTGTTGGCTAATGAGCATGCCAGCACGTGGTTCGGCAGTGGCAAAAACCAAGCGCGACACTCTTGCATGAATCATAGCTCCTAAGCACATGGTGCATGGTTCAAGAGTAACAAACAACTCACAGCCTTGTGGCAAACGGTAATTGTTAAAGTGTTGACAGGCATGCCAAATAGCAACCATTTCGGCGTGAGATGTGGCATTTTTGCTTAAAATCGGTTGGTTATAACCTGTGGCGATAATGTTGTTTTGGTATACCAATACCGCTCCAACTGGGACTTCACCCAATTTTGCACCGTACTTGGCACAGGCTAGGGCGATTTGCATAAAGCTTGTATCAAGTGCAGAAAATGACAATGGTGAATTCACAACAAAATTTTCTCAATACTGTTTTTTAATACTATTAATTTTTTATCAAAGTGTTTGAAACCAAAGCAAACAACCGCTAAATTATAGCCATTTTTTAACCAATAAGCAACCATGCTAAAAGTTTATAAGCAAAGCTTAAATATTGGACAGCCTAGGATAATGTCAGAGAGATAATGTCAAAGACATACACCCATCACAACAAATAATCACCAATCCATAAGGACTGATGGTTACTTTCTAATATTTATATTATTTCTTTTTACGCTTTCTGCCGTAGATTGCGTCAGCTAACTTGCGGTTTTTTCAATATCCTCCATAGATAATTCATCTATATTTTTACCTGCCATGGCTGCATATTGGTGTCTGGAGAACTCAAGTAACTCATCATTGACTTTTTGGGTTAAAGCACCTTGAAATATGAGCTAAGATTTGTTCTCTTAGCTCAATGCTTTGTTTGATACTATATTTGATATTGCTTTGGTTGAGCTTTTCGCTATCTCGCCACGCTTTTGCCTTGGTAATCGTCCTTGTGCTACATCCTAGCACTTGGCAAATTTGCACCCATGTACTGCCGACATCAAGCAACAATAATGTTTTTGATTTTATTGTACTATGAAATGTGGCGCTAGCCTATCCTGCAATAGCAATGGAATTAAATACAATAAAAAGTAAATTGGCTAGATTGATGTTTTGATTTGATTTTTGTTACTTAGGCGAATAATATTGAAAATGGTTGAACGCTTTAGATTTTATCCATTACCATCAAAAATTATTGGATTTTATCAAAATAGCTGCTAAAATAGCTTGAATTTTCACCAAAAAGATGGGTTTATTATGGCTAGAGCAAAATTAAGCAAAAATGCAATTGATTTTATTATAAAACATCGTGATGATACTTCAGCGGTTTATACATGGAGTGATATTGCAGAGCTATTAAACAAACATTTTGGCGTGCAAGTTACGCATCAAGCAGTGGCAAAAAAAATATTATAAATATAAAGACAAATTTAACATTGGTTCATCTTGTGCTATTAAAGAAAGACAGACCACTAAAGAACAAATTGCAGAAAATTTAAATCAACAAGATAACCAAGATAATGAACAAAAAGACCTTGAAATTCCTTTGTTTGATAAAATAAACAAATCCCTAAAAAACAGCATCCATTTAAACAGCATCCATTTTGTTATGCATTCAAAAGGAGGTGTTGGTAAAAGTGTCGTGAGTTTTTTAATGGCGCAATATATATTAAATAAAGTTGATAATAGTAAAGTCGCAATTATTGACATTGAACCCAATTATAGAACGTTATCAAGATATAAAAGCCTGAATGTTGAGAATATTGATGTTTTAAATGATAAAAGTGCTGTAATAAAAATATTACTGGCGTAGTTAAATTACCCAAACTAAATGCTGATACCTTTGAAAAAGATTTTAAAACAATGATGGAAAAAGGCATGACATTTATTGATGCAAAAAATGATGACAAAGTATTTGGCTTTTTGAGCAGAAAGCGACTTAATTATATTGAACAAGCTATCAATATGCAACTTGATGATATTTTTATGTAAGCTGAAGAGTAAAGGCACAGAAAGTATACGCAATTGATAAATTTTTTATCGCCATATCCAATAACACAAAAACCTTTTCTTTATCGCTTGGCAACTCCATAATCATCAAAACCATAAAAATCAATAAGACAACAAGGATTTTCATTTTTAAGGGCAAAATAAATAATCAAATCAGCAATATTAAGTGCAAGCATACCGCTAATAGCAATCTTTGCTGTATTGAAATTGAGACAGTTGTTGATAAAAGTTCATAAATTTTCCTGTGTTTCAATTTACGCACAAAAGCAAACTGTAAACCTAACCTCGCTCCATCTCTTTTTGCCTTTGAAAGTCTGTAAAATTTGGTAAATTAAACTTACCATTGGCAAATCTGCTAACTTGTTGGTTTTTTGCTTGTGCTTGTTTGGTGAATTGTTTACAATAAAGCATGCTTAAAATAATTTTGAGTAACCTATGCTCCCTAACAACCTAGAGGATTTAACCGATCACGAACTACAAAGGCTAGAAAAAATGTTAGACATTGCCAAATTAAACCTTGATATAGAAGAAAGCCGGCAGAGAATGGAAGAAAGCCGAAAACGCTTCGATAAAGATTTAGAAGAAAGTAGGCAACGCATAGAAGAAAGTAGGCAACGAACGGAGGAAAGTCGTGCCACAGTTGAGCAAATGCGTATTGAAAACGACAAATTCCGAGCCGAGCAACAAAAGATTGCCAAAGAAGCCAGGTTTTACCCTTACATGACTTTAATCAGTGCGATGATCGGCGGACTTGTTGTGGCGATAATCACCAAGTTATTTTAACAGGTATTTTAACTATAGCTAAATCTTTAATTGAGCCAAAAGGAGCAATCAATGACCTCTAAACAATTATTAAAACAAGTACTTTTAAGCCTCTGCGTTACATTGTTTTTCAATTTGATTATTTGGACGACTTACATAATCGTAAACAGATTGTATTAATAAACATTCTATCAATAAACATTGTAACAATCATACGCTTTGTTTTTGATAAAACTCATTGACAAATTTATCAAACATACCATTATCCAAACTGTCGCGAATGTTTTGCATTAAATTTTGGTAAAATCGTAAATTATGAATGGTGTTTAATTGTGCAGATAACATCTCACCACATTTGTGTAAATGGTGCAAATAGGAGCGACTAAAATTTTGGCAAGTGTAGCAATCGCACTCGTTATCCAAAGGCGAATCGTCAAAACGATGCATGGCATTTTTGATTTTAACAACACCTGTGCTTACAAACAAATGCCCATTGCGTGCATTGCGAGTTGGCATGACACAGTCAAACATATCCACGCCACGACGAACCGCTTCTACAATATCAGTTGGTGTGCCAACGCCCATCAAATAACGCGGTTTGTCAGTGGGCATCATATTTGGCAGATAATTTAGCACGCAGGTCATCTCATCTTTTGGTTCACCGACCGATAATCCGCCAATGGCATAACCGTCAAAGGGCATCGCAAGCAGTCCGTTTAACGATTTTTCACGCAAATCACGATACATTGAGCCTTGAATAATGCCAAACAGGGCGTTTTTGTTGCCTAGTTTTTGATGTTCATTGATACACCGCTCGCCCCAACGCAACGACAATTCTAGTGATTTATCGGCTTCTAGATGGGTTGCAGGGTAGGGTGTACATTCGTCAAATTGCATAACAATGTCAGAATTTAGCGAGTTTTGGATTTGCATGGAAATTTCAGGTGATAAAAACACTTTCGCTCCGTCAATGGGTGAACGAAAATACACGCCTTCTTCTTTGATTTTTCGCATTGCCCCAAGGCTAAATACTTGAAAGCCACCAGAATCGGTTAAAATGGGTTTATGCCAACCAATAAAATCATGCAACCCACCAAATTTATCAATCACAGCGGTTGTTGGACGCAACCATAAATGAAACGTATTGCCAAGGATAATTTCAGCACCAATGGCATGAATGTCGCGTGGGAGCATGCCTTTAACCGTGCCATAAGTGCCAACAGGCATAAAAGCTGGGGTTTGTACATCGCCATGAGCCAAATGAACCGTGCCACGGCGAGCAAGGCTTGATTTATCGGTAGTGTGTAAGGTAAATTTCATAATTTAAGTATTTGTGTTTTAATATTTGTATTTTTAAGTTTTACAGTAAGATTGTCAAAAGTGCTTATTGTCAAAAAGTGCTTATTATAGCAGTTTTTCATAGATTGTAAATTTTCATAGATTGTAAAAAGTTGTATTTGTCAAACAATCTGTTAAAAAACAAATGTTGATAAGAAAACAAATGTTGATAAGAAAAAAATTGTTAAGGGCTAATACCCAATTTTGTTAGGGGTGTTAACCCATTCAATAACGCCACCTCCTAAGCAAATCTCACCATCATAAAACACACAAGATTGACCGCAAGTTATGGCTCGTTGTGGCTTGTCAAAAACCACTTTGATTTTGTCATCATTGGCAAACAGGGTGCAGGCTTGATCAGGTTGGCGATAGCGAGTTTTCGCGGTGCATTTGTAGCCGTTGTTGCTATAAATCTGATCGGGTATGTGGGTTACCCAGTCCAATTTATAAGCGATAAGTTCGGTTGATTGCATTTGTGGGTGATCATGCCCTTGTCCGACGATCAAGCGGTTGTTTGTTAAGTCTTTATGCAGCACAAACCAAGGCTCTTCAGGACGATTTTTAATGCCGCCGATACCAATACCACCACGTTGGCCGATGGTGTAGTACATAAGTCCGTCGTGCATACCGATGATTTGCCCATCATCGCTGATAATTTCACCCTTTTGAGCGGGCAAATACTGTTGTAAAAAGTCTTTAAAGCGCCTTTCGCCAATAAAACAAATGCCTGTGCTGTCTTTTTTGTTGGCGGTAGCAAGGTTGTGTTTTGTGGCGATTTTACGCACTTGTGATTTTTCTAATTCCCCCACGGGAAATAAGGTTTTGGCAATTTTTTTGCCATCAACCGCGTGCAAAAAATAACTTTGATCTTTGTTATTGTCAAGTCCGCGCAAAAGTTTGGCCTTATCAGCCGCCACAAAACCTCTACGCACATAATGCCCTGTGGCAATGTAATCCGCTCCCAATCCAAATTTTGGATTTGTGGCGTAATCCAAAAACGCCTTGAATTTGACTTCTTTGTTGCACAAAATATCAGGGTTTGGCGTGCGTCCTGCTTTGTATTCATCTAAAAAATGTTCAAACACATTATCCCAATATTCTGCTGAAAAATTTGCAGTGTGAAGTTTGATATCAAGTGCATCTGCCACGGCTTGAGCATCTGCTAAGTCGCTAAGAGCGGTGCAATATTCGGTACCGTCATCTTCTTCCCAGTTTTTCATAAACAAACCCTCAACTTGAAAGCCTGCTTGTTTTAACAATACAGCAGATACCGAACTGTCAACACCGCCTGACATGCCGACGATGACTTTGGTTTTGGTGGGGTTAAGAATGTCTTTTAAAGTAAATGCGTGTGTCATAGATTTGATTGGTTTTTGTTAAATATTTGTGTTAAATATTTATATTAAATATTTGTGTTGTAAATTTAAACGATACCCACTTAAAACGATAAACGATTTAAAGCAATAAATGGTTTAAAGCAATAAAAGCAATAAATGGTTTTACAAACCACCCAACGAGCTAACCATCACTGCTTTAATGGTGTGCATGCGATTTTCGGCTTGTTCAAAAGCGATGTTGTAAGGCGACTCAAACACCTCTTCGGTTACCTCAATGCCATTGATAAGAGCTGGGTATTGTTTGGCGATTTGTTTACCAATTTTGGTATCACTGTTGTGAAAAGCGGGCAAACAGTGCATGAATTTTACACGCAAATTGCCAGATGCTTTGATTAAATCCATATTGACCTGATAAGGCATGAGTAGTTTGATACGCTCGTCCCACGCTTCAAGTGGTTCACCCATTGATACCCAAACGTCGGTATGGATAAAGTCTACATTGTTTACCGCTTGGTGAATATCTTCGGTAATGGTGATTTTGGCACCGCTTAATTTGGCAAATTCTTCACACATATTGATGAAGGTTTCATGTGGCTTTAGATCTTTTGGAGCACAAATACGCACGTCCATGCCTAATTTTGCACCGATCAACAATAACGAATTGCCCATGTTGTTGCGAGCATCACCAAAATACGCATAGCTGATTTGGTGCAAGGGTTTATCACTGTGTTCACGCATGGTTAAAACATCAGCCAACATTTGTGTTGGGTGGTATTCATCAGTCAAACCGTTAAACACAGGCACGCCTGCGTATTTGGCCAATTCTTCTACTGCGCTTTGACTAAAACCGCGGTATTCAATGGCATCATACATACGGCCAAGCACGCGGGCGGTGTCTTTCATGGTTTCTTTATGGCCGATTTGTGATGAATTTGGATCAATATAGGTAACATTTGCGCCTTGATCATAAGCGGCAACTTCAAACGCACAGCGTGTACGCGTTGAGGTTTTTTCAAAGATTAATGCAATATTTTTGCCTTTTAATTGTTGTTGTTCCGTGCCTGCATATTTGGCACGTTTTAAATCACGTGATAAATCTAATAAAAAGTGTAAATCGCGTTCGCTATGATTGACAAGGCTCAATAAATGTCGGTTATTAAGATTGTAAGACATAAGTTTTCCTTTTGATTTATAAATGTTTTAATCTATAAATGGATCGAAAGTCATTTCTTGGGTAATTTTGTAATCTTCATTTGCCCACGCACCAAAATCAAGCAACTGACAACGTTCGCTACAAAACGGCTTAAAGGCATTGTTTTGCCAAGTGGTGATTGTTTTGCATTGTGGACAGGGATAAGTTTGGGTTTTACTGTGTGGCTGATCGTTGGCAAGATTGTTGTTGGCAAAATTGTTGGCAGGGTTTTGGGTGATGGTCATGGTGTTTGTCAGTTGTTGGCTTGTGGTTGTGGCAATTAATTGCTAAAATTTTAATGGTTGGCATTATAGCATTTTTTGCCAAATTTAGCGATATTTTTAATATTCGATATTTTTAATATTTTAACGTTATTGCTAAAATTTATCAAAGCTACTGATAAAAAAGTTTTATCCAAAGTTTTATCCAAAAAAAATTACCTAAAAAGAGTTTTTATGAAAAATCCATTAGATCGGTCTATTTCTCATCATGCCAAACGTTATTTTCAAGCGGATAAAATCCAGCCGCCCAGAGATTTTCAGCCGTTGCCTGCTGATTTTTGGCAAAATAACAACCTTGGTTTGGAAATTGGGGCAGGCAAGGGCAAACATGCGTTACAATTTGCCAATCAAAACCCTGATTTTCACTTGGTTGCCATTGAACGAACCAAGCAGAAATTTGGTGTTATGCAAAAAGCTGCAAAACTGGCAAATTTAGCAAACTTGCATGTGGTGCATGCCGATGCAATTGCGTGGGTGGTGCATGCTGTGCCAAAAAATAGCCTAAGCAAAATTTTTATTTTATACCCCAATCCAGAACCACACAATCCAAATCAGCGTTGGTTAAACATGCCTTTTTTTGAGTTTTTGTTGTCGCGTTTAAAAGTAGGCGGTGAGTTGATTTTGGCAACGAATATAGAAGATTATGCCAACCAATCTTTTGATGCAGCTTTAAATATTTGGCAATTGCCTGTACAAAAAACCGTTGTGCCAAAAGACAGTCAGCGCACGCATTTTGAGATAAAATATTTGGCAAGAGGCGAGCGGTGTTGGCAATTAGCCATGGTAAAACCCAAAAAGTATGTAACGCGTTTTGACAAAAATTTTTGATGCAATTTTTGGCATAAACTTTGATATAAATACTAAAAATTTGGTTTAAATTTTGCTAAATTTTTTACGCAAAATAAGTGTAAATTGTGTTATAATGTTGCTTTTGTTGTATGCGTTTATTTGTTGTATATATTGCGTTTGCGTTAAACATTCGTTATACATTGTGTTTCGTTAAACATTGTGTTAAGCGGATTTTTTAAGATATTTAAGGAAGCACCATGACGACCGATTCAATTAGCCCCATTGGCATTGTTGATGAACTCAAACAGTCCTATTTAGATTACGCCATGAGTGTGATTGTTTCTCGTGCCTTGCCAGATGTGCGTGATGGGTTAAAACCTGTGCATCGCCGTGTGCTGTACGCCATGCATGAGTTGTCTAATGATTATAACAAACCCTATAAAAAATCCGCCCGTGTTGTGGGTGATGTTATCGGTAAATATCATCCGCACGGTGATACCGCGGTGTATGATGCAATTGTGCGTTTGGCACAACCGTTTAGTATGCGCTATATGCTTGTTGATGGTCAAGGGAATTTTGGATCGGTCGATGATGATCCTGCAGCTGCTATGCGTTATACAGAAGTGCGTATGCAAAAATTCACCCACCAAATGCTTGCCGATCTTGACAAAAACACAGTAGATTGGGAGGCGAATTATGATGGATCTGAGCAAATGCCCTCGGTGTTGCCTGCTCGCATTCCAAATTTATTGGTCAATGGTGCAACAGGAATTGCTGTTGGTATGGCAACCAACATGGCGCCACACAACTTAACCGAAGTGGTTCATGCTTGCCTTGCTTATGCAGACAATCCTCACATTACAGGCGAGGGCTTGATGCAATACATCACAGGGCCGGATTTTCCGACAGGTGGTATTATTTATGGTCGCAGTGGTATTGTCGATGCGTATCGTACAGGCAAAGGGCGGTTGCATTTGCGTGGCAAATATCACATTGAAAAAATGGCACAAAATGGGGCAAACAAAGACCGCGAACGCATTGTTTTTAGTGAAATTCCTTATCAAACCAATAAAGCCAAATTGATCGAAAAAATTGCCGAATTGGTGCGCGATAAAAAACTGGACGGCATCAGCGAGATTCGCGATGAATCGGACAAAGACGGCATGCGTATTGCAATTGACTTAAAACGCGGTGAAAACACTGAAGTTGTTGTTAACAATCTGTTTTTGCAAACCCCTTTAGAAAGCAGTTTTAGCATTAATATGGTTGCATTGGACGAAGGGCAGCCAAAAATCATGACATTGCGTGATTTAATTGCGTGTTTTATCCGTCATCGTCAAGAAGTTGTAACGCGCAGAACCGCTTTTGAACTAAAAAAAGCCTTAACGCGTGGACATTTGTTGGAGGGCATGACGATCGCATTGGCAAATATTGATAAAATCATTGAAACCATTAAGCAATCCGCCAACCGCCAACAAGCCCGTGATAATTTATTGACCGATGTTTGGCAGTCAGGTGGCGTACTTGCTATGCTCGAAATGGCAAATAGTTCATCGATTCGCCCTGATTTTATTGAAGGTGAGGATCTGAACGCACCGTATGGTTTAATTGATAATGATACCCATTATCGTTTGTCGCCTGACCAAGTGAATGCCATTTTGGACATGCAATTGCACCGTTTAACAGGACTAGAGCAAGACAAAATCCAAGCAGAATTTAAACAAATTTTGGCAGAAATTGCCCAATTACAAAGCATTTTGGCAGATTTTGACAAACTTATGCAAGTGATTAAAGATGAGTTAAATGAAGTTTTAGCCAATTTTGGTGATGAGCGCAAAACCCAAATCGTGGCAACAAGGGCGGATTTTACGCGTGAGGATTTAATTCCAGAAGAACAGATTGTGCTGACTGTTTCTCAAACAGGCTATGCCAAAACTCAACCGCTTTCGGATTATCAAGCCCAAAAACGCGGCGGGCGTGGCAAATCTGCAACCAGTATGAAAGAAGATGATGTTGTGCAACATTTGTTGGTAACCTCCAATCATGCGACGGTTTTGTTTTTTACCAATATTGGCAAGGTTTATCGTTTAAAAGCCTATGAAATACCAAGTGCATCGCGTGGTTCAAAAGGACGCCCGATTGTGAATTTGTTGCCTTTGGCGGAACATGAAAACATTTCGGCAATTTTGGCATTAAAAGAATTTCCAGAAAATCACTACATTTTTATGGCAACCGCAGGCGGTACGGTAAAACGCGTGGCATTAAAAGAGTTTGAAAATGTGTTGTTTAATGGTAAAAAAGCCTTAGAAATGCACGATGGTGATAGCTTAATTGGGGTAAATTTGACCGATGGCAATCAACACATTATGCTGTTTAGCAACGCAGGCAAGGCTATTCGTTTTTCTGAAAATGATGTGAGGGTTATGGGGCGTTCTGCTCGCGGTGTGCGTGGTATGCGTGTCAATTTGCTTGCTGTCAATGATGATGAAGCGATTGACGATGACAGTCAAGATATAGAAAGTACAGATGTTGATAATGATGGCGGTGTCATCAGTCGCGTGGTGTCGCTTGTGGTTGCCTCTGAAGATAGCGAGGTGTTGTGTGCGTGTGCCAATGGTTACGGAAAGCGGACACTTGTCAAGCATTTTACTTTACGCAAACGTGGTTCGCAAGGCATGATAGCAATTAAAACCAGTGAACGCAATGGTGAGTTGGTGAGTGCAATTGAAATTGATGAAAGCAAAGATTTGTTGTTAATTTCTAATTTAGGTACACTTGTGCGTACTCGTGCAGCAGAGGTGATAACTGCAGGACGCACTGCTCAAGGCGTAAAACTCATTCGGCTCGGTGATAACGAAACGTTAGCCAGTATTGTGGCAGCTGAAGCGATGAATGAAGATGATGACGATTTGGATTTGACGGAAGTTTTGCACGAAGAGGGTCTGTTAGAAGAGTAGTGGTTGTTTTTAGCAAAAAACCCAATTTTAGCATTGGGTTTTTTAAATTTATGGGTAGGAGTGCTGATATGTCAAACACGATCGGGGCAAACTTTAGGGTAGAGCAGGCTATTTTTTCGTTGGCAACCAATGTGGATCGTTGCTATTTGCAGTGTGCTTGGACGTATTTTGCCACGCTTGGCAATGTGGTGGTGAGCGATGTTTATCAAAGTGCTGTATTGCACATGAATGAGAATGCGTATCACAATCAAATGTTGTGGCTGGGTTTTACAAAACCGATGTTATATCAAGATTTATTAAACTTAAGCAAAGTTTTAGAACAACAAAATAAACGCCAAAGTTTTGCAAAACCGCACATAACGCTTGATATTGACATTATTGCCATCAAAACTCAGCAAAGCATAGACACACAAAAAGATGAAAAAAATCAAGATTTTATCCAATTGCAATCCAACTGGTATGGAATTGCCAGACGCTTGCCCTTGGCGGATTATGACCATGTCTGTTACACGGATTTATGCCAAAAAACGCCCTGTTGTCCAAACTTATTAAAATAAACCGCCATGTCTATGCCAGTTACCACCCATCTTCGCAAAAAACTTTACAATATTTTACAAAATTACGCGTATGACAGTCCTGTTAGTCGTTATACTGAATATTTTTTGATTTTTTTGATTTTGCTCAATGTGCTGGCGGTTATTTTGTCATCGGTGAATGAATGGTATATGACTTATCGAGGTTATTTTGATTTTTTTGAAAGGTTTTCGCTTGCGATTTTTAGCCTTGAGTATTTTGTGCGACTTTGGGTAATTGCTGAAATTGATGAGACAAAATCCGCTTGGCAAAACCGCAAAGAGTGGCTGTTTAGCACGGGTTCTGTGATTGATTTTATTGCAATTTTTCCTGCGTATCTGAATTTTTTCGTACCGATAAATTTGCGCCTGCTTATTGTACTTAGACTGCTTCGGTTGTTTAAACTGACGCGTTATTTTTTGGCATTGCGCATTTTGTTAAATGTTATCAAACGCGAAAAAGAGTCGTTTAAAGCGGTGATTTTTATCTTATTGATTTTAATCATTTTATCAGCAAGCGGGATTTATGCAGTAGAAAATAAAGCCCAGCCGCATGAGTTTGAATCCATTCCAAAAGCCATGTGGTGGGCGGTGGTTACGTTAACGACTGTGGGTTATGGTGATGTAACTCCTGTAACCATGATGGGCAAATTTTTAGGAGCAATGATTACGATTTTGGGGGTTGGACTTGCCGCCTTGCCAGCGGGGATTTTGGCATCGGGTTTGGCAACCGAACTTGAACATCGGCGCAAAAGCACAGAAAATTTGTTGCGTCAAAGCATTATGGATAAAAATCTGGACGTGCATGAAGAGTCAGAAGCAATTGAGCGGTTGCGCCGTGAGTTAAATTTATCTCAAGAGCAAGCCGTGCGAGTGGTAGAGGAGCTTAAGCAAGATTTAGAACTTAACCAAAAAATCACCAATTCGCTGAATTTTTGTCCAAATTGTGGTTGTCAATTGGCTCATTTGCATGACAATGGCTCGCCCAATCACCCACCGATCAATCCAAAAATTGATCCAAAACCAAACACCATCGATCACAGCACCACCGATCATAAATTCCATAACCTTGGTGATATTGATGATGCCAATCCGCTTAATTAATACCGCTTAATTAATATTTAAGGTTTTTTAATCAGTCATATCATTTGCTGGTTGTAGGGTTGTTTGTTGTAGGACTGTTTGTTGCAGCCAAACAGTGGTTTCATCAGCGGACATGGGTTGACCGTGAACAAACCCTTGCGTGGCATCACAGCCAATTTGTTCTAGGCATTGGCGTTCGGCTTGAGTTTCTACACCTTCGGCGATTACCTTGATATTCATAGCGTGAGCCATTTTGGTTAGGGTTTTGACAATTTGAATTTGACGCGGATTTGTGTGTATTTTTTGAATAAATAATTTATCAAATTTTAACAAATCAATTGGAAAATTCAGCAAATAACTAAGCGATGCATAGCCTGTACCAAAATCGTCAATTGCGATGTTAAAACCGTGGTTGTGTAAAAAATTTAGTGTGGTTAAAGTATTGTGATTATGGGCGATCGGAGCGGTTTCGGTCAATTCAAACTCAATGAATTTGGCAAAATCAGGCTGTTTTGATGCAGTTTTTTGAATAAAAGTTAAAAAGTTTTCATGTAACAATTGGCGAGCATCGATATTAATGCCAAGTTTTACCAAAAAACCTTGTTGTTGCCACGCCAACGCTTGATTCATGCAATGTTTTACCATATTTTCAAACAATTGTTGTGAAAAAGTTTCTAAAACCTGATCCAAAAAATCCTTTGGCGATAAAATTCCAAGCACAGGGTGATGCCAGCGCATCAAGGCTTCAAAATGATAAATTGGCTGATTGTTGCTGTTAACTGGCGGTTTAAAATAAATCTTTGGTTGAAAAAACGCCACAATTTGTGAGTCATTTAACGCATAAGTGAAAGCACTTTGTATGTGAGTTTTATTAAAGGGCGGGCTAAAATTAAGTTTATCAAGCCACACAGGCTGATTGCTGTTTTGGGTGCAAGCCTGATGTAACATATTTTTTTTGGTGTTTAAGGTATTTTCAAAAAACAAGGGAGCAAAAATCAGTGGGTATTTGCCATCGGTTTTTTTGAAAATCGTAGTACACATTTTTTACCTTTATTAAAATATTACTAAGAATTTAGTATTGCTAAGCAATTTAATATGACTAAGCAATTGATAAACCATACAAGGTTTGTAAAGCCGTCAATGCGACAACAGGGGCGGTTTCGGTACGCAAAACACGCTCACCAATTTGCCATGCCAAAAAATCATTTTGATACGCCAATGCCAATTCATCATCTGACAATCCGCCTTCTGCTCCAATGAGTAAACAATAATCGCTATTTTTGTCAAATTTTGTGTGGTCAAAAACTTGTGAACTGGCCAAACGTTCAGGCACAGCAAGCACTAATTTTAGCGTATTTTTTTGGCTTGCGTGCTTGGTTTTGGCTGTTTTGTTGTTATTTTGGATAAAATCTTGAATGTCAAGCGGCGGTAAAATCGTTGGTATAAGATTTAATCCGCATTGTTCGCAAGCACTCTTTGCCACGCCTTGCCAATGATTGAGTTTTTTGGTGATTTGATCGGGTTTTAGACGAACTTCACTGTGATGACTTGTTAGTAATTGCAGTGCAAAAACACCCATCTCGCAGGATTTTTGAATGGCGTAATCCATGCGATCACCACGACTCATCACAAGCCCAATGGTAACTTTAAAGGGCAAATTGCGATTTAGTGGCAAAAAATCATCAACCGACACGTAAGCGGTTTTTTTGCTCATTTTGGTTAGTGTAACTATATATTCACCACCTTGACCGTCAAATAAAACCGCTTTATCACCAATATTGGCACGCAATACTTTGCACCAATGTTGCAATATATTGTTGTCCAACTCAATCTGTTTGCCAACTGCCAATACATCTGGACCTGTGTAAAAGAAACGTCGCATACTTTACTTTTGTGATATGTTTTATCTTTTTATGACCTTATAAACCAAATCCGTGGCTAGCCACATTTTTGTTAACGCAACAAGTTAATTGTTAACGAAACAAGTTAACGTTTTTGTTGCTGTAATCTTCATCGGCTTGCAATGAAAAATTGCTGTCATTGTCGTCAACCTTGCCTGAATGTTTGCTTTGTAGTTTGATTAATAAGCGCAGATCATTTGGACTGTCGGCAGATTTAATCGCATCTTGATAGGTAATTTCACCGTTTTCGTATAAATCAAACAAAGCCTGATCAAAGGTTTGCATACCAACCTCGCGCGAGCGTTTCATCAAGGGTTTAATCTCATGAATTTCACCTTTTCGGATATAATCGCCAACCAATTGCGTATTGAGCAAAATCTCAAGAGCCGCTCTGCGACCTTTACCATCAGGCGTTGGGAGAAGTTGTTGGGCAATAATTGCACGCAAGTTTAATGACAAATCCATCAAAATCTGTCCTTGATGTTCACCTTCAAAAAAGTGAATAATACGATCGATCGCTTGGTTGGCATTGTTGGCATGCAGGGTAGCAAATACCAAGTGGCCAGTTTCGGCGTATTGTATTGCATAATCCATGGTTTCACGCGTACGAATTTCCCCGATTAAAATCACATCAGGGGCTTGGCGCAGGGTATTTTTTAACCCCGCCTCAAACGACATTGTGTCAATACCAACCTCGCGCTGGGTAATGATACAGCCTTTGTGTTCATGCACATATTCAATCGGATCTTCGATACTGATGATATGTCCGCGCGAGTTTTCGTTGCGATGTCCGATCAAGGCCGCCAGTGTGGTTGATTTACCTGTACCGGTTGCACCTACCAAAAGCACGATGCCACGTTTTTTCATGGCAATTTCTTTTAAGATTGGTGGTAAATTTAAATCTTCAGGTTTTGGAATTTTGGTTTCAATTTTACGCAAAACCATGCCTGCACAATCTCTTTGGATAAAAGCGGAGACACGAAAACGGGCGTTTTTCTGTTTGTCGTTAATTGCAAATTGGCATTCGTGTGTTTCTTCAAATTCTTTGAGTTGGGCAGGCGACATGAGACTTTTTACCAACGCCATAGATTGGGCAGGCGTTAGGTTATTTTTGGCAACAGGCATAATCACGCCGTTAACTTTCATAGACGGCGGTACATCGGCGGTAATAAACAAATCCGAGCCGTTTTTTTGTACCATTAACTGTAATAATTTATCAAAATCCATAACAATCTCGGTTGGCTTAAGGGTTAATATTGATTAAATTTATTTAAAGATTATCTAAATTAAATAATGATTAGGTTGCATAAAAACTTAAGTTACAAATTTAAGTTACAAATTTAAGTTACATAAATGCTTCAGGCTGTTTGGCGTATTGGCGGGCAGATTCTCTACTGATCACGCCTTTGTTTAGCCACTCACGCAGGCTTTGATCAAGCGTGGTCATGCCCTCGCCTGCACTGGTTTGAATTGCTGAGTACATTTGGGCGACTTTATTTTCACGAATTAAGTTACGAATTGCAGGCGTGCCAAGCATGATTTCGTGTACTGCCACGCGTCCGCCTGTTTGGCGTTTTAGTAGGGCTTGAGAAATAACCGCTTGTAGCGATTCAGACAACATTGCACGAATCATATCTTTTTCGGCTGCAGGAAAAACGTCGACCACACGGTCAATGGTTTTGGCAGCTGATGTGGTATGTAGTGTGCCAAATACCAAGTGGCCAGTTTCAGCGGCAGTCAATGCCAAACGAATGGTTTCAAGATCGCGCATCTCACCCACCAAAATGACATCAGGGTCTTCACGCAACGCCGAACGCAGTGCTGCATCAAATGACAAGGTATCGCGGTGAACCTCGCGTTGGTTAATCAAAGATTTTTTGGATTGATGCACAAATTCAATCGGATCTTCGATGGTTAAAATATGTTCTTTTCGGTTTTCATTAATATAGTTAATCATCGCAGCCAGTGTGGTTGATTTTCCAGAACCTGTTGGGCCAGTTACCAGTACAATGCCACGTTTATAGCTTGATACTTTTTTGAACACCTCGCCCATGCCAAGCTGTTCCATGGTTAAAACCTCTGATGGAATGGTACGAAATACAGCACCAGCTCCGCGGTTTTGGTTAAATGCGTTGACACGAAAACGTGCAACTTCAGGAATTTCAAACGAAAAATCCGACTCCAAAAACTCTTCGTAGTCAGCACGCTGTTTGTCATTCATGATATCATAAATCAAGCCGTGAACCGTCTGATGATCAAGCGGTGGCATATTGATTTTGGTAATCTCACCGTCCACGCGAATCATCGGTGGCAAACCTGCAGAAATGTGCAAGTCCGATGCTTTGTTTTTATTTGAAAAACGCAATAAATCATCAATGCTAAGTTTTTTTGACATGGTTTTGCCTATAATTTTTTGATTGCAATGGTTTGCAATGTTTTGGTTAAAAAAATTTTCTCTACTATAAACAAAATTTGCCAAAAATACCAGTAAAAACCGACAAAAACGCAGGGTTTTTAATTTTTTAGCAAAATTTGTTAAAATTTTGGCTTAATGGTTGCTATTATAGCTAAAATTGTTACAATTAGCACACAGTTTAATTAACATATAATTTATCATCTGGATTGAGTGAATATGCCAAACAATGAACCTGTTTTAAATTTTATTTCTAATAAACAATTAATTCAAAATTATGAACAAATTAAACAAAAAATTCCATCGCACGTTACTTTGTTGGCGGTGTCAAAAACCAAACCAAGCGAGATGATACAAGCATTGGCTAAGCACGGTCAAAGGGATTTTGGTGAAAATTATGTCCAAGAAGCCCTTGCCAAAATTCATGCATTGCAAGGTATTACCGCCAAAGGTAAAGCACTGATTTGGCATTATATTGGACACATTCAACGCAATAAAACCCGTGATTTGGCCGAAAATTTTGATTGGGTGCATGGGGTTGATCGCTTGATTATTGCACAACGTCTCAATGAACAACGCCCCAAAAATTTGGCAAAACTCAACATTTGTATTCAAGTTAATATTGACAACGAGGACAATAAGTCAGGTTGTCAACCTGAAGAATTGCCAACTTTGGTTGCAAAAATCAGTCAGTTTGGCAATTTGTGCTTGCGTGGATTGATGATAATTCCAAACCCCACTCAAGACAGCAAACACGCCTTTGAAAAAACCAAACAATTGTTTGATAAGGTGAAACAGTGTCATGCCAATCCAACCGATTGGGACACTTTGTCAATGGGAATGAGTGGCGATATTGAACAAGCGATCGATGCAGGTTCAAACATGGTGCGAGTAGGGACAGCGATTTTTGGCGCAAGGAATTATGCTTAATGATTGCTTACTTATTAAATTATAATTACTTATTAAATTATAATTACTTATTAAATTATAATTACTTATTAAATTATAATTACTTATTAAATTATAATTACTTATTGATTGGTTTTTTTATTAAACTTAATGCCACCCACGCAGGGCCGATGAGTAAAAACTGCACATCTTCAAAAAACGACGGTTTTGCCCCTTCGATTTTATGGCCGATAAATTGCCCAATCCAAGCCAATACAAACACCGCAATCCAACCGCCAAAATGAATGGGTATGCTGGCAACAATTGCCACGCAAATTGCCACAAAAACAGACATAGCAATAAATAGCGACCATGACAAGCGAGCGTAAAACCACAATACGCCCAATGCCACAGCCAACAACAAAAATGGGTTAATAAGCCAAAACAACGCAACGATTGTTAAAAAAATAACCGGCACGCAGACAAAATGAATTTTTTTATTGGTGGGGTTACGGTGGCTTACGGCGTAATCAGTAAGCCAACTCGCTAAGGTTTTGTTGCTTTTGAACATTGCCATCACAAAATCCTTTTCATATGAAATGATTGCTAATTTAGCACATTTTGGCAAAAAATCCAAGCAAGATATGCGATGCGTGGTTTTGATGTTACAAATGCTTAACCACCGCATCGCCCATTGCCGCGCAGCCCACCAAAACACAGCCGTCGGCATAAATGTCCGCCGTGCGCAAGCCTTGTTTTAGCACCTTTTGCACCGCTTGCTCTATTTGCACCGCACGGCTTTCATCGTTTAAACTGTATCTAAGCAGCATTGCAAGCGATAAAATCGTCGCTAAAGGATTGGCAACGTCTTTGCCCGCAATGTCTGGAGCTGAGCCGTGGCTGGGTTCATAAAGCCCTTTGCCGTGTTCATTTAGGCTAGCCGACGGCAACATGCCAATTGAGCCTGTGAGCATGCTCGCTTGGTCGGATAAAATGTCGCCAAAAATGTTGCCCGTTACGATGACGTCAAATTGTTTGGGGTTTTTAACCAGCTGCATGGCGGCGTTGTCCACATACATGTGGGTCAATTGTACATCGGGGTAATCGCTTGCCATTTGTGCAAAAATTTGCCGCCACAATTCGGTGGTTTCTAGTACATTGGCTTTATCCACGCTGCACAATTTTTTGCCACGTTTTTGGGCGGCGGTAAAGGCAACTTTGGCAATGCGGCGGATTTCGCCCTCAGAATAACGCATGGTGTTAAAGCCTTCTTTTTCGCCGTTGTCGTTGGTAACAATGCCGCGCGGCTCGCCAAAATAAATGTCGCCCGTTAATTCACGCACAATCAGCATATCAAGCCCTGATACAATTTCAGGCTTTAGCGTGGAAGCATTGGCAAGCTCTGGATATAAAATGGCAGGTCGCAGATTGGCAAACAAATTTAAATCTTTGCGAATGGCCAAAAGCCCACGCTCTGGGCGTAAATTTCGCTCCAAAGTGTCATATTGGGGCGAACCGACCGCTCCGAGCAATACGGCATCGGCTTTATGCACAATGGTTTGCGTCTCACTCGGATAAGGCGAACCGTAAGCGTCATAGGCTTCACCGCCCAATTTGGCGTATTCATAGGTTGCGTTTAAACCTTGGGTAATGAGTTTATCCAAAACTTTGACGGCTTGAGCGATGATTTCAGCACCGATGCCGTCGCCGTTTAAAATGGCGATGTGTTTTGCCATAGTTGCTCCTTTTGTAGGTTTGTTGTGGTGATTAAAGTTGTTGTTACAGTATTCATGGTTACAGTATTCATGGTTACAGTTTCATAACTAAAATTAAAGTGTTGTTTTAATCTTTCTAATCTAAGCTGGGTAATAGATGCAATGCTGGGCGGATAATGGTGCTTTATCAGATAATTGATGGCAAACGCATTTTGTTTAATCGGTTCATCAATTTGACACAGGATAAATTGTTTGTGCGTATTGTCCTCATGATTGCATTCCAAAACCGCCTGCGCAGTTGTACCGCTGCCTGCAAAATAATCCAAAACGATATCATCGGGATTTGGCGTGGCAATTCTAAGTAAATATTTAATCATTTCAACAGGTTTTGCGGTTGAAAATAACGCTTCCATGTTAAGTTTTGCTAAATCATGCTTGCCTTGGCGTGAATAAAAATTTAACAAACTCATCGCACTGTCGGTTGCGTTTTTTAATAAATGTTTTTCATAGGGTCTACCATTTTTAAAAATCAATTTATTGGCATAAAAAAGTTTTATGATTTTTTCTTTAGAAGACCAAGCGCGGGTTTTTAACGGCTGCAAGGTTAAATTAATTTCAGGTATGTGCAAACAGTTTGGCTCGCCTGGAGTAGACAAATCGGTAGCAAAACAAATTTCGCCCTGTTCATCAACAATATTGTAATTTTTTAACCATGAAAATTCATCTAACGGCTCAAATTCTTTTAGGGCTTGTTTTAAGGCAATATTGGCTTTATCTATGCCTTCATGCTGATAAATTTTCTTAATTTTGTTAATCAGTGGGTTTAGTTTTTTTTGATAAAACGGTAGGGCTAAGCGTTTTATCGCAAACTTAGGCGCAAGCTGTTTGTTTTTTGCAAACGCCACAATGTATTCGTGCGTGGTATTGATGTGTTTGGCATTGCTTCTTGTGGCTTGACGGGTGATAAAAACGCCCAAAAAATTTTTTTTCGCAAAAATTTGATAGCACAATGCCAACAATTCTGCCAGTTTATTGTCATCAATGGAAATAAACACAAAGCCTGTGTCTTTGAGTAAATCTCGCGTTTTGGTTAATTTTTGCCCCATAAAATCGTCCCAATCTGCCAAATTGTCGTGATATTCAAAACTGGTAGATTGGGTGTTGTAGGGCGGATCAATATAAACCATTTGTACGCTGTTGTTTGCTAAGTGCTTTAAGCAATTATCGGCGTCCATGATGTATAATTTATGCTTCAATTGTTGCAAACACCCATGGTCTGGTTGTTGTTGCCTGCTGTTCAAAAGCTCGAATGTCATCGGCATTTTGTAGCGTTAAACCAATATCATCTAAGCCATTTAACAAACAATGCTTGCGAAAATTATCAACATCAAAACTGTACGCTTTGCCAGATGGGGCGATGACTTTTTGATTGGGCAAATCCACGGTTAATTGATAGCCGTCCGTGGCAAAACACGCGTTAAACAATTCGTCCACATCGCTTTCGCTTAACACCACAGGCAACATGCCGTTTTTAAAGCAATTGTTATAAAAAATATCGGCAAAACTTGAGGCAATCACAGTGCGAAACCCATATTCTTCTAACGCCCACGGTGCATGCTCTCGGCTTGAGCCACAGCCAAAATTATTGCGCGCAAGCAAAATCGTCGCCCCTTGGTAGCGGGGTTGATTGAGCACAAAATCGGGGTTTTTCGGACGTGTAGCGTTGTCCTGCCCCAAAAAGCCCTCGTCCAAATAACGCAATTCATCAAACAAATTCACGCCAAAGCCTGTGCGTTTGATGGATTTTAAAAACTGCTTGGGAATGATTAAATCGGTGTCCACATTGGCACGGTCAAGGGGGGCGACGATGCCGCTCTCAATAGTGTATTTTTTCATAAAATTTTTCCTTAAAATTTTTTAAAAGTGTCAATTAAAATGCTGTTTTAAAAATGCGAATTTTTTTAAAAGTGCATATTTTTAAAAATGCGGTTTTTAAAAGGCAAATAACAAAATGGATATTTAAAAGTGCATTTAAAAATGGTTAATCAAGTCGTTGTTTATTCATCATCTATTCAATCTATTCATCATCATATATTTTACTTGGCGTACCACACACTTGACAAAAATGCACAAAGGCACTTTTTCTGGCATTGCAATTAACACAATGATTGTGCAAACCAATCCCACAATGCGGGCAAAAATCCAAGGTCGGGTTGGATAAATCCACAGAACGCTCGCATCCTGGACAAACGCCCGATGTCAAACGCTTAAATGCCAAATCATAATCCAAAACTTTTCGGCGTAATTGTTCTGGCTGAGTTTCTGTGTGTTTTTGCTGCTCCAAATAATTATTTAACGCCAAAATTAATTGTCGCCCCACCACCAAAACCACAATGACGCCCACGCCATAACGCACATAGCCGCCATAACTTGGCAAATAAGGCACCAATTCAATAAAAAACGTAATCAGTGCAAAAAATATAAATCCCCAAACAAAGGGCCAATACATGCTGTGGCGTTTATTTTTCCAAAGCCAACCTGCCAATAATAAAAGCGGTAAAGTAAACGCCAAACGATACAAAAATACTTTTAATTCTTGATGAATAATCGCTCTTTGCATCAATGGATTGGCGTTTTCTAATAAATCTTGCTGTTTATCCATCAAATCTTGTATGGTGTTATTGGTGTTTAATTTAACTTTATACTGAGTTTCAATTTGGTTTTGCACCGACCGAACTTGTTGTCTTAACGGTTCTAACTGTTTGGTGCGATAAACTACTTCAGGGTTATCTTCAGCTCGCTCGGTGGCGGTACGACTTTGTAGCCAATCTTGAAAAGAACCTTGGGCGGTTGCCAAATTATTTTGTGCGGTTTCTAATTCCAATTCTAATTGGCTGATGGTTTTGGCAATATTATTTTCTTGAATTTGGAGCGTATTGATATTTTTTTCAATTTGTTGATATTGAGTTTTATCCACAAATTGCAACTGGTCAATATTTTTTTCTACCTTGGGCAAATCACCAATGATGGCACGCCCCAATCCTAACAAGAAAAAGGCAAACAATATCGCCACAATCCACAAACCACGGCGAAACCAAACTTCCGATAAACGCAAAGATTTTTTCATAAGATTTTAGTTTGTTGAGTTTGAATTGGTTGAGCTTGAGTTGGTTGAATTTGTTGAATGATTAAAACCCAAAATCATTGCCACATCATCGACAGATAATTTACGCACCAAATTTTGCTCATCAACATCCAGATAATTCATCTGCTCTTTGATCAAGCGGTGAACATCACGAGCCACATTGTAAGCACTGGCGTAATACAAATTTGGGTCATCTTTTGACAATTTTGCCAAATACCGCTCGATGATTTGTTTTCTTTTGTTGGCTTCGGTTATTTCTTTCATTATTTATACTCTTTGCATTCAATGTATTTTTCTTCACAAAACATAGCGTGAAACTCAGCTTTGCATTGTTTTTGCACGTTGAGTTTTGCTTTGCCACGGTTTGAATTTTCACTTTCAAAAGTTTTGGTAAAGGCTTTTAATTTACACACATGAATCGTTTCGTTCTCTGGTTTGGCAATTAAAATAGTCGGTTGCGGACTTTGAATAACGGCGGGTTGAATCACAATGGGCACGCCTTTGCCATTATCATCCACCACAGGAATCACACAAGCGGTTAACGTTGTGATGGTTGGCAGAATGAATAGCAGTGTTTTTTTCCATGTTTTTTTCGGTGTTTTCATAACAATCTTCAAAATTTATCATTTATAAAATATCGCTTCTATCACGATAGTCATTGGGATTTGTGCCTTGCATACAACCTCGCAAATCTATCCCACCTTTTCGGATTATCTGTTGCTTGGCATGTTTTTTTACGTCATAATAACTCTGATTTTCTTGAATAATTAGTTTTTTTACTACCTAGCATATAAAGCATGCAAAGTTTCTAACGTTAAATCTTTACAAGAATAAACCTTATCTATATTTTGTAAATACGCTTCTTGCTGATAAATCTCATCTGCGACAAACAAATAGATGCCGTGATTAACAATTGCTTTGACTTTATCAAAGGTTAAATCTGTTCCCAATGTTATTTCTATCATTACATCAACTGGTGTCATTTGAGCGGTTTTAATAAATTGCTTATAGCGTTCTCTTAAAGTGCGTTTTGCTCCAATTCCAAAAGTTTTACCATTTAGCACAAAAAATAAATCAAATTCGGTAGATTTATCTACTTTATCGTGTGTTTTATTAATATCTTTAGCTAAAATTCCTAGCCCCAACAATACAGATTTAATGCGATTTTCATAATCCAAACCGCTATCACTGGTAATGGATTGATTTAAACTTTCATTAAATAACAACATAAAAATTTGATTGGGTTCTATACCAATTTTCATCAAATCATTAGATTGTGTTACTAAATTTTCTATAAAAACATTGGTATCTTGCGAAAACCCCACTTTTAAATTTTCAAAAAACAATAATGATAACAACGCCCCATTAACCCGAGTGTGATAGGGATTTAAAACAGTTATTTTGTCGTATTCTAAAGACAAAGGATAGATATTTTTTAATTTTTCAATATTATCAGCAAGTTTTATTTTGGCTTCTTGTAATAATAAATCTTTTATCAGCATTAACTTAACGCTAAAAATAAACAGCTCTAAGTGATTGTTATCTTGAATTTCAATGAAAATTTCATTGAAATATTCAATTTGCTTGTTACCCTTTTTTGTTTTTACAGAAAACTGCTCTAAAACCAATTGTTTAAATTCATCTAATGTTATTTTTTTAAAAAACAATTGATAATATTCAACGATTTTTAAAACCTGATTATCATTTAAGTCAGCCTTAACTAAGTATTTTAAAAAGAAATAAAATTTAGCATTAATATCCATTTTTTCTTTTGAAATATCAAATTGTGGTAATCGCACTGCTTTATTCCTTTAATAAGTTTTTAAATATTTGCTGTTTAATTTCATTCGCCAATGCACGAATAACAGGCACAGCAACGCTATTGCCAAATTGCTTATAAGCCTGCACATCACTCACTACAATTTTAAAATTTTCAGGAAACCCTTGTAATCTGCTGGCTTCTTTTGGGGTAATTTTACGCGGATTTTGATTGTGTTGTTCAATCAAAATTTCCGAACCGTCTTTATAATATCTGGCACTGATGGTACTAGTATAATCAGAATTGGCATTAAATAAAGAATAACCAAACCCATTGCCTTTTTTTTGGTGTTCAAGTTTACGCCGCTGATGTCCTGCCCATAATTTATCAGAAATAGTATATTTTTTATCAACCCCAGTTTGCAAAATATCGCCAACCTTTGATGGTTTATAAATTGTCTTTAATGCGTTAAAATCAATTGCACCATCTTGATTAAATTCATTTAAAATGGCAATAATATAAATCCGCTCGCGATTTTGCGGAATACCAAAATTTTTGGCATTTAAGATATCCGCATAAACCCGATAGCCCAAATCTTCCAAAGTGCGTTTAACAACTTTAAAAGTATTGCCTTTATCGTGATTTTTAAAACCTTTCACATTTTCCAAAAAAATCAATTTTGGGCGATGATGTTTAGCAATACGTGCCACATCAAAAAATAAAGTACCACGCGTATCTTCAAAACCTTTACGAAGCCCTGCCACACTAAACGCCTGACAAGGAAACCCCGCCAAAATAATGTCATGATGCGGAATATCTTTGACATCAATTTGCGTAATATCACCGTGCGGCAATTCACCATAATTGGCGTAATAAGTTTGCTGTGCAAATTTATCAAATTCAGAGGCAAACACAAATTCAATCTGATGCTTAAAAACTTGCTCAAAACCCAAACGAATACCGCCAATGCCAGCAAATAAATCAATGGCTTTTAAAGTTGTTTTGGCATGATGTTTGGTTAAAAAATCAAAAGTGTGTTGCATGGTTTTCAATTATTCTGCTACTTAATTTATTTATTTAGCAATTGTAGCATATTAAACCATCAAACGCACATCCACAAACCTCCCCGCAATCGCCGCCGCCGCCGCCATTTCAGGGCTGACCAAATGCGTACGCCCGCCGTTGCCTTGGCGTCCTTCAAAATTGCGATTGGACGTACTGGCACAATGCTCCTTAGGCTGCAATTTATCGGCATTCATCGCAAGGCACATAGAACAGCCCGGCTCACGCCACTCAAAGCCTGCGGCGATAAAAATTTTATCCAAACCCTCTTTTTCGGCTTGTTCTTTAACCACGCCAGAACCCGGCACCACCATCGCTTGCTTGATGGTTTTGGCAACTTTTCGCCCTACAATCACCTTTGCGGCGGCACGAATGTCTTCAATGCGTGAATTGGTGCAAGAGCCAATAAACACGCGGTCTAGCACAATATCGCCCAAAGATTGCCCAGCGGTTAGCCCCATGTATTGATACGCGCGTGTCCACGCATTTTTTTGCACGTCGTCTTTTGCCATATCCAGCGTTGGCACGGTTTGGGTGATGTCCACCACCATTTCAGGCGATGTTCCCCAAGATACTTGTGGGGCAATTTGGCTGCCGTCCATTTCTATCACCGCATCAAAATGGGCATTTTCATCAGAATGCAACGTTTGCCAATACGCCACCGCCTTTTGCCAATTTTCACCCGTCGGGGCATAAGGGCGACCCTTGACGTACTCAATGGTTTTGTCATCAACCGCCACCATGCCAACCCTTGCCCCAGCTTCAATCGCCATATTGCACACGCTCATTCGCCCTTCAATGGACATATCGGTAAACACTTGTCCACCAAATTCCACCGCATAGCCCGTACCGCCCGCCGTGCCAATTTTACCGATTATCGCCAAAACCACATCTTTAGGGGTAACGCCAAAGCCCAATTTGCCGTTTACTTTAATGAGCATGTTTTTCATCTTTTTTTGCACAAGGCATTGCGTTGCCAACACGTGTTCCACCTCAGACGTGCCAATACCGTGTGCCAAACAGCCCAACGCTCCGTGCGTGGCGGTATGACTGTCGCCACAAACCACCGTCATGCCCGGTAACACAAGCCCCTGCTCGGGCCCGACCACATGCACAATGCCTTGGCGGCTGTCGTTAATGCCAAATTTGGTGATGTTAAATTTGTGGCAATTTTCGTCCAAAGTTTGCACTTGAATGCGTGAAGTGGCGTCTTTGATGCCGTTTACGCCCTCGGCTCTCTCTTTGATGGAAGTTGGCACATTGTGGTCGGGCGTGGCAATGTTGGCAGAAAGCCGCCACGGCTTACGGTTCGCCAATTGCAAGCCCTCAAACGCCTGCGGACTGGTTACTTCGTGCAATAAATGGCGGTCAATGTAGATAAGGCTTGAGCCGTCATCACGCTGGCTTACCACATGGTCGGCCCAAAGTTTGTCGTATAAAGTTTTTGCACTCGCTTGAGGGGTTTTGCCTGTCATGCGTGAATATCCTTAAAATTTTTACAAATCATTGAGTTGATTGATGTAGTATAACAGAAAATTTTTATAAATTTAATTGATGATTTTTATAAGTTAAATAACTTTTTGGAATAATTGACAAAAACATCAAGCAAAACCAAAACAAAAACCAAAAAAAGATAAAAATGCTTGTGTTTGAATTTTGCTACTATATAATAATATTTAATATATTTATAAAATTAAAAAACTTTTGTTTATGTAAAAAAAGTTTTCCTTATTGAAACAAACAGTTATTTAAATAAACAGTTATAGGCAGTGCTGATGAACACCACCAATCTCAATACTTTTTTGGCAGTTATGCAAACAGGCAGTATTTCACACGCGGCAGACAAACTTTTTATTACGCAACCTGCTGTGTCAAAACGTATCAAAAACTTAGAAGATGAGTTTAACGTTACCTTGTTTGACACGGTTGGACGTGGCATTATCCCAACTCAAGCTGCTCACGATTTAATGCCACATGCCAAACGTTGGTTAGATGATTACGCCAATCTAAAAATTAATTTAAAAAATCGTCAACAATCCGTTTCTGGCAAACTTGTCATTGGTACAAGTCATCACATTGGCTTGCACCATTTACCTGCTGTGTTAAAACAATTTATCCAAAATTACCCAACTGTGCAGTTGGAGGTGCATTTTGTAGACAGTGAACAGGCACATAAGGCGGTGCTTGATGGTGATTTGTCTATGGCGTTTTTGACTTTGCCACCTGTGTATGACAAACGCTTAAACTATCACACATTGTGGTCTGATCCTCTGCATTTTGTAACAGGTACGTTGTCATCATTGGCACAAAAAATGAATGTAACCTTAGAACAATTGGCAAATTATCCTGCAATTTTGCCGGCGGCCAATACCTTTACCAGTCAAATTACCTTAGCAGAATTTGCCAAACACAACCTAAAACCTTACGCCACCATGTCCACCAATCCATTAGAGTCCATTCGCATGCTTGTGTCTGTGGGTTTGGGTTGGTCGGTATTGCCTGAAACGTTGATTAGCTCGGATTTGCAAATTGTCAATATGAGCGAACCCATTGAAATGCAGCGTTATCTTGGTCTTGTAACCAATCCAAACATTACCGTATCAGCCAGTATGGCGGCCTTGTTAAAAATGCTTAGCGTGGAGATATCAAAATAGCTTAATAATTTGTTAAGCATTGATAACTATTATTAAGCACTGTTAAATAGCAAAAATATTTATAATTGGGCTTTAATTAGATTAACCAAACGATAAGCCATCTCTTCGGTGTCCGCTGTGTTCATATTTAACGCCGGTAACAAGCGTATGATATTGCCACCTGATACGTTGATGATTAACCGATGTTTGTCGCGTGCTTTGTCAACCAAACTTGAAAAATCAATATCCCGATCCGTTGGCAATACCACGCCCAGCATCATGCCTTTACCGCGTATTGATACGTTGTCTTTTGCCAAATTGTCCGTGATGATACCGGTTAAAATTTTATGGGTTTTGGCAACATTGTCCAATAGCTGTTCATCATGAATGGTATCTATGACTTCATTGACAATTCGGCAGGCAAGAGGCGTACCGCCATAAGTTGAACCATGCGATCCGTAAGTAAAAATTGCATTGGCTTGTCCGCTTGTCATACACGCACCAACAGGAAAACCGTTGCCTAAGCCTTTTGCTGTGGTTAAGATATCGGGCTTTATTTGACTGTGTTGATAGGCAAAATATTTGCCCGTGCGACCGTTGCCCGTTTGTACTTCATCTAAAATCATGAGTAAATCATGCGTATTGCACACTTGACGTACTTGGGCTAAAAAGTCAAAACCATTATCTGCAACACGCACACCACTTTCGCCTTGGATCGGTTCTAGCATAATTGCACAAATGTCATCGTATTGATTTAAGGCTTGCTCAATTGCTGTGATATCACCAAATGGCACACGCACAAAATCATCATCAAGGGTAAAAAATCCATCACGGGCAACTGGATTGGCCGTTGCCGAAACAGTCAGTAGTGTACGCCCGTGAAATGAATGATCCATAACGATAACGCGAGCGTGGTTTTGACCGCGTTTTTTGGCAAACAAACGTGCCATTTTTAAAGCAGCCTCGTTGGCCTCTGCACCACTATTGGCAAAAAAAACCTTATCCATGCCTGCAACATGACACAGTTTTTCTCCTGCTTTTTCCTGCCAATCAATGCCAAATAAATTGCTGGTATGTACCAAGGTTTTTGCTTGATCGCTTAGTGCTTGGGTGATGCGCAGGTGGCAATGTCCAAGACCACAAACAGCAATTCCCATCAATGCGTCTAAATAGGGCGTGCCATCAGCGGTAAATAAAAAACTGCCTTGTCCTTTGGCAAAACTAATCGGTTGGCGTTTATAAGTGGG
The DNA here is from genome assembly GCF_000320365.1 of Moraxella macacae 0408225. Classification (GTDB taxonomy): domain Bacteria; phylum Pseudomonadota; class Gammaproteobacteria; order Pseudomonadales; family Moraxellaceae; genus Faucicola; species Faucicola macacae. The sequence goes on from NZ_ANIN01000002.1 coordinate 272,788, forward strand.
GAGTAGGTAACTCATGATGTGTCCGTTTAATGAAATGAAAATATTCTACTAAAAAATCAAGCATAAAAAAAGACAAGTTAGCAAAAACTTGTCTTTTTGTCATTTAATTTTAAATAAAATTGGTTTTAAATAAAATCAGATGGCTTCAATTTGTTCAGCTTGTGGGCCTTTTTGACCTTCGCTTAATACAAAACTAACGCGTTGGTTTTCTTTTAAGGTTTTAAAACCTGAACCTTGAATGGCACTGTAGTGTGCAAAAACGTCTTGACCGCCGTTGTCTTGAGCAATAAAGCCAAAACCTTTGCTTTCGTTGAACCATTTAACAGTTCCAGTTACTTTATTTGACATAATAAAATCCTAATTAAAAAAGTTGATGATATATTAATCAAGTTACAAGGTTTTAACGACATTGGTATCGTCAAAGGTGTAAAAAAAATTGTAACTATTATTGCAGGATTTTTTGCCAAAATGGATAAAAAAAGACTGAACAAAGCTAACTTGGTTTTGATTTACAAAATTTATAACATTTTATTCATTAATCAATTATATTAATAATTAAATGTATTAATAATCAAACAATCAATTGCATAAAATGTTAGGGTTTGCCACAGTTTTTAGGCTATGCAAACAGGTTGTACTTAACTAATGCCACCATTATACCTTAATTTTATAATTTTAGCCAATGTTTTATGAAAATTTTGTGTAATTTTTTTTATAAAACTGGCAAATTGGCTGAATTGTTGGAGATTTTTGCTATAAAAATTGGCTAAAAAAGTTTTTTTGTGAAAACTGGTATCAAAAAACGCAAATATTTGCTAAAATTGGCGATTTAATGTTTAGCAATTGCACAAACAGCATACACAAATCATGACACAAAAGGTGAATTATGTCTGACAAAGCCCCTCGTTACAATCGAATTTTACTCAAACTTTCAGGTGAAGCCCTTGCAGGTGCAAATGATATGGGCATTGATTCTGGGGTGCTTGATAGCATGAGTTTATCCATTGCACACCTTGTTGGGCTTGGGGTTCAGGTGGGTATTGTTGTCGGTGGGGGCAATTTATACCGTGGCAGTCAACTACAAAAACAAGGTTTGGTTGGGCGGGTAACAGGCGATCAAATGGGCATGCTGGCTACGGTGATGAACGGTCTTGCCATGCGCGATGCGTTAGAACGCCGTAATATCAAATGTCGCTTGATGTCTGCTATGCAAATTGGCGAGGTGTGCGAAAATTATAGCACGCGCAATGCCATTCGATATCTAAAAAATGGCGAGGTTTGCGTGTTTGTTGCAGGGACGGGCAATCCGTTTTTTACCACAGACACTGCTGCTTGTTTGCGCGGAATTGAAATTGAAGCGAATTTGATTTTAAAAGCCACAAAAGTTGACGGCGTATATAGCAAAGATCCAAATACCTGTAAAGATGCGGTAAAATATGATGAATTGACCTTTGATCAAGTGCTTGATCAAAAATTAGGGGTGATGGATTTAACGGCAATTGCTTTGTGTCGTGAACATAATGTGCCCTTACAAGTGTTTGACATGAGTAGGGTTAATGCCTTGTTAAATGTTGTGATGGGTGAGCCCGAGGGTACAAAAGTTTATCATTGATCTTAAAAACCCAGATCTTAAAAAATTTGGCTAAAACTTAGCTGTTAAAAAACTTAGCTGTTAAAAAATTTAAAAAACTGTTAAAAAATACTTAAAACCATTAAAGGAAATCTTATGACGAAAGATGTGCAAACCAAAGCCGAATCTCAAATGCAAAAAGCGATCGAAGCCTTAGAAAATGCGTTTAGCAAATTGCGTACAGGTCGAGCTCACCCTGGAATATTATCAGGCGTGATGGTGTCTGCGTATGGTTCAGAAATGCCCTTAAACCAAGTTGCCAGTATTAATGTGGAGGACAATCGCACGCTGTTGGTACAACCGTTTGATCGAAGTATGGTGCAGGCAGTGGATAAGGCTATTCGCGAGTCGGATTTGGGTTTAAATCCGATGAGTGCTGAAGTTATCCGTGTGCCACTACCTGCGTTGACCGAAGAAACGCGAAAAGACATGCAAAAATTGGCACGTACGGAAGCAGAACACAGTCGCGTATCGGTGCGCAATGCCCGCCGTGATGCCAATAATGAGTTAAAAGCCTTGGCAAAAGACAAGCAAATCAGTGAAGATGACGAACGCCGAGCAGCTGACATTATCCAAAAAATGACCGACAAATACATTGACAGTATTGATAAAAAATTGTCAAGCAAAGAAAACGATCTGATGGCGGTTTAACCAAGTGTCAATTTTCATTCTTACCGCTGATAGAGCGTTACCAAAACACATTGCGATTATTATGGACGGCAATAATCGTTATGCCAAAGCGTGTGGTTTGGCAGTGGGTGAGGGGCATTTGGCGGGTAAAGATGCCCTTGATCCGATTGTTGAGCATTGTGCCAAAATTGGCATACAAGTGTTGACGGTGTTTGCTTTTTCTAGTGAAAATTGGCAACGTCCGCCCAATGAAGTGGCGTTGCTTATGCAATTGTTGGAGCAAACCATTCAAGATCAGTTGCCACGCATGTTTCGCCATGAAATTGCCTTGCGATTTATTGGTGATAAAAGCCAATTAGCCCCACATTTACAAGCATTAATAACCGATGCAGAAGCCAAAACCGCCCATTTTAACAAAATGACCTTGGTGATCGCGGTGAGTTATGGTGGTAGATGGGATATCGTGAATGCCAGTCGACAGTTGGCAAAGGCGGTTGCACAGGGCGAGTTGACGGCGGATGCAATTGATGAGTGTCAGTTGGCAAAACATTTATCATTATCGGATTTACCTGCGGTGGATATGTTGGTGAGAACGGGCGGTGATTATCGGATTTCCAACTTTTTGTTATGGCAATCTGCTTATGCTGAACTTTTTTTTACCGAAACCTTGTGGCCTGATTTTACAAGCGATGAACTGGATGTGATGATAGCCACTTTTGTTGGTCGTGAACGGCGTTTTGGCAAAACATCGGAACAAATTGCACAAACATCTTAAAGGATATAAGGAAAAGTCATGTGGCAGCGCATTAAAACGGCAATTGTTTTGCTAATTATCGTGGGAGTGGCAATGTTTGCTACGCAGTCCAATGTACTGATTATACCCTTGTTGTTAGTCATGGTAACCGTGTCTGGCTATGAATGGGCAAAAATGTTACCGCCTTTATCCAGTTTGCCTAACCAGTTTTTATATCGCGGTAGAGCAGATGAAACCGCCTTGCCACGCCAACAAAAACATCATGCAATGTATGCCTTGTGCGTGTTGACTTTTGCGTTAATTAGTTTATTTTTGCCAAAAATTTGGGTGATTTGGTGGGGGTTGGCAAGTGTTGTGTGGCTGTTTGCCATCAATTGGGTGGCAAATTTTCCCAATAAAACCAAACATTGGTATGGCAAACGCTTGATTTTGGTTGGTTTAATCATCTTAATTGCAACTGTAACTGCTATGTACAGTTTGTGGCAAGTGTCTGCGTGGTGGCTTTTGTATGTGTTTGTGTTGGTATGGTGTGCTGATAGCGGTGCGTATTTTGTGGGTCGTAAATTTGGCAAGCGCAAAATGTCGCCTCATGTATCACCTAATAAAAGCATTGAGGGTTTAATTGGCGGTGTGGCAACAGGCGTAATTGTGGTATTTGGTGTAAGTCTTGGGCTGTTAAGTGATTGGTCTGGGGTTGCAATTGGTTTGTTTTTGCTTTTGTCATTGACAACGATTGTGATATCGGTGTTTGGGGATTTGTTTGAGTCTATGATGAAACGTCATGCAGGGATTAAAGATTCTGGTTGGATTTTACCGGGGCATGGTGGGGTATTGGATCGCATTGATTCGCAACTGTCTGCTATGCCAGTTTTTGCTTTGGGGTTTTGGTTGATGAATTATTTTCATCTTATTTAAGTCAATGTTTAAATTAAGTCAGTTTGGCTTTTGCCAATTGTTGTTTGATCGCCCAATCAATATGAATTTGTGCATTTTCACTTAAGGTTGGGTATTTTTGTTTAAGTTTGTCTACAATATTTTGGTCAAATGGGGCATTGCCAAGTGCCACGGCAATGTTGCGCATAAAATTATCATAGCCTGTACGTCTAAGCGGACTGCCCTCGGTATTTGCCAAAAAAATTGCATTATCCCACCCCCACAAATCCAATAAACTGCTGCTATCCAAATTATGACGTGGGTTAAAATCATCAATTTTTGCCAATTTTGCAAATTTATTCCAAGGGCAAACCAGTTGACAATCGTCGCAACCAAAAATTTTATTGCCCATTTTTGGACGTAATTCAAGCGGAATTTCACTGTCTAATTCAATGGTTAAGTACGAAATACAGCGTCTGGCATCTACCAACTGCTCTCCAACAATTGCACCTGTTGGACAAATATCCATACACGCCGAACAACTGCCACAATGAGGCAAAACTGGGCTATCAGCAGGCAAGGGTAAGCTGGTAAACAATTCACCCAATACAAAAAACGAACCGCTTTTTTGGTTGATTAATAGCGTGTGCTTGCCCGTCCAACCAAGTCCCGCCTGTTCTGCCAATGGACGTTCAGAAATTGGAGCAGAATCACTAAATGGACGAAAGACAAAATCATCAGCAAACTGGGGATAATCTGTTTTTAATTTGTCATGAATGCGTAGGGCAAGGGCTTTTAGCCGACTTCGCATGATTTTATGGTAATCTCGCCCTCGTGCATAGCGTGCAATAATTGCATGATTGGGATAATCATTGTCAGGAATGGAACGTTTTGGAGGTGGTGTAACCAAATAATCCAAGCGAACGCTTAAAATACTTTTTGTGCCTGCAACCAATAATGCAGGATTGGCACGTTTGTCGTGATTTTCATGAAAAAAATTCATGTTTCCGTGATACCCATCAGCAAGCCATTGCTTGAGTTTTGCCAATTGTTGGGGGAAAATTGGATTATCAGGGTGTACCACACCACAGTCAGAAAAGCCTAAATCTAAGGCTTGCTCTTTAATCCAATGTTTTAAAATGGTCAATGTGTTGGTGTTGTCTAAGTTGGCATTATCTGAATTATCAAGAGTTTTGGTGGGTATTTTCATACAAAACAAAAAAAATTAAACGATAAATAACGATAAATAACGATAAATAAAAAATTAGCAAATAAATGGGTTTTATTTGCTAATTTAAAATGCGGTTGTGTTAATGTTGTTGCGTTAATTGTTTACTGGATTGATTATTTACAGTATTGGTTAATGGCTTGTTGGGTTTCTTGACGTTTTAGCTCAATTTCACGCCCATCAAGGTATTTACGCTCTCCTTTATCACTCATTTCGTAAACGCGACCGCCAGCTTGTAGGTTAGAAAGTTTGTTTTGCAATGATTTGCAGCGTTCTTTGTCTTGCTCGGCTTGCTGGGCTTTGTTTTTTGCTTCTAGCTCGGCAATGCGTTGTTGTTCAGGGGTGAGAGCTTGTGTGGAATTATTGGCTTGCGTGGCAACTGGAGCGACTGAATGAAAGTTATTGCGATAGGAGTATTCTTTAACTTTATTTGCATCCACGCCATTTGATGGGTGATATTGCGTGTAGTGTGAGGTGCCACTGGCATCTGTCCAACCGTAATAATACTCATTATTGGCATGGGTATTTAAAGCGGTTATTGATAAAATAAGTAAACCCAAATATTTCATACTTAGATGTTTCATAGTGTCCTACCAAATTAAGGTTAATGTCAGTAAATACGGCTTAGATTAACATAACTTTAACAATAACGCAAAAAAATATGACAAATAAACGCAAAAAAATAATAAAAATAGGTTTGGTTAAAACTTAAAATTTTACTTTTAAAATGATTGATAAAAATAAGTTATAATATATCAAGGCATTTTTTCCTTGACTTTAAGCTAAAAAAAAACGATGATAGGCATATTGCTTAGTCATTAGCAAAAAATTACCGTTTTTTGTTATCGGATTGACAAAATTTATTTGTATTTTTTGGTTTTACATTTGTTTTTTTAAATGAATTTTACCAGTCCAAGCGTTTGACTTATCGGTTAACAAGACAAGTGCATATCTGTGCATTAAGCGTAATCTTTGTGGTTAAAACTTTGTGGTTAAAATTTTGTAAAATTTTAAGCAAAAAAATTAAGCAAAATTAGTTATTTTATAAAGCAAGTTATTTTATAAAGTCAAAAAAGTTACCCTGTTTGCTCGCTTTGTTTTTACCAACTTTGTTTTGTCAATTTTTAAAAAAATGTTAATGACTTTGTATTTTTATTTCATAAAATATAAAGGTGAAGACAGTGGTACAGACAACCCAATCTCCCAATATGACAGGCGAAAATCAATCCGCTCATGCAGCCTTAAACTTTGATAAAAAAACCGAACAAGCATCCATGGGTGAAACTGTCATGCTATCAGGGGCTGAAATGCTCGTGCAAGCCTTGATTGATGAGGGGGTAGAGTATATTTTCGGCTATCCTGGTGGGGCGGTTTTGCATATTTATGATGCCTTGTTTAAGCAAGATAAAATTGAACATGTGTTGGTTCGTCATGAACAAGCAGCAGGGCATATGGCAGATGCTTATAGTCGCACCACAGGCAAAACAGGGGTTGTGCTAGCCACGTCAGGTCCTGGGGCAACCAATACGGTAACAGCAATTGCCACAGCGTTTATGGATTCTATTCCGATGATAGTGTTGTCAGGGCAAGTGCCAGCCAGTCTGATTGGTGATGATGCCTTTCAAGAGTGTGACATGATTGGTGTGTCGCGTCCAATTGTCAAGCACAGTTTTCAAGTGCGTCATGCCAGTGAAATTCCAATGATTATCAAAAAAGCCTTTTATATTGCAAGTTCGGGGAGACCTGGGCCTGTTGTCATTGACATTCCAAAGGATAAAACCGCTCCAAATGAAAAATTCCCTTACAAGTTTTTAGAGTCGGTTGCCTTGCGTTCTTATCAGCCTTCTGTTAAAGGGCATGCAGGGCAAATTCGTCGTGCGGTAGACTTGTTGTTGTCAGCAAAACGTCCTGTTGTTTATGCAGGAGGTGGTGTTATTGCCAGTGGTGCATCTGATGAATTAAAAGATTTGGCTTGGCATCTTAATTTGCCTGTTACCAATACGTTGATGGGGCTTGGGGGATTTGCAGGTTCGGATCGTCAATTTATTGGCATGCTTGGTATGCACGGTACTTATGAAGCAAATATGACGATGCATAATTCTGATGTGATTTTGGCAATTGGTGCACGTTTTGATGATCGCGTAACCAATAATGTACAAAAATTTTGTCCCAATGCCAAAATTATCCATATTGACATTGATCCAACCAGTATTTCAAAAACCATCAGTGCACACATACCGATTGTTGGTGATGTCAAAAATATACTCAATGAGATGATTGGTATTATCAAAGAATCAGGCAAACAACTTGACAAATCCGCCTTGTATGACTGGTGGTCGCAAATTAACGAATGGCGCAAACGCCACGGTTTGCATTATGATAAAGGTGATAATGTCATGAAACCTCAACATGTTGTGGAGCGTTTGTATGAATTGACAAAAGGCAAGGCGATTATCACCTCAGATGTCGGTCAACACCAAATGTTTGCAGCCCTTTATTACAAATATGACGAGCCACGCCAATGGCTAAATTCTGGTGGGCTTGGTACGATGGGTGTGGGCTTGCCATATGCAATGGGTGCAAAATTGGCAAAACCTGATCGTGATGTGGTTTGTATCACAGGCGAAGGTTCCATTCAAATGAACATTCAAGAGTTGTCAACGTGTTTGCAATATAATTTGCCTGTAAAAATTTTGAATTTGAATAACGCTCAACTTGGCATGGTTAAGCAATGGCAAGACATGATCTATGAGGGACGCCATTCGCAATCTTATATGAACTCTTTGCCTGATTTTGTCAAACTTGCCGAAAGTTACGGACATATTGGCATTCAAATCACAGATCCTGAAAAACTTGACGATCAATTGGCATGGGCATTGGCACAAAAAGACAAACTTGTGTTTATTGATGTGATAGTGGATAGAAATGAACACGTATACCCTATGCAGATCGCAGGGCAATCTATGCGTGATATGTGGCTTGGCAAAGGGGAGCGTTCTTAATGAAATATTTAATTTCGGTGTTGATGGAAAATGAGGCAGGCTCGCTATCACGAGTGGTTGGTTTGTTTTCACAGCGTGGTTATAATATTGAAACATTAAATGTTGCACCAACGGACGATCCAACGCTATCACGTTTGACTTTAACCACCAATGTCGATGTTGATAAAATTGAACAAATTACCAAACAATTGCACAAATTAATTGAAATTGTAAAGGTTATTGAATTGTCTGATTGTGTGCATATTGAACGCGAACTTATGTTGATTAAAGTGCGTGCTACAGGGGTTAATCGCGAAGAAATTAAGCGTAATGCGGATATTTTTCGTGCTCAAATTGTAGATGTAACGCCGAATCTGTATACCATTCAAATTGTTGGTGATTCAGAAAAATTAGATGGTTTTATTGATGTGATTGGACGTGATAAAATTTTAGAAGTGGTACGAAGCGGTGTGATTGGCATTGCTCGAGGCGAAAAAGTCTTGGCAGTGTGATTTTTAACAATGCAGTTTTTACAAATGCAGTTTTTACAATTTTTAACCCAATGCCAATTTTGGCAAATTTAGAAAGGAAAATTCTATGAGTTTAAATATTTTTTATGACAAAGATTGTGATTTATCCATCATTCAAGGCAAAAAAGTTGCGATTATTGGTTATGGCTCACAAGGCCATGCCCATGCGTTAAACCTTAAAGACAGTGGCGTTGATGTAACCGTAGGCTTGCGTGAAAATTCTGTGTCTTGGAAAAAAGCCGAAAATGCAGGCTTAAAAGTTGCCAAAACCGCCGATGCGGTAAAAGATGCCGATGTGGTGATGATTTTAACCCCTGATGAATTCCAAAAGCAGCTTTACAATGATGTGATCGAACCGAATATCAAACAAGGGGCAACCTTGGCATTTGCTCACGGTTTTGCCATTCACTACAATCAAGTTGTGCCAAGAAAAGATTTAGATGTGATTATGGTTGCACCAAAAGCTCCAGGACATACTGTGCGTTCTGAATTTGTCAATGGAGGTGGAATTCCTGATTTAATCGCTGTATACCAAGATGCCTCAGGTAAAGCAAAACAAGTGGCGTTGTCTTACGCATCGGGCGTGGGTGGCGGACGTTCTGGCATTATTGAAACCACGTTTAAAGATGAAACCGAAACCGATCTGTTTGGTGAACAAGCGGTTTTGTGTGGCGGTGCGGTAGAACTTGTGAAAATGGGTTTTGAAACGTTGGTTGAGGCTGGTTATGCCCCAGAAATGGCGTATTTTGAGTGTTTGCATGAATTAAAACTGATTGTGGATTTGATGTATCAAGGCGGTATCGCGGATATGAATTACTCAATCAGCAATAATGCCGAGTTTGGTGAATATGTAACTGGCGTGGAGGTGATTAATGAACAATCAAGACAAGCGATGCGTAACGCCTTAAAACGCATTCAGTCAGGTGAGTACGCTAAAATGTTCATTGCTGAGGGTCAATTAAATTACCCATCTATGACTGCTCGTCGCCGCCAAACTGCAGAGCACGATATCGAGAAAACAGGTGAAAAACTGCGTGCGATGATGCCGTGGATTACCAAAAGTAAAATTATTGACAAAGAGAAAAATTAATTTTGCTTAATTTTTTGAGTGATAAAAACCGCTGTGATTGTTTGACGGCGGTTTTTGAATAAATAAAGCAGTACGCAAGTTTCGGCTTTACCCTAAAACTTTTTACCTTAAAAATTTGGCATTAAAATCCTGCCTAAACTCTGTTTCATTATCATGATTATAAAATTTAAATCCTAAGCATTTTATTTCTTGATAGCCTTGATTGTTAATTGCGGCTAAATAATCTTTATAATCGTCGCTGTTATAATGATGCATGTCAAATTTAATTTCGCTGTGATTATTTAAGGCAATTAATGCTTCTTGTTTCCAGTTATCGTGTGCAATTAAATGCCCGCCTTTGGGTTCAAATAAACATTGATAATAAAAGGCTTTATTGTCATAATCGTTAATTATCATTAAATAATCAGGAGCAAAACGTTTGCCATTTTCTGGATTAAAAATATAATAATCCAATTCATTGCGAATTAAATAAATTTGTGCATTGTTAAATTTTTGTTTTAATTTGTCTATTTGGTCGGCAATAAATTTCACAAAATGCTTTTCTTCACTTGTGCCGTAATTTTCGCTATACGCATACCACTCGGCGTTTTGTATGTCATAACGTAAAGTTTCATTAGAATGGGTACTTTGGGCTTTACCACGTTCGTCTATTGCTTCTTCACCATTTGGTGTTTGATAAGAAACCAAATAAATATTCTTTTCAGCTTTAAAAACTTCTGACAAAGGTTTTGGGCGAAACACTTTACTGCCCGTAACAATTGGCATATTTTTATCAATCGCGCGGCGCACTTGTGGCAAAATACCGATGACCAATAATTGTAATTTCTCGTGCGCGCTTAGATTATAAATTTCTTTACCAACAGAATAACTGTATTCAATGTCATATTGCGGCAAATATTCATCAATTAAATAATCAATACTGGGTAAATCTACAATGTGTTGCACTAAATTATTAAAACGAAAAAAGTTATTTTCTGCTAATATTAGTGCTTTTTGAATCATATGGCGACTAAAAAATTCTGTGGTTAATTTAATATCGGTGATAAATTTTTGTTCATCATTATTGTTGTTTTGTTTATCGCTAAGTGCTTGTTCGCGCACGGTATAATTATCGGCTTTAATTTTATGATTAAAGGTTTTTTGTACTTCATCGGCAGTGGTGCGTTTTCGGTATTCTTGTTGATTTACCAATACAAAACCATGTTGATAAGTTGCACTTTGCATAAATTCTGGTTTTAAATAAATGGTACGTTTTTGCATTCCTTGATTAACAATGCCTTTATCCAATAATTTTTCTTGCAATTGGGTTAAAAAAGTACCTGTTTTGACAAAATGATAATAAAATGTTTCTAAAATCCGTCCGCCATCTTGTGGTGCATTATCAAATTTGCGTTTATATTCATCAAATTGAAAAAATTCACCTGTATCACTAATCATGTCATCTTTTTTATAGTTTCTGGGTAATTTATACGGTTTTAATCGTGCGCCGCGCCCAATTAATTGAATGTCTCGCGCTTCTGCTTTTTTCTTTGCAGAAATATCAAAATGAATAATATCAAACAAGCCCAAAACATCCCAGCCTTCATTTAATGCATTGACTGCAAAAATAGCGCGCATGGTATTATTTGGCATATCCAGCTGTGATAATTTATCGGCATTTTGTTTATTTTCGCTGTTATAAACCATACTATTATGTTCGGCAAAATGCATTTTTATGCTGCTAATAAATGCCAAAAGCCCCGTATGGTCTTTTTGACTGCTAAGATTTTCGGCTATCCAAGCAAACATACTAGCAATTAGCGGATTTTCTTGTTTGTCAATTTTTCTTAAATGCTCAAAATCTTTTAGTTGTAAAGAATTAATTACTTGATGAAAACAGGTTCTATCGTCAATGCTTTGATTAATTTTTGCCGATTTAATTAACACAATGGGGTTGAAAATTTCGTTCATTGTATATTTGGCATACAGTTTGCGATATTCGCTTAATGCTACGGCGTTAACAATTAATAAGCGCTTTTGGTCGGCAATATGAGTTTCTTCATTGTATAAAAAACTGACGTTTTTACTATAACCGTCTTTGTTAAATTGGGCAAAATCATAGCGTGCAATGATTTTATCTTTATATTTATCAAAAATGGCTTGATTGTCTAAATCTACAGTAGCGGTAAATTCTAGCAGTAAATTTTTAGAATTGGCGTTTAAAATTGATTGAGTTGCATTTTCCCAATTATTAATCTCTTTGTTTTCACTTTCTTTGCGTTTTTTCTTGGTTTCTATATTTAAATGATGGGCTTCATCAGCAATTAATACTGTGCGATTGTTCTCAAAATCCTTTAAAGTGAGACTATTTTCTTTTGCTATAGTTAGTCTATTGTATAGCATAGTCGTGCTATAAAACATCAAATTAATGTCATCACTGTTTTTGTCGGCATCATGAAAATGATTGATTTTTCTTATTTTAATATGCCTGTTATTAAATTTAATTTGTTTTTTAAATAAATATTTGGCAAAAGTAGGGTCGGTTAAGTTTTTAATAGCTTGTTCAATAATTGGCGTTTGATTGGTAAAAAATAAAAAGAAACGATAGCCTGCATCGTATAAATACAAAATAAGCGCCGCCATAATTAATGTTTTACCTGTGCCTGTTGCCATATTAAACAGTACATGACGTATGCCTTCTAAGCCATTATTTTCATAAGTATAAATAAAATGTTTGATGGCATTTATTTGATAATCACGCAAAGTTTTGGTTAAATTATCGCTAATTTCAGAGGGTAATTCAAACTCATTTGCCCAAGTTTGATAGTCTGGATTATTGGCAATTTGATTAAACAAAAACTCATCAAGTTTATCTTTTAATTGCAATGGATTTTGATTGTTTTTTAAAATGCGTTTAGTCATGGTTTGCTCCAGTATTGGTAGCGTTATTAAGATTTAATTGGTCTTGTTGTTCGTTATTTTGATAAATAGGTGGTTTGGTTATATTACAATAATCATCGCCATAAAAAGCCACTGTTAATGCTTTTTCGTCATCGCTAACATTGTGCTTTTGGTCGTTCATATCCAAAAGATTTAAATACAATTGATTAACGTCCAAAATTTCAATTAATTTTTTCTTACGCGCATTTAAATTACCAATTAAATTATTATCATCGTCTTTTTTAAACGCATCGGCAAGTTCTTGGTTGCTGTCAAAAGAAAATTGCAAAAATGCATTTTGTTTCATTTCGTGATAAACGCTGTTTAATTCACTAATTGTTTTGGCGTTATTAATCATATCAACGTATAAATGATTGTATTTTTTAAGTTCAAAATAACAAAACGAACCACCGCCTTGCCAATTAACCGCTTTAGAAATACCGCCTTGCTCGCCGTCAATGACTTTTTGTAAGCGTACTTTGGTAATGTTGTCAATATAATCCATTTGTTCAATGCCAATCCAACGCCGCCCCATTTTATGGGCGACGGCGCAGGTTGTGCCGCTTCCTGAAAAGAAATCTAAAACGATGTCATTTTCATTTGTTGCTAGACTTATAATTCTATGCAATAGTTTTTCTGGTTTTTTTGCCGACCTAAATTTAACATTTCCCTCTTTTGCATTTGTTTGAAATATTTGGTCGTCCCAAAAGTCAGATATTAAAACGCCAAAATAATTTTTTCCTTCATGTTTTACAACTCTATCAGCAAGATTAGTGAAAACTCCACCATTGTAAACCAATACAGTCTTATTCATTGAGTTTTTAAATTCAATTACTTTGTTTGTCTCTAAACTTTGCAGTATTGCTTCTTTTGTTTTTTCTCCAGCTTTTCCATTGCTTTTTTCTAAAGAGTAAATATTTTCAAAATTTTTTAAACAGTATTCTTCCAATTCTTCTGATGAGTATTTTAATTTAAGATTTTCAACAGAATACCCGCTTTCTGTTTTTATGACTTCATAACAATAATTATCATTGAATTTAGTTTTAATAAGAAGTGGATTAAACCTTGAGTTTGTGTTTTTTGAATAAAATAACAAATACTCTTTTAATTTAAATAATCTTTCACCTCTTTTGACGTTTATTGCATTAACGCCACTTGGAGTACTTGTTTTTATAGCAATACATTCTTTGAAATTCTCTCTCCCAAAAATTTCGTCCATCAAAACCTTTAAATACGCCTGCTCATTATCATCAATCTGCACAAAAATAACCCCATCATCACTTAATAACTCACGCGCCACTTCCAACCGATTTTTCATAAAAACCAGCCACGATGAATGATTAAAATTGTCATTGTATTTAAAACTGTCGCTGCCTGTATTATACGGCGGGTCAATATAAATCAGCTTAACTTTACCCGTAAGACGCGCCTTTAAAGAATGCAGCGCTAAAAGATTATTGCCTTTAATTAATAAATTTTGCAATAAATTGTTGTCATCATCAAAAAATTTTACTTGACTTTTATTTAAATTATGCGATGATTGATTGATTGATTGATTGATTGATTGATTGATTGATTGATTGATTGATTGATTGATTGATTGATTGATTGATTGATTGATTGATTGATTGATTGATTGATTGATTGATTGATTGATTGATTGATTGATTGATTGATTGATTGATTGATTGATTGATTGATTGATTGATTGATTGATTGATTGATTGATTGATTGATTGATTGATTGATTGATTGATTGATTGATTGATTGATTGATTGCACTTTTTTCGCCTGAATAAAACGCAAAATTGGTTAATACTTTTGGCTCAAGCAATGTATCAATTGCACTGGCGTGTTCTGTTTCATGAAAAAACCGCTCTTCACGCCCTGCATCTTCTTTATTCATACCCGCTTCTAATACCGTATCTTTATACGGAAAACTTAACACAACATCGCTATTGTGCAAAATAAATTCTTTATTGTTGTCATTATATAAGCCAATTTTATTGCTTAAATGGGTGGTTTTGTACTTGCTCATGGGTGTCCTTTGGGTTGGTAAAAGGGCAATTTTAGCGGTAAATTGGGCGTTTGGCAAGAGATTGCTTGATTTTATGGGTTTATTGTGTTAAATACGCAAATACAGGGTTTTTTTGCACGGCGTTTTAAGATACAATGACAACCTTGATTTTATCGGCGAGATATTATGACCACGGCTTTTTTGACTTTATCTATTAATCCACTTTCGTTGTTTAGTTTGTCATGGGAGAATATTGATTGGCAGGCTACTTATCTGTTGGGATCGTTTGTGATGACGGTATTGGTGCTTTACGAGGCGGTAAGTTTATACCGAACAGGGGGTAAGCTGTCTGAAGATTCGTGGGTGCATATGGTGTCAATATTGGGCGTTGTGTGGCTTATTGTATCGGCTGTGGCATTGTATTATGTGAATTTTGAACGTTTTGCTATGGTTATTCCAACGATTTTTATTGTGTATAATTTGTTTGGTTGGGGATATAGCATGTATTTGGTTAAAGATGATGTTGATTTTATGAAGATTGAGACGGTAGAGGATATTGTCATACCAAAACCGTATATAGATTATTCTATGGCGTTTGGTGTGGTGGCATTGTCATCTATCGGTGCGTTGGTGCTGTATTTGTCAAGTCAGGGGCGATTGGCCTTGGCTATGCTTGGCTTATAATTGAAATTTTTCAAAATCATTAAAAAAACTGATTTTTTTGTTGTGATATTTTTACATACCGCTTACAATAGAGAGTATTTTTATGTATGACTATTGGTTTTAAGTGCTTGTTAAAACATACTGGTTAAAAATTTGGAAGAAAATTATGCGAAATTTAGCGACTATTGCCCTTGTCCCTTTGGCGATCGTAACAACTTCTGCTCGGGCGGATTTTACGGTTGCAAATATTGAATTTAATGGCTTGATTCGCCTGTCAGCTGATAGCTTATACCGAGTGGTTGCTGTAGAATCAGGTGATATAGCGACCGATAGCAATATCGCTAAGAGTATTAAAGCCTTATATGAAACGGGTAATTTTTTGGACATCAAGGCCAAAAAAGTTGGCAATAATTTGGTTTTTGACGTGGTGGAGCGACCTGTTATTGCCGATGTCAGTTTTGAGGGCAACAAATTAATTCCAAAAGAAGCCTTACAAGAGGGTTTGAAACAAATTGGGATTAGTAGTGGCAATGTGTTAAAACAAGCCACGCTCGAACAAATCCAAAACGAGCTAAAACAACAATATAACCAACAAGGTTATTATAATAGCGATGTTACAGTTACAAGAACCGATCTTGGTAACAATCGCGTGGCATTAAAATTTAATTTTGTTGAGGGAAAACCTGCACGCGTTGTTGAGATTAGCGTGTTTGGCAATCAGCAGTTTAGTGATGAAGCCATCAAAGATGCGATGAATATTAAAGAAACATCGTGGAAAAATATCATCAGCAAATCAGATCGGTATGCCAAAGAAAAACTAAACGCAAGTTTAGAAAGCGTAACAGCAATGTACCAAAACGCAGGTTATGTAAAATTTAATATTGAGAATGCGGTTTTGAACATCAGTCCTGAAAAAGACAAAGTTTATATCGAAATTAGTGTAGACGAGGGTGATAAATATCAATTTGGACAAGTGAACTTTTTAGGTAAGCCCAATTATGAATTGGATAAGCTAAAACAACAAGTAACCTTTGAGGCAGGCGAGCAGTATTCGCAACGCCAAATCACCAAAACCTTACAGAATTTTAATGTGCTGTATGGCAATGACGGTTATTATTTTGCCCAAATTCGCCCTGTGCCACGCATTGATGATGAAAAACGCGTGGTAGATATGGACTTTTTTATCGATCCGGTGCGGCCTGTGTATGTGCGTCGTATCAATTTTACTGGCAATACCAAAACCGCCGATGAAGTATTGCGTCGCGAAATGCGCCAATTGGAGGGAGCGTTGGCATCTAACGAAAAAATCGAGCTGTCGCGCGCAAGACTTATGAGAACCGGGTTTTTTAAAACCGTGAATGTTGAGGTTAAGCCCATTGACAATACGCCTGATCAAGTAGATGTAAACATTGCAGTAGAAGAGCAACCATCAGGCAGTAGTACCATTGCAGCCGGTTATTCACAAAGTGGCGGCTTGACTTTTCAAGCAGGGCTAAGCCAGTCTAATTTTATGGGGACGGGCAATCGGGTGAATCTTCAATTGTCGCGTTCTGAAACTTTAGATAACTATAGTATTGGAGTAACCAATCCGTATTTTACCCCAGACGGTATTTCACAAAGTGCCAATGTTTACTGGCGCAAAACCAAATATGACGATAAAAATATCTCCAACTATGTTACCGACTCGCTTGGTGGTACGCTTGGTTACAGTTATCCGATTGATGAAAATAAAAGTCTAAGTGCAAGTATTAGTGCGGATAAAACCACGATTAAAGGTGGTCGTAATTTGGCGGTAGCAAATTACAAATATTTGGCGGATAAAGGAAGATTGTCAACCACTTTATTGGGTGGCAAAATTCCAAGTTTTGCAGCAAGTTTTAAAACTTACAACTTAAACTTAGGTTGGGGTATGAACACGCTTGATCGTGGACAATTTCCAACCAAGGGCATGTCGCATAACGTGGATTTAAGCCTTGCTTTTGGTGATACAGCTTATCAACGCTTGGTATATCAAGGCAACTATTATTATCCATTTGTCAAAAATACCGTGTTGCGTGGTTATACAAAACTTGGCTATGGCAATAATTTACCATTTTGGGAAAACTTTTATGCAGGCGGTTATGGTTCGGTGCGTGGTTATGAAAACTATACATTAGGGCCAAGCAGTAACCGTTATCAATTTGCCAGTAATGACAAATATCCAGAAGAAATTGGCGGTAATGCATTGGCACAAGTGGGGGCGGAGCTGATTTTGCCAATGCCCTTTAAAGGTGATTGGGCAAGTCAGGTGCGTCCTGTGTTATTTTTAGAGGGCGCTCAAGTATTTGACACCACCGATCGCCATAAACAAACTGTAACCGTAGATGGTAAAACCGTGCCACTGCTTAACAAAAAAGACAATGACATGCGTTTTAGTGCAGGGGTAGGGGCAACGTGGGTTACGCCGATTGGGCCAATCTCGCTTAGCTATGCCAAACCGCTTAACAAAAAAGATGGTGATAAAATCGACCAAGTACAATTTGAAATTGGGCGTTTATTCTAAAATTTGTTCTAGAATAATTAAAAAAGTAAAATAAGTTAAAAAAGATGGGTTAGTTAATTAAATTAATTAGCCTATTTTTTTGGCTCTTTTTGGCAAAAATATAAACAATAAGTTATAAACTCTCATAAAATAGCCTAAGTAATTAAAATCTCACCATCAACCTAATAAATGTAAAAAAATGTAAAACAAAACCAAAACTCCAACTATTATTTAAAAAATAACCATCAAAAAATAGCCTAAGCAAAAAATATCTCCAAAAATTAATTCATACAAACACAACCAACAATTGAATTTAAATAAATTATCCTTATTGTATTACTATAGTTACCACATTGAGAAAAAATACATTGAGAAAAATATGTCATCATTACCAAATTTAAGCAAAACAGAAAAAGTCATACAGTCTAATAACACGCTAAATCAAAATATTTTAAATCAAGATTTGATTATATATAACCATGCAACTTATGCACTAACAATGTTTGGTTATTTTACCGCAGGCATAGTGTGGATTCTTCCAATTATTATGAACTATGCCAAACGTGATGAAGCTCGTCATACTTGGTTGTACAGTCATTTTGATTGGCAGATTAAGACTTTTTGGTATGGTGTGTTTTTTGGTGGGATTGGGCTTGTGCTGATGGTGTTTGGTTTTAGCGTGTCGTTTATTGGCATGGTGGTGGATAATCATGCGTTATTTGGTGGTAGTGGGCTTGTGGGTGTTGTTGGTGGATTGATGTTTGTGGCGGTATTGATTTGGCATTTTTACCGTACGGTGCGTGGTTGGATAGCACTGAATAATCGTAAGGCTGTTCCTTAAACGCTTTAAATTTCTGCTTTAAATTTCTTAAACAATTTCTTAAATTCACCCTTGAAAATTTAAACTTTAAATTTGATGGCGTTTTTAGTGTATTTTATTGGTAACTCTTGCTATAATAGTTGGTTTATTGTTTGCCTAGAATATTTGTTAAAAAATTTTAAAAAATTTGTGAGATTGTGCTGTTATGTATGCTTTGCTTCGTCCGATTCTGTTAAATACCGATCCTGAAAAAGCCCACGAAATCACTTTATCGTTGCTGGAAAAATCACAAAAAATTGGTGCAACAAGTTTGTTGTATGAACAATTAGAATTGCCAACTGCGTGCATGGGATTAAATTTTCGAAATCCAATTGGTCTTGCAGCAGGGCTTGATAAAAACGGTGAATATATAGATGCGTTATCAGCATTGGGTTTTGGTTATTTGGAAATTGGTACGGTTACTCCAAAACCACAAGAGGGCAATCCAAAACCGCGGTTATTTCGTATTGAAAAAGAAAAAGCCATTATTAATCGCATGGGTTTTAACAACAAAGGTGTTGATTATCTGGTTGAACAAGTCAAAAACAGTCATTATTCGGGAATTTTAGGGATTAATATTGGTAAAAATGCCAGTACACCAGTAGAAAATGCCCTTGATGATTATCTGTATTGTCTTGAACGCGTATACCCATTTGCATCGTACATTACGGTGAATATTTCATCGCCCAATACCAAAAATTTGCGTGATTTACAAAGTGGTGATGCCTTAACCCATTTGTTAGATGGATTAAAGAATAGACACAGTCAGCTTGCCAATCAACATCAATATTATGTACCGTTGGTGCTAAAAGTAGCACCTGATTTAGATGAAGAACAGATTGATTTTATTGCCAAAGAATTGGTGAATTTTGACATTGATGGCTTAATTACCACCAATACCACTTTAAGTCGTGATGGTGTGCAAGATTATCCAACAGCCAAAGAAACTGGCGGATTGTCAGGCAGTCCGCTTTCGGTATTAAGCACTCAAGTGCTAAATCAATTTGCTGAAAGATTGCCTGAAACGGTAGCGTTAATCGGTGTTGGTGGAATTGACAGCGGTCAACGGGCGGTCAATAAATTAGAAGCAGGGGCATCGCTTGTACAGTTATACAGTGGGTTGATTTATGAAGGCCCTGGGTTAATTTATGATTGTGTAGAATCAATTGAGCAACATCGTTTAAAATATAGTCAGGCTTAAAATTAAGTTAACTAAAATTAAGTTAACAACACTAAATTTAAATAGTGCTAAAACAACAGATTAAAAAGTAATGACAGATTAAAAAAGTGGATAATACTTTGGCAATTTTAGATGTTTTAATTTTAATCAGTTTGGTCATGGGTCTTTGGCAAGGCTTTTCAGCAGGTTTGTTAAAATCACTGGTTGGTTTATTTGGTTGGTTATTTGCACTGATTTTTGCGACATATTTTGCCAAACCTTTGGCACCAATGTTGGCAGGGTTGTTTGAAACGCCTGTATTAACGCCTGTATTAACCTTACTTGCGGCGTTTATTTTGGTGGCGTTGTTTTTATTGGTTGGATTGCATTTAATCTTATGGGTCATGAGTCATACCTTAAAAAAATTAAAATTAAGCATTTTGGATAAATTGGCAGGGGCATTTTTTGGCGTTGGTAAGAATTTTTTGATAATTTTGTTGTTATTAAGCATGATTGCACCGTTTATCCAGCAAACAAAATTTTTCAACAATACCATAATTGCCAAGCAACTGTTGCCTTTGACTCCGTTTGCAGTGGATTTATCCAAAAAAATTGCCAATGAAGTAAAAAATAACAGCCAACAAGGTTTTGAACATTTAGACAAAATTGGTCAAGATCTTGAAAATCAATAGCAAAGATTTTAACAGCAAAGAAAGTTTTTTAGTCAATCGTGTTTTAGTCAAATTTAGGGGGTTTTATGTGTGGAGTTGTTGGAATTGCAGGGCATGGTCCTGTTAATCAAATGCTATACGATGCGTTAACCATGTTACAACATCGTGGACAAGATGCTGCAGGAATTGTTACTTGTCAGGATAATCGCTTATTTTTGCGAAAAGAAAATGGCATGGTAAGAGATGTGTTTATGAATCAACATATGTTGCGTTTGGTGGGCAATCAAGGCATTGGGCATGTGCGTTATCCAACCGCAGGCACATCAAGCTCCGCGGAAGCCCAGCCGTTTTATGTGAATTCTCCGTATGGCATTACATTGGCACACAATGGCAATTTAACCAATGCTGAGGCAATTGCCAACTCATTATTTCGTGAAGATATGCGTCATATTAATACCGATTCGGATTCGGAGGTGTTGCTTAATGTATTGGCCCACGAAATGCAAAAAATCGGTAAACAGCACCCAGAACCTTGCGATATTTTTTCGGCGGTAACGAAAGTTTATCAACGCATTGAAGGGGCTTATGCTGTGGTTGCGATGATTACAGGTTATGGTATTTTGGCATTTCGCGATCCAAATGGCATTCGTCCGCTGATTTATGGACAACGCCTTGCTGAAGACGGTGGTTTTGAATACATGGTGGCCTCTGAGTCGGTGGCATTAACTGCGGCAGGCTTTAGCATTGTGCGTGATGTTAAACCGGGCGAGGCAATTTTTATTAATCAAAACAATGAGTTATTTACACATCAATGTATTGAAAGTAACGATTTTACGCCTTGTATTTTTGAGTATGTGTATTTTGCCCGCCCAGATTCGATCATGGATAATATTTCGGTTTACAAAGCCAGAATGCGAATGGGTGAAACCTTGGCACAAAAAATTTTGAGTGAATGGGGTGAAAACCATGCAATTGATGTGGTAATTCCAATTCCTGATACATCGCGCACAGCAGCAATGGAATTGGCTCAACAATTGGGTGTAAAATACCGTGAGGGTTTTATGAAAAATCGTTACATTGGACGCACTTTTATTATGCCAGGGCAACAGCAACGCAAAAAATCCGTACGTCAAAAACTCTCGGCTGTGCCACTGGAATTTAAAAACAAAAATGTGTTGCTTGTAGACGATTCTATTGTGCGTGGCACAACGTGTAATGAAATTATCCAAATGGCAAGAGATGCAGGTGCAAAAAATGTGTTTTTTGCCAGTGCCGCCCCTCCTGTCAAATTTCCAAATGTATACGGTATTGACATGCCTGCCAAAAGCGAACTGATAGCATCAGGGCATTCAGTAGAAGAAGTGCGCCAAATCATTGGTGCGGATCGCTTAATTTTTCAAGATTTAAATGATTTGATTGAAGCGGTCAGTGATACCAAATATAGCAGTGTCAAACAGTTTGATTGTTCGGTGTTTGATGGCAAATATATTGCAGGCGGTATTGATGAAAATTATCTCAATGCTTTACAAAAAAAACGCAGTGATATGGCAAAACTCAAAAAAGCAGGCGTGCAAATAATTGCTGACACGCCTGTGGATATGGTGGGTGTTGAACCTGAAGTACTGTAATTTCTAAAGTGCTATAAATTCTAAAGTACTGTAAATAAAGCAGTTATAAACCAAAAGGCTTTGTTAACAAAGCCTTGTTTATTGCTCTTATTTGTTGCGTGCGGTTGCGTGCGTTTGACTTGCCAAAGCAGTTATGAACAAAATTGGTTTAAAATTTGCTTGGTTTTAGATTTGTTTTGTGCCAAAAATCTTATCACCTGCATCGCCCAAACCTGGCACGATATAGCCATATTCGTTTAGATGACTGTCTAATGCAGCGGTGAAAATCGTTACATCAGGGTGGGCTTTATTTACCATTTCTACGCCGTAAGGAGCAGCGACAAGAACCAAGGCTTTGATATTTTTACAGCCGTGTTTTTTAAGCATGTCAATGGTGGCTACCATACTACCGCCCGTTGCGAGCATTGGATCAAGAATCAAAGCAGGGCGACGGTGAATGTCTTTGACAAATTTTTCAAAAAAAGGCACAGGTTCAAGGGTTTCTTCATCGCGCTGTAAACCAACCACGGAAATTTTAGCCGTTGGTATCATATCCAGCACACCATCTAGCATACCAAGCCCCGCCCGTAAAATTGGCACAACGGTTACGGTTTTGCCCTTGATTTGAATCCCCTCAATCTCATCGCCTTGCCAACCTTGCATAACAAAAGTTTCGGTTGCAAAATCACGGCTTGCTTCGTATGCCATCAGGCGAGCAAGTTCCTTGGTTAATGTGCGAAATTTGTAGGTGCTACAATTTGCCTCGCGCATTAGGCTAAGTTTATGTTGAATCAGTGGGTGATCAATGACGGTGATTTGCATGGCATTCTCTTTATTTTTGTAGATTTTTGGTTAAAAATTTATGACACAAAACATAATTTTTTATGATCTGTTTTTCGTTGCCTATTTTAACCAATTTTAATCAAAAAAACTATTTTTAATAAAAACTATCTAAAATAAAACTATCTAAAATAAAAGACAGACCAAAAGTTTGCCTTTTATTTAAAGCCATCTTTTAATCCAACAATGCGATTAAACACCAAATGCTCTTTGCTAAAATCTTGGCAATCCGCGACAAAAAACCCTTCGCGTTCAAATTGAAACCGATCGCCAGGGCTTGCATGCAAAAGCGACGGCTCAACAACTGCATTGACGGTTGTTAGAGAATTTGGATTAATTTCTTGTGCCAAATTTTCAAGATCAACTTTAGCCGGATCTTCTTGATTAAATAATTGTTCGTATAAACGCACGGTTGCAGGTATGCCACAGCTTGCCGATACCCAATGTATCACGCCTTTTACCTTGCGTCCTTCTGGGTTATTGCCTAGGGTTTTTGGATCGATCGTGGCAATTAATTCTACCACTTCACCGTTATCATCGGTGATCGCTTGTTCTATTTTTAAAACATAACTGTTGCGTAAACGAATCTCGCTATTTGTGGGTGATAAGCGTTTATAACCGTTTGGCGGATTTTGATTGTAATCGTTTTTGTCAATAAAAATCGTCGCGGTAAATGGAATGTCGCGCATGCCTTGGCTTTCGTCATGACTGTTTTTTGGTTGGGTTAGCCAAAGTATGTTGTTATCCTTATCCAAACGGGTTTTTACCGTGGGTTTTTTTAGAATTTCAACCTTAGCTACTGCTTCATTAAAATTAACAATGGTTACTTTTAAAGGGTTTAACACTGCCATTGCTCGGTTTGTTGTGTCTTCTAAGGCGTTGCGAATACTAAATTCTAACAAGTTAAAATCTACCACGCCATCGGCTTTACTAACGCCCACGCGATCGCAAAAATCCAAAAGCCCCTGTGGCGTATAACCGCGACGACGCATGCCTGCAATGGTTGGCATACGCGGATCGTCCCAACCTGTTACCAAATTGTCATCTACAAGTTTTTTGAGTTTGCGCTTGCTGGTTAAAATGTGATTGACATTAAGGCGAGCAAATTCGTACTGATGCGGCTGTTTTTTAAAGCCGATTTTTTCAATCACCCAATCATAAAAAGGGCGGTGATCTTCAAATTCCAAGGTACACACAGAATGGGTAACGCCTTCGATCGCATCGGATAAAGGGTGGGCGTAATCATACATCGGATAAATACACCAAGCGTCGCCTGTTTGGTGATGACTTGAGTGCATGACGCGGTAAATCACAGGATCGCGCAGGTTCATATTTGGACTGGCCATGTCAATTTTGGCACGAAGCACCGCCTCACCATTGTTAAATTTACCATTTTTCATGTCATCAAAACGGGCTAAATTTTCTGCCACACTTGCATCACGATAGGGTGAATTTTTACCCACTTTAGCAAAATTGCCACGATTTTCGCGGATTTGCTCGGGTGTTTGTAAATCAACATAGGCATCGCCTTGCTCTATCAATTGAACCGCCCATTGGTATAATTGTGCAAAATAATTAGACGCATAATGCACATCACCTGCCCAATCAAAACCAAGCCAACGCACATCGTCTTTAATGTTGTCAACATATTCTTGATCTTCAGCATTTGGATTGGTATCATCAAAACGCAAGTTGCACAAACCACCAAATTCTTTTGCCAAACCAAAATTTAAACAAATGGATTTAACATGACCCAAATGCAAATAACCGTTTGGCTCTGGCGGAAAGCGTGTTACAATTTTTTCATGTTTGTTATTTGCCAAATCATCACGCACAATGGTGCGAATAAAATCGTTTTTTTCGGTATTTTCAGTTGGGTTAGTCATACATGATTCCGTAAATTTATCAATTGGCTATAATCAATTGGTTATAAAAGATTAAACCTTGTATTTTAACAGCTTTTGTCAAGTTTTAACAAGCAAAAATTTTAACAAGCAAAATTCATGCATCAAAAACTTTTTGTAAAACTTTTTGTAAAATGTTTGTCATTTGGCTTGATAAATAAAAATTTGCCTTTATTATAAAAATGTTTTTATGTTTTTAAAACAATTTCACAATCATTTTTCACAATCATTATTGAATAAATTTATTATTGAATAAATTGAACAAACTGGAGAAATTTATGGATATGCCATACGTTGAATTTGAAACCACTATGGGCAACATTGTGATTGAACTGGATCGCGAAAAAGCCCCAAAAACCGTTGAGAATTTTATCAATTACGTCAATGAAGGTCATTATAACGGTACGATTTTTCACCGCGTGATCGATGGCTTTATGATTCAAGGTGGTGGTATGGATGCCAATATGAATGAAAAATCAACCCACGCTCCAATCCAAAACGAAGCAAACAACGGCCTAAAAAACGAAGTTGGTACAATTGCAATGGCACGCACATCTGATCCACATTCTGCAACCGCCCAGTTTTTTATCAATGTCAAAGACAACAGTTTTTTAAACCACTCAAGTCCAACCATGCAGGGGTGGGGCTATGCCGTATTCGGTAAGGTAACTGATGGTATGGACGTGGTTAACAAAATCAAAGGCGTACCAACGGGTAAATATGGTTTTCATGCCGATGTTCCAAGCACGCCAATCGTGATTACAAACGCCAAGGTTATCAATCGGGCACCTGAAAAATAACCAAAACCATCATCAAGGTATGCAAAATTTTGTCAATTTTTGCCAAAAAAATCAAGCAAATATAAACACTGTATTTATCAGCGATTTACATTTGCCAATTGATAAGCCTGTTACTGATAATTTATTGGGACAGGCTTTTTTGGGGCTTTTGGATAAATTGTTGCTGTTGCCAAACTTACAAAACTTGTATATTTTGGGGGATTGGTTTGATGCATGGCTTGGTGATGATGTGGCACAAACCTTTGATTTTCAGCAAAATTTTGCCAAGATGCTACAAAAATTAACCCAGTTAAGCCAAAAAAATTGCCAAATTTTGGTGATGATAGGCAATCGTGATTTTTTACTGGGGCAAGGGTTTTGTGATATGTTTGGAGCAAAATTAATCAAGGAGCCGTATTGTATTAATCTTAAGCAACCAAACACCCAACGAAAAGTTCGTTTAGAACACGGTGATAAGTTATGCACAGATGATAAAAATTACCAACGTTTTGCCAAAATTATCCAAAATCCGCTTAGCAAACAGTTGTTGTTAAGTTTATCACAAGCAAAACGACAACAAATTGCCCATAAGTTACGCCAAAAAAGCCGATCAGATACCGCTAAAAAACCCGTGTCTATTATGGACGTTAATGCCGATGCGGTAAATAAGGTTTTGGCATCGGTGGATATTTTATTGCACGGACATACGCATCGCCCAAAGTTACACCTTGATGCATTTGGTAAAAAAAAGCGTTTGGTGCTTGGTGATTGGCGAGTGATTGACAAGCATGTAGAAGCTGTGATAGCGGTAATGCAAAGGGTAACTGTACAAAATTGTCAACCAAACGACCAAATTGATCTGATACAATTTACGTATTAGCTTTTACTTAGCTTTATTTTGGTAAATTGGATTTTCTACCAAACTTAAATTTTCCACCAAACAATGCAACAATACTGTAGCAAAACTGCCTGTTGGCAACACAAAATCCAATGTTAGCACATCACAATCAAGCCACTGCCAACTCATACACTTAGGAATGACGCGCAAAGGGCGACGCTGTTGTTTTAACCCAAAACTTGCCAAACCTTTGGCTAAAATTTGATAAGTGGGGCTGCTGTCAATCACTGTTTGTTCAAGTTTGGCCACATCAGCAAAACTTTGTAGCTTGCCAAAACCCCACATTGCACCTGTTAAATGAATATCACCACTTAATAGGCGTTCTTGTAGCTTGTCATCAATCGCATCGGGGATAAAAATGCTTTGACTGCCCGCCAAATTCATCACATCACCCAAATGAGCGGTTTGCCAAGTGTTTAACACAACGCGTTTTGCTAAAATTGCATTAAACAACTCACTGCGAGCAGATGACAGATACAGTCCAAATTTTTGACCAAGTTTTGCTTTTGTTGGCTTATCGGTTTTAAGCTCAAGTTCGGTTTTAAATAAGTGTAACGCTTTTAGTAAATTTTGTTGTTCGTGTCCAAAACGCTGCTCTCCAAAATAATTAGGCACACCTTGGGTTTTAATTGACAACAGTTGCTTGTCTAAAGCACTTTTGTCTGCATGAACTTGTCTAAGCGTGATGATAAATCGATTGCCCTCGTGCGTGCTGCGATTGAGTTTTTTGTTATGCCAAATAAGGTTTAACACATCAACTTGTTCATTGGCTAATAAATGCACAGCAAAAAATTCAGCCAGTGGCTTGGTTGGCATGCTTTTTTTAGGCAAGCGCAAACTAAACCACTGGGTTGTGATGGCATGACGATCTTTTAAGCCTGAAAAACCGATGTCTTTTTTGGCAATATCCGCCCATTTTGCCAATAATTTAACCAAATGTTCGGTGTTTAAATTGGTTTTTTTCAGTTGTAACCACAAGTGTTCACCGTGATTGGCAAAATCAAGGCTTAATTGCTCATGCACAATAAAATCTTGCGGTGTTTGTTTGTAGATCGCATGATGAATGCTCGGTTTATAAGGGTTTGCCAAGTTTAGCATTTTTTAACCACATTTTTTAACCAACACCGAACCGATAGAATAACCTGCACCAAAAGAGCAAATCACGCCAATATCACCTGGTTTCATGTTTTCTTGGTGGCGATGAAAGGCAATCATCGGACTTGCAGAACTGGTATTGCCAAACTCAGCGATCACAGTTGGAGCAAGTGATTTATCAGCATCTTTACCCAAAACCGTGCGTAAAATCAAATCAAGCATGTTGCTATTGGCTTGATGCAACCAAAGTTTTTTAACCGATTGTGGCTCAATGTGATTTTCGGCCAAATGTTCGCTAATCAGATTTGACACAGCAGGGCAAACCTCGCGAAATACTTTTCTTCCCTCTTGTGCAAACAATTTATCACTCACAGGTTCGTTAATATCAGGGTATAAGTCAGATTGTTCGGCCAAAAATTCGGCACGATCCAAAAAGCCAAGTTCATTTCTGATGTTGGTAGAAAATTTTGTCCAAAGTTTGCTGTTTAATATTTCATAACCTTTTGGTTCGTCGGTTTGTTCAATGATGGTTGCCATTGCCACATCACCAAAAATAAAGTGGCTGTCGCGGTTTCGCCAGTTTAAGTGTGCCGAGGTAACCTCAATGTTTAACATAGCAATGCGTTTGGCCATGCCTGATTGAATAGATCCTACGGCTTGGGCAATACCAAACGTTGCGGCACTACAAGCAACATTCATGTCATAACCAAAACCACCTTGCATGCCAATAGCATGTTGCACTTCAATGGCAATTGCAGGGTAGGCGCGCTGAAAATTAGAGCTTGCCACAACAATTGCATCCAAATCTTGAGCGGTAAGGCCTGCGTTATCAAGGGCTTGGCTTAAGGCTTTAACCCCCATTTCTGCCATCACCGACAATTCTTCACCAAGTTTGCGTTTTGGGATAACCGGCGTCATAATATTTGGATCTAAAATGCCTTGTTTGTCAAAAACATAACGCGATTTTATGCCTGATGCTTTTTCAATAAACTCACTGGTGGAGTATTGTAGGGCAACTTTTTCCCCTAAGGCGATGGCTTCGGCATTGTCATGGTTATAATTGTCCACATATTGGTTAAAACTTGCCACCAATTCATCATTGCTGATACTAAACGGCGGTGTGTATAAACCTGTGGCGGTGATACAAATTGGCATGGTAATTCCTTATTTTGTTATAAAACCTGTGTAATAAAACTTGTGATTAGATTTTTTTGGTGAAACTTTTTGCTTAAACAATCCTTTTTGCTTAAACAATCGTTAAAAATAAACATTGGCGTATTATGCCTGTTTTTTGCCAGTTTTGCCAATTTTGTTACAAAATATTTCAAAAATCCATACAGCCGGTTTGCAGGTTGCATGGGTTTTTGTTTTTAAGCGGCTTTTAAGCTGTTGTTATAATAAGCTATTTTTATAATAAGCTATTTTTATAAATTGGGCGGTTTATTTTGATGGGTTTAGTTTTAAAGGATTGGTTTGAGTATCATCAGCGACAACCACATAAGTTTTTGCCAATTTATCGTGCAGGCTTTGACGGTTATTGTTCATAAAAATTGCGATAAAATCTACCAATAAAAACACAAAACCAACAGGAGACATTAGATAAACCACCAAGGGAAAAATACCGCGTAGTACAATTAGGTTTAAAAAACTTGGCATGGCGTTACTTTTTAAGTCAAGCACGCGAATACCCATGGCTATTTTACCAAGGGTTTGCCCGCGTTTTGTCAATAACAGCATCTGGAGAAACAAAATCCCCCATACCAAAACATTGGTTAACACCAAAATATGGTGTGGCACAGTCGCTAACAACTCGCTTTGTTGGGCGGAGGTTAATTGGGTTGCTCCTGATTCGGCAATTTTTTTGAGTTTTTCAAACATTGGACTGTTGATAATTGCAATTGTTAGTGGCAATGCAGCTAATATCAACACGCCAACATCAATCAACTTTGCCAAAATCCGACTGCCTACAGAGGCTAAGACAAGCTGTTTGTTGCCATGAGCAATGTCCATACCGCGATTGCTTCGATCGCTTTTGCCAAACAACCTTGGGGTTTGTTTTGAAGTTTGGGTTTTTTCGTGGTTTTTGTGTGGGTTGTTGGCGTTGTATTTATCCCATACGCTGTCTTGGGGTTTTTTGTTTGGGTTTGCTTCGTTAGCTGTAGGGCGGTTGTTAATGATATGAGATTCTTCATTGTCAAGCGGTGTGTAATGGGTTTGCCCTTGTAGTGTGGTTGCTACGCTTTGCCATGTTGTCATGCCATCATGCCACATTAAATCGGTTGGCAAAAGTTGATCGGTTGCCAAAATTTGGTTAAATTGTTCAAGGGTGTAAGGTCCTGCTTGGATATTATTACGAGCCAAATAAATTTGCATGAAAATCCTAAATGTACTGGTTGTATCAAAAAGTTATGAAAAATACCAAATAATATTTAATATTAAGGTATTTTTGACATCTTGTAAAGACGATGGTTAAATTTTTGCCAAAACGCACATAAACACGCAACGAAGCATTAAAAGAAAATACTTAAAAAGAAAATACTTAACGTAAAACCATACAAAATCTTTTGTAAATGAGGTTAAATTTTGTTATGCTAATTTGTTATGCTAAAATGCAACAAATGCTAACAGGCAGATGTTTAAGCAAAAACGCATTTAAGGTTTAATTTTGTCATGACAATAGGGGTGATTATGAGTTATTTTGGTACAGACGGCATTCGGGGTAAGTTTGGTGAATTTCCCATTTATCCAGAGTTTTTGTTAAAACTTGGGTTTGCCACAGGGCAAGTGTTAATGGCGCATACCCAGCATGTCAGTCATCGCCCTAATGTTGTGATTGGCAAAGACACGCGCCTGTCAGGTTATGTGATTGAGGCTTGTTTGCAAGCAGGGTTTAACGCAGCAGGCGTAGATGTGCATATGCTTGGGGTTATTCCCACGCCTGCCATTGCTCATTTAACGCGTTCGTTTCATGCTGATGCTGGGGTTGTGATTTCTGCAAGCCACAATCCGTTTTATGACAATGGGGTAAAATTTTTTTCACGCGATGGCAAAAAATTATCCGACGCCCTACAAAATGCCATTAACCAAAAGTTAGCAGAACTTGATGGACAACCTTATCAAATAGACGGCTTAAACCTGGGGCGTCATTATAGAATTGATGATGCCAAAGGGCGTTATATTGAATTTTGTAAGGGCAGTTTTCCGTATCAATTAAGCCTTGAGGGTTTAACAATTGTTGTGGATTGTGCCAATGGGGCAGGGTATGGGGTTGCACCGCGCGTTTTGCGTGAACTTGGGGCAAAAGTGATTGCAATTGGCAATGAACCTAATGGCATTAATATCAATGACAACATTGGTTCAACACACATTGAGACCTTGCAAAAGGCTGTCATAGAACATAAGGCGGATTTGGGTTTTGCCCTTGATGGCGATGGCGATCGCATTATTATGGTAGATGAAAATGGACAAGCAGTAGACGGTGATGCAATTTTGTATATTTTGGCAACTCAAGCCGATCATAAAACCACAGGCGTTGTTGGCACACTGATGAGCAACATGGGCTTGCAGTTAACCTTGGAAAAACACGGCATTGATTTTGTACGTACCAATGTGGGCGATCGTTATGTGATGCAAGCCCTTGATAAGCACGGTTGGCAATTGGGTGGTGAACCGTCCGGGCATATTTTAACCCTTGATAAAGCATGCACAGGCGATGCCATTGTTGCAGGGCTACAGGTGCTTTCTGTGATAGCCAAAACAGGCAAATCACTTGCAACTTTAACCCAAGGGCTTAGCGTGTTGCCACAAAAACTTGTCAACGTAAAACTTAGTCAAAAACAAGATCCTTATGCCAATCCAATTTTAGCCACACAATTTCAAAAAGCCCAAGAAAAATTGGCAGGACGTGGACGTTTGTTAATCCGCCAATCAGGCACAGAAGCGTTAATCCGCGTTATGGTAGAAAGCGATGATGACATTGAATGCGATACACTTGCGTGTGAATTAGCCGATGCCATTAAAACCCAATTGGATTAATTTGGTTAATTGGATTAAAGCACTTAAGGATTAAAGCACTTAACATTTTAAAGGTAAGTCATGAAAAAACACATTGTCATTCCAGCTCGCCTAAAAAGCACTCGCCTGCCTAACAAGCCTTTATTGCATATTCACGGTAAGCCGATGATTTTATGGGTGATTGATCGTGCTTGTGCTGTGCAACAAGCTGGCATAGCCGATGATATTTTTGTGGCAACCGATGATGACAGCATAGCTAAAGTTTGTCGTGAATATTGTCAATCCCACGCCTGCGACACAAAAACTTCCGTCAACATCGTTATGACCGATCCCAATCATGCGTCAGGCACAGATCGTTTGGCTCAAGTTGCTTTACAGCAGGCATGGGCGGATCATGACATCGTGATTAACATGCAAGGTGATGAACCGTTAATACCAATCAAACTTATTGCTCAAGTTACCAACTTGTTGCTGCACAAAACCGATTGCGTGATGGCAACCCTTGCTGAACCGATTGTAACGTTTGAGGAATTTTATCGCTCATCGGTGGTAAAAGTGGTAAAAAACCAACACAACGAGGCTTTGTATTTTAGTCGCTCACCCATTCCATGCGATCGCAATGCTCTGCCAACAAATTTGCCAACCGATACACCGCCAAATCCTACCGATACCCCCATCAATGCTTTAAGGCATTTAGGCTTATATGCTTATAAGGTTGCCTTATTGCACCAATTTGCTCAATGGCAACAAGGTCAACTTGAGTGTTTGGAGGGGCTTGAACAATTGCGCGTGATAGAACATGGGCATAAAATTGCCCTTGATATTGCTTGTGCGATGTTGCCTTGTGGCGTAGACACGCAATGTGATTTGGATAGGCTAAACGCAATGGATTTATCGGCATTTGTTGATTAGCTATTTGTTAATTAACTATTTGTTGACAAAAGCCGTTTTCATAACAGTTTTAAAGGATAAATTTAGGAGTAAAAAATGCCTGTTGGAAATGTCAATTTAAGCAAACTTTTGCCAATTAAAGGCATAAAAATCGGAGTTACTGAGGCTCATATTCGCTACCCAAATCGCAAAGATCTGACCGTGTTTGAAATTTGCCAACATGCAAGCGTGGCTGTGGTAACCACGCAAAATCAGTTTTGTGCAAGTCCTGTTAAACTTGTGCGTGAATTTATCAAAACTGACACGCCACGTTATTTGCTCATTAATACAGGCAATGCCAACGCAGGGACAGGAAAAGACGGCGATATGCGTGCCTTGGCAACTTGTCAAGCACTTGCCAATAAAACTGGGGTAAAGCCAAGTCAAGTGTTGCCTTATTCTACAGGAGTGATAGGTGAAACCTTGCCTAGTGATAAAATCATTGCAGGGCTTGACAAGCTGTTGGCAAATTTGACACACAGTCAAGCACAAGACAACTGGCTAAATTGTGCTTACAGCATCATGACCACAGACACCATACCAAAAGGGCATTCTGAAACGGTAACGATAGATGACATAACTTACACCGTAACAGGCGTTAGCAAAGGGGCAGGCATGATACGCCCCAACATGGCAACCATGCTTGGTTTTGTGGCAACCGATGCCAACATTGATAAAAATTTATTACAAGACATGTTAATAAAAATTGTTAATAAAACCTTTAATCGCATTAGTGTTGACGGTGATACCTCCACCAACGATTGCTGCACATTGATTGCCACAGGGCAAGTGGGCGATCTGATTGACAGTGAAAATCACGCCCATTATATGCCAATTTACCAAGCAATTTACAAGGTGATGTTAACCATTGCCACGCTTATTGTGCGTGATGGCGAGGGGGCAACCAAATTTATCACAGTGAAAGTTACCGGCGGAAAAAATACCGCAGATTGCACCAAAATTGCTTATAGCATTGCCCATTCACCGCTTGTCAAAACCGCTTTTTTTGCCTCCGATCCAAATTGGGGGCGGATTTTGGCGGCCGCTGGCTATGCAGGGGTTGATTTTGATCAGTCTAAGGTAAGCGTGGCACTTGACGAGGTTAAAATTTGTGAACGTGGCGGATTGGCGGACGGTTATACCGAACCATTGGGTCTTGAGGTGATGACAAGGCCTGAAATTACCATTCATATTGATTTGGGCTGTGGGGGGGGGCAAGTGATACAGTGTATACTTGTGATTTATCATACGATTATGTAAAAATCAATGCCGATTATCGAAGCTAGTTTTTTATCAAAGTTTTTATAATGCTTGGGCGTAACTTGGCTAAATTGCTTGATACGCCCAATTGCATGAATTGTATTTAAGAAAATTTAAAACTGCCGGTAGAGTAACTCACTTACCGAACGCTGACTGATAAAGCCGTCCGCTGCTTGATTGTTTTGATTGTTGGCTAATTGCCACTGCCAAAATGCCATACGCGTGTTATTGCCTAAAATACCATCAATGCCTTTGGTGTCATAACCAAGCGAGGTTAAACGCTCTTGCAATTGATGCACTTGATAGCCTGACAGTGGCTGTTCATAACGCGGAAAATCTGCTTGCAAGCCACTTTTGCCAATAATTTGTTTTGCCAACAAACTTACGCCTAAGGCATAATTAGATGAATTGTTATACACGCGAATGGCATCAAAATTGCGCGTGGTGAGTAGGGCAGGGCCGTTACTTCCAGCTGGCAACCAAAGCTGCGCCGATTCATGACTGGGTAACGCATGGCCATGAATACTGTATAAACCAAGTGCTTGCCACTGGGCGATGGTTTTTTTACTGTTTAATTGGCGATAATCAAAATTAGCCGGTAAACGCACCTCATAAAACGGATTTAAGCCACGCACCCACCCTGCATTTGCCAAATAACTGGCTGTTGATGTTAGGGCATCGGCTTGGTTAAAAGGGCTTTTATAACCATCGTTATCACCATCTACGCTTTCATCAAGCCATGTTTGTGGGATAAACTGGGTGTGTCCCATACCGCCCGCCCACGATCCTTGTAACTGAAAACTTTGCAAATCACCGCGTTGGAGCAATGTTACCAAAGCGATCAATTGATTTTCAGCAAAATCTTGGCGTCTGCCATCGTATGCCAAGGTTGCCAAACTGTCTACCAAGGAAGCCTTGCCCATGCCTTGCCCAAAAGATGACTCCATGCCCCAAATTGCAGTAATGATTGAAGCTGGCACGCCGTAGCGACTTTCAGCTTGTAGCAATATATCACGGTGATTGGCATATTGACGCTTGCCTTGATTGATACGATTTAACGATACCGCACTGTCTATATATTCCCACGGCATTTTGACAAATTCGGCTTGATTGCGATCAAAACTTACCACACGCTCGTTATAAGTGGCATTTGCCAACAGATTTTCAAGCACATAATGATTAACGCCACTAGCCTTGGCACGTTTGATAAAATCCATTTTCCAATCATAAAAACTGTGATAGCGTGGTTTTATGCTGTTTTGTTTTGTGTTGCTTGGCTGTGTTGTGTTGTTTGGTATGCCAACGTCATGCCTAAAAGTGGTGTTTTTTTGTGGGGCGGATTTTGGTGTTTGGATTGGTGGCTGTAGCACTGTTTGGGGCATTGTTTGGCGTGGCGGTATCGGTGATTGTGTTGGTTGCTGTGTTGGTGGTTGTGGCGTAACCGTGCAAGATGCCACAAATAAAGCCGTGGTGCTTAAACTTAAGATTTTTGAGTTTAAGGTTTTGGTAAAAGTTTGGGTAAATACGTTTTGAATGAGTGCATGACGCATTTTTATTGTCCATTATTGATACAAAAAATTAATACAAAAATAAAAAGTAAAAAATAAAAAGTATAAAAACAGCGTTATTGTAACAAAAAACTAAGACCAAAAGCTAAAATTTTTTAACTTTTGGCATAACTTTTGACATAATAAAGTCAACAATCTAAGAAAGTCTAAGAAAGTTAAAAAGATTGAGTTAAAAAGACGATAAACTTATCCATTTTCCTTCGTGTAAAAAGTTGTTGCGATCTTTGGTTTGCTCATAAAAATCCAGCGGAGCAACAGGCAAGTTTAACATAGCAACCGATGATTTGGCCTTGTCAGAAATTGGCAAACCGTATAGATTAAACACATCTTTTAGATCTTTGCCTGTGATTTTTGAAGAGAGCATGTATACCAATTCAGGCGTGTTAAAATGGTTGTCATTGTATGCACCAAGTCCGTATTTGGCTTTTTCTGTCGCGCTTGCTTTTTTCATATCAAGGCGTTTCACCAAACGATCGGCGGTATTCAGTAAGCGAAAAAATTCAAAAACGCCTTGGCTGTCAGGTAAGGCTTTGTTTTGTTTGTGTTTGGTATACAACATGGCAAGTTGCATGGTAAACGCTTGTTTGGCATTTGGATTGGTATAGCCGTCGCCAGACCATAAGCGTTTTTCCATATCTTTACGCAAGGCCTCGCCTGTTTTGCCTGTGTTTTTGCTTTCTTGAATTTGTTTTAACAAAATCCAATGGGCAAAATTAGCCCCATTATTGTTTTGTTTGTACAATTCGTTTTTGCGCAACATGCTTAACCCTGCAAGAATGTTGTTGTCGCATTCTACACCACAACCAATTGTTTTGCCGGTTTCACTGGATTTAAAAGTCATAGACAACACGCGTTGCACAGTGTTATGCCCCAGTTCATGCACCCAACCCCAACCTGTGTCAACCCCAGGATAAGCATCAATGGGTTGCCCTGAACACAAATAGCCACAACGGGCAATAAAACCTACCATATGCTGAATTTTTGGTGGATTGTGAATGTTGCTGGTACAATCCCAACCAAGCTGATTGCAATAGGCTTGCGTAGAGGCATCAATTGGCATGTTGTTGTAGCCATTGGCAATGTGATTGCTGTCAAATATCACCGTTTTGATTTGTTCGTTGTATTGTTGCGGGGTGCGACTACCCATAACTTTTAACGCTTTGCTGTTAAGCTGTTGAATTTCACCGCCGATCATTTTAACCGTGCTCCAACCAAATAAATTTTGGCGTAATGCGTGTGAAGCTTCGTCAATTTCGGCTTGATTCATCGGTTTTGTAAAGTCAAAATGGGCGTATTTTGCCACACCTTTTAATTTTAAGGTTACCGTTTGTCCTGCGTTGGCATTGTTATAATTTAACATCAACACCCCACCAAATGGGCTGTTAAAATTGCTAGCTTTGGTGCTAATTGGCACGGTAATGCTGTTGGGTTTTGCAGGGCGGCTGTATTTGCTGCTGTTTTGTTCTTGCACCGAGCGTAAGTAGCCGGTTTGAACGTTTAAATTGGCACCATTGGCATCAACAACTTGAATTTGGGCGGTTTTACCAGGTATAATTGCCCGTCCAATCGCAGTAATGCCACTGCCTTGAGTTAAAGTCAAGGTCATGGTTTCCCAGTCATCAGACACTGCCAAATCATTGGCGGTTTTTGGCATATAATCACCCGCCCCTGCACTTGGTGCAACACTCATGTTTCGTTTATAATCCACCCATTTATCTGCAATTAAAGTGGTAAGCGTGCGACGATATAAGGCTTCGTTGTTTGTGTCAAAACCATCGTATACCGCAGTTTTTCGAAAACCATCTGCAAGCAATGCCAAATTTTTGCCGATACGGCTGTTTTGGCTGTTTTGGCTAAAAACTGAATTGTCGGTTTGATTGTATTGATTAAAGAAACGCTGCACTTGATCAATGCTGTTTTTGGCTTGATTGTAACTGTTTTTGTCAAAATTGTTTAACTGTGCATTGTCTAAACGCGTTAATAAATCCATCAAAGGGGCTAATTTTTCACCATGTTTTAGCACATTGTCTAAGTGATTGGCTGCCGATGAAGTCAAATTTTGGGTTTTTGCCCAATAATTGCCTGCATAACCTTGCAAATCAATGCCATATTGACGTACAAAGTTGTCGCGTCCGTCGTTGTTTGACCACCAACCGCCGTTGACATATAACAGTGGTTTTTTGGCGGTTTGATAGCGTTCAAACAAACGTTGTAGCAAAATTTGATCCATAACTTTGGTATGACTGCTGCCAATGAGTAACAGATCGGCTTGTTGCCAACAGTGGCTATCTTCTTTAAACAAATCACAACTTAGCAAAGTTGGCGTAATATTATAGGTAGTTTTAAAATAATTGTTAATTTTTTTTGAATCATAGCCTGCATAGGCGATGGTAAGTTTTTGCTTTTGCTTTAAATCGGTGTTGGCATTGCCTGAAATTAGCCAATTAATACCGCGTTTTAATATGGGTGCATGTTCTTTGTGGCTTTTGTCAATTTTAGCTAAAATATCAAGGCTATAACCCAAAAAACGGGCATCATTTTTAATTGACAAACTGCTAATTGGCACGCCGCTATCACTGGTTAACACATTGCGACTAACAAACGGATCGGCTGCTTGTAAAGTGTTGCTGTCATTGATGCCTTGAAATTGTAAATTTAACGTTTTGCCGTTATCGGTTAAGATGGATTTTACAAGATTGTCAAGCTGATTTTGCTGTATTTTAATTGCTTGGATAAGCTGTTGTCGTAAAACGCGTTCATCGCTTGCCCAATTTGCTACGATATCACTGCTGTCGCCTGATTGTTGAGCATTGGCAATGCGTATTTCAGATGGGGTAAGGTTGTTTTGGTTTTTTTTAGGCGTATTTGTGGTGTTACTGTTGCTGATATTATTGTTACTGGTGTTA
Organism: Moraxella macacae 0408225; assembly: GCF_000320365.1. Classification (GTDB taxonomy): domain Bacteria; phylum Pseudomonadota; class Gammaproteobacteria; order Pseudomonadales; family Moraxellaceae; genus Faucicola; species Faucicola macacae. The sequence goes on from NZ_ANIN01000002.1 coordinate 311,114, forward strand.
TTGTTGGCAGGATTGTGCTTAGATGAAGCTTGCGATCCGATCTGATTGGCGGGCGTGGGATTGTTTTGGTTTTTGGTTTGAGGGCTAGAATCTTGGCTTGAGCCAGAACCGCCACACGCACTCAACAAAAGCGTGCTAATAACGGCTAATGACAGTGGTTTAAACTTAGACAGTGGTTTAATTGCCGAAAAAGAAAGTATTGCCGAAAAAGAAAGTTGTAACATAATTGCCTCGTTAAAGTTAAATTGTTGTCAAAATTTACCAAAAAGTTAGCAAATGATAACAAATTGTTACTATTATAACGCATAAGAGCAATTAATTAAGGTTTTTCGGATAACCTTTGGCAAAATAATGATAAAATGCTTGTTTATAAGGCTAATAATTGTTTTAGTTGTTGACAAGTGGCAAATGGGTTGGATTTTGCCAAAATTGCCGATGCCATTGCCACGCCTGCCACACTGATTTGGTGCGTTTTGAGTTGGTGCTGCAACATGGATAAATTGGTTTCATTAATACCACCGATCAATACAATTGGTAAATCCACTTCATGCACAATTTGAGCCAGCGTTTCCATCTTAAGCGGTTTGGTAAGGCTTTTGGTGGTTGTCTCAAACACGGCACCAACACCCAGATAATTTGCCCCTTGTGTTTTGGCTTGTTTGGCCTCTGATGCGTTTTTTACCGATACGCCAATGATTTTATCCGCCCCTAAGATCCGTCTTGCAACATGACAGGGCATATCCGATTGACCCAAATGCACCCCATCTGCACCAACTGCCAGTGCAATATCCAAACGATCGTTGATCAATAGTGGTATGTTTTTAGCTTGACAAAGATTTTTTATTGCCAGTGCTTGCTCATAAAAGCTTTGCGTGGTGGCGGTTTTTTCTCGAAGTTGCACCATGCTAACGCCGCCCAAAATCGCTTGTTCTACTGCATCAATGAGCGTTGTATGTTTTGGCAAACAAGAGGTATCGGTTACCAAATACAATTGATAAGGGGTGTTAAGAATTGGCATGCTGTTCTCTTTTGTTTAATTTTGTTTTTTAATTTTGTTTTATGAATTGGTTAACCAAACTGTTCTTGGCAAATTGCGATAAATGCTTTGGTAAAACTGCGCACTTCACCATCAGCACGCACAGCAATCCAACTGACGTGTTTGCCAAATATTTCGGTTGGAATTTTTACCAAATTGCGATAATGTTCACCCTCAAATGCCATTTGTGCAATGGTGCCTATACCCATACCAAGTCCTACATAAGTGCTAATCACATCGGCATCCAAGGCAGTTAAGACGATATTTGGCTCAATTTTAGACTGGGCGAACACTTTATCAATAGCCCCACGCCCAGTAAAACCGCCGTGATACGTAACGATCGGATAATCTTTGATAACAGACAAATCATCAATCAACTGCAAATTTGCCAATTCATGTCCAACTGGCACGATAATATGATGATACCAATCATAATAGCGAATACAGTGCAGATTGTCTTTTGCCAACAGTGATTCAGTTGCAATGCCAATATCCGCTTGTCCTTGGGCGACCATATTGGCAATAGACTCAGGATCGGCTTGGTTTAACACCAAACGCACATTGGGAAATTTTTGTTTAAAGCGCTTTATCACCCACGGCAACACATAACGGGCTTGTGTGTGGGTAGTGGCAACAGACAATTCACCTTTGGTTGGGTTTTGAAAATCAAGGGTTAAATTTTCAATGGTGCGAATTTCCACAAAAATCTTTTCAATGTGTGGTAGCAGTTGTTTGCCAATCGGTGTTAAACCAACCAAGCGTTTGCCTTGACGAACAAACACATCGGCACGAAGCTGATTTTCAAGGCTTGCAATGTGTTTGCTTAGGCTTGATTGACTGGTGTGCAAAACTTTGGCGGATTGACTTAAATTATAATTGTTAATCACCGTTTGCCATACGGTTTCCAGTTGTTTTAATTGGATTTGTAAATGTCGCTGATTGATGACAATATTGACCGCCATAAGTTTTGCTGTCCTTTTTTAAACAATTGGCTAAATTTTGAGATTACGATTGTTGATATTGCGATTGTATTACTAAGTTGATTAAGTACTAAGTTGATTAAGTTTATTGGTACTGTTATTGGTACTGTTTATTGATTTTGTAACTGCTGTTTTAAGGCGGTGATGACAATATGCTCCATGGAGACATCAGGGTATTTTTGGGTAAGTTGTTTAAATAATTTTACCGATATTTGTAGATTTAATTCAATGCTTTCACCCATAATTCTTGCCAATTCCACACTGACAATTGCCCACGTATAGCCTAAATACTCAGGTTTTTTTAAATGATCAGAGATCGGCGTAGGATTTGGAATTTTTTTATCATTTTCAATCAGTTGGTGCAAATGCCCAATCACCATCATGCGGGCGTTTGACACAGCATCAGCCATATTTTCACCTGTGATATTCAAATCTGGAATATCGGGCACGGTTACATGATAATTTTTGTCTTTATAAAAAATCGCAATTGGATATTGCATTCTTGCTATTCCTTTAAGTTAAGTGCTTTTTTGCGTTAGCAATTACAAAAAAATCTAATTGGTTAAGTATAGCACAACTTGGCGATAAATTTGTCGCTTTTTGTACGTTTTTGGGTTAAAACTTCGTGTAATATTCGTATAATTTTACATCTATTTGCAAACTTTTTGCAAAAATTTGCAAAAAAAAGAGCCAAAATGCATGATTTGGCATATTTTTGATTTTGTTGTACAAAAAAATCCATTATACTAACAAACTTTAAGTATTAAGCCAAATGTTTGTCATGACCACTAACAACCACAAAACAACTTTAACAAAACCAAAAAAAGCGTGGGGTGATACCCTGTATGCTTATAAAGATAAACGTGCATTGATTATGCTGTTGCTTGGATTTTTTGCAGGCATACCGATTTTATTGATTTTTTCAAGTTTGTCGTTGTGGCTTCGCGAAGCTGGGGTTAATCGCAGTACGGTAACCATGTTTAGTTGGGCGGCTTTGGGTTATTCATTCAAGTTTATCTGGGCACCACTGATTGACAGCATTCCTGTGCCAGTTTTAACCCAAAAGTTAGGCAAGCGCCGTGCGTGGCTATTAACCGCCCAAGCCTTGATTATTGCAGCAATTTTAATCATGGCAAACACAAATCCTGCCAGTCAATCCTTGGTGATTATGGCAACGGGGGCGGTATTGCTTGGTTTTTCATCGGCAACTCAAGACATTGTCATTGATGCGTATCGCATTGAATTGGCAGATGTGTCTATGCAAACGGTTTTGTCCGCAACGTATAATGCAGGCTATCGCATGGGTATGATAGTGGCAGGGGCAGGGGCGTTATTTTTGGCGGAGCTTTTTGGTTCGGTGAAAGGTTTTTATGTGTATCAAGCGTGGCAACATACCTATTTTATCATGGCAGGCGTGATGGGTATGGGTATGGTTACAACCTTGCTGATTTATGAACCAAGCCCCTCAAACATTCACAAAAGCAAAAGTGTACAACAATCCGGTGATTATTTGCGTTTGGTGGCGGTTTTTGTGCTGTCTGTGATAGGTTTTGTGTTAAGTTTTATCGGATTTGGCAAATTACCAAAACCTGGTGATGCATTCGGTGGGTTTTTATTAGAAAGTGTGCAACTGCTTGTCTCGCTTGGTGTGGCTTTAACAATTGGCACAGGGCTTGTTAATTTTGGCTTGGTTAAAAAACAAATTGCAATTGCAACATGGATTGATCCGGTTGTGGATTTTTTTAAACGCTACGGTAAAAAGGCGTTTTTGTTGTTACTGTTAATTGGTTTATATCGTATTTCAGACATTGTTGCAGGCGTGATTTCCAATGTATTTTATGAAGATATGGGCTTTAGCAAAAGTGATATTGCCAAGGCGGTAAAAACCTTCGGAGTTATTATGGTGATTGTTGGCGGTTTTGTTGGCGGTGCGGTTGCACAGCGGTTTCGCATTATGCAGGCTATGATGATAGGCGGTGTGCTTGCATGCTTTACCAACCTTATGTTTGTGGCATTGGCATTGCGTGGGCATGACATTTGGCTCATGTATACGGCGGTGGCGGTGGATAATTTGGCATCGGGTTTGGCAGGGGCGGTTTTTATTGCCTTTTTGTCGGCTTTGACCAACATTCGTTTTACCGCGGTACAATATGCAATTTTTAGCTCGCTTATGACCTTAATTCCTAAGGTTTTGGGCGGTTATTCAGGCATGATTGTTGATGCAAAAGGCTATGCGTGGTTTTTTACTTTTACCACACTGATAGGTTTGCCAATTTTATTGCTGATCTATTTGGTGGACAAAAAAGTCATGTTTGAACCTGATACAACCAAAACACTTAACGCAACAAAAAACCAAACAGAAAACAACCAACATGCAAATTAAAACCTTATTAAAAAACAACTTCGATCATCACCTTAACCGCCAATTATTAATGCACGTTTTGCAAAAAGATCGTACGTTTTTAATCAGTCATGATGATTATTGCTTAACCGATGTTGAATTACAAAATTATCAAGATGGGCTAAATGCGTTAAAAAATGGCAAACCGCTGGCTTATATTGTGGGTTATCAAGGGTTTTGGAAGCATGATTTTTTGGTCAATGCTCATACGCTCATTCCGCGTCCTGATACTGAAATTTTAGTACAAACGGTATTAAATTTTATCAAAACATACACTAAAACATACACGACTGATAAAGACAATACGCCATTGAAACTGTTGGATTTGGGTACAGGCACAGGTTGTATTGGCATTAGTTTGGCAAGTGAATTGCCAAATTGGCAAGTGGTGGCGGTGGATTTTTCGGATCAAGCCTTACACATTGCTAAAAAAAACGCCAAAAACATTGGCACAAACAACATTACTTTTGTAACAAGTGATTGGTTTTGTGCATTACAAGAACAAAAATTTGATGTCATTGTTGCAAACCCTCCGTATATCGATCCCAATGATGAACATTTACAAGATTTAACCGCCGAACCAATCAGGGCTTTGGTTGCAGACAATCAGGGCTTGGCGGATATTGAAACCATTGTCAATCAAGCAAAATTTTACTTGCATGATCAAGGGCTACTTGCAATTGAACATGGTTATAATCAAGGCAAACAGGTACAACAAATTTTTCAGCAAAACAACTTTTGTGGCATTAAAACCGTACAAGATTATGGGTTAAATGATCGGATTACCTTAGGAAGGTTGGCATAAGTTGATTTTGCTTAATGTTTGTTTTTTGTTAAACTGGTTTTTTTGTACTGATTTTTTTGTGGAACTGGTGTCAATTAATTATGAATAAAATTAATTATGAATAAAAATTATGAATGAAACTACCGATTTAAATGCATCTGATACCGCGTTATCCGATAAAGAAATGCTCCGTTATGCTCGTCAGATTTTGTTAGATGGTTGGGATATTGATGCTCAAGTGCGCCTAAAAAATGCCTGCGTGCTGATTGTTGGTGCAGGCGGGCTTGGTTGTCCATTGGCAGAAACTTTGGTAAGAGCAGGGGCAGGCATGGTATATATTGTAGACGATGACTGTATCGACGAAAGCAATTTACAACGCCAATCGTTATTTACTCCAAGCGATGTTGGACAGTCTAAAGCTTGGGTTGCACAGCAAAAATTACAACAAATTAATGATTTTTGTCAAATTTTTGCCTATCAAACCAGACTTACATTGGACACGTATCAACAAATTGATTTTTTTCATTTACAAAGCAAAAATTCAACCAACCGGTATTTAATTTGTGATTGTACAGACAATTTTACCGCTCGCGATCATATCAACCAAATTGCAGTTGGATTAAAGTTGCCACTGTTGTCAGCATCGGCAATTGCTCAAGTGGGACAATTGGCTTTGTTTGAAGCGTATCTTGACATGGGGTGTTATCATTGTTTGTTTGCTGCAAGTTTGTCTGCTACAAAAACCGATACCAATACACAAAACTGCACACAAAACTGTGTAACCAGTGGCGTGCTTGCCAGTACCACGCAGATTATGGGGAATTTGCAGGCTCAAGTGGCCTTGACGTTTTTGGGGCTTGGTAAAAATAGCCTTGCTCAAACCTTATTGCTTTGGCAAGGGCAAACTATTTCTTTACGAAAACTTAAATATAAAAAAGATGAACATTGCCCAGTTTGTAGTAAGATGGCTTGGTAGCAAAATGTTTGACAATAAGTGTAAAAGGCAATTGTAAAAATGACGCAATCTGTATTTAAAAAATCTGCTGTATTTAAAAAATCTGTATTGAAAAAACCGTTAAACATGATTTGGCGAGTGGGGCAAACGGTTCATGTTGCAGGCAAAACAAGCCTGCGTATTGCTCAAGGTGAAAAAATTTCACCAAGTGTGCTTAAACAAAGTTTTGAACAACTTGGCACAACGTACATCAAAATCGGTCAATTTATTGCAAGCACACCGTCTATTTTTCCGCGTGATTATGTGGAGGTTTTTCAAGGGTGTCTTGATAAAACCACGCCGATGTCATATGACTATATTGAAGAAGTGCTACAGAATGAATTACAAAAAGATGGCAAAACCTTAAACGATATTTTTGCCAGTATTGATCCAAAACCACTGGCATCTGCCTCCATTGCACAAGTTCACGCAGCCGTGCTAAAAAATGGCGACAATGTGGTATTAAAAGTACAAAAACCAAATGTTGCTGTTATTATTGACACAGACTTAACCATGTTGTATGGTTTGACAAAGGTTATGGATCTGCTTGCACCATCATTGAAATTTGCCAGTATTTCACCGATCATTGATGAAATTCGGCTAAGAATGAGTGCAGAAACCGATTTTTTACAAGAAGCCAACAATATTGACGATTTTCAAGATTTTTTAACAAGATCCGCCAATCAAAAAGTGGCCGTTCCTAAAGTTTATCACGCGTTAAGCACAAAAAAAGTGTTGGTGATGGAGCGGTTTTTTGGGATTTCTATGCTTGATTGGCTAAACGGTGATAGGGCAACTGCAGATAGGAAAACCATGCACCATTGTCAACGCCCTGATAAGGTTATGGCAAATACGCTTAACACTTGGTTTGACAGTCTGATGATGTGCAACACTTTTCATGCTGATTTGCATGCAGGTAATTTAATGTTGCTCGCTGATGGGCGGATTGGTTTTTTGGATTTTGGCATAGTTGGTAAGCTAAAGCCCAAAGCGTGGCAGGCTTGTGTGTTAATGCTGGATAGTTTTGCCAAAGAAGATTATCACAGCATGGCTTGTCATATGATTGACATGGATATGACCAATAAAGCAGATCTTGCACAAGTGGACGACTTGGCAAACGATTTACGCACGGTTGTAACAACAATTTTGGCTGAAGATAGGCTATTCATTGGCAAGACCATTGATAAAACCGATCCTACCAAACTTAAAAACCACGCTGATGAAATTAACCAAATCTTACTACAGGTGATTGAAGTTGGCAAACGCCACGGCATTCACTTTCCGCGAGATTTTGCCTTATTAACCAAACAATTGTTGTATTTTGACCGTTTTATGAAAGCACTGACTCCTGATATGACCTTGTTTTGTGATGAAAATATCAAAATGCTTAAACAAAAAGCATAAACAAAAATCGTAACGGACAAAAGCGTAAATTTACGCTTAACATTTTAACATTCATCGTCTTTTTGTTGTAGCCACTGCTGATACCAAGCAACAAAATCGGTTGCTTTTTTGTTGTAATAATTTTTATTAATCAAATTTTTTTCGGCATCGCGTTGTTTTTCTAGGGTATTTTTGATATTAACCAACATAAGTTCGGTAATTAAATCACTAATATCGGTAACATTTCGCCTGCATAAATTGGTAAAAAAATCCACCCAATGCACAACCAAACTTTGGCGTAATGCAATTGGCAAGCCTGCCAAAATAAAATGGGCCTTGGCATTGATAACATCAAAATCACTAACCTTAAAATCACCAAGCCTGGCATTGTCATAAACGTGTTGCGTTATCTGTATTTCTAACTGATCCAGTGGCTTTTGAATGCTTTGAATGTGATCGATCAAACAATACGTCGCTTTATCCACAACTTGTTGCCAACCAATTGGTTCAATCGGATATTGCTGTAAATGTTGTTCGGTGCGAGATTGGAGGGCTTGTTCTGCTTGTAAAACCCGCGACAATCGAGCGTGCTCTGATTTTTGTTCGTCATCGGTGGGCTGATAATGCTCATTATACACATCATAAATTGGCATTAAGTCTTGTTTGGCAAGTTTTAGGTGAAAAAATTTGGCTCGATTTGCCCCTGACATTTCAAGAAGATGTTCCACAAAAAAATGATTGGTTTTTTGGTTAATTTTATTGCCAAGAATGCTCGGTTGATATAAAAAACACAATTGTAACAACCGCTCTTTGGTTAGCTCGCTGTTAAAGTTTAACACCATGTCTTGAGTGTTTTGGCGGTTTTTGCGTTTACCAAGTCCTAAACGACTGCGCATTTCTTCACGCAACAGCCAACCATAACTGCCTTTTGGCAATTTTTGGGTTAAAATACCCACGTCTTTGAGTAATTTGGCGCGCTCTTCTGGGCGTTCGGTGTCATAACGCAGGCTTAATACCGAAAAGACATATTGCGACAGTGCAATCGCATTGGCAATTTGACTCTCCATTGCCAATTTACCATACGCTTTGACAAAACTGTCCGGATCGTGATTGTTGGGTAAGGTCAAAAAACGCAATTCACGGCCGTCATTTAACACCGGTAAACCCATTTCCATCGCACGCCAAGCGGCTTTTTGCCCTGCACTATCACCATCAAAACTTAAGGTTAACACAGGGTTTAATTGTAGTAGTTTTTCAATTTGAGCGGTTGCAATTGCCGTTCCCATGCTTGCTACCGCACCATACACGCCTGCTTGGTATAAACTAATCACGTCCATATAACCCTCCACCAAAAGCCAATGTTGGGCTTTGGCAAGGCGTCCTTCGTACAATCCGTATAAAACTTGTTGTTTGTGAAATACAGGCGAGTCGCTTGAATTTATGTATTTTGGCATCACATCGTCTGTCAATGCACGTCCTGCAAAACCAACCACACGCCCTTGATTGTCGCGAATGGGAAAAATTATCCGATCGCGCAATAAATCAAAATCATGGCCTTTTTGTGAGGTTCGCACAAGGCCTAAAATCTTAAGCCCGTCTATATCTCTTGGAAAAGCCTGCTCCAAATGTTGCCAACCGCTTGGTGCATAACCCAAACCAAACACAGCAATGGTTTCATCAGTTAAACCGCGTTGTTTTAAGTAAGCCTTGGCAACCGGGTTTGTTGTCAACTGTTGTTGGTAAAATACAGCCACATGGCTTAATAAATCGTATAAACTGCTTGAACCGTCTGCTTGTTGTGCAATTTCAGCTTCATATTGATAATCAACAGTGCTTTGTTGGTAAGCACTTTGTTGGTAAAAATCTGGGTGATAGGCTTGATTGTAAAAATCGTCATGCCAATTTAGATGAGTCGAATCGGTTAAATTGGCGGTATCGGTGTTGTTGGTAACTGTTTTGCCAATGCTTGTTTTGCCAATGCTGTCATTGTCAATGACATCAGGATTAATTGTCGTAAAATTGGAATTTTGTTCGGTATTTAAATCTGTCTGATGAATTGGTTTTGGTTTGGCTTGCTTGCGTTGATAGGTTTGGTTTTTTGGCAAGGATTGTTTGGGCAATTCAATGCCTGTTTGTTTGGACAACTCTTTTAATGCTTCGCCTGCACTTAGGTTTTCATATTCTTTTAAAAAAGTTAAAGCATTGCCTTTTGCACCACAACCAAAGCAGTTATACAGATTTTTTTGTGGATTAACAAAAAACGATGCGGTTTTTTCGCCATGAAATGGACAACAGCCTTTAAACTCATTGCCAGATCTTTTGAGTTCTACGTGTTTGCCAATGATTTTGACAATATCCGCTTGTTGTAGAATCTGTTCAATAATGTGCTGATCGTTCATGGAAAACTTAAAAATGTATATGAATAAGTCGTGTTAGTTTGGTATCTACATAACACGACTAAAGTACAAGTGTTTAGTTTGTTGTTGGTAACTTTGTTGGTAAATCTTGTGTTTCTTGTGTTTTTGATGTTTCTGGTGCAAGGTGTAAATTTGTTACATCTTGCATATTGTCAGTTTGCGTGTTGCCAATTTGGTTGTTGTCTTGGATTGTGTCTTGATTGATTGCAACGCTATCAGAACTTGTCCCTAATAATCCAAGCGTGGCTTTATTGAGCCAGTTGCGAGCTGTGTGCGTGTTTTCAAGACGTACCGAACCGTCAGCTGCCAATAAATCCGGATAGTTGAGTTTTAGCAACTGTTTGTATTGATTGGCGGTGTCAATTAGACCAAGTTTTTCATAACTGTAGGCTAAAGTAGCAATGGCTTCAGGGGTGGACAAACTTTGTGGGTAATATTGAAAAACCCATTTGGCACGGTTGGCAGATGCCAAGTAGGCTTTACGCTTGATATACCAACGTGCAGCTTCCATTTCATTTTCGGCAAATTGATTGTATAAATAACGCATACGAAGTGCACTATCAGGGGCATATGCACTGTTTGGGTATTTGCTGACAAGCTCTTGAAAATCATTAAACGCCAAACGATAATAACCCACATCACGGTGTGCAGGGTTTAGTTTGGTGTATTTCATGATATTATCACTGGCGGTGTGCATATTGGCAACGCCACGCACATAGTATGCATAAGAAATTTGTGGGTTGGTTGGATAAAGCTCAATAAATTTTTTGGCACTTGTTACTGCATCTTGATAATCACCATGTTGAAAATAAGCGTACATCAAATCAAGCAGTGCTTGTTCGCTATACGCACCAACAGGATAATAGGTGCGTAAATCGTTTAAATTGGCAATGGCTTTGCTATAGTTGCCTTTATTTAGGTTGGCTTTGGCTTCTTGGTAATAAGCCTGTTCGCTTTGTTGCACTTTTGTGGCAGCAATGTCGTCTTTATTGCCAAACAGCGGATTGGATTTTAAACTTTGGCAACCTGTAAGTCCGATAACCAACAGGGCTAATAGCGACGCACTTGTCAATTTTAAGCCAAAATTAGTTAAACCAAAATTAGCACTGGAATCTTGCATAACTTGCATAAAAACCTCGTTTTTATTTTTTACAAAGTTTTATTTACAAAAGTTTTGTAAAAATTATTTATAGATAAATTATTTATAGATAAAAAAATTGGCATAAGTTTATCATGATACGGTATACTTTTAAATCTATTTTTAACCGCTTTTGGAAAAAGTCCATGCAAGAGATGATTAACGCCCAAAATTTTACAGATTTTGACAAACCAAATTCAACGACCATTTGTGAAAATTATCAGCCAAAAGAGCATGAAATTGGTGAACGCATTGATAAAATTGCAGCTTTGGCATTTCATGATTATTCACGCGAGCAGATAAAAACCTGGTTGGATGCAGGCGAGCTTACGGTTAATGGTCTTCCTCAAAAACCAAAATATCGGCTAAAACTGGGTGATACATTGCAATTAAAAGCGGTTTTTATCAAACAACAAGCCGATCTTCCCGAAAACATTGATCTTCATGTTATTTATGAAGATGACAGCGTACTGGTGATTAATAAACCTGCAGGCATGGTGGTGCATGCCGGTGCTGGCAATTGGACGGGGACACTGGTAAATGCGTTGTTATATCATTATCCAAACAGCCGTTTATTGCCACGTGCAGGACTTGTGCATCGCATTGACAAGGACACAACAGGGCTTATGGTCATTGCCAAAGATCACAAGTCTCAATTACATTTGATCAATCAATTAAAAAACAAATCCGTATATCGTCATTATCAAGCCCTTGTGCTGGCAACACACAGTGAACTTGCCAAACATCGCACCATAACAGGATCTATTGCCAGACACCCAGTAGTGCGCACCAAAATGGCGGTTATAGCAACTGGCAAGCCTGCAATCACCCATTTGGATAAAATAGAGCAAATTTGTGATGGGGTATCGCTTGTGAGTATTCGTTTAGAAACAGGGCGGACGCATCAGATCCGAGTACACTTTTCTAACCTTGGTTTTGCGTTGGTTGGTGATCCGGTTTACGGTTCGGATCGGCGTATGGCAATGTTGGCAAAACAGTTAACCGATGACGAAAAAATCCAATTAAATGCGTTCAACCGCCAAGCCTTACACGCTTATGAACTGGGCTTTATCCACCCAAAAACTGGTGAAAGTAGGTTGTTTCAAGCACCAATGCCTGATGATTTACAACTTTTAATTAAAACTTTACGTATTGTATAAATATGTTATAATTAGGTTAAGGTTTAAGCCAATAACCAACAATTATATTACCAACGTTATAAGTTAGTATAATTATAGTTAGTATATAGTTAATAGCTAAAATCAATAAATAAAGGGTATTTTTATGAAACAATGCGTTATTTTTATCAGTTTGTTTTTTGCATTTGGATTAACAGGTTGCAACAACGCTACCGACACTCAACTCACTCAAAAACCTAAACCCAGTACAGAAGATACCGCCGAAAAAGCCAGTACCACTCAAGCACCACCCACATCAGATTCCATACCTACGCTAAAAGTTGCGATGACAGGCAAGGGCGTGCCACTCACCTTTAACGATGCAAAAGGCAACTTAACAGGCATTGATCTTGATATTATCCGTGCTGTTGGCGAGCTTGAGGGGTTTAATGTTGTGCCTGTTCCTGAAAAATGGGAAAATCTGTTTACCAATGTAGAACTTGGTAAATACGACATTGCTTTATCTGGTATTTCGTGGACAGCTGAACGTGCAGGCAAGTATGGACTTAGCAACGGCTACTTTTTTAATCCTGCTTCATTTACCTACAACAGCAAAAAACTTACCAACAAACCTAAAAAATTATCCGATTTATCAGGGCTAAAAGTTGGTGTGTTAAAAGGCTCAAAACACGAAAAAACACTATCTACCGTGCCAAATATTAAACTACAAGTTAGCACCAAAAGTTTTGATAACCTTAATGCAATGGCTCAAGGCGATCTTGATGTGATGGTGCATGATTACCTTAATCTAAAACAATACCAACACGATTACCCAAAACAAAACCTTGTCATAGAAACCTTTGAAACCCCAGATGAAAAGTCTGCTTATCTTGTTATGGTTACCAAAAAAGACAATACTGATTTGTTAAACAAGCTAAACAGTGGTATTGCAAAACTACAAAAAGACGGTACAATTGACAAAATCGTCGCAAAATATATTGATAAATAATTTAAGCAAAATGATTTAAGCAAAATAATTTAATAATTGGCTTAATTAATCATCGTCAACTTAAAGGAATATTTTATGAAAAAACAAGCTATGAAAAAACAAGCCATCATCATTGCCACAATGACAACCGCCCTTACTTTAACCGGTTGTTTTAGCACCACGCACGGCACACAAATGAGTGTGCAACAAGTCAGCAGCACCATTGCACGTCATAAAACCAACGAAGCACAAGTGCGTGCTGCTTTTGGTGAACCTGTTGATACCAAATTCAACAGCAGAACTGGCATCAAACGTTTAACCTTTAAATACGACAACAACTCACAAGTACAAAAAGCATTGGCAGGAGCGGGTGGTGCGATTTTAGGTGGTGTCATCGGTCATCAATTTGGTGGCGGTAGAGGTAAAGATCTTGCAACTGCAACAGGTGCGTTGGCAGGCAGTGCAATTGGTGATAATGCCGTCAATGCACGCAAAATTGAGCAACTGTTAATCGTAGATATTGACACGCGCACAGGGTTGGTTGTGGATTATGAATACCAAGAATTAGGTGGTCGCACACAATCTTGGGGCATTGGTAGTGGTATAGATTCGTTATAATACTTAAAAATACCAAACAGTGTGGCTATTATTTTCAACATAATCCACAAGCTTGTATTTAGGTTCAAATCTAAATAATTCACGTCAGCGAGATTGGTTCGCTGTTGGATTGTCAAGTTTGAACCTTTTTTGTGTATTGAATAAATTGATATCAATATCCGTGAAATGCTATCTGGCTCTAACTGTCTTAACTGTGCCAATTGCTCATATTGCTGTTGTAATTGGGTAGCAGGATTGTTCTGCTCCATCTGTGCCATTTGCTCTGCCATCTCTGGTGGCATTTGCTCTGGTGGTATCTCTGGCATTTGTGGCATGGCAACAGGGGTATATTCAAACTGTTCTATATTCTCTTCTACTTCATCTTCTTGATATTCCCAACCCAATCTGACAATAGCAGTGCCATGTTTCACCACAGAGCGTACAATCTTATCCACCAAAGAAACACGATTAAGCTGAGTATTAAACTGCATGTTTAATATCAAAGCATTTTGCTTGGCTCTTTCTACATCATCAAAAGTTAATGGCTTAACTTCAAACAATTGAGTGGTGGATAAAAATGGTTCAGATAAACTGGGACATCTCCATTCAGCTTGTTTTCTAACCAGCTTAGGTACAACACGACTGCCTTTATGTTTTTTATCCCCAAACTTAGGGGCATTATACAAACCAATCCATCTATCCAAATCAGCCACAAAACTGCTATGACTGCTTTGTGTATTTTGAAAATCTCTTTTTAGTTCATTAAGAGTAGGCTCTTTTTTCCAGTGAGTGAGTTTAGACTTTTTCTCATCATCTTCTTCTGACATCTTTTTAAAATCCATCTGAGATAATTGATTGTCAGATAGTTTGTTTAAGTCATCTAGTTTCATTAAATAAATCCTCTTTGGTTAAACCAGTCATGATTATAAGAGCTATCCACATCTATGCCTTGGTTTGTTAGCATTTGTATTTCCGCTTGATACTTTTGCATATACCTAGCACTTTCATTCACATCTCCATCTAATTGATTAACGATAGAAGTAAATAAACGAGAAGCAATAAAATAAACCAAGGCATTAACATAACTTAGTGGCAATTGAATATTGGCATCTTTATCAATATCCTTTTGAGTAAGTGTTCTGTGCTTGGCTTGATACTCTACTGTAATGGGTATTTGCATTATTCTTGGATTGGTGAGTATCACTTCATTGACTGAGATAAGCTGATAATCTTCATAAGGCTTTAGTATTTCTTCTCCTTGTTTTAAATATAAAATCTCAACAAAGTCATCTGTCAATATGGCTATCTTATTTAACTTAGGGTCAGTCTCTAACTTCTTTTTCTTTAATACAAACCTAGTAAACAAATCAGTCAAACCAGCATTGATAGAGCGTAATACTATCTCTTGTCTGTTATCTTTAATCTTATAGTTATCCACCAAAGCCAAGTTAGATAACTCACCACTGGCTAATAAATCTAATAACTCAGATACTCTAATCATTTTATCTCCTAATACACATAACTGTGATAAGCACTCTTAGGCTCACTAAAATCTACATTAGACCAAATACTATTATCAGTCTTAGGCAATGATATTTTCTCACTGGGTAACCAAATATCCATCATAGCCAATTGACTGATGGTATCTAATCCATCATCATGCTTACTTCTAAATCCACCAACACTGGCTTGAGAAAGCTCTAGCATTAGCTCTTTTAGCACCATGGTATATCTTTTATCAACAGGAAAGTAAAAACGCTTTAGCTTAAAGTCTGGTACTACCAAGTTAAATCTTTCTAGCTTAGAGTTATTAGGCTTTAAACCAAGTGAGCCATCTTTACTATTACTTGCTAACGTAAACCAGATATTACGGCTAAACATTTCTCTTTGTATCCAAGGGATAAATCCACCTTGTTGTCCAGAGACTTCTATCCCCACACTCTGTGGGTTATACTCTGAAACCAAGCGAAATAAATCATCAATATTCTTATCCATGGTTTGTCTTGCACAAATGCCATCTACCCAAAAGTAATAGCCTTTATGATTAACAGCCCATACAGAGATAAAAGAATAATCCGCACTTTCTTTTTCACTGGTTGCAAAGTCAGTGGTGATATAAAAATTAAAGGCATCTTTTTTATCCATTAAATGACTTAACTGAAACCAGTTAATATCACTGTCCATAATCAACTTATCATCATCACTCATAATCTGTAGCATAAGCTCTTGATAAAACCCATCTACTTTACCTTGAGCCATAGATTTATCATACATCTCTTTGACATACTCATAAGTAAATCTGTCTTCCCAAGCTCCTTTAAATTCTTGTTTATCACAAGGAAACTTCTCACAAACTGGATAGACATTAACAGTCCAAGCTCCACTTTCTACTGCTTCATACAAAGGGTCATTCCCATTAAAAGGTGTACCTAACCAAATGGTTTTTTGTCTGGTTGGGTGCATGGCATAAGCAACAGCTTTATGCACTGTCTCTTTAATGGCTTCTAATACGGTAGGACTTCTTGCGTCATCATCAGAAACCAAGTCATCTAAAATAGCTAACTGTGGTCTTTTACCTTGCTCTTTTACCCCACGAATACCAGACTTAGCACCATAAGCCTTTACTATAAAAGTACTACCAGCAATGTTTTCAAACTCCCATCTGATGTCTGTAAACTTAATCTTAGGCACATACTTTTTTAAAAACTCACTATTTTCCCATCTACTCTCTAAGTTTTTACGCATGGACTTAACACCGTTATCTATACTGTCTGATAGATAAACCGCTAAGTTTACTTTACCCAAACTAGGTAATTCCCCATACACAGCCAGATATAAAAACAAATACTCAGCCATTAAAGTAGTCTTAGCTGCTCCACGCCAAACCAAGTTAGCAACATGCTTATTATCTGTAATTAAATTATCCAGCATACGATAATGCACTACAGGGGTAGTATTTTCTTCCCCCTCACTGCCGTTAACGAGCTTAATAAAATTGACAAATTCCAATGCAAATTGACTGGGTGTGTAATTGCCATAGTTAGAATAATCTACTTCATTTAACCACTCTTGTACTGTCTTACTCATCACTAATTACCTCAGCTATTAACTTAGTCTCAGCCACTTGTTTAACATCAATCACACCTGCTTCTATCATTCTTTTTTGTTGGCTTGCTAACTGAGCAGTGATATCTCTTAACTGCTGGATTTCATCATTATTTTTTAAACCAATATCCAATTCTACTTTCTTAACTTCTGGTGGTTTTAAATGAATAAGCAAAGAGTTAGCCGCATCACTTCTTACCTTTTCACTGTTAGCAGTCATCATCAATTCTGCTTGTACATTGATAGCCTTTTGATATAAGTCTTGATTGATAATCCAGCTAGGTATCATGGATTGTTCCATAATCTTATTAACAAGCTGAGACTTGTTATACATGGCTATATGACTGCTCATCTCTTTAGCTGAGTAACCCTTATTCACCATGGATTGGTATCTATCAGGAAAGGTTTTAATGTAACTGTCAATATTAGTACTACCCATCAATTTATGCGTACAATACTTCACTGCATTTAAATACTCATCAATGCTATATCTACCATCGTTTAATACTTCTGAATAACCCAAAAAGTTATCACGATAGGCAGTGTGATTGTCAGGGTCATTAATTGCGTTGTTAATATTATCTAGCACTTCTTGGCTTATTCTGTTTTCATACTTTCTAGGCAAGGCTCTTTTTAATACATCTAAAGTTAAAGTCATAATAGCTCCTTAATAAAAATCACTACATAGATTAAAACAAAACCATTAAGGCAACATAAATACAATTGACAAAATTAACTAAACTATATAAAGTTTATAAATATCATCTGCGTACTTTGTACGCTTTCGTGCCTAAGTTACATTAAAAGTAATATCAACTTTTTGTGCTTAAGTATAAATAGGTTTTTGGTATATCCTTACCTGTCAAATACAAAAATTCCAAAATACCCCTCCCAGTTCTTTGAGTAAAAAAGGATTGTTAACTGTCTTTATTTATAATCTTTTATTTTTTTTATTTAAGTAATTTAAAAAGAAAAACACAAGTTTTTGTTGTGCGTTATTGCGTTGCAATTAACGTGGCTTTAGCCATAACATCAATTTTTAACAACAGAGGTATTTACTATGGAACTAATTTCAGCGGTTATGAAAGCACTAACAAAAGCACTGGTAGACGCATTAGGAGCTATTACACGTTTGTTTCGTTTACTCAATCTTGGTATGGGGCAAGTAGCAGATGTACAAATGAAAATGTTAACTGGTAAAGATAGTGAGGAATTAACAAAAGAGGACGTCAACAAAGTATTAGAACGTCATAAAATGATATTTGGCGAGGAATAGTCTATATTCCAGCAATAAAAAATAACCATCAGTCCTTATGGATTGGTGGTTATTTTTTTTTAGCTTTTTACGACACAAGAAAAACCCATATATAAATACACACAGCTAAATCGTGTTTTCTTTAATTGGTTTAGCAATCACACAAGCTACACAAACAACACAAGCCAAAGACAGTACAGGCACGTTAGCTCTCTTGAAACTTTCTAGAAACTGTTAAATCTTATTTCACCCAACCTGTCAGTCTCTAGCCTGTACTGTCTTTGGAAAGTACCTACACACTTCCTTGTAAATTCCCTGTGTGATTTGCTGTGTGCTGTGCTGTGTGTTAATGCTTGCGCATTTATCACGGTCTCAATCACGGTGATTGAGACTGTCCATTCATTTAGTGCCTAACAAGGCTAAGGAGACAGACATGTCACTTCGCAACAAATCACCAAAATCCAATGACCAGTCAGCTGACAAAGCTCAGCACTACCTAAATGTTTACTTTGACGGTAAACAGATTGGTTATATGGTCATAGACAAGGTGGAGGAATTGGTTACTGCTTGTCAGCAAGACGAGGAATTTGCAAACCGCATGATTAAAGCATGCACAGCAACTTACCGTCAAGCTGGCACTAAGCAACCACTTGACCTTAGTGATATCTAAAGGTCAATTCCATCAAGTTTCACAAAAACCATGACAAGCAATTGTCATGGTTTTTTTATTTACCAATAAAAGGACAGTTTAGTCATGAAAAATTACATCATAGTAGACATTCATTCAATCGTAGTAATCATCAGAGCTGAGAACCATAAAGAAGCTATGACCTACTGCCGTGAGAATGACATCAAACCTATGTACATCAGAGAGCAAGCCAAACTATAAAAAGTAAACCCAGTGTAGAAATACATTGGGTTTATTTTTTTCATTTATCCTACCAAGGAGACAGTCTAATGAACCAATCACAAATAGAAAAACTACTACATATTAAACACTTAGAAAATGAATTAAAAACAGACATATCTAATTCATATGAAAGTGAAATAATCAAAGCAAAACAAGCCATAATTAAATGGTGTAACATAAAAGAATGGGACAGTAAAAACGATAGAAAATACTTTGTATCTTTCTTGGATTTAAACAGTCTCATTCTTAACATACTCACTAAGACAGTTTTATACTGCCAAAAGCCTATGCCATTTGTAAGCATAGCTTCTATGATAAACATAGGCTTTACAGACAAGATGGATAACATAAGAACTGTCAGTGAATTACTAGCCTTACTAGAACCTATGGGCATATATACCATAGACGATAACAGAATGATTGAAGCCTTAATCATGCCTAGTAAAGAGTTAGAAACCAAACTACACCATGCTTGTTTTATCCCACCAATGATAGAGAAACCAGACACACTGTATCGTAATAATGACTGTGGTCTTAAAACCATAGACAAGGACAGTTTAATCCTTGGTTTTAATGAAAACTATCATACTAAAAATATAAGCCTAGATGTACTAAACACACTCAATAACAATGAGTATGAATTAGACATGTACATCATTTCTAACTTTGAAAAACCAGTAGTAGCAAATACAGAGTTAGAACTCACTACTTGGGAAAACTTTAAAGAACAATTCACTGTCTTTGTTAAACACTTAACGGATAAGACATTCTATCTAACTCACAAAGTAGATAAACGAGGCAGAGTATATTCCCAAGGCTATCATTTCAATACTCAAGGCAGTAGCTTTGAGAAAGCATGTATCAATCTTAAACATAAAGAACTCATCACAGGAGAGCTATAATGCAACACTTCAATCCAATGCAATACCTAGCAATAGACATAGCCAATCACTTTGGTTTAGATAAACAAACCTATGACCAAAGAATTGACTGGGTAAAAGCTAATCTAGATGACTTAGAAAGTTATCAAGATAAAGCAGAAGAACCCATACTCTTTGCTAAATCAGTTAAAGCATTAAGAGACAGTCAGTTAGGTATTAAAACAGGGCATACAGTAGCTTTAGACAGTGTTAACTCAGGACTACAGCTAATGAGCGTTATAATGCGTTGTAAGCGTGGTTGTGAGTTAACTGGACTAATAGACCAAGACACTCGTTCAGACGCTTATACAGCCATTACAGAGCGTATGAATGCCCTATTAAAACAAGACGGTATAGATGAAATTACTGTAACCAGAAAACAAGCTAAAGACGCTTGTATGACTTGGGCTTATGGTAGCAAAGCTGTACCTAAAAGAGTATTTGGTGAGCTGGTAAATTACTTTTACTTAGCCATAGAAAATGAATTCAAAGGAGCATTAGAATTAAAAGATATATTACAAGACAGTTGGAATAAATATGCATTAAGCCATTCTTGGTTTATGCCTGACAATCATTATGTATTTGTACCAGTGATGGAAAAGTCATATAAACGGTATAAAATCACGGAGATAAACTATATGCCAACAGTAATAGTAAATGAAAACATAGGCACTGATTTTGGTATTAGCAACATAGCTAATGCCATTCATTCAATTGACGCTTATGTATTAAGAACCTTAGTGAGATACTGTAATTATCACAAAGGTAAAATTAAGCATTTTATGTCTTTAGTAGATAACGTAGTTTATAAAGATGTTGTTATAAACGATGATATACAAAGATATAAAAACACTGGTATTGCTGATATTAGTTTCATAAATAATATCAATGAAGATAATATAAAACACTACCCAGTAGAGTTAATAAACCAGCTATATAATAAATGCTTAATGTTGTTAGAACATGAACCATTTGAGCTTATTACCATTCATGATAGTTTTGCATGTAGTCCTATACATTGTAATAGATTACGTCATTACTACAATGTCATCTTAGCTGAGCTGTCTAACAGTACAGTTATTGATGATATTTGCAATCAATTATTTGGTGATATAGCTACCATTAAAAAAGGAGGAGCTATCTATAATGAAATCTTAAATAGCAACTATGCTTTATCTTAATTGGTTTGCTTCCGCACTTTGTGCGTTGTTGTGGCTAATAAATAACTATCCATTTGGGTAGTTATTTTTTTTTATAAGGAGCAATGAAATGGCTATCAAATTAACGCAACCTGAAATTAACTGGTTTGCCAGTGAATATACAAGTGGACGTACTTTAGAGGAAATGGCTATTGATGTAGGCTGTTCTAAACAAAACGTTAAAAGAGCTTTAGCAGAAGCAGGCATTTATTACTTAACTTGGTACAAAACCAAGCAAGAAGACTTAATGCTTAAACACTTAAGACAAAAAGGCATTACCAACATAAACCAGTTAAAAGGAGTAATCTAATGCAATGTACTTTAAAACAAGCAGGACAGTTTATTCCTATGCTAATGAAGCATAACATCACCCCTTTTTTACATGGCAGTCCTAGTACAGGTAAGTCATCTATTGTTAAACAGATAGCGGATAAATTTAATCTAGAGCTAATAGATGTACGTCTATCACAGATAGAACCACAGGATTTACTTGGCTTACCTAACTTTGATAAAGACAAAGTAACTTATATCCCTATGGATACTTTTCCAATCCAGTCAGATAAAGTACCCAGTAATAAAAAGGGTTGGTTACTGTTTTTAGATGAAGCCAATGGAGCTAGTCATAGTGTACAGATGGCAAGTTATAAGCTGATATTGGATAGAGAAGTAGGTAATCATAAATTACACGATAAATGCTTTATCATCGCAGCTGGTAACTTAGATACAGACAATGCCATTACCAATACCATGTCATCAGCTTTAATCAGTCGTATGGCTCATTTTTATGTAGAGCTTACTGCTGATGATTGGATTGAATGGGCTAGTGAGAATGGAATAGACAGTCGTATTGTCTCTTACATTGGTTTTAAAAACTCTCACTTATCACAGTTTAATCCAGATAATACAGAGCCATATGCCAGTCCTAGGACATGGGAAATGCTGTCTAAAGTGATTAAAGACACAGAAGTAAACCATGACATACAACCACTCTTATATAGTCTAATTGGTAATGTCCAAACAGAGTTTATTGCTTTTTGTCAGTTATTTAATGACGATGATGATGACTTTTTAGAAGCCTTAGCAGATGAATTGGCATTGCTTGCAGATGCATCTTTAGTCAATAAATCCTATGGCTTAACCCAAGAAGCAGTCAGAACATTGGTACAGTACAAACTAGATTGTGAAAAGTTATCTACCACTTATTCAGATATGGAAGTCATTAAAAAATCTGAATTAGAACACAGATACTTTAAAGTACTAAAACTTGCTGGTGCTTATGCTTTTATTGATGGAGCTAAAGAGATTACGCCACAGTATATTGAGTATGCCATTGCATTGGCTCAAGACAGTGGTAAAGCATTTGAAAACTTAATGACACCACAGCGTAGTTATGTCAAGTTAGCCAAGTATCTAGCAGAATATAAAGGAGAAGTTACCTTAGCAGATTTAGATGAAGACTTACCATCTTTCCGGGGTAGTAAAGCTCAAAAAGATGAAATGATTATGATGGCTACAGCATGGGGATATAAAAATAACATAGTGATTAAAAAGTCCTACATGGAAAGCATTATGTTTTTATATGCTGATAGCATTGAAGAAACCAATCTAAATGAAATGATTATTAGCTATACCAACAATGTTGATATGACCACTGGATATCGTAATGAACTGGTTAGCTTTACTAAGCTAGATAAGCTATTTACAGCCAATGGATATCATTGGTTAAACCATCATGTCAAAGATAACTACCGTAAAGAAGATAATGCCATTACTGGTTTTAATTTACTGGTTTTAGATGTTGATGGTACTTGCAGTTTGGCGTCAGCCAAACTGCTTATGAAAAAGTATAAAGCCATCTATTACACCACTAAATCCAGTACAGATAAGAATAATAGATTTCGTATTATTCTGCCCATGAACTACACCTTAAAGTTAGATGCCAAAGACTATAAGGAATTTTACAAAAATATCATTAAAGATTTACCCTTTGAAGTAGATGAACAGTGTTCTCATCGTACTAAAAAGTGGTTAAGCCATGGAGAATTAGATGATGATGAAGTAACCAATCTTACCAAAACAGATGGTGAATTATTTGATGTATTGCCTTACATTCCTAAGTCAGCTAAGAATGATGAAAGAGAAAAACTTTACACTGAACAATCAGACTTAGATAACTTAGAAAGATGGGTAATGAATAACATAGGTGATGGTAATCGCAATAATATGTTATTACGCTATGCTCTTATATTATTGGACAATAACTTTAGATTTGAAACCATCAAAGAAAAGACCATTGCTTTGAATAATAAACTGGCTGATAAACTTAGTGAAATAGAACTGGCTAATACTGTATTTCATACAGTAGCAGACAGAATGGCAAGTCAAGGTAAACTCACAGCATAAATCCCCAATTGCGGACTTTGTCCGCTTTTGTGGTTTTATCTTTAAACCAATAAAAGGAAAATTCAATGACCCAAGTTAATGACCAACTGGTTTTAATCTGCGGTAAGAGTGCCACAGGTAAATCTACTTGTTTGCGTAACTTAGAAAATGTACTTTATTTAAATTGCGAGGCAGGGAAAAAGCTACCCTTTAAACCAAAGAAGTTTAAAGAAGTCATTATTACAGACCCTTATCAAGTGTATGAAGCATTTGATTGGGCAGAGGAACAAAAAGAAATAGAACATATCGTTATTGATGGTTTGAATTATCTCATGGATATGTTTGAAAGTGTGCATGTATTAACTGCCAGTAATGGGATGAAAGCATGGAGTGATTATGCACAGTTTTTTAAAAACCTAATGCAAAACTATGTGGCTAAGTCTACTAAAAATGTTATCTTTACAGCTCACACCAAGACAGAATTAAACAATGATGAAATGGTGATGGAGACTAAAGTACCCATTAAAGGCTCACTATCAAACCAAGGAATTGAAAGTTACTTTAGTACAGTGGTATCTACTAAAAAGGTAACTTTAAAAGACTTAGAAAAATACGACAGTGAACTACTTAATATCACAGATAAAGAGGAGAACTTAGGATTTAAATATGTATTTCAAACTCAAATCACCAAAGACACAGTTAATGAACGTATGCGGTCAGCTATGGGTTTATTTGAAGACAATGAAACCTTTATTGACAATGACGTTAAGCTAATAATGGACAGACTACATGATTACTATAGCTGATATTAAAGACTGTCTAGATTATAATCCAGATACAGGTCATCTCACTTGGATTAAAAAAATAGCTAGGCAAATAACCCCCAATACCAGAGCAGGTTATAGAGCTAAAGATGGGTATAGACATGTCAAATTAGGAGGTAAAAAATATGCGGAGCATAGATTGATTTGGTACTATGTGCATGGTGAATTTCCTAAAGGACAAATAGACCATATCAATCAAGTAAGAGATGATAATCGCATTGAAAATCTAAGAGATGTATCTGCCTCAGAGAATGCTAGAAATAGACATCAAAGAGACAGTAGATTACAAGAGCGAGGTATCTGGTATTGTAAGCGTAGAAAGCGTTATATAGCAGAGATTACTGTACAAGGTAAAAAGGTTTATCAAAAGACATTTATTGACATTGATGAAGCCATTAAACAAAGACAAGCCAAGGAAATAGAACTTGGTTTATTTCACTCAACTAACACTTAAGGAAACTTAACTATGAGTATTTTTGCAAACCTAAAAGAGCATGATGATATTAAAGATACCACTGACACGTTAGGTGGTGGTTATCAACCATTGGCTTCAGGAGTTTATGATGCCATTATCAATTATGCTTATCTTAAAACTGCTAAGTCTGGAGCTAAAGCCATTTCATTTGAATTTGATGTAGATGGTAAAACAGTCAATGAAGACATTTATGTAACCAATAGAAATGGTGAAAACTTTTACACCAAAGATGGTGAGAAACACTATCTGATTGGTTTTACCCATGTCAATGACATTGCTTTGTTTACTGCTCAAAAACCTTTGTCAGAGCTAGATACAGAAAAGAAAGTCATCAAACTGTATAACTTTGACCAAAGAAAAGAAGTGGACACTCAAGTAGATATGCTGATGGATATCGTTAAAAAACCCATTAAATTAGGCATTATCAAAGAGATTAGACCTAAGCAAGTCAAACAGGGTGATGAGTATGTAGATGACCCAAATGGGGCTACTGTAGAGCGTAATAACGTCTCTAAAGTCTTTAGCCCTAAAGATGGACGTACAGTCAATGAAGTGAAAGCCAAAGCGGATACAGCAGAGTTTATTAAAAAGTGGGAGGAAAAATGGACTGGCGTAGATAAAGAAGTTAAATCTACCGCTGTAACCAAACCACAAGCCAAAGCAGTAAAATCACTGTTTTCTTAATCAACAATTAACCAATAAAAATAAACCCAGTTTATAATAGCTGGGTTTATTTATTTTATAAGGAGTTTATATGCAAGCTACACAAGAAGTTATTATTAGCGATATCAATGATATGGCGAGTGTTTTTATCAATTGGCATAATGACATTATGCTTGATTTAGATGACATGCTAGAGAGAACCATTTCAGCAGAGGAATATGAAACCATTTTAAACATTAAAAAAAGGTTAGAACAATTGCCTTTTAAAGCAGAGTATACCATTAATCACAGTGCATTTTATTATGGTGAAAATACTCTCTAATGACCCAAGCCTTAGGAATTGGGGCTATGTAGAAGCCAATTATAATAATGGTTTAATCACCATTATGAAAACTGGTGTAATTGAAACCAAACCAAATAAAGTACTCAAACAAAATATACAAGACATGCAAACTGCTAATGTACTGTACACACAGTTAAAGCCAATGGTAATAAATGCAGACTTAGTTATTGCTGAATTACCTCACGGTAGTCAATCTAGCCGTGCTATGGTGAGTTATGCAGTTTGTGTATCTGTATTAGGTACTTTATTAAATCACAATCCTAACTTTATTCCTGTCAGTTTTGCTGAAGTAAAAAAGATGATAGGGATATTAAAACCACAAAAGCAAGACGTTATTAACTGGGTACAAGATAAGTATCCTGATTTGGTTTTACCTAATAAATCCAAAGCAGAACATATCTGTGATGCCATTACCGCTTTACACGTTGCTATTAACAAACCACAATTTACGGAGTATTTATGAAAATCATTTTATCTAATCAAGAAGTCCAAGACATCATCGCAGAGCATTTAATCAAAGCAGGAATGCCTTTTGATGATAATGAAATTAACGTTACTGAAGATGGTGCTGAGATTGATTTTAGTGTAGTTAAAGAAGCACCTAAGCCTACTAAAAAACATCGTAAACAAAAAGTAGAGCCTGAAACTACAGACACAAATACAGATACTGAACTAGATGAGGAAACACAAAAAGTAGAGGAAGCCAACGATGAAAAAGACCAAGACTTCTCAATTTTTGGTTAATCTAATTAAGTTTATTTTATTCATTGGTTTAGTAGTAGTATTTGTAGCACTACTTTTTACTTTATTAAAATTATTGGCTATAATTATTCCAGTAGGATTTGCTATATTTTTAATATGGTATTTTACTTTTGGTAAAAATATTGAGTAGAGGTGGTCGCTCAATTCAGACAAGCTAAGAGTGTCTGCAATAACCTTAGCAGTAATAGATATAGTACCATGGATTTATAGGCTATTACCGTGTAAGTTACGATACAACTAGGCTGGTTGCTAAACATGAGTAACCAGCCGTTTTTATTTATTATCTAAGGAAATTATTATGACAATTAAAAATATTATTGCTTGGTTTAATGAAGCCAAACCAAATCCAACAAAGAAAGACATCAATGTTCAATTGGGTTGTCATTATGAAGAAATTGCAGAAATGATGCAGGCTCTTATGGATATTGACAAAGGTGTAGCAGGCTTAGCGGATGACTATAAATCAAATACCCGCTCTATTGAAATTTTAAGTCGTAAAAAATTATTAGACGCTTTATGCGACCAAGTGGTAACAGCAATTGGTTTAGCCACTATGTTAGGTTATGATTTTGAGAATGCTTTAGCAGAAGTCAATCGTAGTAATTGGTCTAAGTTTGA
The DNA here is from genome assembly GCF_000320365.1 of Moraxella macacae 0408225. Classification (GTDB taxonomy): domain Bacteria; phylum Pseudomonadota; class Gammaproteobacteria; order Pseudomonadales; family Moraxellaceae; genus Faucicola; species Faucicola macacae. Next base: position 338,406 of record NZ_ANIN01000002.1, read on the forward strand.
AAATGGTAAAGCTATTTTTGATAACAATGGAAAAATCATTAAAGGCAAAGATTATAAAGAGCCTGAATTAACTGCTTATTTAAATAAATTTAATTAATAGGAGAAAAGTATGAGCGAATTAGAAATTATTGGACAGCTTTATTTGGATTGGTTACAAGCTCATTTAGATGAGTATGGTTATCATAAAGCATTTATGCAGGCTCTTGATGATAAACTTAAAAGTGAGCAACCTCCTAATTATGATACTTGGCACGAGTATTCTGAAACTTATTTTAAAAAATTAGATAAAAGCCAAGAGCTTCATAAACAGCTAACGGATAAAGCAAATGAATATCTCAATAAAAGGAATAAGACAACGTGGAACTAGTATAGAAATTTATTTTAACTGGCTTGGTAAAAAACACTTTATTAAAGTAAATAGTATTGAACAGGGTATTGAGCTAAGAGAACAAATCTTAGCTCATATCAAACAAGGCACTTTAACTAAAGAGACATTAACTATGTTAACCAATCCAATCACTTTTGAACACGTTGTCTTAAAATACTTAAAATACAATCAAGCCAATAAACAAACCAAACGTACTTATGAAAACATACTCAATCATCATTGGTTTGAATTATATCCTTGCAGTATTGAGAGTATTACCACAGAACAGATACTAGATATCTTATGTGAAAAAGAATTATCCAATAAATACATCAATCAAATACTAATCCCACTAAGAGGTGTATTTGATACTGCCATGCCATTAAGGCTAGGGAATAATCCATTTGAAGCCTCTGCCTTTAGTATCTTTGGGGATGCGGATGATGTGTTGACAGCGGATGTGATAGGTGGATTTTGGTAAGTTATCAAATGGTGACAAAAACACTGTCTAACTACTGATAGAATGGTGGCGATGAAGAGACTTGAACTCTTGACCTTACGATTATGAGTCGTACGCTCTAACCAGCTGAGCTACATCGCCTTGTCTTGTGGGGTTATTATACGCAAAAATTTTGGTTCGTCAAGAATTTTTTTTAAAAATTCATCAGAAATTACATTTTACCAATTGCGAAATTGTATGGGCTGTTCTGTATCAAAATCACGCACTGCAACATGCGGATAATGTTGATCATGTCCGATATCACAATCTTCTGACTCTTTTTTTGGGCGATGAATGTAACCTATGCGTTCATTTATGGGTAAATATTCATGCTCCCATATCATAACCGCCTGCATGCAAGTATGGCGTTGTTTATCAGTCAAGCGGACACCGTTTTCCCATTTATCAAGCTGAATCGCGGTGCGAAATTTTTCAATAATTTGAGGGGTTAGGGCGTCTAAAATTTGCTGTTTATCCATATCAAAACCAAAACCTTATGTTTACAAGTTTTATATGACTAATATAACAAATTTTTTTCATATTTGCACAAATAATTTGATAAAAACCTTGACAAAATTTTATAAAATTACTAATCTAATTATTTTTATCACTCAATTGCTATTGTCAAGGAAGATTAAAATGAGCAACTTTAGTCAAGTTCATTACCAACCTGCCAGTGAAAACTACCAATATCCGTTAATTATCAAGCACTTATTAGACAGAGCAAAAATTGTATCTTGCAAGCAAAAAATTCATTACGCCGATAAATTGACTTATACTTATGCTGATTTTTTTAAACGTATCAATCGCCTTGCCAATGTATTGAAACTGTTAAATTTACAAGCAGGTGATGTGGTGGCGGTTATGGATTGGGATACGCACCGTTATTTGGAAAGCTATTTTGCCATACCGATGAGTCAACTGATTTTACAAACGGTAAATATTCGTTTGCCTGAAGATAAGATTTTGTACACAATTAATCATGCCAAACCAAAAGTATTGTTGTTAAATTCTGAATTTGCTCCTATGATTAAAAATTACCGTTTTGATGCACCATCAGTAGAGCATATTATTTGGCTTGATGATAATGGCATGCCAATTCCTGATTATTTGCGTGAAACCTGTGTGGGCGAATATGAGCAATTGTTAAGCGATGCGTCAGATGAATTTGAGTTTGCTGATTTTGATGAAAATACCATTGCAACAACCTTTTATACAAGCGGTACAACAGGCGATCCTAAAGGTGTGTTTTTTAGCCACCGCCAACTTGTATTGCACAGTTTGGGATTGGCAAGTTCGGCAGGGTTAAACGCTGAAGGTCAGGGGATTCGCTATAGCGACGTGTATATGCCTGTTACGCCGTTATTTCATGTACATGGTTGGGGTGTTCCTTATGTGGCAACTATGATTGGCATTGAACAAGTGTATCCGGGGCGTTATATTCCTGAAAAACTGGTAGATTTGATTGAGCAAAAAGGCGTAAGTTTTACCCACGGAGTCCCAACAATTTTACAAATGTTGCTTAACGAAATGGCAAAACGTGGCCGTAAATTTAACGGTTTAAAAATGATTATTGGTGGTTCGCGCTTGACGGAGGGTTTGGCAAGAAACGCGGTGGCAAATGGCATTGAGGCTTACACTGCTTATGGCATGTCGGAAACTTGTCCTGTGATTACTATGACTGTGTTTAACAAAAATGAACAATTGTCTGCTGATGAAGATATTTTACGTCGTGTCAAAACAGGAGCGCCAACCGTGCTTGTGGATATTGAACTGTGGAATGAAGACAATAAAGCACAAGTGCATGATGGGGTAACCACAGGCGAGGTGGTGGTGCGTTCGCCGTGGCTTACGCAAAGCTATTTTAAAAATCATGATGCGGGCAATGAGTTATGGCAAGGGGGTTATTTGCACACTCAAGATATTGCCAACATTGATTCAAACGGCTATTTGCAAGTAACTGACCGCTTAAAAGATGTGATAAAATCAGGCGGTGAATGGGTGTCATCATTAGAGATTGAAACGATATTGTCCTTACACCCAAGCGTTGCTGATATTGCTGTGATTGGCATACCTGATGAAAAATGGGGCGAACGTCCGTTGGCATTGGTGGTGTTAAAACTTGAACACGCTGATACAAGTGCTGATGATATTTTAGCAATTGCTTATCAAGCAACAGAGCGCGGTATCATTCCAAAATATGGCATACCAAGCCAAATAAAATTTTTGGAACAATTACCAAAAACCAGTGTTGGCAAACTGGATAAAAAGGTTATGCGTGATATGTTTGCAAAAGGATTGTTTTAATTTTTTAAAGTTTAAATAAAAAAAGATTAAATAAAAAGCAATCAACAACACAAGTTGGTTGCTTTTTATAAAGATATTATTTAACATAATATACATTATACGAAAAAACGCCCTTTAGTGCGTAGGGGGCGTAGCCAGTTGCTCGGCTTGTTGGGCGTAGTCTTGTTGGTCGTAATTGTAAGGTTGTGGTTTGGGTTTTAGTTCAACGAACTTTTTGCCTGTTGCGTATTGTAGGCATTCGTCGTTGCCAATGGGTGCTTGTTGTCCGTTTTGTAGGTAGGCTGTGCATTTGTTGCCAAATCTTATAAAGTCGGTGATGAGTTCTTGTGGTTGGGTTGGTTGTGTTTGTGGTGGTTGCATTATTTGGCTGTTTGGTTGGGTTATTGGCGTGATGTATGGGTTTTGTTGTGTTTGTGGTGGCTGTGTTGGTTGTTGTGGCTGTTGGGCGGTGTCTTTCATCTTTTGGGTTAAGCCAATTGCAGGGTAAATGAAATACGCTATCATCGCCATAAAGATTAAAAACGTGGTGATGATAGACCAACGCTTACTGCTGCGTGTGGGTTTTGATGTGTTTAGCACGGTTGATTGGTAGTATTTTAGGTAATTTTTATCAAAACGCCACCATTTGACGTCGTAAGCGTTTTTAAAGTCTTCTTTGGTTGGGGTTACAATTGCCCTTGCAAAGGTGAATATCTCTACATTGGCTCGTTGTGCAGGTCGCCATAGGTAGTAATGTAGGTAAATGTTTTTTAGTACGTATTTGTGCAATAAACTTGGGTCTTGGCTGATAAACCATATATCAAAACCGCGGTGTCTGTGTTTGGATAAGGCTTTAGCAACAGGGTTTATACCACGGCTATCACTGTTGTAGTGTTCTATTTCTTGGGCTTCGTCATAAACGATGATGGAGCCGTCCTCGCATAGCCTAAAGTCATCTGGTGGGGGTTGTATGCCTTCGATTTTTAACCCTGCTATGTTGGCATATATTTTTCGGTCTTGGTTTTCAGGTTTTTCTATCCACTCTAGTAATTGTTTAACCACCCAACAGGTTTTGCCTGTGCCTGGGGTTGCTGATACAAGATACATCATGTTATTTTGCCTTTACAATGTTAATGCCTTGTGATACGGTTGCCAAATACACTTTAATCATGACGGCGGTTAATAAGATGCTAATTGCTTTGTCTATCCCTGCAACGCCAATTAGCCCTGCCATAGGTATGTTGTTAAGCATGCTTAATGCTTTGTTAATAAAATAATCAATAAACAAGCCAAAGGTATAACTGCCTGCAATTGCAAGCCCTGCCCCTGCCAATGCTCTGCCTATGAAGTTAGAAATTAGCCAAGTGCCAATTGTGGTGAGTAGTTTTCCCATATTATCCCCCTACTTTAAACGCATTGCCAATTGACAATGCTCCATAGATGTAAGCTAAAAAGATAATCACAGGGCGTAAGTATACGCTTGCAAAATTGCAAATCGGTGTCATTTCAAACACAAGGCGAAATGAACCGCTTGGTAGCGGTATTTCTTTAACAACATCAGGTGGGCATTGGGCGTTAACTTTGATGTAGTTTTTATCAAAGTTGCTTGGGTTTTGTAAACTTATGTCTTTTGTTGGTACGGCAACATCTTTTAAATCAGGCAAATTAAATTTGTCGTCTTTTTCTTTGGTTTTGTCTTTGGGTTTTGGTTTTACCTGTTCGCCCACTTGCTCAATTGCCTTAACGATTTTATCGGTGTTGGTGTTGGCTTGTTCTAGCATTTTATTTGCTATGGCTTGGTCGGTTTTTATTTGTTCGTTAAGAATGGTTTTAATGTCTGTTATAGCACTTAGGGTTTTTTCGTTTTGGATAGCTTGTTGTGCGATTTGTTTGTCTATTGCGTCTTTAAAGGTGTTGGCTAGGTTTTTATTGCCTATTTTGGCTTGTTCTATGGCTTCGTCTATTTTTTGGTTAATGAGTTTGCCACTCATGCCGTGTTCTAGGGCATCGCGGATTGAGTCAAGTCCTAATTTGGTTACGTCTTTGGTGGTGCGTAATTCGTTAACTACATCGTCTATTTTTTGGTTAACAAGTTTACCGTTGCCTATGATATCACCCAATTTGCCGTTAATGAGTTCGCCTTTCATATCAAGGCTTTGCACCGCTTGCACCACTTTGGTTTGTTTTTCTAGGATTTCATCGGTTTTGGTGTTGATAACCCTGGTGGTTAGCTTTTGTTCGGCTATCACCTCATCGGTTTTGCTTTGTAGTTGTTTAAAATGACTGGCAATGCTTGTGGCAAGTGCTGATATGGCGTTGATAATGCCTGATACATCTACAGGCGGTGCGTCTTTGCCATTTACGCCGTCTTTGCCGTTTGTACCGTCTTTGCCATTCACCCCATCTACACCGTCTTTGGTTTTGGTTGTTGTGCCTGTGCCTGTGCTTGGCGTGGTTTGGGTTGGGTCTGTCGTGTTATCAGGGCTAAATGGTTGGGCGGTGCTGTTTAGTAGGTGGTTATAATCCCCTGCTTTTACCGAATCTCTTACCGCTTGTTCTACTGCTTGCTGTGCTTGTTTGTTGCCTGATTGTGCTTGGTCTAAAACCGTTTGAGCAACCGCTTCAAGCGAAACGGTCTTTTCTTCAATTTCACCTGTTGGCACAATATCACCACCCCAATCACGCATATACCCTGCTGGATATGGGGCGTATGCTTCTATTTCAGATGGGTGTGCTACACTTACTTGACATCTAAAAGATCTTGCTTCCATGTTGGTTAGTATTTTGGTTTTACCTGCTTCATCACCATAAGACAAGCGTAAACGCGTAAACTTATAGTCATAATCCTTTAAAAAGGCTTCAGAAGCCACGTATTGACATGCTTGTTCAGGGTTGGCAAACAATTTTTTATCAAAAATGTATTGTACAGGTCCTTCGCTTGTCTTAAAAGTAACTGCGTTGTTACTCGGATCCATTACCCAATCGGTTGCATTAAAAACCGTTGTTATCACTGTGTGTAATAAACCGATACCGCCTGCGGTTTTTAGCACTTTAGCAACTGCACCTGCCGATGGTTTTATTCTTGCAAGGGCTTTTTTATTGCCACTTAAGGCTTCTACAAACGATGTGTTGCCTACCATGCCTAATTTGTGTATGTACCAATTGTTAAGTACTGCATTTGCGTAAACAAATGATGGCGTTACGGCTAGGATAAATGACAAGCTAAATACAATCAGTTGCTTGGTTAGTTGCTTTACAGTGTTCATGGCGTTATATGGGTTTATTTGGTTGTATGGGTTTATTTAGTAGTCTTGTAGCATTAAGTAGCGGATTAAGTCGTAGTACCATAATAAACAGGGGATAATGACAAATAGGTAGTAGATTAAGGTTTTCATGCTTATTTGGCTTGTGTTTGGTTTTGGGTTGTGTGTGTTTTTTATTATGGGGGCATGCTTCGCACCGGGCTTTTTGTTGCAATCCTTTTAGCTATGGCTAACAATTCTTAACATTCTCGTTAAATCTTTCTACCGAGTAATTAACGATAATCTAAATAATTCTATCACCCTATCTAAAAGATATTTCCACTTCAATCCCTTGCCCTTAAAGCAGTTAGCCTGTGTATTACAAGTTTTAAATTTACACTTCTACCCTACCCATTGCCATGCTAAGATTTAACCTGTAGCACCAATTGGCGTGGCAACGTGTCCATGCTTTTTTTATTAAATCTTTATGCTTATTTGCAAGGCTTTGATGTATAAAAGATGGTTTGTGTTAAAAAGTTTGCGCCGATTTAATAAAAAAAACATGCTTGTTTTTGGGTTTTAGCAGTAGGTATCAATCACTAAATAAAATATAAGCTGCTATAATTAAGACAATCAAGATTAAAATCATCATGTTAATCACCTAAAAAGCTATAATTGGTTAAATAATTATAGCTTTTTTGTGCGGTTTGGCTTTAGATTAGCCACGTCTAATCATACTGGTTAGCGAACTGTAAAGCCACATAGCAGCAGATGGGATCATTTTAGCAACCCCAATTGCGGTAATTGCTGCTACTGCATAACCAATATATGCTACAACTTTAGTAACATCTGGTTCATCAGCAGCAAACGCAACAACAGGAGCGGTGGTAACAGCAACTAAGGCTAACGCATTACCAACTTTTTTTGTGGTGTGTTTTGTCATGGTGAATACCTTTTAACGTCTACGGATAAAAAATGGCAAGTGTTTAAAAACATATGCCGTTGCAAATAGCAATAGGATAGATATCCATATTGCGGTTACATCGCTATACGATAAATTATTAAGACTTGATAACTGACCGATTAGCGTGTCTTGTGGCGTATACTCCACCCATTCAACACATACAGAATTATTAACCAGGGTTTTGCATACATACATCTTGTAATTCCAAATAGCGAATTAAATCGTTTAAACGATTTATTTTATTAATGGTTGGTGCAAGTTGTTTGTCATCATCATTGAATAAACTGCGTTCATACTCGCATTGTTTTTGTGCATCAAGCAGTGCTACTTTTAAGGCTTCTAGGTATTGATGTTCTAGTTTATACGTTTTATTAAATATTGATAATTTCATGGTTAAAACGGTACGTCGTCATCAAATTGAAAATCACTTTCTTCATCATCGTCATCGTCAAACTTACATGCAAACACTTTACCGTTGTTTGCACAAGCGTGGCAAAGGTAGTTGTAATGCCCATTGCAAATTGGGTTGTCCTCTTCACCAATGATTTTTTCGCATTCTTCACAGTAGGTATGTTTGTATAAGTGTGGGTTGTCGTCCCAAGGTCTGTAGTGTCCGTGGCTCATGCGGTTTTAACCGTCGGTAATTTAATATCATTTACCACTGTTACAGGTTGGCTATATTGGTTAAGTTCACTACCTAATTCAATATCTAATTCAATTGGCAATTTACCGCGTAAGGTTTGTAGCTTTTCAAAATTATCACTCTTGCCGTATGGATAAGTAATAAACTTAGATCCAAATCCATCTGCATTGTCATAAGGCACTTTAACAACCACTTCGGTTACATCAATTGTGTAATCATTGCCATTTTTGCTTTTGCCTGAACGTTTTACGCGGTTAATGCTTTCTACTAACATTTTCATGGTTTATTCCTATGCTGATTGATAAAATATTTCGTTTTGGGATTTTTGTAGTCTTGCGTTAACAACGTGCATAAAGTAAGGTTTAAACACTTCTAAATATTCGCCGTTCGGGGTTGGTATGACAACATCAGTTGGTATTTGGTTGTTAAAGTCCACTGTTAGAACTTGTAAAACGTTAATTGTGTTGTCTTTGCTGTTGTTTAGATTTTGTAAAAATGCTTTTGATATGCCACAATCAAGCAAATTTTTTACATTCATTTGAAAGGTGCGTTCAGCCCCTTTGTAGTCTAATTTAACTTGATAAAAACCTGATTGTTGAATGCGTTTATAAAAGTTATAGGCATTTCTTGCTTTGGTTTTGCTTTCCCTGCCTGTTTTGGTATAGGTGGTTAATTGGCTTTCTAGTGCTTGCCAAATCTCGCTGTCATCTGCATAATTCATCGTTTTACCCTGCAATGCTGTAAACATGGCATCGGTTTTTATTTGCCACAGTTCTGTAAATAAATTTGGGTTTTGTATGTGATAATCGTATAATTGCCACAGATTTTGTGGTATTCCTAATTGTTGCATTTGTCTTGATTTTACCGTTGCTTCTATGCGAACCAGTTTGTCTGCATAGTCTTGCAATTCTTTGGTAAATATGGTTTTTAGCTTCATTTGTGCCAGTAAGTCGTTTTGTTTGGCAAGTTTTTCCAGTTCTTTGACTTCTTTTTGTACTTCAACACCTTTACAATATACTTTAAACCTACCAATTCGGCTGTTTTCTGAACCAAAATACACCGTGTTGTAATGATCCTTTTCGCCAATAACCGATTGGTTGCGTAAGCCTTTAAAATCTACATTGCGTAAATAGTCGCGAACCTGTTCGGCTTGTTTTTTGTTTTGCATAACCGCTGAATAGGTGATATCCATGTAAACAACTTTGGCATTTTGCACATCTAAATGTTGCCACAATTTGGGAAATTGATCGTACACTACTCCAATCATTTGAATGCAGTTTAATAGGTTGTCTAATCCATAAACATTATGACCTTGTAGGATTTTAGCAATGGAACAATTTAGCTCAAGGTATGGTAATGTATTGTAAGTTTGGTGGTAAAACTTATAACCAATGCCACTGTGCGATGTTGGCAAACTTTGATAAGCGTGATATATTTCAAAAGGCACGCCGTCTTTAACACACCTTGATGAACCTGTTAAACCCAATTCGTTAATGCCAATAATTGTTTTATAAAACGCACCTTTTGCATGGGTATGGGTTTCAACATAAGTTGCCAGTATGGGTATATGTATTTTAACTGTATCTATCACAATACACCTACTTAGCAAAAGGCGACTTACCCACTGTAACGGCAGTAGACAAGTCATATTCTAATAAATCTGTTTTGATCATTTTATACACTCCGTTACGTGATTAATATATATTATATCGTATAAATAAAACGATAAAACATATCTTAATACAATAGAATGTATTTATCAAGCGTAAAAATAAAATAAACCGTATTTTTATAATAAAATACGGTTTTTATTTGCATAGGTTAAAACAATGAACGAGTTAGGAAAGCGGATAGCAAAAAAATGCATAGAGCTAAAAATAACCCCAAAAGACCTAGCAGGATTTGCAGAAATAAAATACTCAACGCTAAACAGTATGATGAATGCAGAAAACCCAAACCCAACGCTACAAAATATGAAAAGATTAAGCATTGCACTTGGAACGAGCCTTGATTATCTAACATTTGGCGAGGCTATGGACGAAAACGAAGATTTAAAAATACTGTTCAATGACCTAAAAGAAATTGATAAAACCGATAAAAAAAGGATTTTGTATATTATTAGAATGATGATTGCAGAAAGTAAAAATAAATAGATACCACAATTCATAAACTTTTAATTACGTAAAAACGAAAAATTTTTCGCATAAATCCACCACCACATATGGTGGATTTAACCGCGTTTTCGCCGTGCGTGTGTGTCGGTAGTCGGTTAACGCTACGCCCCCACGCACGGCTTTTGTGTGTTTTTCGTACAATACGGTTTATGTGCAAGCCCCAAGGGTAAAAACCATCATGCAGGGGGTATTGTTGCACGATGGTTTTTAACATAAAGCCGAACACATTATACGAAAAAACGCCCTTTAGTGCGTAGGGGGCGTAGCCAGTTGCTCGGCTTGTTGGGCGTAGTCTTGTTGGTCGTAATTGTAAGGTTGTGGTTTGGGTTTTAGTTCAACGAACTTTTTGCCTGTTGCGTATTGTAGGCATTCGTCGTTGCCAATGGGTGCTTGTTGTCCGTTTTGTAGGTAGGCTGTGCATTTGTTGCCAAATCTTATAAAGTCGGTGATGAGTTCTTGTGGTTGGGTTGGTTGTGTTTGTGGTGGTTGCATTATTTGGCTGTTTGGTTGGGTTATTGGCGTGATGTATGGGTTTTGTTGTGTTTGTGGTGGCTGTGTTGGTTGTTGTGGCTGTTGGGCGGTGTCTTTCATCTTTTGGGTTAAGCCAATTGCAGGGTAAATGAAATACGCTATCATCGCCATAAAGATTAAAAACGTGGTGATGATAGACCAACGCTTACTGCTGCGTGTGGGTTTTGATGTGTTTAGCACGGTTGATTGGTAGTATTTTAGGTAATTTTTATCAAAACGCCACCATTTGACGTCGTAAGCGTTTTTAAAGTCTTCTTTGGTTGGGGTTACAATTGCCCTTGCAAAGGTGAATATCTCTACATTGGCTCGTTGTGCACAGGGCTCTTTACCGTTTGTACCGTCTAAAACCTTCATTTTTTAGTCCGACTAATCCAAATTAATTAAAAATTTAACATACGGCACAACCACAAAATGGGATTTTTTATCACCAAAATAACTGGCTTTTTCTTGATACCATTTTTCTATATCGCCCTGAAAAAATAAGGTGGTTGTAAAATCCATCATTTCCAGTTGGGCGGTATTTTGATCTTTAAATTTTTTTGAAAACAGAACAACACTGGTATTATCTACTGCGACAAAACCAAAATTTTTACTTTCAAACACGCCTGCTGAGTTGGTTCTTTGTGCTCCCCATGTTGCCTTACAGAGTATTTGTTCAATTTTTTTACGGCCTTCTTCGGTAACCAAATTTGGGTTGCTTAAATACATCTCGTTCAATTGCAAATAACGATGAAATTGTAAATATTGTGGTTTTGGCACATTTGGAATTTGGATTTTTTCACCAAATTTGTTTAGATTTTCAGCTAAAACTTGATGACAATTTTGAGCCTGCAATACAGTTAACTGGCGTTTGGCTCGTGTCAAGGCAACGTATAATTGACGCGAATAATCGTCCATTTCTGCTTGAGTTTTTGCTCTGTTGGATTGTTTTTCAAAATCAATCACATACACATAGTCAAACTCCAAACCCTTAGCACTGTGATAACTGATTAACACCACGGGGGTTTTGTTGTCATATTGGGTGCGTTGTAGTATGGATAAAAGTTTGTCATGCGTAACGTCTTGTATGTCCGCACAGCTTTGTAAAATCATCTGCCAAGCGGTATCTAAATGATTCATGTTGGCATTAACTCGCCAATTTTCCAAATACGCACTCGCCTGCCCTAAAATTTTTTCTTCAGGGTTTTGGTTTAAATACTGGCTTAATGCCTGACCGATAACGCTGTTTAACGGATTAAATTCACCGCTTTCATCTTGATTATAACGCTGACCTTTAATGCCAAGTTGTTCCAAATAATATTGCACAGCATCAAAAATATGCCAACGCGGTGCAATGACGGCAATTTTTTGGTTTTGCTTAAGGTTTTGTAAGGTTTTTTGGATATCTTGTGCCAACCAATGAGCCATATCCCACGCATATTCATTGTTTTTGTAGATTTGCGAAAATTTGCCAAAACGTATCGGTAGGTTTTGATACGGCGAGGTTGCAATACTGGCATGCTGGTTTTGTTTTAAACGTTTATTGGCATCCAGTGCTTGTATGATAAACTCATTAGACAAGGCAACAATATTGTCGCTGCTGCGATAATTGTGCAACAAATAATGTTTTTGCTGTTCGTTTAATTGGTAATTTTGTTCAAATTGTTGGATAAATTCAACACTTGCCCCACGAAAACTGTACAAATTTTGATCATCATCACCCACCACCATCAGATAGCCTTGTTGTTCAATGGCTTTGCTGTTATTTTCATCATTTTCGTCATCGGTTTCATCGTTACTTTCACTCAAATCCGCCAAATTTGCAATGATGTCGTATTGAATTGTATCAATGTCTTGAAATTCATCGACCATGATATATTGGTAATATTGTGGACTGTCTTGTAATTCTTTAACCGCCTGCTCTAACAACCATTGATAACTGGCGTTTTTTCTACGTTTATCATTGTCTTTTTCTTTATATAAATACGGATAACGCTTGCAAATTTGTTGCAGTAAGCTGGCATCATTTGCCATTGCATCATCAAATTTTTTCTCAGTGTAGCCTGTAATTTGTCTTGCCAAACCGTGAAAAGTATCTATGGTTACACCGTCAGCATGAAAACTTACCAAATTGTATAAACGTTCACGAATCTCATGCACCGCCAAACGATTGTATGCCAACACCAAAATCTTATCAGGGCTTATCTGCTCTATCATTAACAAATATGCCACGCGGTGCACAACCACAGTAGTTTTGCCAGATCCGGCTCCTGCCAACACCAAATTTGCACGACTGGCATCGGTGATAATAGCCTTTTGAGCATCGCTAAAATGTTTGGCGATAATTTTAGGTTTATAATCCTCCAAATACGGTTTTTTAGTCAATTCCACATCATCAAAATAGCGAGCAACCAAATCGGTTAAACTCAAACGATAATAATCCTCAAGCATTTGGCGTTTGTTCGCCAAATCCAAGGTAAGCCAATGATTCAAAACATGAATTCGCTGACACCTGTCCTCGTAATGTTGCTGTAGATACTGATATGCGGTTTGATCATAACGCACGCGTTTATTTTTTTCATAATTATAATCAATAAAAAACAAGGCACTGTTGTCATCACTTAAACGACCGATCTCTATGAGTTTTAAACGTTGCAAGATTTCTAAATATCCAAGCAAAATATCGGCGGATAATTGGTTGTCTTGTGCCAAGTTTTGTAACACAAAGGTTTTGCTTTCGGCAACTTGGGTGCTTTTATCTTTTTTATCTTTTTTGGACTCTTGTTTGGGCAAATCAGGCAATTTGGGTAAAATATACTCAAAGATCGGCTGTAGATTTTGGTAACATTGTTTTGCCAATATAAGCCACGCCTGCCAGTTATCCTGCATATCGTGTGCCTCTAAGTAAAGCTTGGTGTCTTGTGTTGATGCAACCTTGCATTGATATTTGGAATGTTGACGATAACGGATAAGGTTAAATTGTGCCAAAAGGTTTAAAATATGCGTTGGTTTTATCACGATCTGTTGTTGTGCCAACCACGCATCAAGCAATTGGGTATTTAGCAAAAACGATCCGTCCATTTCTTCTTGGATTTGTTCTGAAAATTGCGTAATTATTTGGGTTAAAATTTGCAAATCATCATCAATTTTATCAAACTGTTGCTTGGTTTTTTGGGCGTTTTTTAACAGGCGTAATTTCACCATAACTTCCCACTGAATGGCACCAAATTCCACAAGTTTTCTTAATTTTGCCAACAGATCTTTTACCGAAAAACCAAGCAATAATGCCAACTCGGGCAGATAAAATCGGCTAAAAATTTGTGAGTTTTGGCTTAATTGGGTTTGACTCATTTCACCGTGTAAATGACAGTGATAAGTTTGGGTTAGTGGTTTTAACGCATCGTAAATTTGGCGTAAATTGCTATCAACCAAAGGCTTTTGTTCGTTAATTTCCAACAGTTTTAGCGAAATCCATGCAGGTTGTTGCTCTTTTTCTACCAAAAGCCCATAGCGTTCTAATGCCAACAAGGCAACTCGCACTTGTGTGGTTAGGTTTTCAGATTCGGTTTGTTCTAGAGTTTCTTGCAAAATCTGGGCACAAAACCACCTTTCATCGGAGTTTTTGGATAAAGTTGGTTTGATAATCGTCCAACAATCGTTTAAAGTTTTACTGTTAGGAATGCGACTTTTGCGTTCATGATGAAACAGTTTTTCAATGTCTTTTTCATGCCACAATAAATAAGCCTCGCCGGTTTCACCGGTTTTTCTGGCACAGCGACCAATTTCTTGCACATACGAATCCAAATTATTTGGTGGTTCGTTGTGAATGACAGTGTGTATGCCTGCTTTGTCTATTCCCATGCCAAACGCATTGGTACACACAACAACATCTAAGCGATCTTGCTTAAAATCATCTAAAATATTTTGTTTTTCGTTTTCGCTAAGTTTGGCATGATAGGCTTTGGCAACAAAACCTAAGTCATTAAAATGATCGGCATAGACTTTACATTTTTTGCGACTGCGCACATATACCAATGCTACGCCCTGTTCGTGATTGCCTGAAATATTTTTGGCACGGTAGGCTTGTTGGCGTTCTTTTAACAGTTTGGTAATTTCGCTTAATTTGTCGTCTTGGTTTACATGCAAAAAATACGGCCAAATTTCATCTCGCCACACGCTTAACTCATTTTTTGGTATGCCATATTGCTTTAAAGTTTTGTGATTTAAAATCGGCTGTAATTTGGTTATCAATTCTTGGTTTAAATCATCTTTAACTTTTGCTGAAGCGGTGGCGGTTACCAGGCTAATTTTTGGGGCAATAAAAGCCAAATCTGTATCATCTGCTTGTGTGAATAAATCAGTGGTTTGGGTGAGTTTTTGCTCAAGTTTTGTGCGAGTTTGGCTTTCATAACAGGCCAAAATATGTTTGCCAATGCGTAAAAAATCAGGACGAAAATCCGCTCCCCATTGGCTTAAAGTATGGGCTTCGTCTAGCACCCAAAACGCAGGCGGACGATTTTTTAGTAAAGTGCGCACCGCGTGGGTTCGAAGTCGCTCTGGGCTTAGGTATAAAATATCAATTTCACCTTGCCAAATTTGCTCTAAGATTTGTTTTTGTGTGCTGTAGGTTTGTTCTGATGACAAATAAGCAATGCGCGGTATAAAATTGTCCAATTTAACCGCTTGCAATCCGGCTTTTAGATTGATCACTTGATCGGCAATTAAGGCTTTTAGTGGTGAAATAATGATGGTTAATTGGCGTTGATAACGGCTTAAAATCAAGGCAGGCAACTGAAAAGTCAAACTTTTACCGCCACCTGTTGGCAACACGCCAAGCTGTACATCTTTCTCCAAAAAAACCGCTCGTATGATAGAAAGTTGCCCATCGCGCAAGGTAGCAGGCGTGTTGTTTTTATTTTTAAAACCAAAAAAGTAGCTAAATTGTTCATTTAACCAATCATCGGTTACTTGATCCATTTGCCAAAATGCCAATTCTGCACGTTGAAAACTTTTTTGATATAAAGCGTGATGCAAAATCCAAGCCGGTCTGCGTGCTTGTGGGTGGTCAAAAAAACGCAACCAGTTTACAAACACGCACAAACCCAAATGTTGCCAATGGTTATCAAAAAGATTGTCAACTAAAAGATTGTCTAATGCAAAGTCTTTAAGTGCAAGGTGTATGGTTTCAAGCAATTTGGCATGATTGCCTGTTGGTAAAAATTTTGTCAAATCATCTAAGCAAAAAGGCTCATCAGATACGACAAATCCTTGATTTTGTAAGGATTGAATGTTTGGCAATAAACGATAAAAAATCTGTTGCAACACGCTTGGTAGGTTTTGCCAAGCGGTTTGACAGGTTGTCCAAAGTTTTTGGCTTTCTTGACAATCAAGCACAGGATCGTTGGCAGGTTTTTTGGCTTTATACAGTTTTAACAAAGCGTGCGTTGGTTTTTGCGGTTGTAGCAGGCTAGAAAAATAAAGCGTATCAATGCATTTTTGTTGCCAATTTTTAAGCACCAAATCATCAACTGACAAAAATTTAGCCAAATGTGGCAGATCAAATTCCAACACATTGTGTCCGCCAAGGTACAAACTTTTGTTTAATAAATCAATGATTTCGGCTTTTTGTGCGATCAATTGTTTGTGATCAAACACCCAAAAATCCAAATCCACCACAAAAGCACCAAGCAACAAGGTTTCATCGTTTGGATTAATTTCTAAATCAAGCCAAATGGTTTTATTATCAATGTTATTGTCAATGGACAGTTTGGATAAAGGGTTTAACATCGGTTTAAACTTCATCATCTGTTGGCGTTTTTTCGCCCAACATTGTTTCACTTAACATTGTTTCGCTCATAGCAACTGTGTTAAAACCACAATCCACAAACAAAATCTCGCCTGTAATGCCACTTGCCCACGGTGATAACAAAAACAAAGCAGCATTGCCAACTTCATCTTGCGTTACGTTGCGCTGTAAGGGTGCAATTTTTTCGTTCATGTCTAACATTTTGCGAAAAGATTTAATGCCACTTGCGGCCAATGTGCGAATTGGCCCTGCCGAAATGGCGTTAACACGGATACCCTCTGCACCAAGCGAACTTGCCAAATAACGCACCGATGCTTCTAAACTTGCCTTTGCAAGCCCCATAACATTATAATTTGGCAATACCGAAATACTGCCTTCATAGGTCAAGGTTAATAACGAACCTTGGCGTTTTTTTAACAATTCACGCCCAGCTTTTGCTAAAGCAATAAAACTATAACTGCTGATATCATGAGCAATTGCAAAACCTTTACGCGTGGTAACGGCGGTAAAATCACCATCTAATTGTTCAGCTGGAGCAAAACCAATGGCATGCACTATCCCATCAATGCCATCTCCCCAAATTTCACCAACCTTGGCAAAACACGCTTCGATATCTGCATCGTTTGCCACATCGCAGGGCAATACCGCCACCGCCCCAAACGTCTCGCCTGCCATTTCCACGCGTTTTTTAATTTTGTCATTTGGATAGGTCAAAATCAGATCTGCTCCTTGTGAACGCAGGCTGTTGGCAATTGCCCATGCAATGGATAATTTACTGGCAATGCCCGTTACCACAAATCTTTTGCCTGTTAACAACATAATACTTTCCTTAAAATAATCAATCAAAAATCACATTATAGCACATTTTAACAAAAATACAGTACCTAAAAGCACAATTGTAAACTTTTATAAATCATGTTATAAATCATGTTAAATATCAATAAGTTACAAAAAAATACTTTACAAAAAACAAATAATCTTTACAATAATGCGATTTTATTTTGCTTGGTTTTTAGAATGTCAAACAACACACAATGCAATCAATGTTGCGATTTTACTTTTGATGTGGACGATACCGCCCAACATTATGCCAAAATTATCAGCAACGCAGGCGAGGATTTAAACCGTGCAGGACTTATAGACACGCCGATGCGTGCTTCTAAGGCTTTTGCGTTTTTAACCCAAGGCTATCATCAGGATTTGACCCAAATTACCAATGGTGCGATTTTTCCTACCGATAACAATGAGTTGATTTTGGTAAAAAATATTGAATTTTATTCCATGTGTGAACATCATTTGTTGCCCTTTTACGGTGTGGCTCATGTGGCATATTTGCCCGATGACAAGGTGATAGGTTTATCAAAAATGGCACGCATCGTGGATATGTATGCTCGTCGTTTGCAAATTCAAGAAAACCTAACCAAGCAAGTTGCTCAAGCGGTTATGGATATGACACAAGCAAAAGGCTGTGCGGTGGTTATGGACGCGGTGCATATGTGCATGATGATGCGTGGCGTCAATAAACAACAATCCAGCACTCGCAGTATTTCTATGCTTGGTGAATTCAAGGACAATAAAGACGCTCGCAATGAATTTTTGATGGCGATTCCAAAGCCCTAATCACAAAGCCATAACCAAAATGGTTTTGTTTGCCAAATTTGTCAATTGATTGATGTTTTTTTGATTGATGTTTTTTGAATGAAATTTGTGCTAAAAATGCTATAATAGCCTTTTACTAATTTATTTTGTTTTATTAATTTAATTCTCAAAAAAGGCATCTCATGGCATTTGTACATTTTGGTATTCACAGTGAATATTCAATCACCGATTCTATCGTGCGTATCAAGGATTTGGTGAAAACAGCAAGCAACGACGGTCAGTTGGCATTGGCATTGACTGATTTGTCCAATTTGTATGCTGTGGTTAAATTTTACAAGGCTTGTTTGGATAACGCAATTAAACCGATTATCGGATCGGAGATTTTGCTTCAAGATGACGAACACAGTCTCATACTGTTGGCAAGCGATCAACAAGGCTATAAAAATTTAACCAGTATTGTATCACTTGGGTTTACCCACGGGCAAGTGTTGGGTAAGCCCATTGTCAAACGCGATTGGATTTTTGAAAATCACGCAGGCATCATTGCTTTATTTACCGAAAAATCCGATGTGGGACAAGCCATGTTGTCAAACCACACCGAACGTGCTGATAGCTTACTACAAGAATGGCAAAATGTGTTTGGCGATCGGTTGTATTTTGCCATAAAACGCACCAACCGAGCCAATGAAGATCGCTTTATTGAACAAGCCATTCGCCTATCCAATGAATATCAAATACCAATCATTGCCCACAATGATGTGCGATTTTTAACCAAAGACGATTTTGAAGCCCACGAAGCGCGTGTCTGCATTGCCAACTCACAAATCCTAGCCGATCCCAATCGTCCGCGTGATTATTCAGAACAACAATATTTAAAAAACCAAGCAGAAATGACACAATTGTTCAGCGACATTCCACAAGTCATTGATAATACATTGGATTTAGCAAAACGTTGTAATGTGATTTTAACCTTGGGAAAACCGGTTTTGCCCGCCTTCCCCATTCCGCCTGAAGATACGATAGACACTTTTTTTCGCAAAACATCAAAAGCGGGGCTTGAAAGTCGTTTAGAAAAATTATACCCACCAAACACGCGTGATGAAAACTGGCAAAACACGCGTAAAGCCTATGATGAACGCCTTGAATTTGAAATTAACACGATTTTGGACATGGGTTTTCCGGGTTATTTTTTAATTGTGATGGATTTTATCCGCTGGGCAAAAGCCAATGACGTTCCTGTAGGGCCTGGGCGTGGTTCTGGGGCAGGCTCGCTTGTGGCTTATTCTTTAAACATCACAGATTTGGATCCTTTGGCGTATGATTTGCTGTTTGAGCGTTTTTTAAACCCAGAGCGGGTATCCATGCCAGATTTTGATGTGGATTTTTGTATTGAAGGGCGCGATCGGGTGATTGATTATGTTGCCCAAAAATACGGCCGCGAAGCAGTGTCGCAAATTATCACTTTTGGTACTATGGCTGCTAAAGCTGTGGTGCGAGATGTGGCACGCGTGCAAGGCAAATCTTATGGTTTGGCGGATAAAATTTCAAAACTTATTCCAAAAACACCCGGAATTTCGCTTAAAGATGCGGTTGAAGAAGAATCCCAGTTAAAAGACTTGCTGCAAAACCCCGACAATATGGATTATGAAGATGCCAATGAAATTTGGGAGATGGCATTGCGCTTAGAGGGAATTACGCGTGGCGTTGGCAAACATGCAGGAGGCGTGTTAATTGCCCCTAATAAAATCACCGATTTTAGTGCAATTTATTGTGATGAAGATGGACATAGGGTAAGTCAGTTTGATAAAGACGATGTAGAGGCTGTGGGTTTGGTAAAATTTGACTTTTTAGGGCTTAGAAACCTAACGGTTATCCACGCAGCCTTAAAAAATATCAATCAACGCAGAGCAAAAGAAGGGCTTTCTCCCTTAGATTTAGATGAATTGCCACTTGATGATAAGCCGACTTATGGTTTGTTACAAGATGCCCATACCACAGCAGTATTTCAACTTGAAAGTTCGGGCATGAAAAAATATTTGGCAAAACTTAAACCGACCAATATTGAAGATGTGATTGCTATGTGTGCGTTATACCGTCCAGGCCCGCTTGGCAGTGGCATGGTGGATATGTATATTGATCGCAAACACGGTGCGCTTGATGTTAGCTATGATCATGAGTGGCTTGAGCCTGTGCTTTCTAACACTTATGGCGTGATTGTATACCAAGAACAAGTCATGCAAATTTCACAAGTTATGGCCGGCTACAGCCTTGGCGGTGCTGATATGTTACGCCGTGCTATGGGTAAGAAAAAACCTGAAGAGATGACCAAACAACGTTCAATTTTTACCGAGGGAGCAAAACAAAAAGGCGTGGATGCACGACTGGCAGGTGAAATTTTTGATTTAATGGAAAAATTTGCTGAATATGGCTTTAACAAATCTCACTCAGCAGCGTACGGTGTTTTGGCATACCAAACCGCCTATTTAAAACATTATTACCCTGCTGAATTTATGTCCGCGGTGATTACATCGGATATGAACAACACTGACAGCGTGGTATTTTTTATCAACGATTGTCGAGAAAATTTTGGATTAAAAGTTGAAAACCCTTGTGTCAATCATTCCAATTGGGAATTTGTACCAAAAGATCCAAAAACAATTATTTATGGATTGGGGGCGTTAAAAGGCGTAGGCGAGGGTGCGGTAGAGTCTATTGTCAATGCACGCCAAACAGGAGGCAAATTTAGCGATTTATACGATTTTTGTCGCCGTGTTGACACCAAAAAAGTCAACAAGCGTACTTTAGAAGCCTTGGTGCGTGCAGGTTGTTTTGATGATTTTGCCAAAAATTTACGCCCAGATTTGGCAAAAGAACGCGTGTTTGACATTCGCGGTGCCTTGTTTGAAGAATTGCCAAAAGCGGTAAAATCCGCCGAACAACACCGCGAAAATGCAAGCCTTGGCATGATGGATATGTTTGCTGAAATTAGCGACGTATCTGCTCCGCCTGCACTATCGCACGAACCTGTTTGGACGGATAAAGAGCGCCTAAAAGCCGAAAAAGACACGCTTGGGCTGTATTTGACAGGACACCCTGTAGACAGTTACCGCGATGAACTAAAACGCTACACCAGTTGCACTTTGGATAAATTAAGCGAAACCAAATTTGGCAGTACGCTTTTTATTGCAGGGATTATCATGGACGTGGTAAATTTTGGCAATCGCTCGGTAATTAGCCTTGATGACGGTAAAAGCCGAATTGAGGTTAGCTGTTACGCTGAAAAATTTAACCGTTTAAAAGACAAACTCAAAGTAGAAAGCGTGGTGGTGATTGAAAGTACCGTGCGTGAACGTGATGGTTTGTTTTACGCAACCTTGCAAGATGTGCTAACCATGACCGATGCACGCAAACGTTGGCTTAAAAAAATCTCGGTTAAAATTTTAGGCACGGATTTGGCATTGTTTGAACGCTTACAAAATTTGTTGTTAAAAGCAGATGATTCTACCATTCACTATCTTTCGCACCAGTTAAATCAAGACCAAGAGATAAACTCCGCCAAAACCAACACAGCTGACACAACCGCTACAGAGGGCATACCCTTAAATTTATGCGTTTATACCGATTTTGCCATTGCAAATTTAAACATGCCTAAACATTGGCAAATTTTGCCTGATGATGACAGTTTGTTGGCTTTAAAGACCTTGGTAAAAGATGAAGATTTGCATTTTAGTTTTGTTTAATTTAGTTTTGTTTAATTGGTTTTTTGGTTTGCTTGTTTGATTTTGGCAAGCATCGCTTGTAACAATGCTTGCAATAATTGAAATTCTTTGATATCCAATTGCAAGCGACCAAACAAACGAGCAATCCGCCAAGGCATGGTTTTTGGCTGACGGCTGTCATACAAACTTAATTGAGCCAGTACTGCCAAAAAATCATCTTCAAGTTGTTGTTTTTGTGCATGATTAATGGCAGGCTCGTCCCAGTTTTGACGCAAGTTTAAGGTTAATTCATGTAAATTTACCGACTTGGCTGTTTTTAAGTTATCTGTTGGCAAGGTTTCTTCTGCCATGAATGTTTCTTCTGCCGTTTCATAAAGCACACTGGCAATCACCTGCACCGCCATTGCCACATTTAGCACGCTATAATTTGGATTGGCCGGAATTTGTATGTGATAATCTGCCAACTTAAGTTCATCATTGGTTAAGCCGCGGTCTTCACGCCCAAAAACAAACGCAATTTTATTTTGGTTGGCATGATCTGGATTATGGGCTTGCTGGGTATGATAAACAAAATGATTGATTATCAATTTGGCGGATAGGCGTGGCGTTAATACAGGCTTTGGCATATGACGTTGCCGACTGCTGGTAGCAAACACCCATTGACAATCAGCAATTGCATCTGTCAATGTATCGGCGTATTGACAATGATGTAAAATTGCTTGACCGCCTGCGGATAAGGCAAGGGCATCATCGTCTATCGGTTTTTTTGGTTTTACCAACACCAAATGACGCAAACCCATAGTGTGCATAGCACGAGCCACCGATCCAATATTGGCAGGCAAGGTGGTATTTACCATGATAATATAAATATTATCTAATAACTGTGTTAGCTTATTATTCACTGAATATTCGCATTTTGTCAAGGCTACTGGCTGTTGATTAATTGCTTAATGTCATTATTGACCGCTTGGGATTCGGCTTTAATTTCATGGATTAATTGCTGATGTTTGTGAATTTGACCACCGCGACAAATCTCTTGCAATTGGTAACACATTTCGGTTAAATGCGTCGCTCCAAGGTTTGAGCTTGCTCCTTTTAAACTGTGCGATGCCTCAAAACCCATGCGGTTATCGTCATTGTCAAAAGCCACTTGCATTTCTTCAAGACGTTGTTCACTGTCTGACATATAAGTGTTAATTAAATCTATAAAATCATCTTCCAATAAATCACGCAATTCCTCAAACTGGGCTTGACTGATGTGTTGACTGCTCATCAAAACTCTCCATAAATGATAATCATGCCAAAATAGCAAATTTAGATTATAACAAACTTTAGCAAAATCCTGTTATTAATTTTGTAAATGATTAATTTTGTCAATGAATAATGAATACTTGTTTTACCAACCCTTTTTACCAACCCTGTTAGCGTGTTAAACCTCGCTGGCTATTCATCAATGAATCAATAAATAATTGAACTTTTGGTTCTTGTGCCAACAATGGTTGCAATTGATCAATTGCTGCTTGTTTTACCAACCCTGAACGATAGATGATCTTATAGGCTTCTTTTAAAATATCAATGGTTTTGACTGGCCAATCTCTGCGTTTCATGCCCTCTACATTTAGACCGTGGCTTTTGGCAGGGTTGCCTGATACCATATTAAACGCCCCAACATCTTTTAAAATCAAACTTGCCCCACCGATCATGCTAAAATCATCAATGCGACAAAACTGGTGAATGCCACAATTGCCACCCACAACCACATGATTGCCAATCACCACATGCCCTGCAATGCCAACATTATTGGCAAGGATATTGTCATCGCCAATTTGACAATCATGGGCAATGTGTGTGTTTACCATGAATAAGTTGCGATTGCCAATTTTGGTTAAGCCTTTGTCCTGTGCTGTGCCACGATGTAAGCTGCAGGCCTCGCGAATGCGATTGTCGCAACCAATCTCAAGCCAAGTTTCTTCACCTTGATATTTTAGATCTTGACAATCTTCACCAATACTGGCAAATTGAAAAATCTCATTACGCTCACCGATACGCGTATTTTTAGCGATTACCACATGTGAATGCAACACACTATCCGCTCCAATGCTAACAGCATGACCAATCACGCAAAACGCACCAATTTTAACAGATGGGTGAATGTTTGCACTGGGATCAATGATTGCCGTTGGGTGAATGTGCATGGATTTTCCTTAAACTTAAAAATTTGTCATTATAGCAGTTTGATAAAAGTTTGCCAAACTTACCATTGGTAAATTTAATCTTTGCCATATTGACGGTGCTGCTCACTTAGGATAATCTCAGCACTCACAGCCAACTCCCCTGCTACTTCTGCACTGGCTGCAAATTTATACACCCCACTTCTTGCCATGGTTTTTTGTGTGCGCAGCACCAACTGATCACCTGGAATAACAAGGCGTCTAAAACGCACTTTATCCACGCCTGCAAACAAATACAAAATCCCATCTTTGGGTTTCATGTTTTTACTGATAAATTGCAACACTCCTGATGCCTGTGCCAAAGCCTCAACCATCAAAACCCCAGGCATAATAGGCTCTTCTGGAAAATGTCCATTAAAAAACGGCTCGTTAATGGATACGTTTTTAATCGCAGTAAGCCACTCATCAGGCCGACAGGCGGTTACGCGATCAAGGAGCAAAAATGGGTATCGGTGTGGTAAATAATCACGCAATGCCATACTATTAATGGGCAAGGTGATTTTACGTTCTGTTAAAGCGGTTAAATCGTGCTCGGTTAATAACGCACTATCCATATATCTTCCTTTTTAAAAATTGTTGGTAAATTAAAATTGTTGGTAAAATGGCTGAATTTATACGATAGGCAACCAAAATTAAAATTAATTAAAATTAAAATTAATTTTTAACCAACTGTTTGATTTTAATTGCCATTTTTTTCCAAATTGCCGTTGGTAGCATTGGTGTACCTGATGAGTAACTGCCTGGGGTTTTGATGCTTTTGGTTACCATCGTCATACCGGTGATTGTTACATCATCGCAAATTTCAATATGTCCAACCAAGCCTACACCGCCTGCCAACACGCATCGTTTGCCAATTTTACTACTGCCTGCAATGCCAACACAACCAGCAATGACCGTGCCATCACCAATTTTTACATTGTGAGCGATTTGCACCAAATTATCAATCATCACATGGTTGCCAATCACCGTATCACCCAAGGCCCCACGATCCACGCAAGTTTGACTGCCAATGCGAACATGATCGCCAATCACCACGCGCCCAAGCTGATGAATTTTTTGCCAACCAACCAAGGCCGTATCGCCTTTTGGAGCGTAACCAAAACCATCATTGCCAATACTGGCATGACTGTGTAGCACAACAAAATCACCAAGTTGACACTGATACGCCACAAAACTGTGTGATTTTAACTGACAATGTTGCCCCAAGCACGCAAAATCCGCCACCACCACATGACTGTCCAAGGTGCAATTATCACCAATTATCGCATGCTCACCAATCACGCAAAACGCTCCAATGGTTACATTACGTCCAATTGTGGCGGTTTTGGCAATGCTTGCTGTTGGGTGAATGACAAAGGGTTTATCAACATTTGGCCAATAAGCAAAAAACTGCGTTAATTTGGCAAACGCAAGGTATGGATTTGCCACCACAATTGCCAAGGTTGCATTTGGACAAATTGACTGTAGATCTTGTGGCAACAATACCGCCCCTGCGTTGGTTTTATCCAACTGGGCTTGATATTTTGGATTTGCCAAAAATGCCAATTCATCAGCATTGGCATCTTGTAAAGGTGCAATGCCTCTTAAGCAAAAATTTGGCTTGTTAGCAACAAAATTTAGCACAACATCGGTGTTTTTTACCACAGTTTGCGGATCGTCTGCCAAATGATCGATAAGCGCTGTTAAAGTTAATTGTGTCATTTTAAGCGTTTTAGCCAACTTTAACCAAATTTAGCATTACTTAACTTGTTGGTTTAACGCGTGAGTAACATCGTCTGTAATGTCAAATTCAGCTTTAACAAAACTTACCGTTTCTGTTGTATTGTCAAGCAACACATCAATGTTTTTTTGTTTTATCAAATTTTGCATAATTGATTGCATTTTTGGGCTAACTTTGTCTAAAATTTCTTTTTGACTGGTTGCGATGGTTTGGCGGATTTGAGATGACACTTGTTCATAATTTTTCATATTGGTGTCAATTTGTTTGGCAATGCTTGCCTTTTGCTTGTCATCTGCACTTTGATATTGTTGTTGCAAACGCTCCAAATTGGTTTCGTAAGTTTTGATTTGCTGTTGTTTGGGTGCAAGGGTTTTTTGCGTGGCGGTGATTTTGCTTTTGGCAAAATTGGTATTGGCAATTGCTTCTTCTGAATTCCATACCGCCACCGTATTGGCAACAACTGTATTGGCAAAACCTACGCTAAGCGTAATTAAAGTCAATAATAAAGATTTTTTCATAATCAGCCCTTTTTAGTATAAAAAATAAACCAAATATTAATTTTAGGCAATTAATTTTTGGACATTAGGTTAATATTAAATTAATTGGTGTTAATTAATTGGTGTTAATGATTTGGGTTTAGCCAAATTGGGTTGTAAATCACACCGTTTGGAATGCCGTATTGATTTGGATTAATGCTAATGACATTGCCTTTGGTGTTAATGGTTAAGGCGGTTTTGGTTGAGTAAATGTAATGCATGCCATTTGGTGAAATGCTCGGTGCTTCGCTTCCAGATGCTTGTATTGATTTTACCGAACCTGTGCTAAAATCACGCACCACGCCGTTATTTGTCCCTGACAAATAGCTCATTTTTTTGCCATCGTTACTGATACGAGCCATGCTGTTTAGACCACCACTGGTTAATTGTTGCATTTGTCTGTTGGCTAAATTGTAACGAAAAATCTGCCCGCGGTTATTGCCATACCGATCAGATGTAAACACAAATGATTTGCCATCTGGCGACCAACTTGGGTATATTTCTGGTGCAGGACTGTTGGTTAGGCGACGTGGGTTACTGCCATTGGCATCGGCAAGATAAATATCAAGGTTGCCCTCTTTATCACTGCTAAACAAAAGCTGGTTGCCATCTGGTGAAATTGCCCCGCCCAGGTTATTGGCCTTATACGGTGTTACCAAATTTACCTGGCCGTTAATATCGGCGACATAAATCACAGGATAGCCGTTATATTGCTGTTCTTCAAAAGTGAATTGTTTGCCATTGGCAGATGGGTTTAGCGCCTTGATGTTGCCTTTTACCGTGCGAATGATCTGTGGATTATAACCATCAACGTCCGATACAACCAAATATGAAACTGCGTGTTTGCCAAAACCTTGTTTGACAACATAAGCAATTTTACCAGCAAAATCACCCTTAACCCCTGTGATTAATTCTAACACTTTATCGGCAATTTTTGCACTGGTAAAACGCAAGTCTTGGTTGTTATTTTTGCTTTTTTCACGATGTACACCGCCTAACACTTGCCCTGTTTTTACATTAATCACCTCAAAGTTAATCTCAACATGATCGCGATTGGTTTTGCTGTTACCAACCACCACATACGGTACTTTATTGGCTCGCCATAACTCTAAATGCACCTCGCCACTGCTGTGAGGTTTTTCAGGCAAACTGTCGCTTCCGGCCATTTGTCCGATATTGGTCAAGTAATTTTCTACCACATCAGATACGCTGTTTGCTCCTATAAATGGCACAATTGCAATTTGTGTTACAGAACGCGGAGCGGTTTTGACAATGGTGGCTTCGGCGGCGTAGGCTTGTGGCAAAAAGGTCATGATACCCATAAAACCAAGTTTAACCAAACACATTGTCAAGCGTTTGTTGGCAAAAGATTGAGCAACTTGCATAACTATCTTCTATTTTTAAAAAATTGTGAAAAATAATAGCATAATTTTTGTTAATAAAAAAGTGGATCGCGACTTTTTGGGCGGTTTTATTAACAATTTTCTATGGATAATGATGGTTTAAGTTTTTGTAAAAATCTTTTTTTATGTTAAAATGAGTGAATTTTGATAAGCACAAATTTTGCAGGCAGATAAATGACTGACAACAGTAGCCAAAACCTACAAAACCAACCCCTTGAATTAGATGCCTTAAAAACCAAAGCATTAGACAGACGTTTATCCATTGCCAAAGCATCGCTCAATATTGGCAGGCGTTGGGCAACCAACAGTGCATTTGGTGTGTTTAAATCCAAAGAACAAAAACAGCTTGCCAAACAAGCCTTTATGAAAGAACAGGCTCAATATTTGGCAAACGAATTGGGTAAACTGAAAGGATCGGTGGTAAAAATTGGACAAATGTTGGCTTTGTACGGTGAACATTTTCTACCGCCTGAAATTACCGAGGCGTTACAAACCTTAAACAGCAATACTGCAACTTTTTCGTGGCGGATTATTGAAAGTGCGTTGCGTCATGAACTTGGTGAAAAAATTCATGATTTTGACATTGATCCCATGCCAATTGGCACAGCAAGTCTTGCCCAAGTACACCGTGCAACTTTAAAACCCACAGGGGAGCAAGTGGTTTTAAAGGTTCAATATCCAAATATTGCCGATGCGGTAGATAGCGATCTTGATTTATTCCGTCAATTGCTTAAAGTAACCAATGCCGTACCACAAACGCGTCAATTAGATGATTGGTTTGAGGAAATTCGTGATTTGTTGCACCATGAAGTCAATTATTTGTTGGAGGCAAAAACCACCGAAATGTTTTATGAGCGGCTAAGCGGTGATGATCGCTATGTTGTGCCACGCATTATCAATGAATATAGCACAAGTCGCGTATTGTGTATGACATTTGAAGAAGGCTTATCAATTGGTGATGAACGCATACTTGCATTGCCAGAATCGCGACGCTGTCGTATCGGACAGGCATCCATTGAGATTATGTTGCAAGAAATTTTTGCATGGGGCGATATGCAAACCGATCCAAATTTTGGCAACTATCTGATACGCACCATTGAACAACAAACTGATACCAAGCTAAGTGATACCAAGCTAAGCGATCAACCGGTCGATCAACTGGTATTGTTGGATTTTGGGGCGATTCGCCAGTTTGATACAACCTTGTTAAACATTGCCAAGCGGTTTTTGTTGGCAGGGTTTTATCACGATCGCAAACAAATGTACGAAGCACTTAACGATGCAGGCGAGCATTATGATTTTTTTGCCACCATGAACGAACAAGTTAAGCACGATATGGTTGAATTGTTTTTATTGGCAAGCGAACCGTTTAGCTTGCCAAGCCATAATCCAACCATACCAAAACATTGCTTAGACAATGAGGGCAATTATATTTGGGCAAAAAGTGATTTGCACAACCGCGTGATTGGTTTGGCAACCAAATCCGCAAGTTCCAAAGCCTTTAGCATACCACCAAAAGAATTTATGTTTATTAGCCGAAAATTTATCGGAGCTTATACTTTTATGACGGTATTAAATGCCAAAACATCTGCAGAAAAATTAATACAGCCTTTTATACTTGTTTAATTAAACTTAATAAACTTAATAAAGACACATAAAATAAAAAAAGTGGGTTAATATAGCTATTAGCCCACTTTTTTATTTTTATTAAACAATTCTTAACCAAGCAATTTTTAAAAATTAACGGAAAACCATACCGCCATCTGTAACCATGGTTTGTCCTGTGATATAATTGGCATCATCTGATGCTAAAAACGCCACTAAATTAGCCACATCATTGGGTTCTTGTGGACGACCAACCAAAATATTTTGCGTAAATTCATTCCATGCTTGTTTTGGTTTATAGCCTTTGTGTTCAACAAAAGCTTGATCAATACGCTCCCACATTGGCGTATCAGCAACGCCCGGACAATAAGCATTGACACGAATGTTGTGTTTTGCCAATTCTTTGGCGGTTGAATGCGTGAACGAACGCACCGCGTGTTTTGATGCCGAATACAAACTCAACATTTCATAAGATTCATGCCCTGCAATACTACACGCATTGATGATCTTACCAACACTATTGTTGTCTTGTTCATGTTGTTTTTGCATTTGTTCAGCCGCTGCTTGTGTGCCAAAAATCACGCCTTTCACATTAATATCAAGCACGCGATCAATTTCTTTTTCTTCAATTTCTAAGAAAGGCTCAACCGATTCTACACCTGCATTATTAACAAACACATCAACGCGACCAAAAGCCTCAACAGCTTGTTTTACAAGGTTAAATTGATCATCGCGTTTTGATGCATCGCCAACAACACCGATATAACGATAACCTGCTTTATCAAATTCTGCTTTTGCTTTGTTAAGATTTTCTTCATTAATGTCATGCAAAACCACGCTAAAACCATCTTTGGCAAGACGTGTGGCAATTGCATTGCCAAGACCTACCGCTGAACCTGTAACAATTGCAACTTTTTGATTGGTATTTTTATCCGACATGGTATGTCCTCTTTTTTTGTATTTAAATAGTTTTTGTATTTAAACAGTTTTGGAGTTAAAGTTTGATGTAAAAAATTATCATAAAATCGTTGGAAATTGTGTTAAACCAAAACCAACAATTTTATTATAATTTGTTCACCTAAATGACGTATATTTATTCTGTTGGTTGTGTGTGAATTTATGTTAACAATGTTGCTATTAACCGTTGCTATTTAATCTACTATTTAATAATGCCATTGCCACAGGCTTTCATGCGATCACTGATGTTTTGAAAAGTTTTATTGGTGCGGATATCTTTGCCTGATTTTACCCAATCGTCCAGTTCGTTTTTTTGTTTTTGGGTGATTTTTGCTTGTTCTTTTACCACACAGCCACATACTTTTTGGGCGGATTTATTGTCGGTAATTTTTTTCTCAGTCATTTGAGCCACGCACGCATTGATTTGAGCATGATTGACATCAGTACTGGCATTGGCAAGATTTGGCAATATGATACTTGGTAGTGTCAAACTTGTGCTTAATAAGATCGTCGCAAAAGTCGGTTTTTTCATACAATTTCCTATGGGTTTTATCAAATTTAAACAAATAATTTTTTAAAGCTGTTATTTTATTAATAACATATTTTATTGATAACAAGTTGGATCGTCTATTTCAGCTTGTAAAAAACCTTGCTGGCGTAAATAACAACTGTCGCACTTGCCACACGCCAAACCATCACGATTTGCCTGATAGCACGATACGGTCAAACCATAATCCACACCAAGTGATACGCCCAATTTGATGATCTCTGCTTTACTTAAATGCAACAAAGGCGTTGCAATTGTGAGATGATTTCCCATAACCCCTGCTTTGGTAGCAAGATTTGCCATTTTTGCAAACGCATCAATATATTCAGGACGACAGTCAGGATAGCCTGAATAATCCACAGCGTTTACGCCGATGACAATGGTATTTGCTTTGGTTACCTCAGCAACCGCCAGTGCATACGATAAAAAAATCGTATTGCGGGCAGGCACGTAAGTTATTGGAATGTTGGCATTGTTTTGATGGTTGCTAAAATCTGCTGTTTTGTCTGCATTTGGAATATGTAGGTTTTGATCGGTTAGAGCCGATCCACCCAGCTGGGCTAAATCAATGCCAATCACGCGATGATCCACACTGGCAATTTTGGCAATGTTTTTGGCTGCGTTAAGTTCACTATTGTGGCGTTGACCATAATCAAAACTTACCGCGGTTACATGGTTAAAATTGGCTTTTGCCCAGTACAAACACGTAACAGAATCAAGACCACCTGATAGCAAAACAACGGCGTTTTGGTTGTTATTAGGCTTGGCAGTTGTGGGTATAAAATTTTGTGGTTTATTCATAAGTTATTGATACAGTGGTTATTGATATAGTGGTTATTGATACAGTTTTCTGCAGTTTTTATTTTATGCAGCAATTTTAGCAAAAATACTTTTAGCAAAAAATACTTGCTATTATTGGCAAGTTTTTTTTACAATGTTTTTACAATTTATCATGTTTGTTTTTCAATGTTTGATTATTTTAGCAAATATTATTAAATTTTTCTAATGTTTTAACATTAATATTGTTTTTAATATGTCTTTGAGTAAATATTATGTCTTATTATTTTGGGTTTTTGCCATCTACAAGCTTGTCTGATACCATTGACGATGCTTATGCCTTAATCAAGAATAACCGCGGTGAGCGTTACGATGTCTACCGCGATAAAATCACACATTTAATCAATCAAGAATTGCTTGATATCATGCTTGTCAAATTGATCGAAAGTTTGCCTGACAACTCCGAACGCAAGCAACATTTGATTAAAGTCAGTCATACCATTGAAGCGACAACCGATAAATTGATTAATACAGTTTTAAGCCCCACTACAAATGATTTGGTATTGCCAAGTTTTGAGTTTTTGGATAAAAATGTGCTAAAAACCGACTTAGAGGGCAAATTACGCATTAGCGTGCCCTTGTCTGATGCTTTGGCAACCCAACTGTTGGCAAGTTTTGACAATGTACAACAAGGCAATGGCAAGCATGAAGTGGAAAATTTAACGCGTTTGTTTGATGAATTAACCAAGGCTTGTTTGCAGCATTTTTTACTGGATTTTAGCAAAACACTGCCACTAAGCAGGCTAAAACGCGGTGCAATACCGATTGCCGATAGCGTTATTAACAAAGCGTTGTCATTGGCATTGCATCGCTTAATTCCACAACTGCCAACAGAATCACTTGCCAAATTTACCTCTTATTATCAGCCGTTGATTTTTGAAAGCCACAATTGACAAACGGATAACACTAATAAACTGCAATTTTGTCAAAAATATCAAAAATAAGACAAAAAATGTGTTAAAATAGCCAATTTTTTCAAATGCACTTTTTAAAGGCAAAAAATAGGTGATGTATGAGCCAACTTAGCAACCAACAAATTGAAGAAGCCCTACGCAACTCTGAATGTCTGATTAGCAGTATTGAGGTGGCGGCCGCTTATGAACGTCTTGCAGCCAGTGTTAATCTACACTACGCTGGGCAAAATCCGATTGTCATGGTGGTCATGAACGGTGGCTTGATTCCTGCCGGGCAACTGTTGACCCAATTTACGTTTTATCATCGCATGTATTATATTCATGCCACGCGTTATCGCAACAACGCTGGCACAAGTGAACTTGAGTGGAAATTTAAACCCGATGTGTCGGTGATGGGCGAAGATATTTTGTTGATTGACGATATTTTTGATGAGGGCATTACGTTAAAAGCGGTGGTTGATGAACTAAAAAAAGAAAACCCAAAATCCATCAAAACTTGTGTGCTGCTGAACAAATTACACGATCGTAAAGTGGCGGATTTTGATGTAGATTTTGTTGGTGTTGATGTTGCTGATCGCTATGTGTACGGCTGTGGTATGGATTATCATGGTTATTTGCGTCATATGCCGGGTATTTATGCAATTAAAGAGTGATTTTAATAAAAAGTGATTGTTAAAATCGGTTAATGTTTAAAAAGTGGGTGATGACCCACTTTACTATTTTTACTTTTACCAAACCATTTATCAAAACTGTAATGCCAACCCTGTATGGCGATGTGATTTTTGTTGCAGCGAGGCTGTTAGGCTTTGTTGTTCGCTTACCAAAATTACATCTTGTTTGCTGCGCGTAACCGCTGTATAAATCAACTCTTGGCTTAACAAACGCTGATGTGATTTTCCAACGCACACCGCCACACAATCAAACTCCGATCCTTGTGATTTATGAATGGTCATTGCGTAGGCAGGCTCGCACACACTTGGGCTAAGCTGATTGATCGCAACCAATTTATCAGCAAAACATACCATAAGCGATTCTTTGATCCATAAGCAAATGCCAATATCCCCATTAAACAAACCTAAATGATAATCATTGGTATTAATCATAATTGGTAAACCGTGATAAAAATAATAATTATGATTAACAAGCCCTGTTTTTTGCAAAAAGATTTTTTTTAGTTGTTCGTTTAACATCTGTTTGCCTAAAATACCGTGATTGCCCGCGGTTAAAATGCGATATTGATTAAACGTCGCAAACAATTTTTTGCAATTGGTATCAAATTCATCTGTGTCTATATTTACACTATCCATATTAGTGGTTTTTTGCCAATGATTTAATAAATCAAAAAATGGCTGATACGGCTGTGATAATACTTGATATAGTGTATCTGGTTGTTTAAAGGTATCTGCTTGTAATAAAGCAATTTTTTCAGGGTTTGTTACTTGTAGAGTATTGGTAATTTCTAGCAAATTATCAATGTTACAAGGCTTGGCGTGGTTTAGTGCGTATTGAATGGGTTTTGCCAATTTGCCAACTTTTGAGTTATCATCAAATCGCTGAGTTTCACTAAGTTCTGTACGAAATGTTTGTAAAGCTGGAATTTTGCACAAATCTGCCAATACCGATCCTGCGTCCACTGCTGACAATTGATTGGCATCGCCAAGCAAAATCAACCGTCCTGTTGGTTTAATCGCATCCACAAGCTGACTTGCAAGCTCAAGCCCAAGCATAGATGCTTCATCAACAATCACCAAGTCATCAGGCAAGTGGTTGTTTTTGTGATAACGTGGCGTGCCGTGCTGTCCGATACCGAGCAATCGGTGCAAGGTTTTGGCATTTTCCAGGTTAATTTTTTCACCTTTTAAACTGTTTTGGAGCGACTCTTGCATTCTTTGAGCGGCCTTGCCTGTTGGAGCGGTTAAGGCAATGGATAGTGGCTGTGAGTGCGTGTGTTGCAAGCGTTTTACCAACTCCGCTACGGTAAAAGTTTTACCCGTTCCAGGCCCACCGGTAATAATACTAAACGCATAACGACTTGCCTTGTCAATTGCCTGTTGTTGTAAGGCATTGGGGGTTTTAACTGGACTTGAATCTGTATCTGTTAAATCAAGCGGTTTTATTTTTTGTGTTTTGGTTTTTTGTGTTTTGGTTTCATTTGTAAGCTGTGCTTGGCGTTTTGTCATTGCCAACAGTTGCATTGCCAGTTGATATTCAGCAAACCACTGGCGCTGTAACCAAAAAACCCACTGATTCGCCTGACGATATGCCACAATTGGCGTGTTAATCGGTGAGGGCGTATGGGTTAACTGGGTTAACTGGGTTAACCAACCATCGTTTTGCCAATTTTGTAACTTTTTTTCATCATGTTTTTTTTCATCATGTTCGGCATGTTGGCTGTGTAAGGTCAAAATCGTATCCCCATTTGCCAGTGCATTGTCCAATAAACCAAACAATTGTTGAATAGTTCTTAAATCAGATAACCGATGAATGCTTTCGGTGGGCTTATTTTCATCAAAATTTTCTAAACCTGACTGATTGTTTGGGTTTTTATGGTTAATAGCGTTTTTTGCTTGAGTCAAATTGGGGTTTAAAAGTTGTTTTTGTTGTTTGCGCAGTGCAATAAAATCGGCAATTTTATCTAAATTTAACAAGTTGTTTTTGTTGTTTGACAAGTTTTTTGACAAGTGTTTTGATGAATTGTGCATAATGTTTCCTAATTGGGTTTTCATGGGTTTAACCGAACAATTGATCCAATTTTATTACCATAGCACTTGGAATTTGCCAAACATATTGTCCGGTTTTAGGATTATTTGGCGACATGCCACGCAAAAAAGCATACTCTACCCCACCCAAATGTGTCTCAATATCATAATTTGTTACATGCAAACGCAAAAAACGGTGCAATGCCACTTGGTAAATCAGTGCTTGTAACCAATAATGGTGTTCATTCATCGCATTTTCTAATGATTTTTGTTGGTAATTATCAAAGGTTGTACCCAAAAAGTTACTTTTATAGTCAAGCACATAATATTTACCCTGATGTTGATACAACAAATCAATCTCGCCTTTTAAATATTGCCAAACGGTGTCTTTTGGATTTTGCAGGTATAATGGTTTGTTGTATTGGTCAAATAATGCGTTTACTTCATTAAAATCTAAATTATTTTTTAAGTATAATTCAAACCCCATTTCGGTTTTTTTGTGATTTTGGGCAATATCTGCCAAACAAATGCACGCTTGTT
This sequence comes from Moraxella macacae 0408225, assembly GCF_000320365.1. Classification (GTDB taxonomy): domain Bacteria; phylum Pseudomonadota; class Gammaproteobacteria; order Pseudomonadales; family Moraxellaceae; genus Faucicola; species Faucicola macacae. Next base: position 374,204 of record NZ_ANIN01000002.1, read on the forward strand.
TATTTACATATGTTGGTGCTGCCAAGGGTGTGTGCATGATATCATTAAGCCAATTTACCAAATTTATGTAATCAAGCTGAAAAGTTGGCCCGCTGGCGTGGTTTACGTTGTTGGTGTTTAAAGCAGAAAAGTTTAGAGTAGAAAAATATTTATCAGGCATGCTGTATGCACGCAATTCTTTGTCAATGATGGCTTGTATATTAACAGCACTGCGATCGTTTTTGGATAAATTCATCAAATTTTCTAACACACTGTGCAAAAATGTCCCGGCGGTTGTGCCTTTTTCAAAAGTAAAGCGAATGTCTAAATTTGCTTGATTGTTCATGTCCGATTCAATGTCAGACTCAATTGCAATATTTTCATCGTCTTTTAATTGCAATAAATCGGATTCTTGTGTGTTTAGATTTTGTGCTGAAAATTTTTGTGCTGAGTATTTGGCTAAATTGGTAAAACTGGTTGATTGCCAATTTACAAAATTGGCTTGTTTGATTTTTTTATCAAAATAATCTTGATAATCTGATAAATTTTTTGGGGTTTTTGGGGTTGGTTTGGCATGATGAGTGAAGTTTAGGTTTGGTTTTTGTTGTTTTTGGATAGTTGCTAGATATTTGTTTAGGTCATGTTGTGGATCTTTGGTATCAATCACATTAACCGTTGTAGATAGCCGTTCATGCAGATGAAATGCTTTGATGTCTTTTTTATCGCCAATATCTGCCAAAAATGGTTTTAACGGCGTATAATGATTGCTGTTGCTGGCGGTTGCCTTAACCACAATGTAAATACGTTCTCTGGCTCTGGTTAATGCCACATACATCAAACGTAAGCGTTCTTCATATAAATCTTGCATCTCTTCATCGGCAAAATTTTTGTTGTGATTGTTTTTAACGGCGGATAAATGTCGACGGTTTAATAAAGTCTGATGGTTTAAATGCTCATGATTTTTGGGCGTGTCATTTTTATCCGTATACAGGTTTTTATCCGTGTACAAGTACAAATGCACCGATTGGGTTTTTGGCAGATTGTCAGTTAATCCAAGTACAAACACGATGCCAAATTCCAAGCCTTTAGATTGGTGAATGGTCATTAATTGTACGCCCATTTCAGTGGACAGACGTTGTTGCAAAAATTTATCGTCAACTGGTTTGGTTTGCACTTGTTCGCAAAACCATTCTAACAACTGATGATCGCCCGCCATACCGCCAAATTCAGTGGTAATTTGTTCATTGATAATATCCAATAATTGACGTAAATCAATCAAAAACCGCTCGCCTTTTTCATGACTTGCCAATCGTTGCCAAACGGTTAACTCGGTCTGATGTGGCAATGTGTTTTGTTGATTAAACAGCCATTGCACAGCGACTAAAAACCCTTGTTTTTGCCATTTTTGTGATGCTTCATTTAATTGTGCTTGTAGCTTATTTAAAATTTTTAAGTTTTGGGTCAATTCGCCTTGATCTTCATCGATGGATTGAAACAATTGGTTGATATCCTTTAACCGAAGCTGATAAAAATGCGACATCAACACAGTGCGCAGCTTATCGGTTTGATACGGTGTTAGCAGTAACGACATTAAATTTAGCAAATCGTGGCTTATTTTATCAGCAAAAATACTCTGACTGCCACCGCGCATGGTTGCAATACCAAATTGGTTAAATTTACGCTCAATTTGATCTAAATATTTGTTTTTATTTGCCAAAATACAGATATCAGACAGATTTAATGGGCGTTTGTTTGGTTGATTGTCGGTTTTTTCAAGCATAAAAAGTCGGTTGCTTAACGGTGCATCGTTGTCAAACCACGCTAAAATCTGTGCCAAAACTACGTCAGATTCTTGTACATAATCAATATCTTCGTCATTTTCGTCATTTTGTTGGTTGGTATCTGTTGGAAAAGGTTCGTGATGACTGATTTGCAAATAGTTAATCGTTTGCACGGATTTATCAGCCACAGACTCATCATGCACAAGCTCGGCGGTTGTTCTATCGGCATCAATTTTATGATAATAAATTTCATCGCCCATTCGACTTGGCAACAATTTATCGTGTATATGTAAGTTATCGTGTATATTTAAGTTATCGTTTTTACCCATATTTTGGTTGTCAAGCACACCATACCAAGCATTTAAACTGTCAATTAAGGCCTTAGATGAACGGCGGTTAATGGTTAATTGTTTGGGTTTTTCAGGAAATAAAGATTTTAACGCGGTATAATTTTGCACATCACCGCCACGAAAACCATAAATTGCCTGTTTTGGATCGCCTACCAACAACAAAAAACCGCCATCGGTGTTAACACGCCCATCTTCATTGTTGTTATCCAAATAAATCCGTTTAATAAGCAGGGCTTGTTCGGTATTAATGTCTTGCGATTCATCAATTAATGCCACAGGATATTGGTGGCGGATATATCGGGCAAGAGCGTTGCCTTGCGAACCGTCTAAAGCGTGGTTTAATTTTGCCAATTGTAATGAAAACGTGGTAAGCCCTTTGGCTTCAAGCACATTTGGTAAATGTTCACGCACATAACGGCTAATAAATTGGCTAAAATAGGTATTTAGTTGTTCTTTATAATTATTTAAGCGTACCTGATAATCATACAACAATGCCAAATCATGCAAAAACACCAAATCTGTTTTTTTAACCGAAGCTGCTTTGTTAAACACCGATTTGTCGTTAAATTTAAACGCATGCAATGTCTGCAATAATTCTTTGGTTTCTTTGTTTGTTTCAAATTTTGCCAATTGAGCCAATGTATCTGTGGTGGTTTTAAGTGCTTGTTGCACAACTTTAATTTGGCTAAATTTTTTATAAACATGCCCACTTTTGTTTAAACCCAAATTGTCTTTATTGCTTTCATCAAAAGCATCACTTGCATAGTCAACAATCCGTTGACGCAGCCCATCAATGCCTGCCAAATCCAAAACTGGCATTGTCATGACATCGATCGGAGCGGTATAAAAATTTAACGCCCTATCTACTACTTTACGATAATCCTCCACGCTTTGTAAGCTGTCTTGCACCTTTTGATAAACCACTGGAAATTTGTAATGTTGCTGATACAAATACGCCAAAAAACCGCGCATTTCATCATTTATCATGCCTTGAATGATACCAGTTACATCGTTGCTAATTTTGATTTGGTCGGAAAATCCTGTTTCACTGCTAAATTCACGCAACCACTTTTGGCATAAACTGTCAAGCGTGCCAACAAACAATCTGGCTAATTGATTTAACGCAAGTTGAGTGCGTTTTAATGCCAAACTAAAATCCAGTTTTTTGGCATTATTTGTCAACATTTGTTTTAAAATATACGCCACCAAATATGCATTCACCGGATCGTGATACCTGTCTTTAATGTCTTGTTTGGTTAAAAATGCCTCAAAATCGGAGTCAAACTTAGCAAAAAACAACTGCCAACTCTGTGCAAGTACTGGTTCTTCGATCAAATTTTGTTGGGTTTGTAAACTGTTTGCGTATTTATCAGTCATTTTTTGATAAATATTGCCAAAATCTTCACCAGTAAAAGCAACCAATACTTGATAAAAATCTTGCAAACGTCCGCGGATACGCTCTTGCATTTCGGTCGCTGCACTGCGTGTAAAGGTTGTTGCGATGATTTTTTCACAAGGATAACCTTGCTCTACAATTAAACGCAACACAATTCCGGTTAATGTCCATGTTTTGCCCGTGCCTGCCGATGCTTCAATCAAATGCCGCCCTGATAATGACAAATTTACCGCTGGGGCTGGCTTGTCTTTTTCGTTTCTGTCTTTTTCATTTATCGTTTGTTCGTCTGTCATTTGCTCTTCCTAATTTTTTTTAAATTTTTTAAATTTTTTCAATAAACCAATTTTTAACTAAAATAACATATAAACTTATTTAATCAATTTGGCTTGTTCGCCAATGTCAATTAAATGATCTTGCAATGGCTGATACAACCATGCAGCCAAACTTTGCAAAAAGGGTAAAATCACCGTCGGTTTTTGCTCACCAATTAACAACTGCCACAATTCAAAATCAAAATTTTCAACCGTGTTGTAAGATTGATAATTGCCAGCGATCCAGTTTTTAATCAAATCCCCTACTGTTTTGGCTGTATCTTGTTTGGCTAAATAAGTTAATGTCGTCGCAGGCGGTAATATTAGTAACTGGCAACGGCTTAATTGCCAAAACATCAGCCAATCTTGTAGCCATGTATAAGCCAATTGCCACTGAATGGCGGGTAAATACAAGGTTTTGCCTTGGTATTGCCATAATGAAAAACCGTGTTGCTCCATCACTTGTTGTTGACTGGTTTTTCGCACCACTTGCCAACATAAATGTTGCAGCCAAAATGCCAACTGATGTCTTTGCGATCCTTTATTTGGCAAATAATTCAGCCAATAGCCGTTGTTATCGTTTATATTATTAGCATTTGGTAAATTGGCGGTTATGGTGATATGTTGCACCATGCTTTGTTGTAAGTGGTTGTCATTTTCATAAAAACTACCATCATCATTTAAACCAATAACTTCAAGGCTTAAGGTTTGTGCTTGCGTTTTTGTGATTAAACCTGTTAGCCAATTTTTAGAATTTGTGTTAAAATTTTGTTTTGCTTTGGTTTGTAGGTTTTTAAGGGTTATAAAAGTTGGTTTTTCATTGCTTAGGCTATTATTAACGTGCTGTTCGTTGATGCGTTGTAATTGTTGATAAAAATCCTGCATTGCCTGTTGCAACTCATTTTCTTGTTGCCACAAAGCCTGATAACGATTTACCCCTGAGGGCAAAATGTCGTTAAATGCCAACGCAGATGTTGACAATAACTGCTTCGCGTTAACATCTGTACCCTTAGCATCTGCATCTTTGACATCTGTATCTGACACATTAAAACCTGCAATTAACGCCTCATTGAGCTGATATTTACCTAAAGCATTCAAATTTAGACTTTCGTAGGCTTCATCGATCTGGGCAAAACGGTGGGTAAATAATTTTTGGGCATGAATAAAACTTTGTGCAGGATTTTGTCCGGCACCAATCAATTGGCTTAATTTAATAAACTGCACCTTGCTATGATTGTTGCTGTTATGGTTTTTGCTTTTGGTATCACCTTGCACGCTGTGCAACTGGCTTAAAGCCGGGCGTTGTCGCTGCCAGTTTTGTAGCCATTGGTTCAGATCGGATTTTTGCCACAAATTTACCTTATTGGTTTTGGCAAAATTGTTAACATACAAACCATCAGAAGAATGGTGCAAAGCGTGGTATAACTGATACCAAATTTTAGCAGGCGGAGCGGTTGCCATTTTTTGTTGCCAAAACGCATTTTTTGACAATGTATCTTCTTGTAAAAAATGACTAAAATAACCCTCATCAAAGGGCAATACCTGATGCCAAGTTACAAAATAATCCAACACTTGTTTGGTAAAATTTTTGGTTAAATTTTCGGTTAAGGTTTCACTTTGCCAGGTTTGATTTTGCAAAAAACCAAGCAATTCCTGCACAGGCGTGGCAGGCAAATGTTCGTGAGTATCACTCATACTTTTGTAGTTATAAAACAACCAACACGCCTGCCGTGCACACAAAATTGCATCTAAAAACGCACCCAAATCATCATCTTCGCGAAATCTATCACCGCGTTTACCAATACCCGCTTGCATCAAATTATAGCGACTTGGTGGCTCTTGTTGTGGAAATTCACTTAAATTTAAATTAAGCATTACTACCAATTTATACGGAATATTACGCACCGTACCAATACGTGCAAAGGTAATCATGCCTGACGGTTCGGCACGCACTTGTTGTGTAAGCAGAGCTTCATCAATGCCATACAACACAAAGTTTAAATTCAAAGTCAAATTTAAGTGATTGGCTTTAAGTTGGCTTTTGATTTGGTTTTGAGCAACAAAAATAGTTTTCCATGCTTGAGTTTGTTTAAAAACATTAAATTTATCTTGCATTAAATTTTCAATATCGTTTAACCAATGGTAAACAGACTTTTTAACACCCAATAAATACCTATTTTGCTGCAAGGTTTGATAAATATCACACAGAGCAATCACAATTGGCTTATCACTGAAACTTAAGCCTGCCAACGGTTGGATAGCTTCTATATCACCTGCCAAATTTTGATACTCACCAAAACGCACTGCTTGGCTGTTTGGCATAAGCAGTCCTGCCACCAATCTTTCAAGTGCATACGCAAAAGTATATCGATAATCATCGTCATGACTGTGTAAGGTTTGGCATAAATGCATTTCGTCAAAACCGCGCACAAATCCTGCGTTTTTTAACAATTCACAACCGCGACGCATTTGTTCAGCACTTAACCCAAAACTTTCATACATCGGTGCCAACATCAACCAATCACACACATCGGCACAGTGAAACCTTGCACCCACTTGGTTTAATAACGTATAGTAACCCATAACCGCATGCCAAAGCTGATTAACCGCTTGGCTGGCCACGCCTGTAACTTTCGCAGGAAGTGTAAAACCATCTGCACCCTTACCCTTTGGAAAAATCGCCTCAATGGCAGTACGTTGCTGTTCAATATTAGGCAACAGCACCAAAATATCTGACAATTGTCGTCTTGTGTCTTGATTAAGCCACGCCACAATTTGCCCGCGCAACACCTCCAGTTGTCGCACCATACTATGACAAGCATGCACCGCCAAACTGTTGTCAATTCTGTTGTCAATTTGATGCAATTGCCATGGCAGATTGGGTTTAATCCGCTCTTCGTATTTGCGTTTTTGTTGCAATTTGTCATTATCTTTGACAATTTGTAACAATTCAGTAACTTTTTGTGCCGTCTCGGTTTCATCAAGCATCAAAATATCTTGTTGCAATTGGGCTAACACACTGGTTGACTGCGTTTCTTCTACAAAATCATCTTGCCAAATTGTAAGAAAACCTTGATCGTCATCATTGCCTGACAAATTTGCAAGCAGAGCAAACACCTCGCGAGATTGTTTACCAAATCTTGACAACAAACTATGACCGTAATCTTTTAAATCAATGGCATCTGGATTGGTTAATTGTTGCTGCAAAAACCAATTTTTATCCACGATATCCGCCCAAAACTGCTCCGATGGGTTAAAATGCAACAAGGTTACAGGCATATATCGACTTAATTTACGCAACTCATCTAACTCATTTGGTGGCAACTGTTGCACAGTAAACAAAATCGCTTGTTTTGGCAAAGCGTGTTGTTCAATGCCTTGTTCAATTGTTTGCCAAAAGTTTTTTTGTAATTGTTGGCGTTTTTTATAAGTTGCATCAAAAAATTGACACCACAAAAACCGCTGGGCTTGCTCTAAATTTTCATAATGCTCTTGCAACCAATCAGGTGTTTTGGTATCGTAGTGTTGTAATTTGCTTTGGAAAATATCTTTTTTGGCAATCAATTCTGCCACATTGACTTTTTCACCCCTACCCCACAAAAAAAGCCACTCGCTACGATACGTCATATAACGATTTAGCATGCCTGCCATCTCACCTGCAAACTGCCAAAACCGCCGCTCCAGCGATTGAGTTTTGTTGTGCGATTCTTGAGTGGTTTTGGTAAAAGTGGTTTTGGTAAAATTAGCACTTGGTGGTTTTTCTGCTTGTGCATCAGCAAGCATAGGTTCAATAAAACCAAACAGTGGGTGGGTTTTATCGTTAACAATCTGCGTATGTTGTGCCAACAAATATGAAAAAATCTGCCATTGCATGACATTTTTTGACAAAGGAGCTTCATCAGACACATTTTTTAACACTTTTTTTAATAATTGCCAATAAAAACGCCCCCAAAACTCCGTTGTGATTAACGTACTAATGCCAAACGCATTTGCCACTTGTTTTTTTAGCCAATCGCCCATAACTTGAGAGGGCACAATGACATAAAACGGCTCAAAAATCGAGTGCTCATTGATAGATTGTTGATATAACCTTAAAAAATTTTCAAGCAATTTTTCAATTTTATTGCTTTGGATAATGTTAAAGCCTGTTTTTGGTGTTGATGGGGTGAAATGCTTCATAAATGCCACTTTTTTGTCTAATTTTTGTACTTATAATGTACTTATAACTTGCAATAAGTCGTTAAAACCATATCAAAATTATAAATTATAACACGTTAAAATTATAACATGTTAAAAACATGTTAATCAGATAGCTTCTGTTAATTCTTACCAAACTGTGCTACATTATTAGTTTAACCAATTTTAATGACAACCAACCAACGGAAAAACACCATGTTACGTCCAATTGATGTGATTTTTAAACACCCTGTCAAAAAATTTACCGTAATTTATCAAAATGGCAAACTTTGGCAATTGCCAAAACTGGAATTTGACGGACAGTCTTTGGCTTATAAAAAAGAATATCAAGGCAGCCGAGAACAGATTTTTGTATCGCCCGATCAGACATTAGATGCCGACGATTCGGTATTAATCTCACAATTGTTAACCGTAAATTTGCCAAAATCGGTACATGGGCGTAATGTTGATGAATTTGAACATTGGTGGCGACAAAATTGCTATGATTTTAAGGCAGAAATTGAAGCAAAACAAGCCTGCCAAAACCAAGCCCAACAACTTTTATCAAAACCTAAGCAAAACCTGACAACAAAACAGCCAAGCAAAAAACCAAACACCGAACAAAAAACCGCAAAAACCACGCCCGCGCAACCGCAACCGCAACCGCAACCGCAACCGCAACCGCAACCGCAACCGCAACCGCAACCGCAACCGCAACCGCAACCGCAACCGCAACCGCAACCGCAAAAGCGTATCACACAGCCAGAGATTAAGTCAAATTCATCTACAGCCAATAACCCTGCGTACGATGTTTTTGATGAAATGCTAAATGATCTATTACATCAATTATAATGCAACAAATATAATGCAATAAAAAACCAAACTCTCGTTTGGTTTTAGCAAAATTTAACCAACAAAATTCAACCAAAATGGCAACAGCACCGCCCTGCACAATCACTGTTCTACAAATGCCCTTTCTACCACATAATCACCGGTGCCGCCCATGCGTGGCGAGCATTTTAATCCAAAACCATCTAAAATCAATGCAACATCTTTATTCATTGATGGGCTGCCACAAATCATCGCACGATCATGTTCAGGATTCATAGGTGGCAGACCGATGTCTTTAAACAATTTGCCAGATGTCATCAAATCTGTCATACGCCCTGTGTGATAAAACGGCTCACGCGTTACCGTTGGGTAATAAATCAATTTGTCTTTTACCAACTCACCAAGCAACTCATCATCAAACAAATCTTTTTCAAACATTTGTCGATAACCAAGCTCACTGACATAACGCACACCATGCACAAGCACAACTTTTTCAAATTTTTCATACACTTCAGGATCACGAGCCAACGACAAAAACGGTGCAAGCCCCGTGCCTGTTGCCAACATATACAAGTGTTTGGCATTTGGGTTTAAATCATCAAGCACCAAGGTGCCTGTTGGTTTTTTGCTAATTAGCAGTTTTTCACCCACTTGAATGTGCTGTAAAATTGAAGTTAATGGGCCGTCTTGCACTTTAATGGAGTAAAACTCAAGCTCTTCTGCATAATTGGCACTGGCAATAGAATACGCACGCATTAGTGGTTTGCCATTAACCTCAAGGCCTATCATTGCAAATTCACCATTCCGAAAACGCAAACTGTCATTGCGCGTGGTTTTAATGGTAAATAAGGTTTCATTCCAATGATGCACATAAGTAACCGTTTCTTCATAAAATTTTGCCAAAATTTTGGCACGCAGATCGTGATTGGCTTTATCCGACATAAAAACACCTTTTTTGTTCATTGTTATGAGTAAATTCAATAAAAAACGAGATAAAAACGAAAAACCTGCATATCATAGCAAATTTTTTGCAAAATTGGCGACTTTATTGTCAAAAAATGCCATAATATAGCGAAGTTTTTGCATAATTGACATGCATCAGAAAAAATTACCGCACACTTACTCAAAAAACCACTCAAAAAAAGTTGTTTAAATGCCAAAAAATATCAATCACCAACAGATACAACTGCCGATTATCGGTTATTTACGATCGCCGTTATGCCAAAAATTTGGCTTGCCACGCCAGCCAAACTTAGTCAACCTAGCAGGCGTGATTGAGCTGATACCGCCGTTTGACAATCCAGATGCCTTTGTTGGCTTACAAGAATTTAGTCATATTTGGTTGATTTGGCAATTTCACCAAAACAAAACCGCCGCCAACCTATCATTTCGCCCTCAAGTTCGCCCACCAAGGCTTGGAGGCAATGCCAAACTTGGAGTTTTTGCCACACGCAGCATGTATCGTCCTGCAAATATCGGCCTGTCAGTGGTTTTATTGCAACACATTGAACAAAACAATCACAGTGTGCGTTTGCACGTTGTGGGGGCAGATTTGGTAGATGGCACGCCAATTATTGACATCAAGCCGTACATTGTCTATAGCGACAGTTTACCCCACGCAATCAGTGGTTTTGCCAGTGATAAACCTGCATTAAAAAAACTGGTTGTGAGTGAAACCGCCCAACAAAATTTTGCCAATTTAAAAAAACAGCGCCTATTAACCGAAAATGACATCGCAACAATCAGTGCCTTAATCGCCCAAGATCCACGCCCTGCCTATCGCCAAACTGAAATAAACAGCAAATTTACCCTACAATATCAACAAGTTGATGTGTGTTTTTGTATGCTGGATAACAATGCGTTACAAATTGTATCGGCGGTAAAAATCAACAACAAAACCAACAATGCGTAACATTTGATTAAAATAAATAACATTTGATTAATAAGTAAAACTTGATTAACAAAAAATTATTACCCAATTATTGCTAATTCAGCAAAAAACCGCAATTTTTTCACAAAAAACCACCGTTTTATCGCATTTTTTTAAGGTTTTTTTTGTCAAATTTCGGTATGATATGCCACAGTTATTTTAAAGTTTTTTTAATCATTGAAATTTTTTAATCATCAAGGTTAAATTTATGCTATCTATTTTATCTGCTCTGCAAACAGCCATGATCACGCCAAAACCGCCACAAAATAAACCCAAGATTGCCAAAGTTTTACTAGGAGCAATTGGACTGTCTGTTGCCATGTTTGCCACCGCCCATGATACAATGATCCGTGATACAATGACCCGTGATACAATGACCGATGGCATAACAGGCAACACCATTGCAATTGACATGTCAACACTCGCCACCACCAAAGAAGAAGTCGCCGTGTTACAGGTTTTTTCTGAAATCTGCCCACCAATGTTAACCAAAAAACAACAACAAGGTTTTGCCAAAGCTTATAACGCTGAATTAAAAAGTCTTATGCCAAGTATCAGCGATCCGCGCCTGGCCGTACAATATTTATCCACCCAACAAGATTATAAACAAATTTTAAATGAAACTCGGCGTTGGACGTTAAGTTTTTCCAACGCTGAAAACAAACGAGTTTGTACAGAATTGGCATCTTCTGCACAATAACCAAAACCATTTCAAACTAAAATCATTCTACCGCTTAATTTTTTAAAACTTAATTTTAAAACTTGCCACTTTTATCTTTTGTGATATTTTGGTAATATAGATAACATTTGGTTCATTGTTACATTTTATTGTACATTGCATTTATTGTTACATTAATTGGTGCAAACATTATTTGGTGAAAAAGGTATTACTGTGAAATACAACTTACAAAACAATTTACAAAATAAGGTAAAAATTTGGTTGCTTACATTAAGCGGATTTGGCATGTTTGGTATGGGATCGGCTTATGCCATTGAAGCCCCAACATTAGACAACAGTGCGTATATTTTGATGGATTATGACACAGGCACTGTGTTGGCACAAAAAAACGCCGATCAGCCCTTTCCTCCTGCATCACTTACCAAAATGATGACCAGTTACATCATTGAACAACAACTTCTATCAGGCAAATTACAAGAAGATCAGCCTGTATTGATGACCACAGATGCGTGGTGTCGCGGACGCAACACTGAGTCGTGTATGTATGTAGATGTCAATACCACTGCCACTGTATTAGACATGCTAAAAGGTATTATTATCCAATCTGGCAATGATTCGGCCAAAGCTATGGCCCAGCACATTTCAGGCAGTGAACAAGCGTTTGCTGATCTTATGAACAGCGAAGCCAAAAAATTAGGCATGACCAATACCCACTTTGTCAATTCTACAGGCATGCCTGCCAATGGACACCAAGCATCGCCACAAGATTTGGCAAAACTTGCAAAAGCAATTATTAAAGATTCTGGCAAATATTACCCAATTTATAGCCAAAAAGAATTCACCTATAACAACATCAAACAAGCCAACCGTAACAGCTTGTTATTCACCGACAGCACCGTAGATGGCTTAAAAACTGGACATACCAAAGAAGCGGGTTTTTGTTTGGTTGCCTCAAGCAAACGCGGTGATATGCGCCTAATTTCGGTGATTATGGGTACAAAATCAGAAAAAGCCCGTGCTGAACAATCTAAAGAATTGCTCAACTGGGGCTTTGGACATTTTAACACCAAAGTGGTTGCACCCATGGGGCAAAATTTTGGCAGTGTGGCAATTAAATACGGTCAAGCAGATGACGTTGCGGTAAAAACAGGGGCTAATTTACAAGTATTGTTAGAAAAAGTTAACCAAGACAACATTCAAACCGTGGTTAATTTGCCAAAAAACATACAAGCCCCTATTGCACAAGGACAACAAGTAGGTGAAGTCGTCGCCTTACTTCACGGTAAAGCAGTGGCATCTGCACCACTCATTGCTGAAACAGCGGTAGAAAAATCAGGCATTTTAAAACGCATTTGGCAATATATCCTAGGACTTTTTGACTGATGCGTGCGTTTGGTTTGACACCATTAAGTTTAGTAAAGTTAAATTTAATGTTAATAATCTATACAGCAATTAGCGGTATGTTAACAGGTTGCATAACCCAGTATTCCAAACACCAAAGCAGCCCAATTCCTGTTAAAGTTGATTTACACACAACCAAAAACGAATGTCATTCAAATCTTAAACCCGGCCAATTTTGATAAACTGTTTATGAAATTAACAATTTTTACAAGCCCAAAGCATGCACAAAACCGCCAAATCAAACCATTTGAGAGTGGCAGTTTTGTTTTGAGCTTTATTTTTGTAGTAATTATACTCATTAGCTTAATTGTTTTGGCAGTTTATCTTATCAAACAAGATCGCGTTATCACGCAAAAATTTGAAGGCAAGCGTTGGAATCTGCCTGCAAAAGTCTATTCACAATCGCTTGATTTACAACAAAATTCACCATTAACCACCGATGAACTGGAAAATTGGCTTGGTTGGCTAAACTATCAAGCATCAGATGATTATAAATCCGTTGGCACTTACCAAAAAAAAGGCAATACTTATTACATTCACACGCGTAAGTTTAATTTTTCTAATAAAGATGTTGAGCCAAAACAAATTATTAAACTACAAATTAGCAATGACAAAATTGTCAATTTACAAAGCACCGAACGCAATGAATCGGGCAAAATTCGCCTTGAGCCGATTTTAATTGGTGGTATTTATCCTGACAATAATGAAGATCGCATTGTCATGCAATTGGATCAAATTCCAAAAGCATTGATTGATGCCCTGATCGCCACAGAAGATCGTGGGTTTTTTGAACATCATGGGGTTTCTATTCGTGGCACAACGCGGGCAATTTATAGCAACCTATCGGGCGGTGCAAGACAAGGTGGCTCAACCATTACCCAGCAGTTGATTAAAAATTTTTATCTAAACTCCGATCGCACCTTAAAACGCAAAGCCAACGAAGCAATTATGGCCTTGTTGCTTGAACGTCATTATAGCAAACAAAAAATTTTACAGACCTACATCAACGAAATTACCCTGGGGCAAAATGGCAACCATTCTATTAACGGTTTTGGACTGGCATCGCAGTTTTATTTTAACCGCCCCTTGGCAGAATTACGCCTAGACCAAATGGCCTTGCTTGTTGGTTTGGCAAAAGGCCCAACACAATACAATCCAATTCGCTACCCAAAATTAGCCTTACAGCGGCGCAATGTGGTATTAAACAACATGCTTATCATGGGTAAAATTGACCAAAAAACTTATGATACCTCCAGTCAAATGCCACTCGATGTGGTAAAAAAACCCAGTATTGGACAAAGTCGCTTTCCTGATTATTTAGATATTGTAAAACGTGAATTAAATAAAAGCTATGATGCTGATGATTTAAAAAACGAAGGCTTGCGTATTTTTACCAGTTTTAATCCCAATGTACAACAAGCAGCCGATAAAGCCGTTGATCAAAGTTTAAAGCAACTTAAAAAATCCAATCCAAAAAGACTTAGCCAACTACAATCCGCCCTTGTCAGTGCCAATCCACAAAATGGTGAATTATTGGCCGTTGTTGGAAGTGGATCGGAGTTTACCGGTTTTAACCGTGCCGTAGATGCCAAGCGTCAGGTTGGCTCATTGTTAAAACCGATGATTTATTTAACCGGGTTTGAACAAGGCAAATACAACCTTGCCAGTGGTGTAGATGACAGTGCAATTAACATTTCTCAAGGCAAAAAACGCTGGAGTCCCAGCAACTATGGCGGTGGCAGTCATGGCATTGTACCATTGACAACCGCTTTGGCAAATTCATACAACCAAGCGGCGGTAAGGGTTGGTATGAGCGTGGGCGTATCAAACATCATTACCAATTTACAGCGCATGGGCGTGCAAAAAGAAATACCAAACTACCCTGCTACTTTATTAGGAGCAGTGGATTTATCACCGATGGATATGCTAGCCGTCTATCAAGTATTGGCAACAGGTGGCATAAAACACAACATTCATACCATTCGTGGCGTTGTGGACAATGAAGGGCGGGTTATCCAAGGGGCAAATTTTCAAAAGCATCAAGTCATTAACCCTGTTGCTGCCTATTTAACCAATTACGCAATGCAAAAAGTTGTTAGCAATGGTACCGCAAAAGCAGCATTGACTTTGGGCGAAAATTTAAAATTGGCAGGAAAAACAGGCACAACCAACGATTACCGTGATGCATGGTTTGCAGGTTATAGTGGCAACTACGTTAGCGTGGTATGGGTGGGACTTGATAACAATCAGACCACAGGGCTAAGCGGTGCTAATGGTGCATTGCCCATATGGATAAATTTTATGCGTCGCCTAAAACCAACCCCAGTACAACTGCCAGAACCTGCCAATATTCAATGGCAATGGCTTGAAAACGCAACAGGAGAGCTGTCTCACCAAGACTGTCCAAATGCTATTCGCGTGCCTATTGATACACGTTATTCCCCTCAAAATTTAAGCAGTTGTGCCAATGACATACACCTTGGACAACAAGAAGCCCAACTTGCCGAGCAACAACAACTTGACATGCAAGAATTGTACGATAACGAACAACAGCGTTTAAATCATTTAAACAATCCAGAATCCGATACGCCTTCTGACACACACAACAACCATGAAAACAATCAAAACCGCACCAACACTTTAGCAGATGAAATTTTACAATTAGACTCGCGTTAAAATAAACCAAAAAGGAAAAATTATGGCCTGGCAACAACTACATATCCAGTGCAAAAAATCCCAAGCAGAGATCGCCGAAACCCTCTTATTGGAAGCGGACGCATTAAGCATTAGTCTTGATGATGCAGGCGATCAACCGCTGTTTGAACCCTTACCCGGCGAGTCGCCTCTGTGGGATAATGTGATTGTCAGTGCCTTGTTTGATACGTCGGTAAATTTGGAAAATATCAGTCAATCCATTGCCAATCAAGTTATTGCCACGCGTGTTTGGCAGTCTTGTGTAGATGATAAAGATTGGGAGCGCGAATGGATGAAAAATTACTATCCGATTGAATGTGCCAACAATCTATGGATCACACCAAAATGGCTAACCCCACCAAAACCTGACGCTTTGAACATTATGATGGATCCGGGGCTTGCTTTTGGTACAGGTTATCATGCCACCACGCGCCTGTGCATTGATTGGCTTACCGAACAAGATTTGACAGATAAAATTGTGCTTGACTACGGCTGTGGCTCAGGAATTTTGGGTATTGTGGCATTAAAACGCGGTGCAAAAGCGGTATACGCAGTAGACATTGATCCACAAGCCCTCCTTGCCACGCAACAAAATGCCAAATGCAACGGGGTTTTAAACCAGTTACAGGTTTTTTTACCACAAGCGTTTGAACAGTTTTGCCAAAACAATCCAAATCTTTGCATTCAAATGATTGTTGCCAATATTTTAGCCAAACCACTGATTGCCCTTGCCCCATATTTTAGTACACTCATCGAACCAAAAGGCGACATCGTACTGGCAGGCTTAATTGAAAACCAAGTTGCAGATGTAAAAACCGCCTATCAAGCATTTTTTGACATGCACAACGATTTTGCTTTTAGCAGTCAAGAAGACAAACATTGGCACCGTTTATCAGGTAAAAAAAGCCGATAATCCTTAATTTTTTGTTACAGTTAACCAAGGTCAACGTTTCATCGCTATTTTATCGGTAAAATGTTGACTTTTTTTGTATTTAAGGTTTTAATACATTTCAATACAATTTTTATAAAACTTTTAACTGTTTAGCAATATTTTTTTGAAGGGACGGCAGAAAATATGAGTACACAGCAAACCCAATGCCCAAATTGCCAACATACGTTTGGTATTACCGACGAACAACTGAATTTAAAAAGCGGTTATGCTCGGTGTGGCAATTGTAAAGTGATTTTTTCTGCGATCGATAATTTAACCAGCTTGGCTAAACAAGCTCAAACCAAACAAGCCATAACACCCGATACAAAGACAACCCAAAACCCTCCTAACCAAACAAAACCAGTAAAACGCACAAAAAAAGCCCCCGCAGACGGTGATTTGACTTTTGATGACAACACAGGCTTAGGTCAAGAAGCAGATCCTGATACCAACAACAACCAAAATTTGTTAGATGATCTTGACATTATTGATAATTTTGACAATTTACCAATCAATAAAATTGCAGTTGCAACAACCATAAAAACCGAAGATGATGAAGATTGGCTCGCCCATTTATTAGAAGAAGAAAAACGCAGAGAAGAAGCCATTCAATATATGCCTGACAACGACAAATTAACCAAAGTTGGACATGAAAATACCGTGGTAGAAATGCTTAACGAACTTGGTGTCGATGTGGCTTATGAACAAAGTTTAGAAAGCAATGAATACCATCAACGTTTAGACGAGCGTTTTAGTGCTCAAGTTGCATCGCAAAAAAATATAAAAAAACCAATTGGTATGACGCTTGTGTGGGCGGTTGGCAGTTTGTTATTAATTGGACTGCTTGTGGTGCAATATACTGTGTTTAACCTTGACAATCTGTTAAAAAACCCTGATAATGCCAAAAATTTACAACAAGTTTGTACGATTCTTAAATGCACTTTGCCCACAGCCAACGTAAGTTTATTGGCAGCCAATACCTTAAAACTAGAAAAAACCAAAAACAACAAACAAACAGATTTAATATTTACCTTAAAAAATGGTACAAACCAAAAAATGATTTATCCAAATCTTAAAATCAGCCTACGCAACGGTAATGACATCAAAGCCCAAACCATAGTTACCCCCAAGCAATATTTAGATGATGACGGTTATCTTATGCCTAAGCAAATCAGGACGGTAAAACTGCGCATTGATTATCCAAAATTTGGCGTGCAACAGGCTAATATTGAGCCGTTTTATTAAATTGAGCCGTTTTACTATCAAGCTGTTTTACTTATTAAGCTGTTTTACTATTACTTGTTATGCAAATTTTAAAAAAACCAAGCAAACGCCAAGACTTACAACAACTTTTTTTATTAACATTACCAATTTTAATCACTCAAATTTGTCAATCAGGATTGGGTTTGATTGACACCATTATGGCAGGACGCGTGTCTGCGTTAGATTTGTCGGGCGTGGCAATTGGATCGGGTTTATGGTTGCCTGTCATGCTACTGGCAGTAGGGGTTTTATTGGCTACTACGCCCTTGATTGGTGAGGTGATCGGACAAAATCAGCGCGAAAAAATCCCTTTTATCACTCAACAATCTTTGTGGCTTGCGGTTTTGATTGGCTTTATTGGCATCGTGATTGTCAATCAAATGCACCATTTGTTTGCTCTGATGGGCGTGCCAGATCATATCCAACCGATTGCCAAAGAATATCTGTTTGGCATTGGTTTTGGTTTTCCTGCGGTGGGTTTGTACACAACGTTACGCTGTTATACCGAAACCCTAAAACACCCAACAGTGGTCATGATAATTAGTGTCATTGGACTTGTGTTAAATATTCCAATTAATTATGCGTTTATTTATGGGATCGATTGGCTTGGTTTGCCTGCGTTTGGTGGGGCAGGCTGTGGCTATGCATCGGCGGTGTGTTTGTGGTTAAATTTAGTTATGCTAATTGGTTATTTAAGTTTTTCCAAACATAAAGATTTTAGCCAATATCGCTTTTTTAAACAGTTTAGCCTACCAAAAACCGTCCAACTTGCCAAACAATTGGCAATTGGCATACCAATTGGGTGCTCTATCTTTTTTGAGGTGAGTGCTTTTAGTTTGGCATCACTGATTATCAGTCCGCTTGGTGAAATTGCCCTTGCCAGTCATCAAGTAACCTTAAGCATTTCTTCACAATTGTTTATGTTGCCATTTTCGGTTGCAATTGCATTAACCATTTTGGTATCAAGCCGTTATGGGGCAAAAGATTATGCAAGTTTAAAACAAATTAAACTTTTGGGCGTGATGGTAGCAACCAGCCTTGCACTAATAACCATGACTTTTACAGCGGTATTTCGCACCCAATTGCCAAAATTTTTTAGCGACAACCCACAGGTTATCGATAAAGCCAGTTTGTTGCTGTATTTTGCTTTGGCGTATCAGTTGTTTGACGCATGGCAAGTAAGTTTTGCAGGCATTTTGCGCGGACTACAAGACACAAGCGTGCCAATGTTTATCACCTTGTTTTGTTATTGGGGCGTGGCAATTCCGCTTGGAGCGTATTTGGTTCGTTTTACCGATATGGGTGCAAAAGGAGTTTGGATTGGTTTGGTAATGGCATTAGGATTGGCGTCGATATTGCTTGGCAGTCGTTTGTTATGGCAACAAAAAACCCTAAAAACACGTTGGCTGCTTTAACCATATAAAACCCAAACCATATAAAACATCAACAATATAAAACATAAATTGTGCTATACTAAAACTAAATTTATCAATAAACTAAATTTATCAATAAATAAAAAGGGCAATTTTATGAAACCAACTTCTATAAAACCAATTGTAACCACTTTATGCATGGCAACTGTTTTATCAATGACTGCTTGCCAATCGTTTAGCAAAACCACAACCACCACAAATCCTGCTTCTGCAGTAACTCTACCGTTAAGCGATGCCAAATTACAACATTACACATGGCAATTAACCTCGGTAACTGACAAAATGGGTAACCCTAAGGCTGGCATATTGTTTGACAAAAAATTACCGCCACTACAAATCAGCTTTCACAAAGGCGGTCGGTTGGTATTTGGCAATACTTGTAACAACCTTTCTACCAGTTACATACTCACCAATGACAATGTCATTATCGGCGAGATTATGAGCACGCGCATGTTGTGCGAACCTGAAAGAATGCAGTTTGATGACTTAGCACCAAGCGTACTACAAGGACAATTTAAACTTACTCAAGGGGCAGATGGCGAGCCTGTGCTTACGGTAACTGGTGATAAACTAATCAGTGTGTTTACCCCTTATGTAAAATAGCCAGTATGTAAAATAGCCAAGGCTTTAAAACGCTAAGACTTGAAAACGAGCAATTTAAAACAGTTAATGCAAATTTGCTGGATTTTTTGTATAATTGTGTTTTTTGTATAATGATTTTTGTATAACTTTGGTTTTGCACAATTGTGCTTGTGCATCACCATTTGTCATTTTTGCATCGTTTTATTTGGAATTTTCTCATGTACCCTTTTATCCGCCTAGCCACCAACATTGTCAAAAGCAGCCTTGATTACAAAAAAGGCAACACCCTTGGTATTCATGACACAAGCGAAATTAAACTTATTGCCAATATTAACGATATGGATAATTTTTTAGAGATGAACAATGGGCGGATTTTGACGTTGTTTGATTTGGGACGCAATGATTTTGCCATTCGCACAGGGCTTGGTAAAAGTTTAATCAAGCGGCGGTGGGGTTTTGTGGTGGCAGGCAGTACCATTCAATACCGAAAACGTGTTCGGTTGTTTGACAAAATCAGCATTAAAACTCACCTAAAAGCCGTAGACGATCGTTGGTTTTACATGGAACAGACCATGTGGGCAAATGGCAAACCTTGCTCGCATGCCCTTTTGCGTACTGGCGTTACCGATTTAAAATCAGGCAAAGTGATTGACACCAAAACCGTGCTTGACACCCTAGGCTATCACGATGTTAAGCTACCGCCAGATGCATGGGTGCAGGCGTGGGCAGATGCAGATAAATTGCGTCCTTTTCCGCGTTTAGATGCAATTTGATTTTTACAATGCAATGCTTTTCAACAAAACAGTCAACCACAGTCAACCACATTATGAAACTTTCTGATTTTGATTACGATTTACCAAACGCCTTAATTGCGCGCTATCCACTTGCTGAACGTTGTGCTTCAAAACTGCTGTATGTAAATAGCCATGGTGATTTGCAAGATTTGGCATTTATCGATTTGCCAAATTTACTAAACCCTGGGGATTTAATCGTGTTTAATGACACCAAAGTCATGAAAGCACGCCTATTTGGACAAAAAGACACAGGCGGAGCGGTTGAGATTTTGGTGGAGCGGATTTTACCAAACGATAAAAATCACACCAACACTGCCTTATGTCATGTTAGATCGAGCAAAAGCCCAAAAATTAACCAAACACTGTATTTTGCCAACCAACAAGTAACTGCCACCATGCAAGGTCGATCGGATAATTTGTTTGTTTTGGTATTTAATCAGCCAATTTTGCCAGTGCTGGAGCAATTTGGCACACTACCCATTCCGCCCTATTTTGAACGCCCTGCCGATGACAATGACACAGATCGCTATCAGACTGTTTTTCACGATCCCAATAAATTAGCCAGTGTCGCCGCCCCTACCGCAAGTTTGCATTTTGATGCCAAAATTTTAACAAAATTAACAGCTAACGGCGTAAACACTGCGTTTGTTACGCTTCACGTTGGAGCGGGTACTTTTGCTCCTGTCAAAACCTTGGATATTTTACAGCACAAAATGCACAGCGAGTATGCAGAAATTTCCCAAACCACAGCAGATCTGATCAACCAAACCAAACGCCAAGGCGGAAAAATCATCGCCGTTGGCACAACCGTAACGCGCGTCTTAGAAACCGCCTTTCAAAAAACCGCAAGTTTTGCCAATCCCAATCTATCCGCTTGGACGGGTGATACGGATATTTTTATTTATCCATCTTACAAATTTGGCGTCATTGATCGCTTAATTACCAATTTTCATTTACCAAAATCCACTTTACTCATGCTTGTGTCAGCGTTTAATGGTACAAAAAATATCAAAAATGCATACCTTCATGCAACCAAAAACAATTACCGTTTTTTTAGTTACGGCGATGCAATGATTTTGGATAAACAGGCAATTTATGATGAAACCTTAAACACTTAATGCCAATTTACTCAACCATTACCCACAAGGAAAAACAGATCATGAATGCTTCAAACAATCCACAGGATCAGAAGAATAAGCAGAAGCAATCTTGGATTCAAGATTGGATCGACGCCGCAATAACAAACAGCAATCGCATGGCGACGGACGAGAACTATCGCCAGGAAGTCTCAAAACGAGCCACGCCGAGCAAAGAGGAAGTGCAAGCAACATTGGCGAGAAACCTGAAGACGACAAGCCTTGGATAAACACCATGAACCACCCAAACGAAAAGCAACCATTTCACCAACATTTGTCAGGTTACGCCCAACAAGCCAAAGGCACAACAGGGCTTTCTCGCATTATCAAAGCGGCCGGTTATTCGCGTGATGGTTTTTTAGCCGCGTATCGACATGAAGCTGCGTTTCGTCAAGTATTTTGGCTAAACTTAATCTTAATTGTCTTGTTATTTTTTATGCCTTTTTCGTTGCTTGTCAAAATGGTTTTGTTGTTTGCAAGTATTTTTTCTTTGGTGGTAGAACTGTTTAATACAGGGCTTGAGGCCGCGATTGACCATACTTCTACCAAACAGCACCCACTTGCCAAAATTGGTAAAGATGTTGGATCGGCTGCACAGTTTTTAGCCTTGTGCTTGTTGAGTGTTTTATGGTTGATGGCGTTGTTTGGTTAGTTTTTCTTAATAAACCAATAAATATCTTTAATAAACTAATGAGAATCACGAACCAATTGTTCGCTAATTTCTTGTTCAAAATCCGCTTGTCGGTAAGATTTTAAACCTTGCACTTGTTCAATCAAGCGCCAACTATCGGCAGAACGGCTAATTGTCGCAAGCCAAATTGCAGGTATGGGTTCTTTTATTTTTGGTAAATTGAGTTTTAAGATAACATTGCCCTCGTCATCGCTTAGCGTGCATTCACCTTGTTGAACTTGGTTTAACGCATGCCCTGTATAGGACGAAAGCACCAACACAACTTGATAAATATGAGGCGGAATACGAAATAAAAACAGTCCAAGGTTTTCCTGTTTTTCTTCAGTCAACACAGGCTTATCATCATTGCCTATCAATTCATCGCCCTGATAACGCACGGATTCCGCTTGATCGCGCACATTTTTAAACCACACGCGCTCTATCACCTCGCCATAACGATTGCACAACAAACAAGCCAAATCCAAATCCATTGACTGCTTGCGTTTTTTTAGCTGATTGATCAATCCTGATTTTAACACTTTGGTTTTCTGCCAATGCACACCAAATCGCCACTGCTTTAAACTTACCTCTAAACTTTCTACCGCTATGCCCGCTTGAGATAAATCCTCATTATCGTCAATTGCCAAAGTAGCGGTATGATCGATCAATTGACCGCTTTCACTTAAAATTTGATCATCGGTATAATGTTCGGTTGTAGAATCTGTGATTATGGGATCTGTGGTTGCAAGTGATGGATTTTGTTGACTGTTGTCAAAATTTGTTACAAAATCTTGGGCGTGTTCAGATTCAAACTGGGTGTTTAACACAGTGGTTTTTATCGTTGGGTGTTCTTTTTCCTCAATTTGTTGCAAAACTGCCATAATTTGTTGCGTATCTTGTTGTGCATCTTGGCGTTTTTCAATTTTTGATGTTTTATTGGTTGGCATAATCGTTCCAATTTTTATTAAATTTTATGTAAATTAATTTTTTAAAGTTGCTAATTTTTAATTACCGCTATAAATTGGCATTATTTTTCAATAAAAATATGATTTTTAAAGATTTTTTTTGGTTATTTTAACATGATTTTTTATAAAAAATTTGACAAAAAATGCTAAATTATGTTACTTTAGATAAGAAATTGTTGGCAATCTAAAATACTTGTTATTTCAAACACTTGTTAACAATTTTAAGGCGTATCTCTGTTTTTTTTATTTAGATTTTGTACTCAGAAATACGCCTTAATACTCTTATCTTATTAAAGGTTTCTTATGACATTTAAACACATTTATCAAAAATTGGCTCAAAAATTAGCTTTAGGGCTTGGCGTCATGACATTGGGTGCAAGTTTGGTCGGCATGGTAGGCTGCGATCAATCCACTACCAATGGGGGGGGTATGAAGGCTAACGAATCCCTCACACCAAACGACACAAAAACAACCACCGCAGAATCAAACACCACCAATCATGCCAAAATATTAAAAATTGCCATTAATACCAGTATGCCCCCATTTGTGTATCTCAACGACGTAGGCACGCCGATTGGCATTGATATCGATGTTATCAAAAGCATTGGCGAAAAACAAGGCTTTGGCGTAGAATTTTTCCCCATGCCATGGAAAAACCTATTTCCAAGCGTAGAAGCAGGCGAAACGGATTTGGCAATTTCAGGCATTTCGTTTAACGCAGATCGTAACCAAAAATACGGTTTAACCAAATCATACTTATATGTACCATCGGCAATTGTTTACAAAACCGATAACCCAAAATTTAAAGGCAAATCCGTAGCAAAACTTGAAGATTTAAAAGGTACAAAAGTCGGTGCGATGGAAGTTGCCAAACAAATGATCCAAATGGAAACCGTCGGCGGAAAAGAAAACAGCACCTACACCGACACGTCATTTTTGGCATTTAAAAAAGTACTAAACAATGAAATTGATGCAACCTTTGAAGACCGTCAATTGCTTGAATATTATGCCAAATCTTATCCAAAACATAAGCTAAAAATTGTCAGCTATGAAACCAAAGAAAACCCAGAATCACAACAAGTTATCATGACCAAAAAATCCAATCAGGAACTGTTAGACAAACTCAATCAAGGCATCGACGAATTGGTAAAATCAGGTGAATTAAAACGCATCGAAGAAAAATGGTTGAATGCACAATAACAAAATGTACATATTAACAAAATATTAACAAAATTATCTAGCATGGGTGAAATGATGAGATTTCACCCATTTTTTTGGGTTTGCTTTGCCAAAAAATCAGTCAAATTAGCCAGTTGGCTTGCCAATGGTAATCCGATGAGTGGCTGTAGTTTTGCGATGATATCAGGCTCAAAATTTGCCAACAGTTGTTCAACTTCTGCTAAAAATTGAGTTTCGGCTTCTTCGTTTGGATCAAATTCATCAGGGTAGATTTTGGGATATTTGCTTAGGCTATTTTGACGAATTTGGGTGAACAAATCCGCCAAATTTTTCGCAAAAATTGTCGCATTGGGCAAATTGGGCAAATGATGAGCCAAACCTTCAGCTTTGGACTCAAAAATTGCACTTTTTTGTAACACCGGTTCAAAACGAATACGCTTTTCATTAAACAAGACGTCAATTTTTAGCCGCGGTTCACCAATCACGATACGCAAGGTTTTGCCTGTTAATACTTGCAAATTTAACTGCGTAATTGGATCGCTTGCAATGGCGACATTGATAATTTTTTCAATCACAACAAGAGATAACACAGCCAACATAGTCATTTTGCCTTTTTGTAAGCACAGATTCTAGCACATTACGCACAAAGGTTTAAAAAACTCACTTTTTAAAACCGCGATGTACAGCCACAATACCACCGGTTAAATTGTGATAATCACAATTGACAAAACCTGCCTCTACCATCATAGATTTTAGCGTGCGTTGATCCGGATGCATGCGGATAGACTCTGCCAAATATTGATAACTTTCGCTGTCATTTGCTACGATTTTACCCATGAGGGGCAAAGCGGTAAACGAGTATAAATCATAGGCCTTAGAAAGTGGTTCAAACACAGGTTTAGAAAATTCAAGAACCAACAAACGTCCGCCTTTTTTTAACACACGATACATCGCACGCAAGGCTGCATCTTTGTCTGTAACATTGCGCAAACCAAAGCTAATCGTTACCAAATCAAAACTTTCATCAGCAAATGGTTCAAGATTTTCTGCATTGGCAAGCACAAAATCTACATTATTACAGCCTGCATTAATCAAACGCTCACGCCCAACCTCAAGCATAGCCTCGTTAATATCTGATAGCACCACATGCCCTGTGCGACCGACTTCTTTACTAAACACTTTTGCCAAATCCCCAGTTCCGCCTGCAATGTCCAGCACATTCTGCCCTGCTCGCACGCCTGTTAAACTAATGGCGTAACGCTTCCACAAACGATGAATGCCAAATGACATCAAATCGTTCATAATGTCATATTTTTTGGCAACCGAGGTGAAAACTTCGGCAACTTTTTCTTGCTTTTGTGATTTTTTTACCGTTTGATAACCAAAATGTGTCTCTTCATCACCATCGGTTTCGGCTGTGTGCGGATTATAAATCGCTGATTTATCAAAACCTGACAGCGTTGTTTCGCTTGATGATTGGTTAATTTGTTCGCGAGTTAATTGTTGTCCTTGCGGAGTTGATACTGGTAAATCCAAAGGATTGCTAAAATTTTGTTTGGTCATAATTTTGCCTTAAGACGACACTTGAAAAGGAGCGGTTTTTTGTGCGTAAATATTATCGATAATTTGTTGCTCTTTGGCACAAAACGGATCAATAAAATCCTTCATGTTTTTAATCGGCTTCATCGCCACAAAACCATCTTCAACAAACTGATACAAAACATCAAATCCATGTTTAAAAGCAAGCGGTTTTGCCATGTCAAAGGTTTTTTGCACCAAAAACGATTTTAAATGCTTTTGGGTAAACTCATATGTCAATGCCAAGTTTTTGAGTTGTTGCTCTCTTTCGGTTTTTGCGTTGACTGCTTGGTAAGCAATTATTATGTTTTCTTCATTGACTATTAAGTTATTTTGCAATAAATAGTTGGCAAGTTGCAGATCAAGCTCAAGTGCAAAAATCGCTTCTTTCACCCCCATAATCGCTGTTTCTAGGCTTTTTTGCGGAATAAATTTTTCAACTTTTTCACCTTTTTTTGCCATGCGTTCTAATTGTTTGGCAAGCAAATCAAATTTGTCGCCACCATACAATTGCTCAATTAAAAAATTTGCCATTAATTGGTTTTCAGGTTTGGTAAATAATGCTTGATGCGTTGTAAACAACCGCTGTCGTTGCCAAGTTTGCACCGCTTGTAAGGTTTGATTTAAATTGGCATGCTGATGATAATCCAACTGCCAAAATTGGGTTAAATTTTGCTGTAAATCGGCTAAAATACTCATAAAAACTCAATACTATCCATAAAAATTCAATGTAAATTTTGTCAAAACTAAAAAAAATAAACTAAAAAAGGAAAAATAAACTAAAAAAGGCATTTAGATTAAACCAATTTTACTAAAATTACAATGATAAAAATGATAAAATCGTGTTAAATTGTTATCAAAACCAGATAAACATCTAAATCAAAAAATTAATCCACACAATAAAACACGGCATTAAGCAAAAATTATGGTTATTCATAGCTTTTTTAACCAAAATAGATTAAAATGTTAAGTTAATTTTTTGACACTTACCGTTACAACAACTTAGTTAACAACTGTTTAATGAATAAAGCGAGCCAAAATGGAAGCATTACGAGCGTTTTTAAAAGGTTGGGTGGGAAAAGGGCTGCTCATTATATTTTTATTACCCTTAGTGATTACAGGTTTTGAGTCCATTGTGCATCAAGGCGATGATCCGAATGCAGTTGCCAAAGCAGGCGAGCAAGACATCAGTGCATCTGCCCTACAAAACATGGTAAATCAACGCCGCGAAAGTTTGCTAGAAAGCGTTAATGGCGATACAAGTTTAATTAATGACAATGCCCTGCGTAAACAAGTACTAAGTGGTTTGATTGATCGTGCGTTATTGTTGCAACAAGCCAAAAAGTTAGGCTTTACGGTTTCAGATGCAAGTTTGACCCAAATGCTTGTTATGCACCCAAGTTTTCAAGGGGCAGATGGTAAATTTTCCAATGAACAGTTTGGCAATTATTTGCGTTCGCAAGGCATTAATAAAGACCAGTTATTTGCACGTTTGCGTGATGATGAGACCATTTCTGCGTTTGGACGTGGCATTGTAACCACAGCAATTTTTGCCAATACAGGTGTGGAGCGTTTTATCGATATGCAAACTGAAGTGCGTCCGTTGTGGATTGCACGCCTTGATTGGCAAAATTTTGCCCCACAAGTCAGTCTATCCGATACTGAAATTAACAGCTACTACCAAAAAAATAAAGACAAACTTAACAGTGAAGAAATGTTGGATTTAAACTATTTGGTTTTGGATAAAAACAACCTCAACATTCCAGCACCAAGTGATCAAGAAATTGAGCAACAGTATCAACAATATTTGGCACAAACTGGCAACCAAACCAGTTACGAGGTTGCGATGATTTTGGTAAGTGGTGATACAGCCAAAACCACATTGGATAACGTAAAACAACAGCTCGATGCTAAAAAAGCCGATTTTGCCACGCTTGCCAAACAATACTCACAAGACGAAGGCAGTAAAAATGACGGCGGTAAAATTGGCACAATCAGCCAAAGCATGTTTCCCAATGATTTTGCCAAAATCCAAAATGCCTTGCAAGGCTTAAAAGTAGGCGATGTTACCGCCCCTATCCAAACCAATTACGGCCACCATCTGTTTCAGTTATTAAAAATAAACGGACAAAATCCACCAAGCCTAGACAGTGTAAAAGATCAATTAATTGAACAAATTAACACACAAAAACGCGAAAACACATACCAAGAATTGATCGGTAAAATCAACAACGATGCCGTATCAGGATCAAGCGTGGCAGAATTGGCAAGTCGTTATCATCTTGCCAGTCATAGCCTAAAAAATTACACCAAACTCAATAACAACAGCGAACTTAATCAACCCGCCGTAATTGCAGCAGCGTTTGAGCCAACTTTACTAAAAGAAGGCGGTACATCAGTGGGTATGGAATTGCCAAATCGTGTGGTATGGCTACAGCCAAGCAATTATCGTGATAAAAAACCGCTTAATCAAGCTGAAGCTACGCCCATTATCAAACAGCGCTTGACTGTCGAAAAAGCCAAAGACTTGGCATTAAAACAAGCTGAAACAATTGCCAAAACCATTACCGATGCCAAAAGTTTACAAAACGCACCAATTGCATTTCAAGATTTTGGGGTAACCAATCGCTTCAACCCTGCACTGTTAGATGAAGAGCGAAGTGCAGCATTTAGCAAGCCTGCCAATGACAACCAATTATCTGCAACAAGCCAAATTACCGAACAAGGTGCAAGTGTTATCGTCGGCGGTAAAATTAGCAATGACAATAGCCAAGTTGCCACCAAAATCCGTCAAGACACCGCCAAAATCATTCGTGATAATTTAGGCCAATCACAATATGAAGATTATTTGACATATTTAAAAGACACACACGATGTAAAAATCAAGCAGCAAAACTTAAACCCATAACATTGTATTAATTAATTTTATTAATAATTAATTTTATTAATCATTAATTGTATTAATCAATAAATTTATTAATCCATCTCAAAAAAAAAACAAAAAGGGCGTAAAATCAATTACGCCCTGAAATTACACCCTGATACGCTTATTCACCAACATTCATGGGTATTCACCAATTTGGTTTATGCCTTTGGTTTATGCCAAAACCGTTGCCATAGCATTGGCCACATAGTCAATATTGCCAGAATTTAACCCTGCCACACACATGCGTCCATTTGACACCATGTACACCGCAAATTCGTCTTGGAGGCGTTGTACTTGATCAGGGGTTAAGCCTGTAAAGCTAAACATACCTTGCTGAGTGGTTAAATACGCAAAACTCTTACCCGATACTTTTGCTTCTAACACATCACGCAGTTTGGTGCGCATTTCACGGATACGATCGCGCATGGTATAAACCTCGCCTACCCATTCACCAAACAAGGTTTCATCATTCATCACAATATCCACTACATGACCGCCGTGGCTGGGTGGACTGGAATAAATACGGCGAACCGTAAATTGGAGTTGTCCTTGCACCAGTTTTGCTTCATCGGCCGTTGGACAAACCACGGATAAACCGCCAACACGCTCACCATATAATGACAAGTTTTTTGAAAATGAATTACTCACAAAAAACGCCAAATCCAAATCCACTGCCTTGCAAATTGCATAGACATCAGAGTCCATATCCTGTCCAAAACCTTGATATGCAATATCCATAAACGCAATTAAAGCTTTGGATTTAACCACATCTAACACTTTATCCCACTGTTCACAAGTTAAATCCACACCTGTCGGATTATGACAACAAGGGTGAAGAAGCACCACGTCATTTTTGTTTAAGCCGTTCAAAAACGCCAACATTTCGTCAAATTTTATGCCATTGGTCGCCGGATCATAATAAGGATATTCCTCAACTTCAAAACCTGCCCCTGCAAAAATACCAATATGATTGCCCCATGTTGGCTTACTCACATAGCATTTGGCCGTAGGAAACCAAGCGTGAATAAAGTCTGCACCCACTTTTAACGCTCCCGATCCACCAATCGTTGCGATCGTTGCAACACGGTTGTCGGTTAGGATTTTTGCATCTTTACCAAACAACAAATGTTGGCAAGCCGTGCGATAACCAACCAAGCCGTCCATCGGCAAATAAGGACGCGGTTTTGGCGGATTGGCAATTTGACTCTCGGCTTTTTTGACTGATTCAAGCACAGGCAATTTGCCCTCGTCATCATAATATACGCCAACACCAAGGTTAACTTTGTTTGGACGATCGTCTTTGGCAAATTTTTCCATCAAACTCAAAATCGGATCGCCTGCATAGTATTCAACATGATTAAACATAATAATTCCTTGCTTTTTTAGATAACATTTTTAGTTTAGATAACATTTTTAGCTGAATTAGCATAAACCACGACAGTAAAAAATACAATATTTTTTAAAATTATTTTTTTAAAATTTTTGCAAAAACTGCTGTACTTTCTTACTTTGTCTTTTTGCTTTAACCTTCTTAATCTAAATTCGACGCCACATCGTGCCTGCACGGCTATCTTCTAATTCAATGCCTTGGGCGTTTAACTCATCGCGAATTTGATCTGCCAGGGTAAAGTTTTTGTCAATTTTGGCTTGTGTGCGAGCATCAATTTTTGCCAAAATTTCAGTTTCTGACAAACCATCAGCATTTAAACTTTTTTGCAAAAATTCATTAGGCCCAGCTTGAGCAATATTTAGTGGCTCTGCCAAAGTTTTTAAAATTTTTGCCAAATGTTTGGATTTATCAAGTTCATTATTTTTAAACGCTTTATTAATTTCACCCACAAGCTGAAATAAAACGCTTAACGCTTTTGGTGTGTTAAAGTCATCATGCATTGCACGGCTAAATGCTTGTCCATAGTCGCTTTGCCAAACACACTCATCGATGATAATTTCATCATCATGAAACAATTTTAACGCATGATATAAACGGCTTAAACTGGCATGGGCTTCTTTTAAGGCCGTATCAGAAAAGTTAATCGGACTTCTGTAATGACTTGACAACATAAAAAAGCGAATAACCTCGGCATGAAAATCCTTTAACACATCACGAATGGTAAAAAAATTGTTTAAGGATTTACTCATTTTTTCACCATCAACATTGACAAAACCAACATGCAACCAATTATTGGCATAAGGTTTTTGAGTTGCCCCCTCACTTTGGGCAATTTCATTTTCGTGGTGCGGAAATTGTAAATCATGCCCTCCGCCATGAATGTCAAAATTATCCCCTAAGCAACAAGTACTCATAGCCGAACATTCAATATGCCACCCTGGCCTGCCTTGACCAAATGGGCTTTGCCATTTTGTTTCATCAGGTTCGGACTCTTTGGCAGATTTCCACAACACAAAATCAAATGGATTTTGTTTGTCATCAGCCGTATCAACCCGTATCCCAGCTTGCATATCCGCCAAACGGCGTTTGGATAATTTGCCATAATCAGCAAAATTTTCCACTTTATAATACACATCACCGCTATCGCCTTGATAAGCAAGTTGTTTGTTTTGTAACG
This sequence comes from Moraxella macacae 0408225, assembly GCF_000320365.1. Classification (GTDB taxonomy): domain Bacteria; phylum Pseudomonadota; class Gammaproteobacteria; order Pseudomonadales; family Moraxellaceae; genus Faucicola; species Faucicola macacae. The sequence goes on from NZ_ANIN01000002.1 coordinate 405,756, forward strand.
TTGTTATCATGTTTAGCATTTGAGGAATGTAATCGGTAGCTTTTGGCTCGTGCGTTGGCCTCAAACAGCCCAAATTATCGGCATCTTCGTGCATAGCCTTGGTAAATCGCTCGGTTAAAGTAAAGATACTTTCACCATTTTCGCCAGCACGCTTGATAATTTTGTCGTCAATATCGGTAATGTTACGCACATAATTCACCTGATAAAAACGCGAAAGCCAACGATAAATCACATCAAAACTTACCATCACGCGAGCATGTCCAATATGACAATAATCATACACTGTCATACCACAAACATACAACCCAACTTTACCATCTTCAATCGGAGTAAATGGGCGTTTTTTGGCGGTTAACGTATCATAAAGATGTAAATCACTCATAAGGCAAATAACTCATAAACTTAAAAGAACAAAAATTAAATGCATTATAATAACCAATTTTTAATAAAAATGCCAATTTTTATACACTTTGTTTGATTAATTTTTGATGAATTGTTGTTCATTTGCATAATTTTACTTGCTTTTTTTGGCAAATTTTTAGATCATAGCATCTTTTTGATCATGCTTACTTTTGACAACACGCACAATTTAACAACACGCACAAAAAACCATGCTAAAACTTACGCCACGCATAGATAATGACAAATTTTTGCAACAATTATCGACAACATTATACCAATTAGCCCCACTCGCCAAACAATCCACAACCTTAGCCAGGGTTTTGGCAGGGCGAGGGGTAATTGCACCAACTGAACTGGACATGGATTTGGGTGCGTTATTGCCTGCCAATCAATTGTTGGGTATTGATCGTGCCGTCGCTTTACTGGATTTTGCTATTGACAATCAACAAAAAATTTTAATCATTGGTGATTTTGACTGTGATGGGGCAACCAGTACCGCCTTAATGGTGCGTGTATTACAAGCAATGGAGGCAAAGGTTGATTTTTTAGTGCCTGACCGTTTTAAATATGGCTATGGCTTAACTCCAAAAATCGTGGATTTAGGTGTTGCAAGCTATCAGCCTGATTTGATTGTTACGGTGGATAATGGCATTTCCAGTCATGCCGGCGTAGAACGTGCCAAACAACACGGCTTAACCGTGATTATCACCGATCACCATTTAACCACAAAAGCCATACCAAATGCCGATGCCGTGGTTAACCCCAATCAGCCTGGCTGTGGTTTTGCTAGTAAATCGTTAGTGGGTGTTGGTGTGGCGTTTTATGTGCTAGGAAGTTTGGCAAAAATCCGCCGTCAACAACAAAAAACCAGCGTCCAAGTGAGTAAATATTTGGATTTGGTGGCATTAGGCACGATTGCCGATGTGGGGTTTTTGGATCAAAACAACCGGATTTTGGTACATCATGGACTCATTGCTATCCGAAAAAAGCGGTGTTGCGTGGGTATTTTGGCACTACTAGAACAAGCAAGCAGACAGCCTTGTGAAATGACCGCACAAGATTTTGGTTTTATCCTAGGCCCACGGATTAATGCCGCAGGGCGTATGGACAATATGCGAGTTGGCATTGAATGTTTGTTAAGCGATGATTGGCAACAGGCAAATGAATTGGCTGTTAAGTTAAATAAATTAAACCTTGAGCGCCGTCAAGTAGAACAAAACATACAAGAACAGGCTGGCGTTATTTTGCAAAATCAATCGTTAACCACAGATAACAAAACAACAGACAGCAAAACCGCGGACAGCAAAAATCCAACAACCAAACGCAGCATTATTTTATACCAAGATGACTGGCATCAAGGTGTCATTGGTATCGTCGCAGGGAGACTGAAAGAAAGTCATCATTTGCCTGCAATTGTGTTTGCCCCTGCAAGCCTTGATGCTGTAGGTGAAAATGATTTAATCAAAGGTTCAGCAAGATCCATCGCCGGTATCCATATCCGCGATGCGATCGAAAGTGTTGCAGAAACTTACCCTGAATTAATCACTCATTTTGGTGGCCATGCAATGGCTGCAGGACTTAGCATTGAAAAACGTCATTTTGGTGCGTTTTGTGATGCGTTTGAGGCAGTGTTAAGCGAACTGGATCCTGGTGTTTTTGAAGAAAGTTTGCTAACCGATGGCAATTTATTACCAGAAGATTTTAACACACAATTTGTAGATTTTATTAATAATTTAACGATTTGGGGGCATGGTTTTATGCCACCGATTTTTGATAACGTGTTTATCATACAAGATTTTCGGATCTTAAAAGAAAAACATCTAAAACTTTGGCTAAGTCTTACAGATGTGGTTTTTAACATTGAGGCAATTTGGTTTAATGCCGATTTTGCACAATTTAATCCGCACGACATTAAAGTTGGCATAAGCCAAGTGCATTTATTATTTAGCCTTAACAACAATGAATTTAACAAACAAATCAAATTGCAATTATTGATTAAAAAAGCAGTACTGGTTTAACCCAATATCATTCATTTAGTATCATTCATTTAGTATCATTAATCCAGTACTATTAATTTAGTATCACCAATAAATTACATAACCACTACTTAATTTAATGCCAAAATTTTAACGCCACAGTCATGCCAACAAACACTTTAAATATCAACAAAATCCCACTATCGTTATACATTCACATTCCTTGGTGCATCAAAAAATGCCCATATTGTGATTTTAATTCGCACCAACCTAAAAGCGTGATTGATTTTAACGGCTACGTGCGTTGCTTGCTAAACGATTTAGACGGCCAACTTGCATGGGTACAACAGCGTGAAATTACGTCAATTTTTATCGGCGGTGGCACGCCTTCATTGTTACCGATCAAACAATATCGCCAGTTATTTTATGGCATAAAATCACGCTTAACATTGGCAAATGACTGTGAAATTACCATGGAAGCCAACCCTGCCACAGTAGAACACGCCCCTTTTGTTGACTATTTAGCCACAGGAATTAACCGTTTATCGCTTGGGGTACAAAGTTTTGACAGTGAAAAATTACAGGCACTTGGGCGGATACACAACCGACAACAAGCAATCACTGCAATTAAAAACGCCAAACAAGCAGGGTTTACTCACCTAAATATTGACTTAATGCACGGTTTGCCTAATCAAAATTTAAACCAAGCATTGGACGATTTACACCAAGCGGTGGATTTGGGTATTGCACATTTGTCTTGGTATCAGCTTACCATCGAACCCAATACGATTTTTTATCGCAACACGCCAATTTTACCAGAAGATGATGTTTTAATTGATATTTTTGAGCAAGGATCTAAATTTTTACTTAACAATTATTTTAGTCAATACGAAGTATCTGCTTGGACATCTGAAAATAATCCACAGCCTTGTCGACACAATATGAATTATTGGCAATTTGGAGATTATTTGGCAATTGGAGCAGGCGCACATGGCAAAATCAGCACGCCTGATGGGATTTTTCGCTTTAACAAATCTCGCCTGCCAAAAGATTATGCAAGCAATCAAGCAACAATTGGTTGGCAAAAAATCCACAACGATGACATGGCATTTGAGTTTATGATGAATGGACTGCGCCTAAAAAAAGGCATAGCAAAACATTATTGGCAAGAACGCACAGGACAAGACTGGCAAGCAATTGCACCAACTTTGTCAAAATTACAGCAACAAGGCTTAATGCACATTGATGATGCTATTTATGGCAATATTCAATGCAGTGATAAGGGTTTTTTATTTTTAAATCAAGTCTTAACAGAATTTTTATAAACGATTTTATAACAACCTTGTCAATTCAATATTGAATACAAGTTTTTTTATCGTCATAGTTTTGCTATAATAATGTTTTGCTTGTGATTATACATTGACAAATAATTATACATTGACAAACCAAATACTATTAATACTATTTTTACCGAACCTTATTTTTGAGAAAAAGCCATGTTTTCAGTACCAAAACTCAAAACCGCCCTTAGCAACTTTCGTCGCGAAATTAAAGAAGATGTCCAAGCTGTATTTGAACGCGATCCGGCCGCACGCAATACGGCTGAAGTGCTGTTGACTTATCCTGGGGTGCATGCCATTATTTTGCACCGCATCGCCCATATGGTTTGGCATGCCGATCAAAAAGGTTTGGCACGTTTTATTTCCTTTGGCAATCGCTTTTTAACAGGCATTGAAATTCACCCTGCAGCAAAAATTGGACGCAGATTTTTTATTGATCACGGTATGGGCGTGGTCATTGGTGAAACCGCTGAAATTGGTGATGATGTAACCTTGTATCACGGTGTAACCTTAGGCGGCGTTTCACTCAACGCAGGCAAACGCCACCCAACGTTAGAAGATGGTGTGGTGGTTGGAGCAGGTGCAAAAGTACTGGGCGGTTTTAATGTCGGTAAATATGCCAAAATTGGCTCCAACGCCGTGGTTGTCAAAGAAGTACCCGCTGGAGCTACCATGGTTGGCAATGCCGCCAGACTTATTCAAGAAAAAAATTTGGCAGAAAAAGTCGGACTTGACAGCTTGGTTAGCAACAATCCTGTAAGCCCCAAACATCACGAAAAACCAAACGATAAACCTTGTCAAAACGCTACAAACGCAAACGATGCCAAACAGCCAAGCAATAACCCTGATTTTAGCCAATTTACCAAAGCGTTTCATCAATATGGCATTGATCCAAACACACAAGATCCTGTGGCATTGAGTTTTATCAAAATGCTAGAACACATTCGTCAATCCGAAGCACGGCTTGATGAATTACAAAATGCAATTTGTCGCCTTGATCCAACTTTTTGCAAAAAAGACTACCCAAAACTACAAGCAACAGATTTAGACGCGGTTGATCCACAGCTACTAACAACCACCAAGAACAAATACTAAGCTAGCAACCACGCCTTAGTTTTGTGGCATTTGCTTGTGTCAAAATTCCTGTACATTCGGTGTATTGTGCAACTGATAAAAAGTGGGGCGACTGGTCTGTAACATTTGTTGCAACACTTGGTTTTCCCACATTTTTTCACCATTTTTCAACTCAACATCGGCTTTAACGCCCACGCCGTCAATTTGTCGCCCTTTGCCTGAATAATAATGAGCTACGGTTAATTTTACCGCTTCGTTATCATTGACAGGTATGATGCTTTGAATTGAACCTTTGCCATAACTGGTTTCACCGTAGATTTTGGCACGTTGGTTTTCTTGCAAGGCACTTGCCAATACCTCGGCGGCCGAGGCTGAATAACGGTTTTGAATCACCGCCAACGGTACATTGGCAAGGCGGGCGTTATGATAGGTTTTCATGGTTTCTTGCAAGCCATTGCGATTTTTGATTTGCACCAACATTTTATTGTTCATAAACAAACTTGCCACATCATTGGCAGATGACAACACACCACCTGGATTATTACGCACATCTAAAATCACCGCATTAAACGGCTCTTCTAGCCCTGCAATTGCACGCATAACTTGTTGCAAGGTGTTGTTTTGAAATACAGGAATTTGTACAATAACCACGCCTTGATCCATGCGAGCTTGCACCGATTGTTGTTCTACCAAATTGCGCTGTACATTCACACTGTGCTTACGCCTACCCTTGTCAGAAATTGTCAATTTTAAACTTGTGCCTGCAATGCCCGATAAAACCTGTTCAATGTCTTGTTGGGTTTGTTCATCGTTTAATTTGTTGTCATTGATTTGGTGCAAATAATAACCCGGCTGAATGCCTGCTTGATCGGCGGGTGAATTGGCTAAGACATCATCAAACACCCACATTTTTTCATCTGGGTGATAGCTAACTTGTACGCCAATACTACCGACATCGCCCTCGGTAAACAAGCGTAAATTTTCAAACGCCTTGGCATCTAAATATTCAGAATAAGGATCGAGCCTTGTTAACACACCGTTCATCGCATTAACAAACAATTGTTCATCATCAACCGTTTCCACATAATCTTGGCGCACAACATCAATCATTTTGACAAATTTGGCAATGGTTGATGGTGCAATTGCACCAAGCGGTATGTTGGCCGCCTGTCCGATATCAGGATTTTCTTCGGCAATTTGGGCAAGTTTATCCACATCAACCTCAGACAAATCAGGCACAAAACCTAAATCATCAGCGATCTCCACCTCGCCGCCGTCATCTGCTTCATTTGGTACTTTTGCTTCATTTGGTATTTCGGCAACAATTGGCGTTGTAGTAGCAATTGGCGTTGTAGCAAAAATTGGCATCGTGGTAGCAGATGGATTGGCAAATACAGTTTGACAAAAAACTGGCAATAACAAAATCCAACCCTTTATAAATTTTAAAGATTTAAGTTTTAAGGGCTTCAGGGTTAAGGTTTTTTGGCAAAAAATGCACGGTTTGGTTACAAGTTTTGGCATAAAATTATCCGTTTTTGTCAAATTTTATCAACAATTAAATTATCAACAATTAAACTTAGTTAAAAAATAATTAAACTTAGTTAAAATTTAACAAGGTTTCGCCTGTCATTTCGCTTGGTTTTTCAAGCCCCATTAATGCCAAAATCGTCGGTGCAATATCGGATAATTTACCGCCTTGACGCACGCTTACGGTGCTTGGTGTGGCATTTTCGTGAATATAAATCAGTGGCACAAGTTCTGTGGTGTGCTGCGTGTGAACCTGACCATTGTCATAATCCAACATTTGTTCACAATTACCGTGATCGGCAGTAATCAACAAATGTCCATGATTGGCAAGCACCGTATTGGCTATTTTGCCAATGCAACTGTCCAAAGCCTCAACCGCCTTAACCGTCGCTAAAAACACGCCAGTATGTCCAACCATATCACCATTGGCGTAATTGACAATCAACACATCATAATCACCTGAATCGATCGCATTTTGCAATTGTTCAGTAACCTCAAACGCACTCATTTCTGGCTTTAAGTCATAAGTAGCAACCTTAGGCGAGTCGATCAAAATCCGCGTCTCGCCTTGATATTCTTGCTCACGCCCGCCACTAAAGAAAAAAGTAACGTGGGCGTATTTTTCGGTTTCAGCAATGCGCAGTTGAGTTTTGTTGTGATTTTGTAAAAATTCGCCCAAAGTATTGGTAAGTTTGGCAGGCATAAACGCGGTATTGATTAGTGCATTGTTTTGCAATTCATCGGAATATTTGGTTAGCATGACAAAACGGCTAATTTTTGGTTGTGCAATACGCACAAATCCTGCAAAATCATTTTCTACCAAGGCTTGGCTAATTTGCCTTGCTCTATCAGCCCGAAAATTCATAAAAATCACGCTGTCATTGTCGTTGATTTTGCCAAAATCATTTGGTTTTTCTGCATACTGAATAAAGGTGGGCTTAACAAATTCGTCGGTTTCATCATTTTCATATGCCTGTTGTATCGCATCAGTGCTTGAGTTTGCCACACGATCGGCTTTTGCCAGTGTTAACAAATCATACGCTTGTTGCACCCTATCCCAACGCTTATCCCTGTCCATGGCAAAATACCGCCCAATCACACTTATCACATAGGCATTGCCTGCGTATGTATGATTTAGTTTATCTAAACTTTTTTGAAAAATTGCTAAATAATGATCGGCACTTTTTGGAGGCGTGTCGCGTCCATCTAAAAATGCATGCACAAACACTTTATCCATGCCTTGCTGTAACGCCAATTCACACATTGCAACCAAATGATCTTGGTGTGCATGAACGCCACCGTCAGACAACAAACCCATAACATGCACATTGGCTGATTTTTGTTTGGCTATCTGTACCGCTTCTAGCAGCACCGTATTGTCAAAAAAAGTTTTTTCGCGGATTTCTTTATGGATACGCGTTGAGTCTTGATACAACACACGCCCTGCCCCCAAATTCATATGTCCAACTTCCGAGTTGCCAAACTGCCCATCAGGCAATCCAACATCTTCACCCGAACCTGAGATTAAACCGTGCGGATAGGTTTGGTAAATTTTGTCTAAATTTGGGGTATTGGCATGGGCGATCGCATTGTCTTTTGAATCTTCGCGATGTCCAAAACCGTCTAAAATCATCAATACGTGTGGAATTTTTTTCATGCTTTTACTCATTTTTTGGTTTTACTTTGTTCTTGATAAACAATTATATTATTGATAAACAATTGTTTATTAACAATTGTTGATAAATGATGACAAAATTGTCAATTATAGCAGATTTTGATGGTTAATCAAAAAACACCTGCTCTACTTTACCCACCAATGTTTGGTTAATAAACGGTGTGTTTTTGCCATGCGAGGTTAAATTGTCATGATTGACTGTCCATGCCAAAGCCGGATTTACCAAAATCGCCCCATGCGTGTTGTCAATATTGGCAATTTTGGCCGGATTGATTGAAATTTTTTCAACCAGTTGTTTGGCGGTTAAAATGCCGTCATTGACAAGTTTTACGCCCAAGGCCATAAAAGTGTCAAAACCATTAATCCCTGCCACACTGTCAGCAAAAGGGGCTTTTTTGGCGGTTAAATTCACAGGCTCGTGATGACTGCAAATTGCATCAATTGTGCCATCTTGTAAGCCTTTAAGCAGTGCTTTTTGGTCAGTATTGGATCGCAAAGGAGGAATGACATAAGCAAGCGTGTTATAGCCGTCTATCGCATCATCGGTTAAGTGCAATTGATGCATAGCAACATCGCAGGTAACTGGTAAGCCCTTTGCCTTAGCGTTACGAATCAGTTCAATCGATGATCTACAGCTTAACTGGCTAAAATGTGCCGTTACATCGGTTTCTTCTACAATCAACAACTGCTTGGCAAGTGCGACGGTTTCAGCAATCCACGGAATGCCCATCAGGCCGTGATAGCTTGCGACATAGCCGTCATGGGCAACGCCGTTTTTGGATAGACTTGGTTCATTGGGATAAAAAAACACTTTAATGTCAAAAGTTTTGGCATATTCTAAAGCACGAAGCAACACATCGTCATTTGCAAAACCACAGCGTCCATTAGATACTGCAACGGTTTTGTTTTTTAAACTTGCGATATTGGCAAGTTTTTCACCATTGAGATTTTGGGTTAATGCACCGATAAAGTGCAAATTTATGCCATGCTCGGATGCTTTTTTTGCCAAATCATCAAGCACAGACACATTGTCAAGCGGTCTTTCATAAGTTGGCGGTGTACAAACGTGTAAAAAACCGTTCGCTTTGGCAGATTGACTTTCAGTTTTGATACTGGCGTGTTCGTTATCGGCAATCACCCCACACAAATCCACAAGGGGCGGTAACAACCATTTGCCTTTTGTATTTGGCATAGCTGTGTCTGGCATATTTGACAAGTTGGTTACATCAAAAGTATGGTGATCGCAAAGTAGATTTTGCATGTTTTGTCCTTGTTATTACTGTTTTGTTAATTGGCGGTTTTGTTAAATTAGTGGTTTGGTTAAGTTGGCATTTGGGCTGACCATTGGCTTGTTTTTGCCCCATCATTGCCATTGCCATCACCGCCATACGCACAGCAATGCCATTATTAACCTGCTTTAAAATAACCGATTGCACCCCATCTGCCACATCAGAGGCAATTTCTACTCCGCGGTTCATAGGACCAGGGTGCATGACAATTGCCTGAGGGCTGGCCAGTTTTAACCGCTCATTGGTAATGCCATACATTTTAAAATATTCAGCAGTAGACGGTAATAAAGGCGATCCAATGCGTTCATTTTGAATGCGTAAACCAATGAGTACATCTGCTCCTGCTACACCTTGTTCCATTGCATTAAAAACAGACACGCCATAACGTTCAATGCCTTTTGGCAATAAGGTTTTTGGAGCAACAACGCGGATATCCTTAACTCCAAGTGTCTGCAAGGCATTAATGTTAGAACGTGCCACACGACTGTGTTTTACATCACCAATAATAGCAACCGACAATTGTTCAAAGGGTTTTTTTGCTTCGCGGTAAATGGTTAGCATATCCAACATTGCCTGCGTTGGGTGAGCATGTTGACCATCACCTGCATTAATTACGGCAACTTTTGGACAAACTTGACTTGCCATAAAATGCATTGCCCCGCTAGATGAATGACGCACCACAAACATATCAGCCGTCATCGCTTGCAAATTCCACAACGTATCAGCAAGACTTTCACCCTTAGAAGTAGAAGATTTGGCAATATCAAGACTGATCACATTGGCTCCAAGGCGTTTTTGAGCAACTTCAAAAGTCGTTCGAGTGCGTGTGGAATTTTCAAAAAACAAATTCATCACCGTTATCCCTGCCAGTTCATCGGAATTTTTAATCTTTCCATCGCCCAACAAATAACCGTTCGCTTTTTCAATAATCTGCATTAACAGATCACGACTTAAACCCTCCACACTTAAAAAATGCTTTAATTGTCCATCATGAGTAAGCTGTGGCAACGATTGGGAATGATGAAGATTTGCGGTTAAACGCATGATGATTTTCCTTTTTGTCAAATGAGCATTAAAAAACAAATTGCACCATTTTAACAAAAATTTGGATTTTAAGATACCAAAACCGTCAAGTTTTTGCAAAGTTTGTATGTTTTTAAGAAGTGTTTTTAAATTTGTTAACGTAGATTTATAAAAATATCTTAGGTGTGATATTGGAATGTTTAGACGATTGTCCAAACTTAGCTGTCAAAACTCTAAGCTGTCAAAACTAAGCGGTTATGATTGGTGGTTTTTAAACAGGTTTTTAAAACCAAGTGTGTTAAAATCAAGCTAAAGTTTAGGCTAAAACACTTATGGATAAAACACTTATGGATAAAACACTTATGGATAAAATTTAGCCAAAAAGTAACCCCATTAGCACATCTTCGGCACACTTGAAAACTACTACCGTTGCTACCTTCCGGTCCTGGCGGGGTTCATAGCTACAAGTTGCGAAGCTACCAATGGGGTTACAAGGTGATATTGTATAGCAATATTTGGCAGATTGCAAGCATTATTTAAAATTTTATCGATTTAAAATTTATTGCACAATATGATCGTACAATATGATTGCAAAAATTTGCCAAAAAACCAAACAATTGCTTGGTTTTTTAGTTTTCATAAACCTTGCTTTAAATTAAGCGTTAAGCTAAGGGCAATTAAGCCACCAAACAATTAAGCCAATTGTGCCACGCTAATCTTATCCACATCTACTCTATCGGCTTCTTTGGTGTACTCACCCATACGATCAAAATTCATATATTTATAAATTTCAGCTGACATACTGTTAAGTTTGCCTGCGTATTGCTGATATTCTTCGTTGGTTGGTAATTTACCAAGCACAGATGCCACCGCCGCCAATTCTGCTGATGCCAAATATACATTTGCTCCTTGACCCAAACGGTTCGGGAAATTACGAGTTGACGTTGATACCGCCGTTGATTTTGGAGCAATGCGAGCTTGGTTACCCATACACAAAGAGCAACCGGGCATTTCGGTACGCGCACCTGCTTGAGCAAATACGTTATACAAGCCCTCGTCCATCAATTGACGCTCGTCCATTTTGGTCGGCGGTGCAATCCATAGACGCGTGGTTAAGCTACCCGCTGGCACTTCGGTAAGTAAATTTGCAGCCGCTCGAAAATGTCCAATATTAGTCATACACGAACCAATAAACACCTCATCAATCTTATCGCCTGCAACATCGGCTAAAGTTTTGGCATCGTCCGGATCATTCGGACAACACAAAATTGGCTCTTTAATCGCACTCATGTCAATGGTAAGATCGGCTGCATATTCAGCATTGCTATCAGCGCGCAACAGATTTGGATTTGCCAACCAATCCTCCATGCCTTTGATTCTACGTGCAAGCGTGCGTGCATCACCATACCCTTCAGAAATCATCCATTTAAGCAGGGTAATATTAGAATTTAGATATTCTTTCACCGACTCTTCAGACAAGGTAATGGTACAGCCTGCTGCACTACGCTCTGCTGATGCATCTGACAATTCAAAGGCTTGTTCAACGGTTAAAGTCTCTAAACCCTCAATCTCCAAAATACGGCCGTTAAACACATTTTTTTTGCCTGCTTTTTCAACCGTCAATAAACCCTCTTTGATCGCTTGAAGCGGAATGGCGTGTACCAAATCACGCAAGGTAATACCAGGCTGCATTTCACCAACAAAACGCACACGCACCGACTCGGGCATATCCAGTGGCATAACTCCCGTGGCAGCTGCAAAAGCAACCAAACCAGAACCTGCCGGAAATGAAATACCCATTGGAAAACGTGTATGACTGTCGCCACCAGTGCCTACAGTATCAGGCAACAACATTCGGTTAAGCCATGAATGGATAATGCCATCACCTGGACGCAACGAAACGCCACCACGGTTCATAATAAAATCAGGCAATGTGTGCTGTGTTTCTACATCGATCGGTTTTGGATAGGCCGCTGTATGACAAAATGACTGCATCACCAAATCAGCCGAAAAACCCAAACATGCCAAATCTTTTAATTCATCACGCGTCATAGGGCCTGTGGTATCTTGCGAACCAACGGTTGTCATTTTAGGTTCACAGTAAGCACCCGGACGTATGCCTTGACCTTCTGCTAAGCCACACGCACGCCCAACGATTTTTTGTGCCAATGTAAAACCTTTGCCCGTGTCAACCGGTTGTTCTGGTTTGGCAAATACATCAGATGCTTCCAAGCCCAAATATTCACGTGCTTTATTAGTCAGGCCACGACCAATAATAAGCGGAATTCGACCGCCTGCACGCACTTCATCTAATAAAGTTGGTGATTTTAATTCAAAAGTAGAGATCACCTCGTCGCTGTTGTGTTTGGTAATTTTGCCATCATGCGGATAAATGTCAAACACATCACCCATATTTAATTGAGAAACGTCCACTTCAATTGGCAACGCCCCTGCATCTTCCATCGTATTAAAGAAAATCGGTGCAATTTTACCACCAAGGGTTAAACCGCCTGCACGTTTATTTGGCACGCCCTTGATGTCATCACCCATTAGCCATAATACTGAATTGGTTGCTGATTTACGGCTAGAGCCAGTACCAACTACATCGCCTACATACGCAAGTGGAATGCCCTCTTTTTTCATTTCTTCAATTTGTTTCATTGGCCCTATCACGCCATCTTGATCAGGGTTGATGCCCTCGCGCGTATTTTTTAGCATTGCCAACGCATGTAATGGAATGTCAGGACGACTCCAAGCATCTTGAGCGGGTGATAAATCATCGGTATTGGTTTCACCAGTTACTTTAAAAGTTTTGTATGTGGCTTTTTTTGGCACTTCAGGGCGTTTGATAAACCATTCAGCATCCGCCCACGATTTAATCACATCTTTGGCAACTTCATTGCCTGCATCTGCTTTATCGGTTACATCGTGAAACGCATCAAACATCAACAGCGTATGCTTTAATGCTTGGCCTGCATCTTTGGCAAGGACTTTGTCATCTAAAGCATCAACAAGCGGTGCAACGTTATAACCGCCTTGCATTTCGCCCAATAACTCAATGGCTTTTTTGGCATCAAGCAACGGCGATGACGCTTCTCCACGCACAATTGCCGCTAAAAAACACGCCTTGACATAAGCCGCTTGGTCAACGCCAGGTGGCACGCGATTTTCTAATAAATCAAGCAAATAAGCCTCTTCGCCTTTGGGCGGATTTTTTAATAATTCTACAAGTCCTGCCACTTGTTCTTCATTTAATGGTTGTGGTACAACACCAAGCGCAGCACGCTCTTCAACGTGTTTGCGATACGCTTCTAACATTGACATAACATATCCTCTTCTCTATGTTGGTTAACACTATGTGGGTTAATAAACTGTGTTAGTTAACTAATAAATACCTGCATACTGTTAAGTTTGGCTAAAAAATAATAACGTTAAACCGCCAAAATAGGCAAATTTTTACGGCTATCATACGTTAAAACAGGCAAAAAGTTAATGCAAAATTTGTAACGCCTGATATATAGCCATTATTTTTTTAAAAAATACCCAATCTTAATATCAGGATTGGCAAGTATTGACGATTCAATCATATTTTTGCATGAAAAAGCTAAATTTTAGCTTGATTTTCTGATATAATATGCTAATTTAATTTTGAAAAACCAAATCAACATAACGCAACACAGGACACCAAAATAATGACCCAAGCCGTCCAAACTTTTTCGCCAAGCCCAACTGCTAAGCCCATGCCAAAAGAACGCCCAAAAAAACCTGAAATCGGTGAAAAATTGCGCGGACATGACAAAGTGGCTCGCATTCCGATTAAAATCATTCCAACGGTAGAAGCCCCAAAAAAACCTGACTGGATTCGCGTAAAAATGTCAAGCCCCGCCGAAGTGGGCCGCATCAAAGAAACCTTACGCAAACAAAAACTCTACACCGTCTGCGAAGAGGCCGCCTGCCCAAATTTACCACAATGTTTTGGTGATGGCACAGCAACATTTATGATTATGGGCGATATTTGTACGCGTCGCTGTCCGTTTTGTGATGTGGCACACGGTAGACCCAATCCACTGGACACACAAGAACCGATTCACACCGCCGAAACCATAGCAGGGCTTGGATTAAAATACGCCGTCATCACCTCTGTTGACCGCGATGATTTAAAAGACGGTGGTGCCGGGCATTTTGCTGAAGTGATTACCGAAAGTCGCACCTTAAGTCCAAATTGTTTGATTGAAATTTTAGTGCCTGATTTTCGTGGGCGCGAACAATTGGCATTGGATATTTTAAGCGAAACCGCCCCTGATGTGTTTAACCACAACATCGAAACCGTGCCACGTCTATACAAAGCCTTCCGCCCAGGTTCTGATTACAACCACTCATTAAAACTATTAAAAGACTACAAAGTACGTCGCCCAGATATCGTTACCAAATGCGGTTTTATGGTAGGCTTGGGTGAAACCGAAGACGAAGTTTACGCCTTGCTTGACGATTTAAAAGCCCATGATGTTGATTTAATCACCATTGGACAATACTTGCAACCAAGCAAATCCCACGCACCTGTTGACCGTTTTGTACACCCTGATGAGTTTGATCGCTACACCGCTTACGGAAAAAAACTGGGTTTTGCCAACATTTGGGCCAATCCAATGGTGCGTTCAAGCTATTTTGCCGATCGTCAATATTACGGCGAACCCTGCCCACGTCCAACACGAGGCAACAACCCGCTTAGCGAAGCAGATATGAAAAAAGGCGGCTGTTAACTAATATTTAAAACTTAGTTAACATTTACAACTTAAACGTTAAACCCTTAAAAACAAGGAACAACCATGCCGACAGAGCAATTAAAGACAGAGCAATTAAAAACAGTGCAATTAAACGGTGAAACCCTACAAACATCGCACGACAATCTGCTGCTTTTTTTAGATGACATGGGGCAAACCAATGGGCGTTTTGCCGTTGAGATAAATGGTGAATTAATACCAAAAAGTCAGCTTAATCTCACATCGCTACACGACAATATGGTTATCGAAGTGGTGCAAGCCGTTGGTGGTGGTTAAGTTTTACTACTTGATTGTTTAAGAAAATTTATAAAAGAAAGCAAATTTATGAACCAAACCAAAAACAAAAACCTATCCGCCGCCAAAAAAGCCAAAAACGATGAATTCTACACCCAATATCACGATATTGAAAAAGAAATGAACGCGTATTTGGAATTTGATGAAAATGTATTTCGCGGTAAAACCATTTTATTGCCCTGCGATGACCCAGAATGGAGCAATTTTACGCGGTATTTTGCCCAAAGATTTCACGCTTTAGGGATTAAAAAGTTAATTAGCACCAGTTTCGCCCACGAAAGTAAAAAATTAGATGTGCCGTATCAACTCACGCTTTTTGAAGAACAAAGCCCTAAATTTGACAAAAATAAATCCACCAAAAAGGGTAAAATATTTACTTTAACCAAAGACAATAATAACGATGGCGTTATAGATTTAGACGATTTGGAATGGGAATATTTAAAGGGCGATGGTGATTTTAGAAGCGATGAAATAAAAAACTACGCGATGAAGCGGATATTATTATTACCAATCCGCCGTTTTCTTTATTTAGAGAGTTTTTAGCTTGGATTGTGGAAGCGGATAAACAATTTGCCATTATTGGAAATAAAAACGCCATTACTTATAAAGAAGTATTCCCATTAATTCAACAAAATAGAATATGGTCTGGTGCAATGCCAATGGGTGTTGATATTTTATTTCATATTCCAAAAGCAATAGAAAAAGATTTTATTAATGAAAAACAATCAGGAAGTGCATATCGCATTGTTGATAATAAAGTAATGGCAAGAGCGAGTGGAATGTGGTTTACCAATATAGAACACGGCCGTCGCCATCAGCCTTTGCAATTATTAAGCATGTCAGATAATTTACGCTTTAATAAAAAAATCCAAGGCAAAAATGCCTATCAACAATATGACAATTATAACGCCATAGAAGTGCCCGTAACGAGTGCCATTCCGAGTGATTATGACGGGGTAATGGGCGTGCCGATTAGTTTTTTGGATAAATATTGTCCGGAGCAGTTTGAGATTGTTAAATTTAGACACGGAGACGATGATAAAGATTTAGCAATTAATGGAAAAACACCATATTTTAGAATTTTAATCCGCCATAAACAACAAAATTTATAACAAAATCCGCCATAGCACAAACAACAATGCAATGATATAAAAAAGCGGTGCAAGCAAACTGCTTATTTGCCAAACAGCAAAAGTTGCTATCTGCTTGGCAATAAACAACGAACCCACAAAACCCGCCAAAGCAACCCAGTCTTGCTGGCGACTTTTTAGCATATCGGCACGGATTTGTTGTATTTCGCGTAATTGTGAATCCTGATGTCCGCCCAAATTTGCCAAACTTTGTAAACCGTTGTCTAATAATTTTGGCAAATCATGCAAACTTAGTAAGGTTTCGGGTAATTGCTCACGCAATTGTTGCATTTTTTGTAGCGGATCAAGCTGTTGTTTCACCCACTCGGTTAAAATCGGTTTGGCAAGCGACCAAATATCCAAATCAGGGTATAAATCTCGCCCCAACCCCTCAACATGCACCAAGGTTTTTAGCAGCAGCATTAACTGGGGCGGAATGTCCAAATGATACCGCCTTGCAATATCCAAAATAGACATCAACACGCCTGCAAAATCAATTTCATGAATCGGCTTACTGATCATCGGCGACACCGTGCGACGCATATCACGCATAAGAGCATAGCGATCCGCGTTCGGCGGTATCCACCCTGCTCGCGCAATGACATCGACAAGCCCAACAAAGTTATTATTCATCACCGACAACAACAAGCGTGCCACCAACAATTGATCATCTTGACCAAGCTCACCCACAATAGAACAATCCAAAGCAATGTAGCGCGGATTTTTGTTTGGAGCATCAATTGGCAAGGTTTCAACAAACACATTGCCAGGGTGCATATCGGCATGAAAAAAATTATCACGAAACACTTGAGTAAAAAAAATCGTCAGCCCTTTTTTGGCAAGCTGTGCCCTATCATAACCAAGTTTATCAAAAATATCTGTCTGCGAAATTGGCACGCCCTCAATACGCTCCATAATCATCACATTTTTACTCACCCGATACACTTCTGGCACATACATCAGGCTAGAATGCAAAAAATTATTGCGCATTTGTATGGTATTGTCCGCCTCAAGAGTCAAATCCAACTCATTTAACATCACCTGGCGATAATCCTCCACCACATCGATGATATGAATCGCCCTAGCTGGCTCTAAACGTGCAGACAACCAACTTGCCAAATCACGCAACAACTCAAAATCCGCTAAAATCTGCTCTCGAATGTACGGACGCACCACTTTTATCACCACTTCACGCCCATCGTGCAAGCACGCGGTATGCACTTGAGCAATGGAGGCTGCCGCCAGTGGTATTTCGTCAAATCGCACAAACAATTCATCAAGCGATTGTCCAAAACCGCCGTCTTTAACCGGTTGTTCAATTTGTTGTTTGACAAGTGCAACATCAAATGGCTTAACCCGGTCTTGCAATTGCACCAATTGCTTAATAATTTCAGGTGGCACAAGATCGCGGCGCGTGGATAACAGTTGTCCTAGTTTTAAAAACAACACGCCCATTTCTTCTAACGCCAATTTTACGCCATTGGCATTTTGTTTGGCAAACCAAGCAGCCGGATGCGCGGCAATTAAACGTGCAACCATGGCCAAATCAGGCAATTCATCATGGTTTAAATGGGTGTCAAGGCGGTATTTGGCACAAATTTGCCAAAGATCAAAAAGACGTTTGCGATGCGAAATTAACACGGTTGGCTCTTTATGGTTGGCTCTTTATTGGGTGATTTATTTTCAGTGTGCTTGGTTTTTAGTGGTTTATTGATTGGTTTTAATTAAGGCTCTATTTAAATTTCTTAAATCAACAATCTGTTCATTGAGTCTGGCAATAATCTCATCTTTATATGCCAAACTTAATTTTAGTTTTTCAATTTCGTATTGATACAGTTTTAAGTTATCATCAACTTGAGTGTTTTGGTAAATGTGTTGACTGTCTTTATTGTTTTGGTAAAAAAATTGACTGGTATTGCTTAATAATTGGGCAATATCCACATCAAAAATATCGGCAAATTGTTCCAATCGCTCCAAGGTCAACCGAGTTTCGCCACGTTCTATTTTGGCGTAACCTTGTGGGGTTAAGTCAATTTTTTTGGCAACATCTTCTTGTGTCCAATGATGATTTTCTCGCAATTCACGGATTCTTTCGTAAGTTTTCATCTTAAGCCTGGATATTGAATAAACTAAAGCTATAATTTACCATATTCACCCGATTTATTATAGTTTTTTATGACGGCTTTTATAAAACTTCGCACAATGCTAAATTTTTGGCAAACAATTTGCAAAAAAATTGGGCTAAAGCTATAACCCAATTTTAGCCAAACTTTTATTTTTATCCAAGCATTTTTTATCCAAGCATTTAAGCACCAAGCAAACTTTGTCCACAAACACGCACAATTTGCCCATTCACACCGCCTGATGCAGGACAAGCAAGCCACGCAATGGTTTCGGCAACATCTACAGGCAAACCGCCTTGACTCATAGAATTCATGCGACGCCCTGCCTCACGAATCGCAAACGGAATAACTGCAGTCATTTTTGTTTCGATAAATCCTGGAGCCACGGCGTTAATGGTTATGCCATTTTTTAAACGTGGGGCGGTAGCTTGCACAAGCCCTATCACGCCTGCTTTACTCATCGCGTAATTGGTTTGCCCCAAATTGCCTGCAATGCCACTGATCGAAGACACACAAACAATGCGTGCATTTTGGTTAAACACTTGATTATTCAGCAAAACATCGTCAATTGCCTGCTCTGCTTTTAGATTAACATTTAACACCAAATCCCACATTTTTTCGTCCATTTTGGCAAGGGTTTTGTCACGCGTTACCCCAGCATTGTGAATAATTGCATCTAAACCACCGCGTTTTTTGGCAACTTCAGCAATTTTTTCCCCTGCATCTGGTGCGGTGATATCAAGGGCTAAAGTTGCTCCGCCAATTTCACCTGCTATCTTTTGTAAATCGGCTTGTTGTTGTGCAACATCTAAACAAATCACAAACGCCCCATCACGAGCCAACACGCGTGCAATTGATTCACCAATACCGCGACTTGCTCCTGTTACAAGCATGGTTTTGCCTGCCAACGGTTTTTGCCAATTTACACCGACTGCCGTACCCTTGCCAACACGCACCACTTGCCCTGACACATAAGCCGAACGCGGTGATGTAAAAAATCTTAAACTACTTTCAAGATTGGCTTCACCATCTTTGTCAACGTAAATCAGTTGACTGGTAATGCCTTTTTTAAATTCTTTGCCAACCGATTTGACAAAACCCTCTAACGCACGCTGGGCGGCCGATGCTGCGATCGTTTCGCACCGATCAGGCGGAATGCCTAGTACAATCACGCGTCCTGATTTTTCAATCGCACGAGCAATTGGGTGAAAAAACTCATACACTTGTTTTAAGCCATCGGTATCAGTTATGCCACTGGCATCAAAAATCGCCACTTTATAACGCCCATCTGCAACAGGTATTTGGGTTGTTAATGCATGTTTGGCAAAAGTCTCACTAAGTGATGATGCTGTAAAAATCTCTACATTATTGGCATTTGCACTGGCATCGATATTTGCCAAAATTTTCGCCACACTATCGGTCAATGTTGCACCACTGCTTGCACCAAAAATCACGTTGCCTGTTATCGGTGCTTGGCTGTCTTTGTAGCGCTCCAAACGCGTAGGCATTGGCAAACCAAGGTTTTGGGCAACTTTTTTGCCAATGGGAGATTGAACAAAATTTGAGTAATTGTCTGACATAAAAAATCCTTATTACGGTTTTGATTGTAAAAGTTGTTGGTTACAAATTTTTTATTATATCAAATTTTTTATTATATCAAATATTGGCTAAAAAACTGTCATTAAACTGTAAACAAAACCAAAAATTATTGATTGTATGATTTTGTATAAAATTTTGTTATTATTTGCTTTGATTTAAATTTTTGCCAAAATTTGTGTTAAACTAACAATTTGCTAATTTTAACAAAATTCGCTTTAACAAAAGTTGTTTTAACAAAAAAAATCACAAATTTGATATTTTTGATTAATTAAATATTAAGGATAAATTATGAACAATTTCCGTAAAGTCGCTATTTTGGGTGGCAATCGCATTCCTTTTGCACGTTCAAATGGTGCGTATGCCAATGCCAGCAACTTAGACATGTTAACCGCCAGTCTAAATGGCTTGGTGGAGCGGTTTGATTTACAAGGTGAGCGTTTGGGCGAGGTGGTTGCAGGAGCGGTCATTAAGTTAAGCCGTGATATTAATTTGACGCGTGAGTGCGTGTTAAGTACGGCGTTAGATCCAAAAACCCCAGCGTATGATCTTTCACAAGCGTGTGGCACAGGTTTACAAGCAACGTTTGCTGTAGGCAATAAAATTGCACTCGGTTTGATTGAGTCTGGAATTGCAGGAGGTGTGGATACGATATCTGATGCACCTCTTGGAATCGGTGATGGTCTGCGTAAAGCCTTGTTAAAATTAAATCATGCCAAAACCAACAAACAGCGTTTGCAAGCGTTATTGTCCATTAATCCAAAAGATTTAATCGACGCCCCACAAAACGGTGAACCGCGCACGCATTTGTCTATGGGCGAACATCAAGCCATTACTGCTTTGGAATGGGGCATTAGTCGCGAAGCCCAAGATGAATTGGCATTTAACAGTCATAAGAACTTAGCTCGTGCGTATGATGAGGGTTTTTTTGATGATTTAATCACCCCATTTCGTGGTTTAACACGTGATAACAACTTACGCCCAGATGTTACGCTTGAAAAATTGGCAAGCCTAAAACCTGTATTTGGCAAAAAAAATGCCAATCCAACCATGACTGCAGGCAATTCAACCCCACTAACTGACGGAGCATCTTGCGTACTATTGGCAAGCGATGACTGGGCAGCCTCTCACGGTTTAAAACCTTTGGCATATATCACGCACCAAGAAACAGCAGCGGTAGATTTTATTGGCAAAACAGGCGAAAAAGAAGGTTTGCTTATGGCACCTGCTTACGCCGTACCAAGAATATTGGCTCGTGCAGGCTTAACTTTACAAGACTTTGACTATTATGAAATTCATGAAGCCTTTGCCAGTCAAGTATTGTCTACTTTAAAAGCATGGGAAGATGAAACTTTTTGTAAAGAGCGCTTAGGACTTGACAAAGCATTGGGATCAATTGATCGCAACAAATTAAATGTGAATGGTTCATCATTGGCAGCAGGACACCCATTTGCAGCCACAGGCGGGCGAATTTTGGCAAGCACAGCAAAATTGCTTGATCAAAAAGGCGGTGGGCGTGCGTTAATTTCTATCTGTGCTGCAGGCGGTCAAGGCGTGGTGGCAATTATAGAAAAATAGTTTTTAACACGCTGGTTTTTAACACAATGTTTTTAACAATTAATAAAATGCAACAAAATAATAAAATGCAACAAAACGGATAAATTTTACCTATTTTGTTGCATTGTTAAACAATTGGCTTTTAAAACCAGTTTTTAACAACTAAAGCACCATAGCTGCGATCCACCCAAATATCAGCAGTGGCAAATTATAATGTAAAAAAGTTGGCACAACACTGTCATAGATGTGATTGTGTTGGTCATCGACATTTAATCCCATGGTTGGCCCAAGGGTAGAATCCGATGCAGGCGAACCGGCGTCGCCTAACGCCCCTGCCGTTGCAATGATAGATACTGTAGCAAGCGGTGAAAAACCCATACTGATACAAAGTGGCACATAAATGGTGGCAATAATTGGTACGGTAGAAAATGACGAACCAATACCCATCGTAACCACAAGCCCAATCAACAACATAGCAAACGCGGCCATGCCTTTTGAGCCTGCAAACATTTCACTACTGGCATCTACAAGTGGCTGTATCTGTCCTGTGGCATTCATCACCTCAGCAAATCCTTGGGCGGTAATCATGATAAAGCCAATCATTGCCAAAAGTTTTATCCCATCATTAAATACACTGTCGGCTTCTGACCATTTGACCACGCCTGTTGCCATAAACACGCCAAAACCTGTCAATGCCCCCAAAATCAAAGAATCGGTATAAAGTTTCATCACAAACGATACCACAATTGCAATTAAAGCTATCACGGTACGGTATTTGATGTTATCACTTAAACGCCCCATGTTTGAAAGTTCTGTATCGCTTGCTGTCAAGTCATCGCAATCTGTGTTAGCATTTGCAATGTGAAGATCTCGATACACACGCGGCTTACGATAACTGATAAAAATCGCCACAAGCAATCCAATGATCATACCCAAAGCAGGAATTGCCATCGCGGACATAACCGAAAGCCCTGTTACATTTAACCCTGCTTCACTGATATTTTTTAAAATAATTTGGTTTAAATAAATATCACCAAAACCATACGGCAAAAACATATACGTATTGACAAGCCCAAAAGTCATCACGCATGCCAACAATCGCCTATCGATCTGCAAACGATTAAACACAAGCAACAAAGGTGAAACAACCAGCGGAATAAAAGCAATGTGAATCGGAATTAAATTTTGACTTGCCACACTCATCGCCAAAATACCGCTGATCAACAGCCATTTTAATTTGGCAGATTTGTTGTTTTGGTTGGCATTGATAGACAAAATCACTTTTTGTGCAAGCATTTTTGGCATGCCAGAATGTGAAATTGCCACCGCAAACGCCCCCAAAAGTGCATAAGACAAAGCTATCATAGCCCCTTCTTTTAGGCCATTTTGAAAATGCGTCAAAACTCCAGTGGTGATAACCTTGTCATCTGCCCCAACAACGTCCGTAAGTGGCAAGCCTGCAATTAAACCGCCTGTTACCGCTCCAATAATTAAACTTAGCACCACATGAATCCGCGATAAAGACAGTATGAGCATCACAATCACCGCCCATAGCACCGCATTGGTTAACATAATTTTCCCCAAAATTCATTTATTTTAAAAACCCACAAAATTAAAAATCCACAAAAAAAGAACGCAAAATTTACGTTCTTTTTTTATCAAGCCAAAAATCAAGCATCATAAGGATCGCGCAAAACGATGGTTTGAGTGCGATCTGGCCCTGTTGAGATGATGTCAATTGGACACTCAATGATCTCTTCAATGCGTTTGATGTATTTTTGGGCGTTTTTTGGCAAATTGTCAAATTCAGTTACACCCACTGTGCTTGATTGCCAACCGCTAACCGTTTCATAAATCGGTTTGACATTGTCGTAAAACTGTGCATCGCTTGCCCCCACTACTTCACCATTTGGCAATTCATAACCTGTACAAATATTAATTTGTTCTAAGTCATCAAGCACATCAAGTTTGGTTAAACAGATGCCTGACAATGAATTTAATACCACAGCACGGTGTAAAATTGCTGCATCAAACCACCCACAACGTCTAGGACGCCCTGTTGTTGCACCAAACTCTTGTCCAATTTTGGCTAAATGTTCGCCCATTGCATCAAACAATTCCGTTGGAAACGGCCCTGATCCTACGCGCGTGGTATAAGCCTTGGTAATTCCAAGCACATAATCAAAATATAACGGCCCCAAACCTGTGCCTGTACACACACCGCCCGCCGTGGTATTAGAACTGGTTACAAAAGGATAAGTACCGTGGTCAACATCAAGCAACGTACCTTGAGCACCCTCAAACATCAAATTTTTGCCCGCTTTACGCATGGTATCCAAATCGCCTGTTACATCTGCTACTAAATCTTTCAATGCATCACGCCACTGATTGGCAAGCTGTAACGTATTGGCAAAATCCACCGCCGTAACGCCGTAATATTGAGTTAAAGCAAAGTTATGAAATTCTAAATTGTCTTTTAATTTGTCTGCAAAATCCGCCCGAAGCAAATCTGCAAAACGCAACGCACGACGCGCAACCTTGTCTTCATAAGCCGGGCCAATACCCCGTCCTGTTGTGCCAATTTTATTGCCACCACGCTTCATTTCACGAGCCTGATCCAAAGCTATGTGCTGCGGTAAAATCAGCGGACAATTTGGTGAGATTCTTAAACGATCACGCACAGGCACATTGGCATCTTCTAGGGTTTGCATCTCTTTAAGCAATGCATCGGGTGCAAGCACCACGCCATTGCCAATATAACAAGTTACGCCATCACGCAAAATCCCTGACGGAATAAGATGTAACACGGTTTTTTTACCGTTTACCACAAGGGTATGCCCGGCATTATGTCCGCCTTGATAGCGCGTTACCGCCGCTGCTTTTTCAGTCAATAAATCCACGATTTTGCCTTTGCCTTCATCGCCCCATTGACTGCCTAATACAACCACACTTTTTCCCATAACATTCACCTTTTGTTTGGTTAATTGTTTTTAACAAAGTTTTTAATAAAGTTTTAACAAAATTTTTAATAAAGTTTTAAAAATACCTTGACAAAATGTTTTCACAACACGCTTTGATTTTCACAACACACTTTGAAAAACCAACATGCTTTTTATAAGGCTTTTTGTTGCCACTTGCCATCTGCATACACAAGTGTATGTGTTGCCAATGTTGTGTTGTCTTGCTCGGATAATGCCACAATCACCGCTTGCCCTTGTTGTCGCAAGGCATCAATTGCCTGTTCACGCTGTTTTAGCAGGGCATCCGACAAATCTGTATCCGCCAAAAACGGTACAACCGTCAACATTTTTTTAGGATTGTCAATGTATTGTTGCCAACGCGTTAAATCACAACTAAACCCCGTTGCCTGACGTAAATTCTTAGCAAACGGATTGACATAACGTCCGCCACGCACGATCGGAAGCGGTTCATTCGCCACATACACATTAAATACCATGCCTGTGTGATAATGATAGCCTTTTAACGACGATATATCCACGCTAATACCAATATTGCAATTTTGTAAATGAGCAATTAACACACTTAACTCATCTAATGCTTGGCGGATAACTGGGTGTGATTTGGCGGTTGTTGAGAGTTTTTCTTCAAGTTTCGCCAAATCATTGCTAAATTCACCCAGTACATAAAAATCTTGAGCATACGGCGAGGTTTTGGCAAGTTTTTGGCAAAAATCCTCCAATTCTGGCAAGGCTTTATTGTTATACAAATCAATGAGTTGCTCTTTGGTATAAAGCGGTAAATCGGCCAATTGACTTAAGGTTTGAAAAATAGCCACATGCCCTATGTCCAAATGACAACGCTTGGTTAATTGATTGTGATCCAACAATGCAAGCAATAACTTTAAAATCTCCAAATCTGCACTTAAGCCGTTTGCACCAAAAATCTCCGCTCCTAACTGTAGTGGCATACGCGAACCAAACAGCCCTTTTGGCAAAGTATAAACCACATGCCCTGCATAACAATAACGTGCAACCGTTGATTGGATAGGCAGCTTGCGGTTTTGTAGGTTGGCATCAATGCGTGCAATTTGTGGGGTAATATCTGCACG
Source organism: Moraxella macacae 0408225 (assembly GCF_000320365.1). Taxonomy (GTDB): domain Bacteria; phylum Pseudomonadota; class Gammaproteobacteria; order Pseudomonadales; family Moraxellaceae; genus Faucicola; species Faucicola macacae. The sequence continues at coordinate 431,612 of NZ_ANIN01000002.1, forward strand.
CACGCCCATAGAACGCCCTGTTAATTGATCAATAATTTTAAAAGTTTGGCGTTTTAGATCTTCTGTGGCATGACCGAGCAAACTTTCGGTAAATTCAATCAAAGGCGGACTGACAAGCTCATAACCATACGCCGTCAAAATCGTTAATAAATCATGACGCAAGTTTTCTTGTTTGAGTGCTTGGTGCGACAACAGATCTTCAACACCATCAGGCATAAGCCATGCGTTGGCGTTTTGATGTTGAAAATCTGGGTTTTGTTGATTAATTAATTGGTTGGTTGCCGTATTCACGGTTTTCCCCTGGCATTGGCTTAAACTGGCTTGGTGATACATTTTGGTGATACATTGGAGAATAATTTTACCACAATGGTTTATTACCATAATTTTATTACAAATAATTTTACTACAAACAACTGTATTACAAACAACTTAACAAATGAAAAATAACACGCGTTTACTTTTTACTGCAACTTTTTATTGTAGCACAGCCAATAAAAATTGGCAAAATCATTCTTATTTTTTGCCAATTTTTTTATTTTTTAGTATTTTTTAAAGAATAAGTTGCTTTTTTTTGTTAGAATATGTATTTTTTATTGTTGTTAAGCGAGTTTGGTTATGACAAAAAATCTAACAAAAAATCACCCAGATTACCAATCTCAAACGATTACCCCTAAGCCAACAACCGATGAAATAAGCGATGAACAAACACCATCACAACCCAAAATAGAAATATACCAAATTCAAGATACAGAACACGATGATGAACTGGATTTAGATTTACATGGTGAAGACAGTTATATTTATGGCGAGGATTACGAAGAAGACGCAGACGGTGATCCGATTGATGAAACCAACAACATACCGCCTGAATACAACCCAGATGCTGAACTGGACGAGAGTCGATTTGTTGGAATCAATGAAGTTTCAAATTGTGTTGCTTATTCACGCAAAACCGGAGAAAAACTTGGCGAAATTGAACTTGATGATGTGCGCCGCGAACTTACCAACAACAATGTTTTTGTATGGGTAGGTCTACACGATCCAAGTGCTGAAACCATTCACGAGGTAAAAGAAGCCTTTGATTTGCATGAGTTGGCAATTGAAGATGCGTTTGCTGAACATCAACGTGCCAAAGTAGAAAGTTATGGCAGTGATAGCGTGTTTGTGGTGGTAAGAACAGCAAAATTAACCGACAACACCATTCGTTATGGCACAACAGCAATTTTTATGGGCAAACAATACATCATCACCATTCGCCAAGGGGCGTCGCACAGTTATGAAAGCGTGCAGGATTATTGTCATCGTCGCCCAGAAAAACTGCGTCTTGGCCCAATTTTTGTGTTGCATGCAATTTTAGACTTTGTGGTGGATAACTATTTGCCAATCACCGAAAAACTGGGGCGGTATTTGCGCGAGCAGGAACGCGAGATTTTTTCGCAAAGTTTTGACATTCAAACTTTACGCAACTTGTATGAATTAAAATCACAACTGGTGCATATGCGAGCGGTAATTTTGCCTGTGCAAGATATTTGTAACTTTTTTATCAATCACAAAAAAAATGATCTAACCCCCACGTTTCCAAGCCAAGCCAAGCCTTACTTTCGTGATGTTAATGACCATTTGTTGCGAGCCCTTGATGCGGTAAACGGCCTAAATGAAATGCTGTCGGTTGCTATGGATACTTACATGGCTGTGGTTACCATGGGACAAAATGAAGTGGTGCGAAAACTTGCTGCGTGGGCGGGTATTTTGGCTGTGCCTACCGCAATGGCAGGGATTTATGGCATGAATTTTGACAATATGCCAGAATTGTCATGGCGGTATGGTTATTTTGTGTTGCTTGGGCTAATTTTTGCAATTTGTGGCACACTGTATTATCGCTTTAGAAAAGCGGATTGGTTATAAATCAGTTGATTATAAATCAGTTGGTTATAAATCAGGCATAACGCGTAATTTTCACACCCACACTATCGGCTTCTTTGATGGCCGTGGGTTTATAAATGGTTACCGTAACTTTATTGGTGGCAAATTCAGTTAAAATCATCTGTGCCACAAGCTCTGCCAAACGTTCTAACAAGGCCACTTTATTCGCCAAACTCACCTCCGCAATGCGTTCGCACACGGTTTTATAATTGAGTGCGTGTTCTATCTTATCTGTTGCTGCCGCTTGTTGTTGGTTGGCATACATTTCAATGTCATAAATTAGCGGTTGCGTGATTTTTTGCTCCCATTCATACACGCCGATCACCGCTTCTACTTTTAAACCTTTGATAAATACCACATCATTGTCAAAATGGTTGTCAATCATTGGATTGTTTAGCATTACTACACTACCTTAAACTATTACCTTATTAAATTAATCTTATAATGGCGAACCAATAAAAAAGTGAATACGCACCGGCTTGTCCTTACCAGTTACACCCGTCGCTACGTCCAAACGCACAGGCCCTATCGGTGATGACCAACGCACGCCCAATCCAAGGCCAACTTCGGTGCGGTTTTTTGTCTCGCCTGTGGTGTCAAAAGCATTGCCAACATCGCCAAACATTGCCAATCGCAAGCCGTCTTTAAAGGCATAATTATACTCAAGCGATCCGATCGCAAGGGCATTGCCACCCACTAAAAAAGACTGATCGCCGTAAGTTGGTGATAAAGTATCCGTGTTAAAACCGCGAATGCTTTGATCGCCCCCTGCAAAAAAACGCAAACGATAAGGCACATCATAAAAATTATCGCTATAAATATAACCCAAATCCAAACGCCCCAAAACTTGGTGTTTTTTGTCATTGCCAAAACTGTGCAGCCACGTCCCCCCTGCTCGCAAAATCGCAAGGTTGGTATCGGTTAATAGCCGATCACTGCCCGCTTCAATAGAATAACGCTGACTGTAGCCTTGAGTTGGATTTACCAAATCATCTGCTGTGGTTTTGTGTAACGCATAGCCTAACAATAAAGCCTCTTGGGTAAAATCTGAGGCATAGTTGTTAAACGGATATGGCAAGCTGTCGGTTTTATAATTACCCGCCTGTAATGCCAATTTATCTCCACGGTAGCGTAGCGAAAGGGTGCGATTCCACCCTGTATCCTTGTGAATATTACGTGCAACATTGGCATACAATGAATCCACTTTAAACGTATTGGCAAGATCATCTGAATTTTTGTGCTGATAACCCAGCGATCCTGTCAATTTGTCATGCAATGGGTGTTTGTAAGGCAAACTGCCTGTAAATTCGATCGCCTGCTCAACCTTAGATAACGCAACACTAATCCCCGCTTGATAACCATGACGATTAACCAAATTGTTGTTAATTTTGCCCACAGCACGCACGCCAGCATCGGTTTCATAACCCAAACCAATTTGGGCTTCGTGTGGTTTTGTTGCGTCCAGTATGATGTACGTTGGTATGGATTTTTGCTGTGCCACTTTGGTGGGTGATAGTTTTTGGATTGAACCACCTGAAAGGGCTTGCCAAATTTTGATTTGATTGGCATCGTTATGGTTGTCGCGGTCAATTTTTTTGACAATGCCACTTACCGCATTTGCCACAATCACAAGCGGATTTTTGCTTTTGTTGGTTTCATCTGGAGCAAGCTCGATATCTTCTGGGGCTTGCAACAAAATATTGGATTTGGTTTGAATGACATCAAGGCGTTTTTGAATGCTATCTTCAATGTTAAAGGTTAAAGGAGCATAATCCTCGGGATTTTGAGTGGTTTTTTTGGCTTGGTTATCTTTGGCTTGGTTATCGGTTTTATCATCTGCTTTGTCTGGTTTGTCTTGACTGTTATTGTTTTGGTTTTGAGTGTCCTGGTTTTGGTTTTGAAAGTTTACGCCTGCATTGTCTTTGCCGGGCAAAATCACATCTACATTTAAACCATTAAAATAACGACTCACCGCCAAATTATTATTCAGTTTGGTTACAAGCGGTTGGTAATACAGATCGCCTTTTTGATAAGGGATAAGTTGTTGCAACAATTTGGGTTTTATTGGCAATTTATCAGGATCATCGCTAAGATTGCCTTGTTTGTCAATACTGTACACCTTGATATCACCAAATTGATAACGCTGTTTGGTGTCATATACCAAATCCACATCTGCAACATTGTCAGGCAAAACCACATCTACCGAACTGTTTAGCCAATGCCCATCAAAAAACCCATTGGTCTGCGAAACCCCCTCCACCATAGCCTTGGTGCCTTCATACACGCCATGATCAAACACATCACCGATGCGTGGCAAGCCCTCTTGTTCAATGGTATGATACACAGGCAACGCTTGTTCACCATCTGCCCCATCACCACGAATATCCAACAAGCGATGTTGCACCGTAACAGGCTTGCCAATTTCTAAACTCACCTCAATGTCATCACCGCCAACGTGTTTAAAACTTGCCTTGACATCATAATAACCCACAGCTTCACTCGCCGCGGTTACAACTTGATGCAAACGCCCAAGACTTGCGTTAAAATCCTCAACCGATTCTACGGTAACTTGCTCAAGGGCTGCTTTGATATTTTTGGCAGGCTGCTGTTTTTCGTCCGCATTGACAATTTTAACATCAATATAATTGATACCATCAACCGTATTTAGCACTTTGTTTTTAAGTTTGCTAAACAAACTTGGTTTGTCAGCAACCAGTTTGCTCTTTGGCGTTTCGGTTGTTAATTGCGCGGTTTTTTGTTGATATTCTGGTAAATAATCATCAGGGTTTAGGATATCGGTTGCGTTTAGTTCATCGGTTTGATTGGCTTGATTTTGTTGTGCTTGATTTTTTTGCTTAGTATCACCGTTCAGATCAAGCTGATTGTTAATGTTAAGCTCGGCGTTACTGACTGGCTTGGGTAAATTGCCAGTATTTAAATTGGCAGTATTGATGATGGTTTGTGGCGGTTTTTCTAAAGTGGGTAAATCGGTTTGAGTGTCGTCATTGTTTAGTCCAGGCTTGTTTAGCCCATGTTTGTTTAACAAAGGCTTGTTTAAAAGCGGTTTGGTTTCAAAAGCGGCGATCGGTTGGTCAAAATTGTCATAATTAATTAGGGTTTGATTTTCAAGGTGCTGATCGATTTTATTGGTAAAATTTTGTTGATTGTCTTTATTGGCATTGTCATTATTGACATCGTTGTCAACTTGATACACATAATTTTCAGCAGCAAAAATTTGTTGATTGTGCATTTGTTGATTGTGCGTTGGTTTTTTATCTTCTTTGATTGCCTTAGGCTTAACCGCTGTCGGATTTTGACTAAGGTTTGAGGTTGTATCTGCCAACACAGGTGAAATCAAGCCACTGACACTCAAAATAGCAAGGCTTAACGATGTGCGATAAAAAGGATTTTTGGGCATTTTTTTCATAAATTTTAGACAACAATCAATGGATTAACAAACAAGGGCTTAGCAAAAAATAGACTTAATTTTAGCACATTGCGTTAATTTGCCAAAACAATTTAGCAAAATATTTCGCACCATTGGCATTTTTTTGTTAATATAAGCAGATACGATGACACAAATAAAGGATAATTATGAATAGCCAGTTTGCATTATTTGGCAGTAAGCGTTTTACGCCTATGTTTTTTACCCAGTTTTTAGGGGCGTTTAATGACAATGTGTTTAAGCAAGGCTTGATTTTGGTACTAACGTTTATGGCATCAGCCAAATTAAACACAAGCGTAAGTTTATTAAACAATTTGGCGGCAATGTTGTTTGTGTTACCGTTTTTTTTGTTTTCAGCACTGGCAGGACAATTGGCAGACAAATATGACAAAGCCAAACTAACGCACATCGTCAAAATCAGTGAAATTATCATCATGCTGTTGGCAATGCTTGGTTTTTTGTTTGAAATTTATCCGATATTGTTTTTGGCATTGTTTTTAATGGGAACGCATTCTAGCTTTTTTGGCCCTGTCAAATACGCTTATTTACCACAAGCTATGCACCAAAACGAACTGGTCGGAGCAAATGGGCTGTTTCAAATGGGGACTTCACTTGCAATTTTAACAGGCATGATAGTGGCAGGCATGCTTACTCAATTAGAATATGCATTGTGGTGGTTATCAGGGTTTGTGGTGATTGTTGCTTGCTTAGGCTATTTTAGCAGCCGTTTTATACCAAACATGCCTGCACCGCAGCCTGATTTACCGATTGATTGGCATATTTTTCGCACCAGTTGGCAGGCAATAAAATACCTGTTTAGCCTACCGATTATGTGGTTTACCATTATGGGCAATAGTTGGTTTTGGTTTTATGGAGCAACCCTTACCGTGCAAGTGCCTGAGTTTGCCAAAACGATTTTGCAAGGCAACCAAAGCGTGGTTATTTTTTTATTAACCTTGTTTTCAATCGGTACGGCCTTGGGTTCGTTGCTGTGCAAAACCTTAACCAAAAACCAAGTTAGCCTAAAATTATTGCCATTTGGCATCGCAGGACTTACAATTTTTGCGATAGGTTTGTTTTTGGCATTAACCAATTTAAATTTACCAATCAATGAACAATCCGCGTTTTTTGGCGTCAATGAATTGTTGGCAATCAACGGTATGTGGCCGATATTTTTGTATTTGTTTTTATTGGGTTTTAGCGGCGGAATTTACATTGTACCCCTGTACGCCTTTATGCAAGCCTACGCACCAAAAACACACCGCGCAAGAATCATCGGAGCGAACAATATTTTTAACGCGTTATTTATGGTAAGCTCGGCGGTTTTTGCAATTGTGTGCTTAAATCTATTAAAAATCAGTTTGCCTATGCTCTTTGCCCTTGTGGGGGTTTTGAATTTATTGTTTGGATCGTGGGTTTTTGTTAATTTGAAAAAACAACAAAATTTACTAAAAATTAATCATTAACTTGCAATGGATTTAGTTAATGGGTTTATTGCAACGGATTTAGTGCAATTTGCCTGATTGCGTTTTTACCATGCCAAAAATCGCCATCAAAAGCGCCAAACCTTGCATTGTCAACAAAAACCAAACCGTGGTCGTCCATTTGCCATAAGTATATGCCAACCCACACAGCCACGCCCCTGCCGTGCCGCCCAAATAATAACACAAATAATACAATCCAGATGCCAAAGAACGCCCTTGTTTTACATTGACTGCAATATAGGTAATGGTTGCCGCTTGCGTAATAAACACCCCACTTGACATAACGGTCAAACCCAAAATCACCGCCCACAACGGTCGCCCTAACGTAATTAACACACCAAGCATAGACAACATCACCGCCATTTGCACCGTACGAGCCGCTCCAAAATAAGCCGTCAAATTACTGGCAATTGGCGTAATCACCACACCCAACAAATACACCGAAAAAATATTTGCAAGTCCGCCACTGTCAAGCAAATACGGCTTATCCGCCAAATGCAAATTGATAAACGTAAAACAACCCACCAACGAAAACAACACACAAAACCCAAGCAAACACGCGGTTATCACATAACGATTGGTTGCATGTTGTTTTAAAATCTGTAAAGACGAACCAAAATTTGGATTTGGAATAAAACGACGAGATTTTGGCAATTGCCATGCCACCCACATTGCCCCAATCAAGGTTAACCCAGCCATGACATAAAAACCTTGTTGCCAACCAATTCTCTGCTCTAAATGTCCGAGCAAAAACCGCCCCAAAAATCCGCCCAAAACCGTCCCTGCCACATAAAAAGCCATAAGTTTTGCCACAGCATTACCCACAAATTCTTCAGCAATATAAGCGATCGTTACCACTGTAATTGCAGGCACAGCCAAACCTTGCAAAAATCGCCAACCAATCACCGCATCCAAACTATCTGCAAAACCTATCAATGCTGTTGGTATAGCCAATGCCAACATCGCGGCCACAATAAACGGCTTGCGTCCATAGGCATCAGACAACATGCCCATAAAAGGCGACATCAGTGCAATTGCCAACACCGTCGCTCCAACCGTTAAACCAACCCAAGTTTCGCTTGCCAAAAAAGTTTGCATCAGCACAGGCAAAATTGCCTGAATGGAATATACCTGCAAAAACGCAAACATTCCCACCACAAAAATGCTTACTTTTAACAACAGGCCAATCGGTTGCACAGTATTGACGGACATAACTATTCCCAAACATATTCCTAAATTAAGCATTGATTTTGACAAAATTAGCCACTATCTTAGCACTTTTTTGCACAGATTTGACAAATTTTTACCATAAAAACTGTGGATTTTGATAAAAAATTAACCTATTTTTGCCAAGATAGATTATAATAAGCAGATTTATTACACAACTGTTTTAACCAAGATTGTTTTTAACCAAGAATATTTTTTAACCAGAATATTGTTTTTTAGCCAAGATCGTTTTTACAAGATTGCCATTGATTGACAGGAAACTTACATGCCAGACCAAAATTTTAGCCAATTACCAAAACCTCATACCACTTATGCCAATATCATCAAAAGTTTACTCCCAATCGGTGAGCATGATAAAGACAACAACGCAAGCCTGCCTGTTGCAACTTATAGCGTAGACAGCCTACAAATTGACCATGACAATTTAACCGATTATCGCAAAATTTGTGGTTTTGCCAACAACAGCTACATTCCGCCAACTTATTTTGCCGTGCTATCACAAAGCCTACAAATGAATATGATGGTCAAAGAGCCGTTTCCGTTTGCCATGCTTGGACTTGTGCATATTCACAACAGCGTAACTCAGCACCGCCCAATTCAAGACACAGGCGTGTTTAAAATGACGGTAAGTTTTGCCAATTTACAAGATCACGACAAAGGCAAACAATTTGACTTTATCACCCACGTCTATGAAAACGATGTGTTGGTTTGGCAAGGCGTTTCTACCTATTTGTCAAGACAAAAAAAAGCCAAAACTGGCAAAAAACCGGTTCAAACAATCACAAAACCTACGCTCAATGAAACCGATTTGCATCAATTTTGGCAAGTTGCCGAAGACATCGGTCGACGTTATGCGTTTATTTCAGGTGATTTTAACCTTATTCATTTGCACCCTTTATCCGCCAAAGCCTTCGGTTTTCCAAAAGCCATTGCCCACGGTATGTGGACAAAAGCAAAATGTTTGGCACAATTAAACGACTTACCCAAGGCGTTTAGTTGCAATGTGGATTTTAAATCACCAATTTTTTTACCATCAGAGGTAGAATTTATTGCTCAATACGATCATGCCAATCCTAATCATGCCAACCGTCATATCCAATTTGGTGTGTACGATGTCAATAGTCCAAAACCACATGTTATTGGCAGCGTAACAGGTTTTGATGCTACACAATAAGGACACGCATGGATTATCAACAGATTAACGCAACACTTAGCGATATTTTGGCAAAATTTGATCTAAATCAACCGCCGGGCGGTGGTAGTTTAACCATTTTTCATCAGGGCAAATTGGTAACGGATTTGGCATTTGGGGTAACGCACCAAATTACACAGCCAAAATGGACAAGTCATACCCTGTCGTTAAACTATTCTACAGGCAAAGGCGTATTGGTCATGCTTATTCATATTTTGGTAAACAAAGGTTTACTGGATTATGACACGCCGATTAGCCAATATTGGCAAGCATTTGCCAGTCAAGGCAAACAAAACATTACCTTACGTCATGTGCTAAGCCACGAGGCAGGCTTAATTGACATTAACAGCGTTACCAAAATCACCGATGATGTGCAAGATTGGCAAGCCATGCTCCACAAAGTTGCCCATATGCCTGTGTATGCCAAAAAACTTGCGAGCCAAAACGAAAAATTCGTCGCATACAGTGCCTTAGTGTCAGGGTGGGTACTTGGCGGTTTGATTGAAATTATCACACACATGCCCTTGCAACAAGCCTTAGATACATTTTTAACAGAACCGCTTGGCATTAAAGATCAAGTATTTTTTGCACTGCCTGCAGATAAAAACAACCAAATCGCCATTCCAAAACGTGTCGCCTTGCAACAACAAAACCTTAATAGCATTGAAAAACTCACACGCACCAAGCCAACTTTAGCCGCTGATGACGATGCAACACTGGATTTTTTGGCAAGTTTGGACTGTTATCCTTGTTGGCAAAAAATTTATCAGCAAAAAAACTCAACCAATGCCGACAATCGCAGCACCGATAATCCCAACACCAATAATCACAGCAAAAAACGCCTAAACAGTCAAGAAATTAACCAACTTTATTTTAATATTCGTGGCATTGATATGGCGGATTATAAAGCATCGCTTGTACCAAAAGACAGCCGACATTTTGACTATTATCAACCACATATTTTACAGTCTAAAGTTCCTGCAGCCAACGTTATCGCAAGCGGTTACGCAATGGCAAAAATTTACAACACTTTGCTACACAGTCAAAAAACAGACACAGGTTTAATCTCACCGCCGATTTTTGCCCAATTAACCAGCATACAAAACCAACAAGTTGACAAAGTCATGCCTGCACAGATGAATTGGCGCTTAGGCTATCACCGGATATTTAGCGTATGTCATGATACCGCTGATGGTTTTGGACACACAGGTTACAATGGTTCAATGGCATGGTGCGATCCTGCTCGCGGATTGGCGGTGGCATTTGTGCATAATTATGATGTAACCATGCTCACCGATGTGCGTCAATTTATCATCAATGAAACCGTGTTAAATTTGTTTCATTAAACAAATTTCATTAAACAAAATTAAGGCAATTTTATAAAAACTTATAAAAACTAAAAACCAAGCCAATTGGATTGTGCCATGTTGGTTTATGCGGTAACATTGACCTTGCTGATCGGTTGATAATTTAAATGTCGGTTAAAATGCTTTTCAGCCATTCTAAATAAGCTAATAAACACCCATGACAATACCAAATAAATCACCCCTGCTGCAAAATACAACTCAAGCGTGGCATAAGTTTTGGCAATCAAGGTTTTCGCCTGCCCTGTCAAATCCATGATTGAAATCGTCGATGCCAAGGCACTGCCCTTTAACATAAAAATTACCTCGTTGCTATAAGCAGGGAGCATAATACCAAAGGCTCGTGGCATGATAATGCGTTTAAATTTTTGTGCGTAACTCATGCCAATGGCATCGGCGGCTTCATTTTCGCCTTTTGGAATTGCTTTTATCGCACCACGTACAATCTCGGCGGTATAAGCTGCAGTATTTAACGTAAACGCCACAATTGCCCAAAAATACGGTTTTGACAACAGTTTTGTCCATAACCAACCGTCTTTTAACCCATCAGGAATAAACTGTCCAAGGCCATAATAAATCAAAAAAATCTGCACCAATAGTGGCGTACCGCGAAAAAAGAAAATAAAACCAAAAGGCAAGGTTTGCACCCACCATTTTTTAGAAACCCTAGCCAGACCAAGCGGTATGGCCAACAACAACCCCAAAATTCCAGAAATTATCACCAAACCAATCGTCGTCAATGATGCCATCATTAAAGTTGGCAAACTGTCCATAATTACTTGCCAATTCCAATTCATGATAACACCTCTTGTGTCGATTTTACTTGTTTTTGTAGGCGTTTGGCATAACGCTCTGCAGGATTATTAAGCCACTCTAGCCACATGATAATGCCCGTTACCACAACCGTCATCAAAAGATACATTAAAGCTGCCACCATATAAAAGGTAAAAGGTTTTTGCGTTGATGTGGTAGCAACCACCGCTTGGCGCATAATATCTTCCAATCCCACCACCGATACCAAAGCAGTGTCTTTTAACAACACCAAAAACAAATTGCCAAGTCCTGGCAATGCCAAACGCCACATTTGAGGCATTTTTATCCGCCAAAAAATCTGACGCCTGTTTAAGCCAATCGCTTGCCCTGCTTCGTCTTGCCCTTTTGGAATTTCTTGAAACGCCATGCGAAAGGTTTCCGTCGCATACGCCCCAAATGCAAAAGACAATGCCATCACCCCTGCCCAAAATTGACTGATTTCAATATATTTGGTATAGCCAAATTTGGATAAAATTGCCCCAAGCAACATCGTTGCACCAAAATAAATAAACAGCACCGACAACAGTTCAGGAATACCCCGAACAAACGTGGTATAAGCAGTCGCAATCACTTGCAAAATTTTAAAACGTGATAATTTGGCAATTGCCCCAAATAAACCCAGTATCAGCCCAATCACCAAGCTCGTTAACGCAAGTTTTAGCGTAACGATTGACCCACTTAACAGCAAATGCCCATAGCCTTGCAAATCTAACACAACGGTTTACCTTTTACCTAATCAACAAAAATGACGAAAAAATTTAAATGCGTAATTTTACGTTATTCAGTGGTTAAAAACTACTAAAATTTTGCAAAAACTTAAAAAAACTGGATAAAATCATCAGATTTACCCAGTGTTTTAAGTTGTTATACCAATTTTTACAAGCAAAGCAACTTATAAGCCAAGCAGCCAAACAAAGCAGCATTGACAATTAAATCGATTGATTATTGCCCAGTTGTGGTTGGACCAACCGTGCTTGCCATGCTGTTTAGACTGGTATCAGCAAAATATTTTTGGCGAATTTTGTCATACGTTCCGTTGGCTTTTAATGTTGCCAATGCACTATTAAACTGTCCAATCAATGGATCGTTTTGACGAAACGCGATCGCAATTTTATCATTGATGTTGATCGGTTCGCCTTTAATTTCATAATTGCCCCCTTTTGGCGTTTTAAGCCATGACAAAGCAGGCGCAGAATCCGAAATCATCAAATCTGCCCGCCCTGCTTCTAAGTCAAGATACGCATTTTCTTGAGTGTCATACGATTTTGCAGTCGCTTTTGGAAAGTTTTTTTCCAAATACTCTAAAGCAACCGTGGCACGTTGCACTGCAACATTTTTGCCAGCCAAATCGTCCGCCCCTTTATCCACGCCTTTTTTGCCAATAATCATCAAATTATTGATAAAGTAAGGATCGCTAAATGCCACAACTTTACGGCGTTCGGCACTGTCTGACATGCCTGCCATAATGGCATGATATTTTTGCGACTGTAACCCTGTGATTAAACCATCCCAATCTTGAGAAATCACCTCGCATTTTACCTTGGCTTCTTGACATAAAGCCTCGGCCAAATCAATCTCAAAACCTATCAATTTACCATCGGCATCTTTAAAACTAAACGGCACAAAACTTGACTCGGTTGCAATGCGAATTTGAGGCAAATCATTGTCAGCAGCTGTGCTTTCGGTGGTGTTTTGAGCATGTTCGGTAGGTTTTTGGGTGCAAGCGGTTAAACCTATCAACGTAGCCAAGGCGGTTAGTGCAAAAGAAAATTTTTTCATCAGTTTGTCCAATTTTTATCTTAAATGTTGTTTAAATATTTAACAAATACTTGTTAAAACAGGTTGTGTTAAAAAGATTGTGTTAAACAGATTAAATGCTTATAAAGCAAGGTTATTAAAATGTGGTTTATTGATTATTAACCAAAATTTATTGACCAAAATGTTGTTTTTGTAAGTTTGCCAACGTGCCATTTTGTTGCAACACAGTTAAAGCCTTGTCAATCTCGCCTTTTAATGGATCGCCTTTACGCACCGCCATAGCAATGTTGTCGTTATTGTCTATTTCATCGCCTACGATACCAAACTTGCCTTCAGCATTTTGTTTTAGCCATTCGGCGGCGGTTACTTTTTCGGATAAAACCGCATTGACACGCCCTGATTTTACTTCCATATAGGCATTGTCATAGGTGTCATAAAGTTTAACTTCATTGTCTTTATCATAAGTATCTTGCAAATATTGAGCAAGCGTGGTTGAACGCTGTCCGCCAAGTTGATAGCCTTTGACTGCTTTTGGATTAAATTTGCCATCTGTTTTTGCCAACCAAACCATGGTATTTTTAAAATACGGCGTACTAAAATCCACTTGCACCGAACGTTCAGGGCTAACCGTCATGCCCGATGCCACCACATCGTATTTTTTGGCAAGCAAACCCGGTAAAATTCCCTCCCAATCTTGAGCTACGATTTCACAATCGGCTTTTAATTCAGCACACACAGCTTTTGCCACATCAACATCATAACCGCCAAGACTGCCATCAGTATTGGTAAAATTAAAAGGACGATACGCCCCCTCGGTTGCAATGCGAATTTTTTGTCCACCTGCACCAGAGGCAACTTTATCCGCTGGAATCGCGTCAGCTTTTTCGGTCGATTGGGCTGGCTGTTGCCCACAAGCAACCAAACCGCTTGCACAAAAACCAACCAAAACCAACGATTTTTTTATCATGTTAAAAGTTTGCATTGCAAATTCCTTTCCTAAAAATAAACTTAAAAATAAAACCCAAATTTTTTATTGGTTAAAGTTAACATAAAATAACACAAATTTAAGCAAAAAACATGGACTTTTATACGATAATACATAAATTTTTTTTAATCGGATTAAAACAATCGTTTTTATACAGCCTTGATCGGACAAATAGGGCAAAATTTTTGTAAAAATTGGCAAAAAATCACCTCTAGGCTTACAAATGTAAACATATTTTTCATTTAGGGCTATTTATTTTTGCAAAATCTTGTTACAATGCGTTTTATTTTTTCACATTTCATCAAATTTTAACAACCGAAATTTTAACAATCATAGGTGATACATGGACATTAACCAAATCAAACAACTGATTGATTTAATGGAAGAACGCTCGCTTGCCGATCTGGAAGTACAAGACGGCGAAAAACGCGTCGCAATTAAACGACACCTTGGCAATACCGCCTCTGTTGCTCCTGTTGCCACAACTTTAGCACCAGCAGCTCCAATCCCTGCAACACCAAAAGGTGCAACCGAGGACTCGCCTATGGTCGGTGTGTTTTACGTCGCACCAAGCCCAAATGATCCGCCTTTTGTCAAAGTAGGCCAACAAGTACAAGCAGGCGACACGCTTGGTATCGTAGAAGCAATGAAAATCATGAATCCATTAGAAGCCACACAAAATGGTATTATCGCTGAAATTTTGGTGAAAAATGGTGATGTGGTACAATTTGGACAACCGATTGTGCGTTACCAAGCCTAAAATTTGTAATATTTATTGCTTGGTTTTATTGCATTGCTTGGTTTTATTACTTAGGTTTTATTACTTAGTTTTATTGCTATTTAAATTTTGTTGCTTAAACACACCAAACCAAAAATACAATCACATAAGATGGAAAACCCCTCTACAAAAATTAATTAAGTTTGGTATAAACTTGGTGTAAAAACAGTCATTAAGGGAAAATGATGATAAAAAAACTCTTGATTGCCAATCGTGGTGAAATTGCCCTTCGTATCGTGCGAGCCTGTAAACAACTTGGTATTCAGACCGTAGGCGTGTATTCAACCGCCGATGACAACCTTATGCATTTACGTTTTGTTGACGAAGCGGTCTGCATTGGCAAGCCCAATGCCAATCAAAGTTATTTAAACATTGATACGATTTTAACCGCCGCTGAGATCACAGGGGCAGATGCCATTCACCCAGGTTATGGATTTTTATCAGAAAATGCTGAATTTTCTGAACGCGTAGAAGAAGCAGGGCTCACTTTTGTTGGTCCGGAAGCGGAACATATTCGCTTAATGGGCAATAAAATTTCAGCGATTCATGCAATGAAAAAAGCAGGCGTGCCAACTGTACCGGGATCGGTAGGCAGTGTTACCCTTGCCAATGCTGAAGCCCAGGCCAAAAACATAGGCTTTCCCTTACTGATAAAAGCAGCTGCAGGTGGTGGCGGACGTGGCATGCGTGTGGTAGAACGCATCGAACATTTATTGCCTCAAGTACAAGCCGCCAAACAAGAAGCGGAACTTTGGTTTGGTGATGACAGCGTGTATATGGAGCGCTATCTAAAAAATCCGCGCCACGTTGAAGTGCAAGTACTGGGTGATGGCAATGGCAATGCCCTGCATTTATTTGATCGTGATTGTTCCCTACAGCGTCGCCACCAAAAAGTACTAGAAGAAGCCCCCGCCCCTGACATCGCTGACGATATCAAAACCCCCATTTTGCAAGCGTGCGTGCGTGCATGCGAACAAATCAAATATCGCGGCGCAGGAACATTTGAGTTTTTGTATGAAGACGAACAATTTTTCTTTATCGAAATGAACACGCGTGTCCAAGTAGAACACCCTGTTACCGAGATGATCACAGGCATTGACATCGTGGTAGAACAACTAAAAATCGCCTCAGGCTATGGTCTGTCATACCACCAAGATGAAATTAACGTGCGTGGCCATGCAATAGAATGTCGTATCAATGCCGAAGATCCCATGACTTTTATGCCCTCTCCTGGTGTGGTTACCAACTTATTTGCCCCAAACGGCTGTGGCGTACGCTTTGACTCGCATTTATACCCCAATTACGCCATTCCAACTTTTTATGACTCGCTGATTGGCAAATTAATTTGTCATGCTCAAACTCGCCAGCAAGTCATCGCAAAACTGCATCAATCCCTTGATGAACTGATTATCACTGGCATCAAAACCAACATACCTCTGCATCGTGATATGATTTTAACCGATCCCAATTTTTGCGAAAAAGCCCAAAATATTCATTATCTGGAAAATCATTTGTTAAAAAAGGCAGATAAAAAGTGATAAACAAGTAAGATTTATCAAGTGATAAGTATAAAGTGAGTTTTGCCCTTGCGTAACTCACTTTTTTGTTTGCCTAACTTTTGTTTGCTTACGTTTTTGTTTGGCTTATTTTAATTTGAGTGCGTGCAAATATTGTGCCGTTAATCGTTCGTTTTGCTCGTCATTGAGTTGTTCGGTCAAACGCGGAAAAATATACGCTTCTTCGTGTTTCATATGACTGTCCAACTGCAATACCAACTCTTGCATAAGTTTATAACATTCAGGACGATTGGGTGGCATCAGTGCAATATTTTCCACAAACTGCTCAAAATAATGATGTTCATCTACTGCATATTGCAATGTTTTATCGGTAAATTGTTGATTTGAAATGTCTTTTTTTACCATTAATTGAAAAGCAATTTGTTCTTCGGCATGTTCGTGCAAAAAAAACTGTTGCCATAATTCAGCAAATAACGCCAATTGTTGTTCTGTATCAGCACAATTTGCCAGTTTTTCACCCAATGAACGAATGTTTTTATGACTTTGGTTTAACGCTTCAATCAAATTCATCGCAAATTCCTTATAGACATAATGGATTTGTGCTTATTTTACCGCATTTTTGTTGATTTGTTTATGGTAAATTGCCCAAGATTGATGAATGGGCTTTTTAAGGTCATAATCAAAACCTATGGTCTGTTCGGTCATTTTTACCACCGAATACCGCTCACTTATCTGTTTATCCAACTCAAATTTGCTAAAATTATTGGAAAAATACAGCACACCATCGCTCGTTAACCGATTCATCGCTCGGTTGATCAAGGCAACATGATCGCGTTGAACATCAAATGTGCCATAAAATTTTTTGGAATTGGAAAAAGTTGGTGGATCAATAAAAATCAGATCGTATTGCTCGCTATTTTGCTTAATCCAATCAAACACATCGTGGGCAATAAACCGATAATTTGGCAACTCTGGTAGGCCATTGAGTGCAAAATTTTTACGCCCCCAATCCAAATAATTTTGTGATAAATCCACGCTCGTTACTGATTTTGCACCGCCAAGTCCTGCATGCACACTGGCCGTGCAAGTATACGCAAACAGATTCAATACATTTTTACCACGAGCATTTTCGGCAATAATTTTTCGCATACAGCGATGATCAAGAAACAAACCCGTGTCCAAATAATCACTAAAATTCGTCAAAAATAACGCTTGTTGGTTTTGACTGCTAGGCTCGCTTACCACATAAAATTTGCCAGTACTGGCTTTTTTTACATATTGTTCGTTGCCTGATTGTTTGGTTCTGGTTTTAATAAACACTTGTTCGCGATTTGCCAAAAGTACAGTTTTAATGCCCTGCAATGCCAAATTAAAGCGTTTTTTGGCGGTTTCTGGTGGAATGGATTTTGGAGCAGAATACTCTTGTACATGAACAAAATTGCCATAAATATCCACTGCAACTTTAAAATCTGGTAAATCTGCATCGTAAATGCGTAAATTAGTAACTTGTTGTTTTTTTGCTATTTTTTTTAAATTTAGCAGATTTTTTTGCAAACGATTGACAAAATCTTGTCCTTGTTCTACATGAATGTTTAGTTTTTCAAAACGCTCAATTAACGGCTTTTCTAAAGTTTTATTTAACAAACCTTGTCTAAAATAAACAGTCATCGCCCCATTGTAACAACGCAAGGTTTTTGGATCAATCAGCGGTAACGTGTCCGCTTGCTCCACCTTAGATGCCAACACACCAAGCATCACGGAGGCTGTACTATCAGCAAACAAATGTTGTAAACGCTTGCCAAAACCTTGATACAAAGGCTTAATTAATTCTTCTTCGCCCAAACGTTCACCATAAGGCGGATTGGTGACAATCAGCGGTTTTTGCCACGCACCGGCTTGTTTTTCTAGAGCCAAATTAAGCGTAGCAAGTGAACGCTGCTGTAAGGTAATTTTGTTAATAATCGGTGTAAGGCCAGCTGCAACCAGATTTTTGTGCGTGGCTCGTATTGCTTTAACGTCCATATCAAAACCAAACACAGCAGGCATGTTGCCTTGTGCCATACCCTCAAGTTTGTCATGAAAACGCTGCCTTGCATCAACAATTAAACTTTGCCAAAGTGTGTCATCATGGTGTTGCCATGCGTAAAAACCAAACTGCTTGTCTGCTTTGTCAAGTCCTACTGCATAATCAGCTTTTAGCAACAACGCCTCGATCAAAAGCGTCCCCGATCCACACATCGGATCAATGAACACATCATAATCTGTACCATGAAAATCCACACAATACAGCAATGCCGCCGCCAAATTTTCCTTTAACGGTGCATCCGTCATCGCAACTCGGTAACCCCGTCGGTGCAACGAAGTGCCTGACAAATCCAAATAAATTTCTGCTTGTTTGTCATTAACCGTTGCAAAAATGTGAAAATCTGGATTTTTGTCTACATTTGGGCGATGGCCAAGTTTTTCGTTAAATTGATCAACAATCGCATCTTTAATCCGAAGCATGCTAAACTGTTGATTGGCCTGCACGCGTTTATCCAAACTTAAGCGAATGGCAAACGTTTGCTCCACATTAAAAACATTTGTCCAAGCAATGCTTTTGGCAAAAGTATACAATTGCTCGGCAATATCATAATCGGTATTGATATTTTTTTTGCCAAGCGGTAACAACACGCGCGATGCAACCCTTGACCACAGACAGATCTGATAAATTTGGATTAAGGTTATTTCTGCAACAAGCCTGCCTGTTTGCTTGATATCCGCATTAATGTTTAGCCTTGTAAGCTCGGTTTGAAGCGGCTGCTCCAAACCATCTGCACAGGTGATAATGATGGGAAATGTTCGCTTAGAAACGTCTGTCATAAAATTTGCCAATTAAAATAAGTTACAATTAAAATAAGTTACAATTAAAATAAGTTACAATTAAAATAAGTTACAATTAAAATAAGTTAAAGTTACAATAAGTTAAAATTAAATAAACCAAACAATCAATCGGTTATTTTAACATAATTTGGTAATTTTTAATCATTAAAATTTGATAATTGATTTGTTGATTGATTTGTTGTTAATTTGCCGAATCAGCAACCATATATCAATAAATCATGCCAAATATGCTTTTACAACCGTGAATAAACATAGGTATAATACACCAAATTTTATACAAATAGTTTTATACAAATAGTTTTATACAAATAATTTTATATAAATAGAGGGTTTTTCGTGTCTATTATATTACCAAACTTTTGTTTAACCTGTGTGGTTGCCACCCCAAAAGGCTGTGAACAACAATCGCTCGTTTTAACCGATTATCTTACTAAAAACAGTGCTACCAAAAACTTAGGGTTAATTTTGTATTTTTATCCCAAAGACAATACCACAGGCTGTAGCACCCAAGCCCAAGATTTTAGTCATTTTGCTGCCAAATTTGCAAGTCTGGGTTATCAAATCATCGGCGTTTCGCGTGATAGCGTTAAAAGCCACGAAAAATTTATCCAAGCCAAAGGCATTAATTTTCCACTCATCAGCGACAGTTGTGAACAGCTGTGCCAACATTTTGGCGTGATCGGTGAAAAACAATTGTACGGTAAAACTTATTTAGGCATTGTCCGCTCTACTTTTGTTTTTGACAAAAATGCCAAACTGGTACATGAATTACGCAACATCAAAGCAAAAGGACACGTTGAAAAATTATTTGCAATGCTAACCCATTAATTTATAACTCACACACATTTTTATGAAAGCCTTTAAAGATTTTTTTGAACAAATTTATAACGATTTGTATTTTGATTTTTATCAAGCAATTGGCGGTTCGATTGAAGATGAAGCCGTCAACTGGTCGTTTCATTTGTCAAAAATTGCCAGCGTTGCGGTCAAAATTTTACTGCTTTTGTTTGTGGTGTGGGTTGTGTATTGGTTTACTGTACTGATTATTCGCAAAAGCCACTTGGGTAAAAACAAAGAGGGCAAGCCCTATAAAATCATGCGTCTATTCGCTCGGCTACTATGGTTATTTTCCAGTACGCTTGCGGTGATGAGCCAGTTAAATTTTGAAGCAGAAACCGTGCGTGCCACTGCAAAGGCAGGTGTTTGGTCGGTGCTGTTTTATCTCATTTGGTATAATTTGGGCTATTTGATGGAAAAAATGCTTAAAAATTATGGCTTAAACGCGTCCATTGAACAATTGTTGCATAATTTATTATCGGTCTTAATCATTACTTTATGGCTTGCAAGTATTTTATCACAATTTGGTTTTGATATTGTGTCCGTGGTGGCAGGTCTTGGAATTGCGGGGATTGCGGTGGGTTTTGCCGCTCAATCTACCTTGGCAAACTTTATCGCAGGCATTACCATTTTGGTGGAACAATCGTTTCAGGTCGGTGATTGGGTCAATATCAATGGCAAAGAAGGCAAAGTTGTGCAGATCGCCTTACGCACCACGCAAATTTTGACACGCGACAACATCACGGTGATTTTTCCAAACTCAACAGTGGCTTCAGCAGAAGTGGTAAATTTAACCTCAAAAAGCCTCATTCGGTTTGATATCGATGTGCGCATTTCGCTAGAAACCGATATCGAACAAGCCCGCGAGGTGATTTTGGTTATTTTAAAAGACGTCAAAGAAATTAACCAACGCCCAGCACCAAGTGCCACAGTGGATAAAATTGGTGATTTTGGCGTGCATTTTATTGTGCGTTTTTGGGTCAATCCACCACACGTTGCCAGAATGCCTGTTATCAAGGAAAATATGCGCGAAGCAATTAAACAAGCCCTTGACAATGAAGGCATTTTAACGCCGTATCCGCACATGCAATTGGTGGCTTTTAGACAACCTTAAGCCAACAACCTTAACATTTCAAATACCAAAATCAGCCAAAAACTGCTATAATGATTTGTTTTTTGAGTGATCTTTTCGTTCAGTTGTCTTTTTAACAGTTGTCTTTTAAGGAATTTTTATGAACACTTTAACCGCCCTTTCGCCCCTTGATGGCCGTTATGCCAATAAATGTAACGCCTTACGCCCTTATCTTTCAGAGTTTGGCTTAATCCACGCTCGCGTAACAGTAGAAATTCGTTGGCTACAAGCCCTTGCCAAACACCCACAGATCAACGAGTTAAAACCCCTTTCACAACAAGCTGATGACAAATTAGATGCAATCATCACAAACTTTTCTCAAACTGATGCCGAGCGTATTAAAGAAATTGAACGCACCACCAATCACGATGTTAAAGCGGTAGAATATTTTTTAAAAGAACAAATTGCCAATATTGATGAGCTTAAAAACGCAGGGGAATTTATTCATTTTGCCTGCACCTCTGAAGACATTAACAACTTATCCCATGCACTGATGTTAAAATCAGGTCGTGATGTGCTGATAAACTCAATGGAACAATTGGTTGACAACATTGCAAGTCTTGCCAATAAATTTGGCGATACCCCCATGTTATCACGCACGCACGGCCAAACTGCAAGCCCTACCACTTTAGGCAAAGAAATGGCAAATACAGCGTATCGTTTGGCACGTCAATTAAAGCAGTTTAAGCAAGTAGCCTTGCTTGGTAAAATCAACGGAGCAGTAGGCAATTACAATGCCCATTTGGCAGCATATCCTGAAATTAACTGGGCAGAACACGCCAAAAACTTTGTAGAAAGCCTTGATCTGACATTCAACCCCTACACCACACAAATCGAACCGCACGATTATATGGCAGAGTTGTTTGATGCCCTACGCCGTTTTAACACGATTTTGCTTGACTTTAACCGTGATATATGGGGCTATATTTCGCTTGGCTATTTTAAACAAAAATTAAAAGAAGGTGAGGTCGGTTCATCAACCATGCCACACAAGGTTAATCCGATTGATTTTGAAAATTCCGAGGGAAATTTAGGCATCGCAAATGCCATGCTTGCACATTTGGGTGAAAAATTGCCAATTTCACGTTGGCAACGCGATTTAACCGATTCAACCGCTCTACGCAACATGGGTGTTGGTTTTGCTCAAAGCTTAATTGCTTTTGAAGCGTGTTTAAAAGGCATTGACAAATTGGAATTAAATGCCAATCGCTTGAGTGAAGATTTGGATAACGCCCAAGAGGTGCTTGCCGAACCCATTCAAACCGTCATGCGTCGCTACAACGTTGAAAAACCATACGAAAAATTAAAAGCCTTAACGCGCGGACAACAAATGACCAAAAAAACCATGCAAGATTTTGTAAATGGCAGCGAATTAACCGCCGTACCAGAAAACGATCGCAAACGCTTAGCAGAGCTAACCCCTGCAAATTATACAGGCAATGCAAGCGAACAAGCACAACAAATTAACGATTTTATTAAAAATATTTAATTTGGTTAGAAATTTGGTTGGAAAAATGGTAAATTTAGGATAGCAACTTTGTTATCCTAAATTTGTTATCCTAAGTTTATGTTATCCTAAGTTTAAATGGTGTTAAGATTGGCTAATAATTAATTAGCAATTAACGTTTGGCAAAGCCTTGTTTGTTTAGGTAAGGCAATACTTCTGGACGAGATGGTTTTGCCAGGTAATTTTTGATTTGTGAAATCCAATCCATATCACTGCCATTGCGTAAGGTTTGGTAGTAGTCTTTTACCGTATCGTTAAAGGCTTCAAGTTGCTCAACCGTGGCAGGCTTATAATGGTTTTCAGATACGATGAGTGAATTTGGTAAACGCGGACGCATTGCAGGATCTTGATCAGGATAACCCAAACACATGCCAAACAAAGGCACAACCCCTTGTGGCAATTTTAACAACTCGCTGATTTTGGCAATATCATTGCGCACACTGCCAATATACACACCGCCAAGACCCAAACTTTCTGCACTAATTAGCATATTTTGAGCAATGATCGTGGCATCAACTGCTCCAACAAGCACCACTTCCGTCCAGTCAATTTGAGCATCAGGCAACAAAGTTTGATGGCGGTTGCTATCCATACAAAACACAAAAAATTCAGGGCTGTGCTCCACATAAGCATGTCCGTATTTTTCACCCTCTTTTGCATCTTGGGCTTCAGCACAAATACGGCGGATTTGGTGGCGCATTGTTTTATCGGTTATCCGAATGATGCTTGCCGATTGCAAATAGCCTGAGGTTGAACCTGCCATGCCTGCCGTATACAAGGTATTTAGCAAATCATCACCGATCGGTTGATCGGTAAATTTACGGATAGAGCGGTGGTTTAACACAGTTTGTAAAGTGGGTTTGCTTGTTGGTGTCATGGTTGATGTCATATCTAAGCCTTATTTTTGTTGGTTAAAAGTTTAAAACAATCTACCATAAAAACCAAAAAAAATCAAAAATTAAGACGGGTTGGCATTATTTTGCTTAGCGTGTTTTTGCTTAGTGTGTTTTTGCTTAGCGTTTTTGGTTAATTTTTTCTAAAACAGCCGATACAATACCGCTTAGTGCATAAATCACCCCGATCGCAAGCAAACCTGCTGGTATGTCATACAGCACGATACCAAGCACAAACACAAGCACAATTAACGCCACAAACGGTACGCGTTGTTTGTCAAATTCCTTAAAACTGTAATATTTGATATTACTCACCATTAACAATCCAACCGCCACCGACCACACCGCCGCCATCACAGCAAAGGTTATACCCATGCGAGGCAACACCGCTTGCCAATCCATATTGACCATAATAAAAGTTGCAATTAAAATCGCCGCCAACGGACTGGCAACACCGATAAAATATTTTTTATCCACCACGCCAATTTGCACATTAAACCGCGCCAAACGCAACACCGCACAAGCTAAATACACAAACGCACAAGCAATGCCAATCCGCCCAAGTGATTGCAATGTATAATGATAAATCAATACCGCAGGCGTAAGACCAAAAGCCACACAATCTGCCAAACTATCCAACTGCTCTCCAAACGCACTTTGTGCCTTTAACATTCTGGCAGCACGCCCGTCCATACCGTCCAAAAATGCCGACACAAAAATCGCTATACACGCCGTCATAAAATGCCCTTGGGCGCTACTAATAATCGCATAAAAACCGGCCAACAGGGATAACAATGTAAATGAATTTGGAATCAGATACACGCCTTTTTTTACCACTTTTTTATCGGCCACTTGTTCGCTTTCGATCACCTCAATGGTTAAGCCATCTGTGTCATAATCAAGCGGTTTTTCGTGTTGAGCATCATATTGGGTTTCATGTTTTGGCATATGCAGTCTATTTGTTGTATTTTTTTAAATGGTTTTATAAGATATTGTACATAGTTATTTATCAACGTTATTTATCAATCAGTTATTTACCAACCAGTTATTTATCAACCAGTCATTCGCCAACCAACCACGTTACGTTCACTTTTTGATCGTCTGGTATCTTAGGGCTATCTGCATGTTGCAAAATCGGCTGTAAATATTGCAAAATTTCATCAGCATGTTTGTCAAATTGATAAGGTGGATTAACAATCAACATGCCCGTCCCGTTTAAGCCCATTGGCAAATCGGTTGGATAAATATTTAATTCACAAATCAGTTGTTTTTTAATACCTGTGCGTTTCATTTTTTTGTAAAACAATGCCACCGCTTCCATATTTTTAATCGGATACCACAAGGCAAAAATCCCCGTTGGCCATTTTTTGTGGGCTTTTTGTAACAAATCCACCAATGCAGAAAAATCCCTATGCTCTTGCTCAAACGGCGGATCGATCAAAATCAACCCACGTTTTTCTAACGGCGGAATGACCGCCAAAATCCCCTCATACGCATTGCGATGGGCAATACCAATTGGCAATTGGTGCAATTGATAATTTAGTGCATCGTACTCATCGGCTTTAAACTCAAAAGCATCGGCACGGTTTTTAATGCCTGTTGCTGCTTGCTGTTTTTGGATATGACGTGCAATAAACCACGGTGAACCTGTGTACACATATTTGTCATAAAATTTGCGAGCATAAGCCAAATCATTCAGATAAGTTTGTACTGCTTGTGGGGCTTTTTGATTGTCAACCGACAACAGTTTATTAACACCGCCCAAGGCCTCGCCGGTTTTTTTGGTTTCAACGCTTGCCAATGAATAAAGTCCGCGACCACCGTATGCGTCCAATGTATAAAAAGGCTTGGGTTTTTGGCTTAGTTGTTGCAATAACTGTAATAATAAAATGTGTTTTACCACATCGGCAAAATTGCCTGCATGATAGGCGTGCTGGTAGTTCATGTATGTCTCAAAATCACTGGTAAATGGTTAACCAAATATGTTAGCATATTACGGCGGTTTTTGGAAAACTTTTACACAATTTTTTAGGCAATTTTTTAGGCAATTTTTTTTAGATAGTTTTTAATTGGAAAAATCATCATGTTTGTTACCGATTGGCACAACAAAATTAACGACAATCATTTATCAAGTTTTGACCAAACGGGCGTATTTGTGCTTGATGCCTGCTTTGCCGCTTCTGATTTATTGGCATTACAAACCGAAAGCGGACTGCTTGAATATCAACAAGCCCACTTAACAAATGGAGAGCAAATCAGAGCCATTCGTGGTGATAGCATTCGTTGGATTGATGAAAGATGCACAATTGGCATGCAATATTTAGCCAGTATTGAGCAATTGGGGGCTTTTTTTAACCAAATATTTTTTGCAGGCATACAACGCAGCGAGGCCCATTATGCCTGTTATCAACCGGGTTTTGGCTACGATTGGCATAGCGACAATCCAAAAGGGCGAGATGAACGCGTGATCTCGGCGGTATTTTATTTAAATGACAACTGGGCGGATACGGACGGCGGACAGATTCATGTGCTGGATAAAAGCAAAACATTGCAAATTTTAACACCAAAAGCCAACCGTTTGGTGATATTTGACAGTGATTTAAGGCATAAAGTCGCCCTTACGCATAAAACCCGTTTTTCCATTGCTACATGGCTGCGTCGCGATATGGGAATTTTTTAAGTTTTGTAAATTTTTAAGTAAAATTTTGGTAAAATTTGCTAAAATAGTCAAATCATTGTCCAAAATCCCAAAAACTACGAACACATAACAACTATGAACACATTAAACCCAGAACAACAAGCAATTTTAGCCAATGTACGCATGCCAAAAGATTGGAAAAATGCCTTAGCCCATACACTAACCTCAACCAACATGGCAAATATTCGCCAATTTTTAAAAAACCAATACGCTGCAAAAAAAGAAATCTATCCGCCTGCAAAATTAATGTTTAACGCCTTTGATTTAACGCCGTTATCACAGGTAAAAGTGGTGATTTTGGGGCAAGATCCGTATCATGGTGCCGGCCAAGCAATGGGGCTGTCATTTAGTGTGCCAAAAACAATTCCAAAACCACCAAGTCTACAAAATATCTTAAAAGAATTGTCAGCTGATTTAAAGATCACGCCTGCTGTCCACGGTGATTTAACGCATTGGGCAAAACAAGGTGTATTGTTGCTTAACAGTATCTTAAGCGTAGAAGCAGGACACGCAGGCAGTCATCAAGGTATTGGTTGGGAACAATTCACCGATGCGGTGATTGATGCCGTCAATGAAAACTGCGAGCATTGTGTGTTTATTTTGTGGGGAGCATATGCTCAAAAAAAAGGGCGTTTTATTAACCCACAAAAACATCTGATTTTAACAGCAACTCACCCATCGCCTTTGGGGGCAAATCGTGGCGGTTTTTTTGGCACACAACCTTTCTCCAAAACCAATGACTATCTGATGTCGCACGGTAAAAGTCCAATTGATTGGCAATTGCCTGTTTAAATCAAGCATAACGCTTGGCTGTTAACTGTCTTTAAACCATAAAGCTATCTTTAAATCATAAAATTATCTTTAAACCATAGCCTAAAACGCCCTAAATCTTAGAGCGTTTTTTGTTAAACAAGTTGTATCAATCATTTAGGTGATTGTATTAATCATTTAGATGATTAACCTTGACGATAATTTGGTGCTTCTTTGGTAATTTGCACATCATGAACATGCGATTCTTTCATGCCTGCCGATGTTACTCGCACAAATTCAGGTTTTGACCACATTTCTTCAATGGTTGCACACCCTGTATAACCCATGCTTGAACGCAAGCCACCAACCATTTGATTGACAATGCCTGCAACAGGGCCTTTGTAAGGCACACGTCCTTCGATACCCTCTGGCACAAGTTTTTCCACACCGTCTTTGGCATCTTGAAAATAACGATCCGATGATCCATTAGAACCACTCATCGCCCCAAGCGATCCCATACCACGATAGGCCTTATAATAGCGCCCCTGAAACAGCTCCACATCACCCGGCGCTTCTTCTGTACCGGCCAACAAACTGCCAACCATAATACAACTTGCCCCTGCTGCTATTGCCTTTGCCATATCACCACTAAAGCGAATACCGCCATCAGCAATCAGTGGAATACTGCCCTTTAAAGCATTTGCCACATTGTCAATTGCTGAAATTTGTGGCACACCAACCCCTGCAACAATACGCGTGGTACAAATTGAACCAGGCCCAATGCCAACTTTGACCGCATCTGCCCCTGCATCATAAAGTGCAAGCGCAGCATTGCCTGTTGCAATATTACCACCGATAACTTGCACTTGTGGGAAATTTTTTTTAACCCAACTGACACGATCAATCACGCCCTTTGAATGTCCATGTGCAGTATCTACAATAATCACATCTACACCAGCACCCACAAGAGCTTCCACGCGTGCTTCGGTATCCGCCCCCGTGCCAACTGCCGCTCCAACACGCAAGCGACCTTTGTCATCTTTACAGGCATTGGGATTATTTTCAGCCTTTGAAAAATCATTGACGGTAATTAGCCCTTTTAAACGCCCATCATCGTCCGTTACAATCACTTTTTCAATGCGATGTTCGTGCAATAAACGCTTGATATTTTCAGTAGATTCACCCTCACGTACGGTTACAAGTTTTTCTTTTGGCGTCATGACGTTTTTGACAGGCTGACTAAGATTTTCCTCAAAACGCAAATCACGATGCGTAACAATACCCACCACCTTTTTATTGTCATCAATGACTGGCACGCCGCTAATTTTATGGGCTTTTGTTAAAGCAATCAACTCGCCTACAGTTGCATCAGGTTTAACAGTGATCGGATCGGCCACCGTACCTGCCTCAAATTTTTTGACATGACGCACTTGACGGGCTTGGCGTTCAATATCCATATTTTTGTGAATAATACCCATACCGCCAAGTTGTGCCATGGAAATTGACATTTTGGCTTCGGTTACTGTGTCCATTGCCGCCGAAATAAGCGGTAAATTCAGCGTAATATTTTTGGTTAAATGCGTTTGCAAATTCACCGATTTTGGCAAAACCTCCGAATACGCAGGAAGAAGCAACACATCATCAAAAGTCAGTGCTTCATTAATAATTTTTAACATAAAAACCTCTTGTTTATTTGTGCAGTTTTAAAAAGCTGCAGTTTTAAAAAGCTAAAGCCAGGTAAAATTGAATAATTGAATAATTGGATAATTGAATAAATGATTGGCGGATAAACAGCAAAAAAGGCTAAGCACAATTTGCCCAGCCTTTCATAAAATGTAAGTTTTTGTCTGTTAAGTTGTTGGATACACGACACCAATTTTTTATCCTAATTTTTTACGATGTTTGTACAAACAGTACAAGTATTTTAAAATAAAAAATATTTTAAAATAAAAATTAGCGACTTATTTTAGCCATTTAATTATCTTTTGTCAATAATTTTACAAATTCTTTTGCCAAAGCACTTCTGATCCGCTATCGGCTCGCACCAACACGCGGGCAAGCACAAACAAAAAATCCGACAAACGGTTCATATATTGACAAGTTTCACAGTTTATATTGCCATCGCGCTCATTTAAGCGGATTAAAACCCGTTCAGCATCGCGACATAGCGTGCGTGCAATGTGTGCATTGGCTGTAGCAACAGATCCAGCCGGCAGTATAAATTCTTTTAAATAAGGCAACTTATCGTTGTACACATCAATCCAATTTTCAAGCACACCAATGTCATCAGAATTAATCGCAAGATAGCCAATTTCGCGGTGGTTTGGCAAGGCAATCTCACCGCCAATATTAAACAGTTTGTGTTGAATGATACTTAATTGATTGATTAGGTTATCTTTATCATTCAGCGTGTTTTTTTCGTCAATCAATGCATGCAGTAAGCCAATTTGGGCGTTTAGGCGATCAATTGCACCCATAGCCTCAAAACGCAAATCCGATTTTGACAAGCGCAAACCATCTGCTATGCCTGTTGTGCCATCATCACCTGTACGCGTGTAAATTTTTGATAAACGGTTGCCCATGGTTTTGCCCTTGTGTCGGTTGATTTTATATAAATTTTTGTAATTTTTGTAACTGATGAATTATTCTCAAAGTTTTTGCCAAATTCCAATTTGTCCATCGTGTAATTTTGGCACCCTACCCAAAATCCGCCATGGGCTTGTTATGCCGTGAAAATCACTGCCTACTGACACAAGCAACTGATGCTCTTTAATACACCTATCTATCATGTGGCGAGTAGACTGGGCTTCGTTGGTTTGAGGCAATTCAATCGCATCGCCTCCTGCTTGTTTAAAATCAGCAATCAGTTTTCTAATTTTATTGGCGGTTAAATTGTAACAAGTGGCATGCGCCAATGACGCTTTTCCGCCACAAGCATGAATCAAATCCACACAATCTTTTAAGCACAAAGTATCCAATGCCACATAACAGCTTTTGTGATCACCAAGATAGCGTGAAAATGCCTTTTGTACATCGCTTACAAAACCTTTTTTCACCATCACATTGGCAATATGCATCCGCCCAACGGCTTGTGGATTGCCCTTGGCTTCTGTCAAAACCGCTTGCCAAAATTCATCAAAATCCACTTGACACGTTTTTGCCACTTTTTCACACATAGCCTTTCCGCGCGTTTGGCGAGATTGTTGAATGGCTAATAATCGATCACCCATTTTGTCAAGGTTGTCAAAACCATAGCCCAGCACATGAATGACTTTTTCTGCCTGACTGGGCTTTTTGCTATAACCGCCAACAATGCGATGTCGACAACTGATCTCCACGCCATTTATCAACAACATGCCAAGTTTTTTTGCAGTTTGTTTGGCTTCTGCAAGGCCTAAAATCGTATCATGATCGGTCAATGCCAAAACTTTTACTCCGTTATCAAACGCTTTTTGCACAACTTCAGCAGGCGAAAATGTACCATCTGAACGCGTGCTATGACAGTGCAAATCAAACGGTAAAACGGTGTAAATCGGACTTTGCTTCAGTAGATTTTCAATATCGGTTGGCATTATGTCATTCCCAATGCTAATTTTTTCAATAAAAACTTGCCATTTTAGCACAGATGTGTAAACTAACCACATTAAATTATTCGGATTTTTTTATGACTGCTATACTTGATTTAATTCCACTGGTTGCTTTTTTTTATTTTGCCAAAACCCAAGGCGTCATTGCAGGTGCAGGGGCGTTATTGATCGCAACTTTAGCCGTGTATGTCGTACATTTTAGCAAACAAAAAGGCAAACTTAACAAACAACAATGGGTTACATTGATTTTAACCATCTTATTTTGCGGATTAAGTCTTGCGTTTAACAACGACATCTTTATCAAATGGAAATCCGTCGTGATTAACAGCGTTTTTGCCATAGCCTTGCTCATCAGTGTGATTATTAACAAACCTTTATTAAAGTTTGCTATGAATCAATTTTTTCAATTATCCAACAAAGGTTGGCAAAATCTAACCTTGGCTTGGGTTGGTTATTTTGTCATTATGGCCGGTTTACAATATTATTTTGCCTTTTTTAGCAGCAACGAAACGTGGATCAACTTTAAAACCTATGGTTGGATACCTGTCATGCTCATTTTTATGGTGGGACAATTTGCTGTGTTAAAAAATCATTTAAACCCCAACATACAAAAACAATTAAATGAGAAAAAGTAATGAAACTGTTAAAAACTGCTTTATTATCAACGATCTTACTAATTTCTGATAGCCAAGCTGAGGTAAGTGTAACCGTCAATTCGCCAATCGCTTCAACAACCACTCAAGCAGCAAACCCAAACGCACCAACCTTAGCCCAAATGACAAAGCCCTCCGACAGTCAACTTTCACAAGCGAACCAACAATTATTGGCTAAAAATACCGAGTTACAGCGCGAAATTGACAGTCTCAACGCCCAAGTTGGTGTATTAACCCATGATTTTAGCGGACAATTGTTTATTTATGGCGCATTTACTGCCTTGCTTAGCTTTATTGCAGGAGCAATGTTGAGCTTTTTTGTGCTTGGACGTAAACGCGGTTGGTAACAAACGAGCAAATCATCAATGAGTAAAATGACTTGTGCCAATTTGACATGGCAAACCGATAACAACGGCTTAAGCATACCTGTTTCGACCGATTTTGCTGATGTCTATTTTTGCAAAGAAAACGGGTTGAATGAAAGCCGTTATGTCTTTATTGAACAAAATAACTTACAAAACCGATTAGAAAATCTTGATGATTATCAAAGGTTCGTCATTGCTGAAATTGGTTTTGGTACAGGTTTAAACGTACTGGCCACGTGGCAACTTTGGCAAAAAATTACCCAAAAAAACCCCAATAAAAACAGTCATTTACATATCATTACCACCGAAAAATTTCCGTTAACTGCCA
Source organism: Moraxella macacae 0408225 (assembly GCF_000320365.1). GTDB lineage: Bacteria > Pseudomonadota > Gammaproteobacteria > Pseudomonadales > Moraxellaceae > Faucicola > Faucicola macacae. Next base: position 463,731 of record NZ_ANIN01000002.1, read on the forward strand.
AAGACTTACAACAAGCCTTGGCAGTTTGGCAAGAATTAGCGCCTTTTTCTCAACAGCTTTTGGCAAATTATCCGCCGCCCTTAGCAGGTTGTCATCGTTTGAATTTTTGGCAAGATCGCCTTACCATTGATCTGTGGCTTGGCGATGCTTGTGAAAGTTTAAGCCAAATCATAGGACATCAAAAAGTCGATGCTTGGTTTTTAGACGGTTTTGCTCCTGCGTGCAACAGTGAGCTTTGGGAAAAAAATTTATTTAGCCAAATCAAACGCTTATCTAAAGCAACCACCACCTTGTCAACTTTTAGTGTCGCAAATATCGTAAAAAATAACTTAAAAAACCAAGGATTTTGTTTAAAAAAAGTTAAAGGTTTTGGTAAAAAACGTGAAATGCTAACAGCTTTTTTTGCCAAAGACGATGCACAAAATCAAACAACAGCCAAACAAACCACCCATCATTTGCACCAACTTAAATTTCAATACAACAAAAAAATTCCACCTTTTTGGACAAAAATTCCATTTTTGCAAACACAAAAAACCCGAACACACACAAAACAAGCAAAAACTCAAAATTTTGTTTTACCAAATATTCACCCAACTGATAGTAAAGTAAAAAACAGCAAAAAACCCTTAAAAATCAGCATCATCGGTGCAGGCGTTGCTGGTTTAAGTTGTGCGTATGCACTGGCAATGCGCGGACATGACATCACGATTTTTGACAAAAACGCTCCAATCTGTGGGGCATCTGGCAACATTCGTGGCGTGCTTGCACCAAAATTAACCGCACTGCATAGGTTGCAATACGATTTGCACACCATCGGTTTTTTGGCAAGCTGCCGGTTTTATCCAGCTTTACAAAACCAAACAAATTTTGAGATTTTAGAAACCACAGGCTGTTTGGATTTGTTGGTACATAATCGCATTAATCTTAACAAAGATTTTGATTTTCCTAAAGAATTTGCCAGTTTTTATGATGCAAATGCAACCAAACAACACACCAATTTTGCATTAGGACAAGCGATTTTTACCCCAAAATCTGGCTTAATCCATACCAAAAATTTTGCTCAAGCGGTTTTATCGTTGCCAAACATTCGCTTTATCCAAGCTAAATTACAAAGTTTTCAGCAAAAAAATCAACAAATTGGATTAAATTTTAACAACAGTGATTTGAATCAAAACGCCGATCACCTAATTTTAACCACTGCACTGGCAACCTGTGATTTTTTACCACAGCTTAAAAAATTCAATCACAGCCGCGGTCAAATTTCTTGGCTACCCATCGATCCAAAAACCGCCGCAACACTGCCAAACATACCACTTAAATACGGCGGTTATTGTGCTAAGTTTTATGACAACCACACCAAACAAAATTTTGTTATGCTTGGGGCAAGTTTTGTGCGCGATACGTTAGACACCACAGCAAAACTTGCCGATTTAATCAGTAATATCAAGGATTTGCAAAATTTTATTCCAGATTTGGCCAATCGAGCAATTTTTCAACAAAATTTGCACAACTGGCAAGGGCGAGCCAGCATTCGCTGTCAAACGGTGGATTATTTACCATTGGTAGGTCAAGTGTATCACGCAGATTTTAGCACAACGTCGCATTTATGGACTTTTTGTGCTTTAGGTTCAAAGGGTTATGCTTATGCACCAATTTGTAGCGAATTGATCGCAGGGCTGATTTGTGGTGAGATTTTGCCACTTAGCGAAACCATGGTAAAAAAATTAACCCCCAATCGGCGTGCTTTACAGCAATAATCAGTTTGTTAACATTAGTTTGTTAACATTAGTTTGTTAGTATTAGCTTAACAACCTCTTAATAATTTTTGATAAATCATCGAACGCAGTCTATTAGGCAACAAACGCACAGGCAAGCGAATTGCCAAATTTTTTATCATTTGCCAAACCGACACAAAACCCAATTGCCAAAATTTAACCTGCATTTGCATTTCATTTTTGGCATAAGCCAATCCACCACGGCGTTCATACATTGCCTGCCCTGCTCTGGCATACACAAGCACATCTGGCAAATTGGCAAATCGATAATTTTTACTTAACAATCTCACCCACAAATCATAATCTTCATACAAAGGAGCGTGCTGATAACCGCCGACCGCTTGCACAGCTGATTTTTTAAACGCCACCGTCATATGATTGATAGGGTTGCGAGATTTGGCATATGTTACAATCGCATCGTGTGATGTTGGTACAACTCTTGCGTTCTTGGTTTGTAAACAATCTGTTTGTAAACAATCTGCTTGTAAAAAATCTTGTTCAAATTCAATAATTTGCCCACCGACCACATCAATATTTGGCTGAGTTTTGATAAAATCCACTTGTTTGGCAAAACGCTCGGACACACAAATATCATCGGTATCCATGCGAAAAACCCACTCAAACTGACAATGCTCTAGTCCTGCATTTAACGCTTTACCCAAGCCAACATTGGCTGGCAATTGTATGATTTTGAGCGGTAATTTTGGCAAAAATCCATCAACAACCTCTTGTAAATCCCTGCCAATTTGACCATCATACACCAAAATAATTTCATCGGCTTGCAAAATTTGCTTAGTTAAACTTAACAAACACTCTGCCAAAAAATTTGGTTGTTCTTTGGCATACAGCGACATCAACACCGAAAATTTCACCTGCCCTCCTGTTTTAAATCAGCAAGCAACCAAGCAGTTGCCACATCTTGATTGACCTTGCGAGCGAACCAGTTGCCTTGTTGTTTGGCTTGTTGCAATTGAGCAAAATTTAGATAAATTGGACTGTTGGCATTGTTAATTTTTTTATCAAAAATAATATAGCGTTTATTAATATTACTTAGGCTAATTTGCGTTTCTTGCCTTAGTAAAGTTTGAAAAAAATGTTCATCGGGTACTAGTTTTTTGACAAAAAATTGCTCATATTTATGCAAAAATGGTAAAATTTTTTGCCAATCAGATCGCGTGATAGAAAACCACTGCGAACCAAAATACACAGGTTTCGGATTGACAACCAGCAGATAAATTTTAGCGAAAAGCTGCTGCATTTTGGTCAAAATTTTACCCACAATCTGTCGTTGCCAGTCCGTATCTGCGTGGATTGCGTTACACAAAAAACGGTAATTGTAGCTTTGATTTTGCTTACAGGTTATCATAGGAGCAAAATTGTAAATTGCTTGCCAATTTTTTTCAATCATTTCAATTGGTTGCAACAAAACATCTTCGCCACTCACCAAATGAAAAAATTGATTTTCAGGCAAGGACATCGCCTTATCAAACAGCGTTAAGGTTGCCAAAATTTGACTAAATCCACCCCAAAACACCGAAATTCGCTCCTCAATTAAGTAAAAATTTGTTGGTAAATTTTGAGATTTTAGGCGTGTAAATTCATCAGATTTTTTATCTAAATGCACATAAATATTGAGATTTTTTTCATAATCGGCAAGCCTAATAAAATAATCCACATTTTTATGAGCCTGCACGAGCAAAGCATGTTTTTGCGTTGATTTAGTCATGGTTTTGTTCCGGTAAAATCTGAATGCCTTGCGTTTGTAAAAATTCATAATTTTGGGCAAAATCTGCTTGCAAAAACTCATGCAAAATCGCAAAAACCTTGACTCTTGGTAAGGCTTGTAACGAAAAAATAGCAGTACTGGTAAAAGTGTAAATTTCAAATACGGTATTGGACTGTTGTTCAAGCTGATTGATTAGATAATCTTCAATAATACTTTGTGTTTTAATCACTGGCAATGTATCATCAAAACGGCTATTTTCTCGTGGGTGAGGGTAAAAATAGTTGATTTGATAATCCTTTATGGTTTGATTAATCATGGTTTGATAGGCTTGCTCGCCGATAATATCGTCAAATGGCTGTCCAAGCAAAATGCGTGTTGTAGCAGTAACTGTCTTTAAATTTTGATAAGTTTTACTAAACAAATTAATCGGTATTGGGTTGGCAACAATATTGGTTTTATCAGGAAAAATCGTGTAATGCTGCTGAGTTTTTGCCAAAATTTTATTCAGATCATCTGCTTGAATTCCCAGCATTTTTTTAAACAACCATTTGGCAAAAGGTTGTTTTTTCGGTAAAAAATAACGGCTTGTTGGAAAAATATTCATCGTGCCATCGTCAAATGTATTTAACGTTTTATAATTAACTTTTGCTAAAATATACTGGGGTATAATTAAATCCATATTGGCTAAAAACACAGTTGATATGGGCTGTTGCCAAATATTTAGTCGCATTAACTGCTGTTTCACTGTTGTGAATTGTTGCAATTTTGCCAGTGATTTTTGCCATTTGGTTGCTGATTTATCCGTATTTAGGCTGATATAAGCGTGGCGTAAACATTGTTGTGCCAATTTTTGGCTATAAAAACGATGCTTGGCGTTATCAGTTTCTGCCAAATAAATACCAATAAAATCCTGCGAATGTCGCTCAATGATTTTGCGTGCAATTAGCACTTGAAGCGGAGTCATGCAGATAATCAGATTGGGTTTCATTTAGGTTTTATTCACTTTAATTGTAAAATAATATAACAATGGTAAAATTGCCAAATTGCTTAGCACACTGGCAAACGGTATATAACTCAACTTTATTTGACTAAATAGCCACAAAGCGAGCAAATACACCAAAGTAGACAACACAGAACAAGTGGAAATTTGTTGGTTTTTGCCATGATAAAACAAAAAATTCACCAACACCAAATAAGGTATCGTCAAAGCAAATGCCAATACAAACACAAGCGTATAATAGCGACTGGCAATAAAATCCGCCCCTAATAACCATGCATACACCGCCTCGGGTATCAACCATGCAATGACAGTTATCACAGGAACCATGCCTAAACCAAGCCAAAAAAAATATTGAAGTTTAGCTAAAGTCATGCGTTTATTTTTTAAGTTTTCGTACAGATACGGAATGGTTGCAGTATTGATTGCCATAATCACAACACTTAAGCTGCTGGCAACCTGCACGCCTGCTGCATAAATACCCAACTTATGTTCGCTAAATTGTTGATAAATCAACACACGATCAAGCTGTCCTTTCATGGTATAACTTAAAACATGGAGCAACAAGGGCAAACCCAAACCAAGCAAATAACGCATTGCCAAACTTAATCGCCTGTACGTTGGACGAAAAGTTAACTTAAACTGGCGCTTTGCCAATAAAAAAGCCATCATACAAGTAAACAAATACGCCAAATTAATAGCAACCAAGCGCGTTTTTACATCATGACTAAACAGATTAAATAAAATAACTGTTAATAATAAGTTTGTCATACTTAAGGTGATTTGAATGCCAAAATAATGTAGGGCTAATTTTTGGCATTGGCGTAAAGCGAGTTGGTTTTGTAGCAATGTTTGCAAAAAAGCCATGCTAAAACAATACCATAGCAACTCATTACCAACCAACAAACTTAACACAGCCCCAAGCATTAACCATACAAAACCATACAATCCGCCCACCAAAAGCACATTGCCAAGCCCTTGTTTGCCGTACACATAATAATAGCGACTGATTGAACTGTTTTGCGACAACCCCATCGCAATCAGCAAAAAGGCCACAAGCGACAAATAGTAAGACAACTCACCAAAACCATCAACACCAAGCGTGCGAGTAAGATAGGGCAACAACAAAAAAGGTGTGGCTTTTGCCAGCACCTCTCCGGCTACATAAATAACACTGTCTTTGAGCAACCTCATGATTTTACGGTAGTTTTTATCTGTTTGTTTTTGTCTGTTTGTTTTTATGGTTTAGCATGTTGGGTTTAGTGTGTTGTTTTTTTAGGCTTGATTGACCTAAGTTTATCGCATGATGACAATTGCAAGCACCACAATAACAAGCACCGCCACCAAAAGAACGATTTTTAGGATTTTGTTTTGGCTTTTGGCTTCTAATAAAGCGGTACTGGTTTCAGCGACTTTTATGGTTAAGGTGTTGATTTCTTGTTTTTGTTCGTCAATTTTTTGCTGGTATTTTTCAAGGTTTTTTTTCGGTTTTTCAGATTTTTCACCAGATTTATCCGTAAATTTTGCAACAATTTCTTGCACCACATTACTAATAGCAACCGCAGCAAAAAACGCCTTAACGTTAGCAACATCATCAGCTTCCCCTCGAAATTGCAACTGTTTAAGCACCGATGTTTTATTGCCAAACAACGCCTGCAACACTTGGAAACTAAAGCCGTTAATCGTTACATGGATTTGTTGATTTGGGCGTAATTCGCTGTCTAGCAAAACCCCATTCACAGTAAAGGTTGCATAAATTGTAACATGTGGCACATAACTGCGCACGCACAGCACCAAGTTTTGTTGTGCAAGCGGATACACCACCTGGCGCAAATTTGCATCAAAACGCAACAACAACGCAAGCAAGGTTTCTAACAACACCAACACCACGTCCAACGCCGTTTTACTCAACGTTTGTTGGTTAATTTGTGGATTTTGTGTGCGATTATTGCCGATTTGTGAAATTGGCGGTATCTGATTGTCGGTTTGATTGCTCTCAATTTGATTGCGATTTTGGCTGTCTTTGGTTAAATCATCGGATACATTCAAGGCTTTTCACTCATTAAACAAAAAAATTATCATAATAATACATTGCTAAAAGTCTTAGTACAATAGAAGATTGATTAAATCGCGTTAAAAAACGTTTTTTTTGGTAAAAAATGAAGCAAAATGAATTTTTTTGCATAAATTTGGCAAAAAATTACAAAATTTACTTGCTTATTTTTGTTTAAACCCTTAATCTATAAGCCATTGAGATAATTTTTTATCAAAAAAATATGTTTTTTATCAATTTTTTGAAAAATTTTAAAATGTGTTTTTTAAAAACTTGCTAAATCACTTGTTTATTGATAAAACTTTACTTATAATTCTTAAAACACTAAAATTTTTTTAGTTTTTTGTCAAATCTTATGTACAAGTTCTCATATGTACAGGTTAATTTTACAAGTTAACATGTACAAGTTAAATTGTACCATTACAACTAGAGGATATCTTTATGAACAAATCAGAATTAGTTGCAAGCATTGCTAAAAAATCAGGCTTAAGCCAAGCACAATCTGCCGATGCCTTAAACGCCTTTATCAGCACCGTTGGTGAAGCACTACAAGCAGGTGATAGCATTGCCTTGGTTGGTTTTGGCACATTTGCAGTAAAAGAGCGTGCAGCTCGCACAGGTCGTAACCCACAAACAGGTGAAGAAATGCAAATTCCAGCCAGCAAAGTACCAAACTTTAAAGCAGGCAAAGGCTTAAAAGATGCGGTAAACCCTGCTCCAAAAAAAGCACCAGCAAAAGGCAAAAAGAAATAATTTCAATACAAAAACGCCAAAAGTGTATTGTAAAAAATTAATGAAAAATTACGATAATAAAAACGCACATTGATTTGTGCGTTTTTTATGCTAAATATTTTTATGCTATAAACATGTTTATGCCAAATGCCAACCATCATTAAAGCAAAATTAAAAAGTTGGGTTATTGAATGGTTAGCTGACTAATGGCACGGCTTAGCACCACGCCTTTTGTAGTTTGGCTAAACGTGGCTCGTGATGTGGTGGTCATGTTGAGTGTTTTGCCATTTTCACTGATAACTTCCGTGGTAACGATGTCGGCTTTTGCTTGATCGCCTGTGCTGATCACGTTGTTAATGTGAATTGTGTAGCGGTAATCTGTGGCTTTTGCCCAGTTGGTTTGTAGTAGGTTTAGATAACTGGATTTATCTAAAGTACTGGTAACACCGCGTCGCGAGATAGAAATTAAAGCATCGTCGCCAATCAAACGACTGACTTGAGCAATGTTTTTGCTGTTGGCGGATTGGTGCATTTTTTGGGCAAATTGCTTAATATCATTTTCGCTGATATTGGCTGCAGCAAAATTACTAACCAAAACCAAACTTAATGTCAGGGCAGCTTGCATGGTTTTGGTAAAAACTGCTTGCGTGGTAAAAACTTTCGTGGTAAAAATTGGTTTATTCATTCAGTTTCACTTTTTAAAAAAGAAATGATTTGTTACAACTGTCATAACTAGCATACCACATTTTGCCAGATGATTGTCAATAATTTGTTGGGTTTTATCAATGATTTGATTTTGCTGTTTTGGCAATTTAAATTTTTCATACAATTTTAAATTTTTCATACAATTTTTTATGCAATCACGCTAAATTTATTGATTTTTATTTATTATATTGATTTTTATTTATTAATAGCAATAAATCGGTTATCATTATCAGTTATTTTGTTTATTTTATTTAAGGTTATATTATGTTGTTATTTATTCAATCAGCATTTGCCGAATCTACAGCGGATACAGGGACGGCATCTTCTATGTTTATGCAATTATTGTTGCCAATTGCGTTTTTTGCAATTTTTTATTTTATGATTATCCGCCCACAAAGTCGCCGTGCCAAAGAACATCGCCAAATGATTGATGCCATTAAAGAGGGCAATGAAGTTGTATTTGCAGGCGGTTTAATGGGTAAGGTAAAACGCACACAAGGGGAATATGCTGTGATTGCGTTAAATGCAACTCAAGAAGTCATGGTTCAACGTGCGTCTATTATTTCGGTGTTGCCTGTTGGAACGATTGACAGTTTAAAATAGTTTCACTTAAAACAATTTAAACAAACAATTTAAACTGTTTTTCGTTTATTAAGATATTTTGTGCAAGATCTTTATGATTTCACAATCCTTTATTATTCACGATTAAGAAGTTCACGTTATGCAATATCCCATCTGGAAATATGTGTTAATTGGCATTGTGCTGTTGGTTAGCAGCATTTATGCCCTGCCTAATCTTTATCCTGATAAACCTGCGGTGCAAGTTACAGGTTCATCTGCCAGTACGGTGTTGACCGATGATGTGTTGACAAAAGCCGAACAAATTTTAAACGCTCAAGGCATCAAAACCACAAATAATAGTTTTGATGGCAATTCAGCATTGCTAAAAATAGCCGATGAATCTGGTGAAACCCAAATTAAAGCCCAACAAATTCTGCGTGAAAAACTCGGCGATAATTATGTGGTGGCTTTAAACCTTGCCCAAACTACACCTGAATGGTTGCGCAAAATCGGAGCCGCTCCTGTAAAATTAGGGCTTGACTTGCGCGGTGGTGTGCGTTTTGTCATGGAAGTGGATATGAGCAAAACCATCAGCCAACGCTTAGAAGCAGCCAGTCAAGATGTACGCAATGAACTGCACGGACAACAAATTACGCTTGACCGATTAAGCAGTACTAAAAATGGTTTAAATTTGACATTTTCCGATAACGCACAACGTGATAAAGCGTTAAATACACTGCGTAACCGTTTTGGGGCAAATTATCATTTACAGCCTGTGATTGGTGATAAAGGCGCAAGTATTAACATGACGTTAACCGAAACGGCATTGGCACAAATTTCTCAAGATGCAGTTACGCAAAACTTGACAACCATGCGCAACCGCATCAATGAACTTGGCGTTGCTGAAGCGGTGGTACAATCACAAGGTTCAAATCGCATCGTGGTAGAATTGCCAGGGGTTCAAGATACCGCTGAGGCAAAGCGGGTGATTGGACGTACAGCAAACCTTGAGTTTCGTATGGTTGCCAATGAAAATAACAATTGGCAAGCAAACCCTAGCCAAATTTTACCCCCAGGTACAGAAAGTTACTCTTTTGGTGAAGTAGACAGCCCACAAAAATCACTTTTAGAACGCCAACCCATCGTAACAGGGCAAAACGTACAAGACGCCCAAGCAGGGCTTGATCATCATGGTATGCCACAAGTTAGCATTACCCTTGACAGTCAAGGCGGTAAACTTATGCAAAATACCACAGCAAAATCCGTTGGCAAACAAATGGCTGTGTTATTTATCGAAAACAAACAACGCATTAGCTTTGAAACAGATCCGCTAACAGGTGAAAATAAAGAGGTGCGTACCCCCTACTCTGAAAGTCGCATTATTAATCAAGCAACCATTCAAGGCGTATTTGGATCAACTTTCCAAATCACAGGATTGGATAACAATGCAGAAGCATCTGAATTGGCATTGTTATTAAGAGCTGGGGCTTTGGCTGCACCGATGTATTTTGTAGAAGAACGCACCATCGGCCCGTCTTTGGGACAAGACAACATTGAAAAAGGCATTTTCTCAACTCAAGTTGGTTATTTGCTTGTGTTTTTGTTTATGCTTGTGTTTTATCGTTTGTTCGGTTTGATTGCCAACATTGCACTGGCGTTTAACTTAATGATGATTTTGGCAATTATGTCAATTTTAGGATCGGCGTTAACTTTACCTGGAATTGCAGGCATTGTGTTAACCATCGGTATGGCAGTAGATGCCAATGTGTTGATTTTTGAGCGTATTCGCGAAGAATTGACTGGCAGTACCAGACCAAAATCGGCAATTGTGGCAGGTTTTAACCGCGCCTTTAGCAGTATTTTTGATGCGCAAATTACCACATTATTGGTGGCGTTTATTTTGTTTGCAATTGGTACAGGCCCAATTAAAGGTTTTGCTGTAACCCTTGCAATTGGTATCACCAGTTCAATTTTTACCTCGGTTACCGTTACGCGTGCGTTGGTGCAAATTTTTTACGGTTATCGCAAATCTGTCAAACGTTTAAGCATTGGTTAAGGAGTTGACATGAATAACAAAAATTTAGACTTAGACAATGAAGACAGCGTTGACAACCAAAATGCCGAGCAAAAATTGCAAGACTTAGGGGTTTATCAAGTTTCACAAAATAAAAGTGTAAAACGCGAACGTCGCACGCCACGCCGTAATGGCAAAGGGATTAATAAAAACCTAAGTAGCAACCTAAGTAGCAATAAAAAAAATACAGACAATCAGGCCATCACTCAAAGCAGCCAACAAAAAAACCCACAAACTGGCTTAGAAAACAGCTTGACAGAAAATCCAAAACCAACAGATGATTTTGGACAAGATTTTGGTGGTGAAAAAAATCCAATCGGACGGCATATCATTGATTTTATGAAAGTTGCCAAACCGTTTGCAATTTTTTCGGTGATTTTAACCCTTGTTGCCTTGATTGCAATTTTTGCCAAAGGTTTAAATTTAGGCCTGGATTTTACAGGAGGCGTGTCTGCAACTGTTGCGTATGAACAGCCGGTTGAACAAGCCCAAGTTCAATCCGCCCTACAAAAACAACAGATTCATGACAGTTCGGTACAATATTTAGGCAGCAACAAAGAGATTTTGCTGCGTTTACCGCCTCAAGAAAAAATCGATGGATTAAGTGCCACACTGGATAGAGCCCTTGATTTGCCAAATAACAATGCAAGCATTAAAAACCTTGATGTCGTCGGTAGTCAAGTCGGTAACGAAATTTATTTAAGTGCTTTTGGTGCAACAGCGGTGGCATTGATTTGTATGTTTTTGTATGTGGCGGTGCGGTTTCAATCCAAACTTGCATTGGGTGCAGTATTGGCATTGTTTCACGATGCAATTATTACCGTCGGTTTGTTTGCTCTGTTTGGTTGGCCGTTTGACTTGACTGTATTAGCAGCCGTATTGTCATTGATTGGTTATTCAATTAACGATACCATTGTGGTGTTTGACCGTATTCGCGAAAATTTTCGCCGTGTGCGTGGCATTAGCCCAACTCAAATCGTCAACTTATCCCTAACTGAAACACTGCGCCGTACCTTTATGACCATTTCAACTGTATTGTTGGTGGTGCTCGCTATGTTATTTTTAGGCGGTGAAAGTTTGCGTTGGTTCTCGGTAGCGTTATTTATTGGTTTGATTTTAGGCACATTTTCATCTGTCTATATTGCCGCTGCTATTCCGTTATGGATGGGTATGAGCCGTAAAGATTTTATTGTCGAAGTAAAACCTGAATTTATTGAAGAAGAAGTTGTGTTTGAAGATCGCAATGCTTCCATTTACAACGATGAAACCATTGACATTAATCCAAACAATTTAAATAAATCTTAATATTAAGTTAAAATACCCTATCAAATGATGGGGTATTTTTTGTTTTTTTAAATTCATAATTTATAACCAATAAATTTACATTGTTACGTTACATGATATCAAATTTAGACTGGCGTGATGCCTTAAAATTAACCTTGCCTGTGGCAATGGGCTATATTCCTGCAGGTGTTGCTTATGGTGTGTTGTTTGTGGCGGCAGGATTGCCTGCTTGGGCGGCGGTGTTTTCCAGTATGATTTTGTATGCAGGGGCTGCTCAATACGCCTCCATTCCATTATTGGCAAGCGGTGTCGGCTTTTTTACGCATGCCAGCAACACATTTGCTATTAATTTACGCATGGCATTTTATGGCATACCGCTTATTCAACATCTTCCCACGCATCCGATTGCACGGTTAATTTGTTTGTTTTGTTTAACCGATGAAACCTTTTCGCTGCTAACAACCTTAACTCCACAACAACGCACCAAATTGATATTGCCAATTAGCGTGTTAAATTGGAGCTATTGGTTAATCGGTACGATACTGGGTTTGGTTATCGGTGCAGGTTTAAATGATTTGGTGCCAAATTTGGATTTTGCATTGGTGTGTTTGTTTGTAATTTTAGGCTATGAACAGTTTAAAAATACCAACGCCCTTTATCCGATTGTATTTGCCAGTATCGCCTTTGTGCTTGCAATGTGGCTTATGCCATCGTGGGTGTTATTAGGAGCAATTGTATTAAGCAGCCTACTGATTATCGCTCGCTATTTTTGGCAAACTCACTCAACCCATTCTTAACCTTACGTAATAACTTTTAATAGACAAATTTATGCACAGCCAACTTTATTTTATTGTGGCAATATTTAGCATGGCATCGGTAACATTTATTATCCGCTTTATGCCAACTTTTTTGCCAAAAAAATTACTCAATTCACCTTTATTATTGGCAGTGAATAAGGCCTTGCCCTTAGCGGTGATGATCCTGCTGATTTTAACCTCGCTTGCTTGGTTGGATAACAACCAACAATTTAACCCATCAAAATTATTGATCGCCCAAATTTTAGCATTAATTTTTGTGTTAATCAGTTATCATATGTTTAGACAATTGTTTGTTAGTATGATTGTTGGCATTGTCTGCATTAACTTATTTTTAAAAATTTTAACCTAAATTTTAACCTAACTTAAGAAAATCAAACCGTGGGTAAATTTTGTTGACTGATAAATTCACGGTATTGAGATGAAATGGGATCAACAAAACCGATTTGTTTTGCCAATAACTGTAATGGGAACTTAAAATCTGTTGACTTAAAATCTGTTGTGAGATTTGGGGCGGTTTGAGTTTTGACAAGTGGATAAAAATCATCATACAACAGTGGCATACCAAGCGATGCCATATGCACGCGCAACTGGTGTTTTTTACCCGTTAATGGCGTTAAACGATAACGACTAAACCCTGCCAATTTGCCTTGTAAAACCTCCATATGTTCAATATTGGTGATTGCATTCACCTCCCCTGCGACAGTTTTTGTCAAAAAAAAGCGATCGGCTCGCACAAGTCTTGAAGCAATTTGATAAGGATAAACCAAATCCAGACGCGTTGGTGCAATTGCTTCATACACTTTGTGCATTTGTTTTTTTGCAAACAATTGTTGGTAATTACTGCGAGTTGTTGGATTGTGCGAAAATAACATCACGCCCGCTGTGTCTTTATCCAACCGATGAATCGGTGAAATTGCCATAACATCTAAGTGCTGTAATTTAGGGTGCGAACGCAACCGTGCAAGCAGGGTTTGCTTTACAAATCGCCCCGTTGGAATGACAGGCAAAAAATGCGGTTTATCTACCACAATCAAATGCTCATCTACCGCCAAAATCCGCTCTTTAAACGGTATGGCCGGCTCTTGCCCCACATCGCGATAATACAGCAAGGTCTGCCCTACTTGATAGGGCGTATTCGCAGAAACTGGCTGATGATTTTCGTCCAAAATCAAAGCATTGTCAAAACGTTGTTGCCAAGTTGTTTTATCAATATGACTAAATTTTTTGGCAAAAAAATCTAATAAATTGACATGCAAAAACGCTTTGTCATTAGATAGATATACACGGCTTGGTTTAACCCCTTGTTTTAACAAGGTTTTTTCTAAGATTTTCATTTTAACTTACCCACCAAGCCAAATTTTACCAGTGTTATTCTTTACGCATGCCTAGGGTTTGGATTTTTTTGGTTAACACAAACGCAACCGGAAACGATACCACAATCCCACCAACTCCTGCCATGATAATGTGCGGAATTTCATCAAAACCTATCACCAACGCTACAGTAATCAAAATCCCCGCCAATACAGTTGATGCGATACTAGAAATCACACTAAAAAGTTGCCAGTTCATAATTTCCTCACAGAACTTCGTTACAAAGTAAGTTGCTATAGACATAAGTTGTTACGTGCAATGACCGTCAACAAGGCCAATCATTGATTAAATTAACTTAATTCATAAATAGATTACGCCAAATCCACACTCATATCAAGGAAAAAATCGTTGGCAGTTTTTACAGATTAATAACATTTTTTTATAAATTAGTAAGGGTTGAATTTTAATTTTAATTGTCATTATAAATTGTCATTGTATTGGTGCGTATTTTATTAGTGATTTAGGCAATTTTATGCTAAAATGAAACGTTATTTTGTTAAATTTAGGTTATTAAATTTAGGTTGTTAAATTTAGGATTTGTTATGAAAGCTACGCTGCCAAAATTTATGAATTCAAATGAGCTTCGCCAAGCATTCATTGATTTTTTTAAGTCTAAAGGACATACCCCTGTTGCTTCAAGTTCGCTTGTGCCACACAATGATCCGACGCTTTTGTTTACCAATGCAGGCATGAATCAGTTTAAAGATACTTTTTTAGGTCTGGAAAAACGCGATTATAAACGTGCGGTAACCTCACAAAAATGCGTGCGCGCAGGTGGTAAGCACAATGATCTTGACAATGTTGGCTATACCGCTCGGCATCATACATTTTTTGAAATGCTGGGTAATTTTTCTTTTGGGGATTATTTTAAAGAAACTGCGATTCCATTGGCGTGGGAATTTTTAACCTCGCCACAATGGCTTGGCTTGCCAACAGACAAACTGTACGTTACCGTTTATCACACCGATGATGAAGCTTTTGATATTTGGCATAAAGTTGTCGGTTTACCTGCTGATAGAATTATTCGCATTGGTGATAATAAAGGGGCAAAATTCCAATCAGATAATTTTTGGGCAATGGGTGATACTGGTCCTTGTGGTCCATGCACAGAAGTGTTTTTTGATCATGGTGAACATATTTGGGGCGGATTGCCAGGAACTGCTGAAGAAGATGGCGATCGGTTTGTTGAGATTTGGAATAACGTTTTTATGCAGTTTAACCGCCAAAAAGATGGTACGCTTGAAAACTTGCCCGCTCCAAGCGTAGATACAGGCATGGGGCTTGAACGCATCAGTGCAATTATGCAAGGCGTGCATAGCAATTATGAAATTGATATTTTTGTCAATCTTATGAATCACGCTTGCCAAATTATTGGTATGCCAAAAGATACCGATATCAACGCCGAACCGTCGTTAAAAGTGCTTGCCGATCACATTCGCTCGGTGGCGTTTTTGATTGCCGATGGCGTCATTCCAAGCAATGAAGGGCGCGGTTATGTGTTGCGTCGCATTATTCGTCGTGCCGTTCGTCATGGCAACAAATTGGGTGCAAATGAAGCGTTTTTTTACAAACTGGTAACACCCTTGGCTGATATTATGGGCGGTGCATACCCACAATTGATTGACAATAAAACAAACATCGAACAAGCAATTTTAAAAGAAGAAGAACAATTTGCCAAAACCTTGTCGCAAGGCTTACGTCTTTTATCGCAAGAATTAGAAACGTTAAAAGCCGGTGATACCTTAAACGGTGAAACCGTATTTAAACTGTACGATACTTACGGTTTTCCTGCTGATTTGACCGCCGATATTTTGCGCGAAAAAGACATTCATATTGATGAAATTGGCTTTGAAAACAGCATGAACGCACAACGCCAACGTGCCCGTGATGCAGGCAAATTTGGTATGGATTATAATGACTTAATTCAGGTGGATTCCGCTACCGAGTTTTTAGGCTATGATTTGCTTCATGCTGACAGTGAAATTACCCATTTGTATAAAGATGGCAAGGCTGTCAATGAATTAACAGAGGGTGATGAAGGCGTGCTAATCCTTGACAAAACGCCGTTTTATGCCGAAAGTGGCGGTCAAGTGGGCGAACTTGGTGAAATTTCAACGCCAAGCGGTGTGTTTGAGGTGCTTGATACCAAAAAATCAGGACAAGCGTTTATCCATCATGGTATTGTCAAAATGGGGCAAATTCATGTAACACAAACAAGTTTTGCAAGCGTCGCTGAACAAGTGCGTACATCTAGTGCCAAAAATCACTCAGCCACGCATCTGTTACATGCAAGTTTGCGCCATGTTTTTGGTGATACGGTTACCCAAAAAGGCTCGCTTGTTAGCAGCGATCTGCTTCGTTTTGACTTTTCGCATGACAAACCCTTAACCAACAGTGAGATTGAAAAAATTGAAACCATTGTCAATCAACAAATCCTTGCCAACACGCCTGCGATCATTGAAGTGTTGGATATAGAAACCGCCAAAAACCGTGGGGCAATGATGCTGTTTGGTGAAAAATACGGTGATACCGTGCGTGTGTTGTCTATGGGCGTGATTGACAAACAAGGCAAGCCGTTTTCTATCGAGCTGTGTGGCGGTCTGCATGTTGCCAGAACCGGTGATATTGGATTGTTTAAAATTATTAGCGAGCAAGGCATTTCAGCTGGAGTGCGTCGCATTGAAGCGGTAACAGGCTTGGGTGCGTTAAAATTTGTACAACAAGGCGAAAAAGAATTGTCCAAACTTGCCAATCAATTTAAAGCCAAACGCCACGAAATTGGCGATCGCGTTGCTCAATTAAACGATAAAAATCGTGATTTAGAAAAACAACTGGAACGCCTAAATCAAAAACTAGCCAACATTCAAGCCAAAGAGCTCAGCCAAAATATTGAAAAAATCAATGATATCAAGGTGTTAATTGCACGGCTTGATGGTATGGATAGCAAAAATTTACGTTCTGTGGCAGATGACATGAAATCCAAACTACACGATGGTATTGTGGTATTGGCAAGCACAAGCAATGACAAAATTGCCCTCACCGCAAGCGTTGGCAAAAACCTAACCGACCGCATAAAAGCAGGAGATATCATCAAAAACTTGTGCGAAAATTTAGGCGGTAAAGGCGGTGGCAAGCCTGATTTTGCCCAAGGCGGTGCAAGTGATATCAATAATCTTGATAAAGCATTAAGCGACATTAAAACCATGATAGACAATTGTTAAAAAGCCACAAAACAAGCAACCAAGCTAAACCACAGGTGATTATCATGATTAGCACTTTTGATTTGTTTAAAATCGGTATTGGGCCGTCAAGCTCGCACACAGTTGGACCGATGAAAGCTGGGAATTTATTTATCCAAAATTTGCTTGACAAAAATTTGTTGCCACAAGTAAACAAAATCCACGCCGTACTGTACGGATCGCTTGGAGCGACAGGGCGTGGGCATGGTAGTGATATTGCGGTTATGCTTGGGCTTATGGGTGAAGAACCGCATCTGACTGATGTCAAATTAATTCAACATAAAATCGCAACCATTCGTACCACAAAAAAATTATCACTCAACCAGCAAATTGAGATTGATTTTAACCCTGACACGGATTTGATTTTAAATGGATCGGAGTTTTTGCCTTATCACCCAAATGCCTTGACAATCGAAGCTTTTGCTGATGACAAACTTTTGTTGTCCGATACGTTTTATTCTATCGGCGGCGGATTTGTCAAAACCGAACAAGAGGCCAAAAACGATGAACCTGTAATTGATACCGTCAAAAAACCCGTGCCCTATCCGTTTGACACCGCCGAAGCATTGTTAAGCATTTGTAAAACCAATAAACTTAGCATTACCGAGGTCGTAAAAGCCAATGAACTCGCCAATATGAACGAAAAAGCGTTAAATGACAATCTGCACGCCATTTGGCAAGTTATGCAAGATTGCGTGATAGACGGCTGTCATAATGAGGGGATTTTGCCCGGAGGTTTAAATGTCAAACGTCGTGCTAAGGCCATTTATCGCCAATTATCAGGCATTGATAGCCGAAAAGTTTTTCATGATTTGTTGGGGGTTATGGATTGGATAAACTTGTATGCCTTGGCCGTCAATGAAGAAAACGCCAGTGGTGGTCGCGTTGTTACCGCTCCAACCAATGGTGCAGCGGGCGTTATTCCTGCAGTCATGCACTATTATAAAGATTTTTGTCAAAACTACAGCGATGAAAAAATTTATGAGTTTTTATTAACCGCAAGTGCTATCGGTATCATCATCAAAGAAAACGCCTCCATTTCTGGAGCGGAGGTAGGCTGTCAAGGTGAAGTTGGATCGGCATGTGCTATGGCGGCGGCAGGATTAACCCATGTTTTGGGTGGCACGCCTGAACAATGCTGTAACGCCGCTGAAATTGGCATTGAACATCACCTTGGTATGACTTGCGATCCGATTGCAGGGCTTGTGCAAGTGCCCTGCATAGAACGCAATGCTATGGCCGCAGTCAAGGCTATCAATGCATCGCGCCTGGCTCTAAAAGGCGATGGCTTTCATGTGGTATCACTGGATAAAGTCATCAAAACCATGAAAGAAACCGGACAAGACATGATGGCAAAATACAAAGAAACCGCCCTGGGCGGATTGGCAACCAACGTTTTAGACAACCAAAAAATCCCTGTGATTGATGTAACCGTAAATTATAGCCAATGTTAATTTATAGTCGGCTCATTGCTTGATTTTGCGATTGTAACTGCACTTGACACTGTGCTTGATTTTTCAACAGCTTGATTTTTCAACAGTTGGCGGTGTTTTCTGGTTAAAGTATTCCGCCCCCAACCGAGCAGTTGTGCCGCCTTTGATTTGTGATTGTTGGTAAAATCAAGCGCGGTGGTTAATAAAATTTGCTCAAACATTGGCATTGCTTGTTGCAAAATATCCTGCTTGTCTTGCTCTAATGCCAATTTTAGCCAATTTTTTAATGGGTTTTGCCAATCGTTGGCATTGATTGTATTGGCATTAACAACATGATTGACAACACGATTAACAACACGATTGTCATTTGGTTTATTTTGGCTATTGGTTAAATCATGGTTGATTAGATTTGTTAAATTAACTGTATCAACTGGGTTAATATTACTTGTATTGTTAACCTTGCTCGTTGGATTATTGTTAATATTTACTAAATGATTTGTTTGGATAAAGTTTAAAATCTCCACTGGCAAATCATCAGGCTTAACCACATGACCTGTTGTCATCACCATCAGCCAACGACAGACGTTTTCCAACTCTCGCACATTGCCCGGCCAATGATAACACGTCAGACAATGTAATGCCTCGGAACTTAGCGTTTTTGTTGGCAATTGCATTTGGCTTGCCAATTTTTGCATAAAAAAATCCAACAACAAGGCAATATCTTCGCGACGCTCTTGTAGCGTAGGCAACTGCAAACGAATGACATTTAGGCGGTAAAACAAATCCTCGCGAAATTTACCAAGTTTTACCAAATTTTCAAGTGGCTGATGGGTGGCAGCAAGGATACGAACGTCAACTTTTATCGGTTTTTGCCCACCAACTCGAAAAAATTCACCATTGGCAAGCACTCTTAGCAGCCGCGTTTGAGTTGATAAAGGCATATCCCCAATTTCATCTAAAAACAGCGTGCCACCGTGTGCTTGTTCAAAACGCCCAAGCCTTGCATGAATTGCACCAGTAAAAGCCCCTTTTTCGTGTCCAAATAACTCCGATTCAATCAAATCCTGCGGAATTGCTGACATATTTAAGGCAATAAAAGGCTTGGTTTTGCGAGGTGAATGTTCGTGCAATGCGTTGGCAACCAACTCTTTGCCTGTACCTGATTTGCCTGTGATTAGCACAGTCATCGGCATGCTTGCTAAACGCCCAATTGCACGAAACACCTGCTGCATTTTAGAGCTTTTGCCAATAATTCCTGAAATTGGTTCATGATTTTGCTGGGTATGCTTCAAACCAGTGTCGTTCAAATAATTATTTGGCTTGGCTTGATTTTTTTCTTGATTTTTTATCAGGCTTTGTTCTTGGTAAAACCGCCCTGCCTTTTTCACCATTGTCAACATCACATCAAGATCAAATGGCTTTGGCAAATATTCAAACGCCCCAACTTGGTAACTGTCCACTGCCGATTGTACATCTGCATGAGCAGTCATAACAATCAGCGGAATGTGTGCAAATTTTTCGCCCAATTTAGCCCCAAAATCCAAACCACTCATCAGTGGCATGCGCATATCAGTCAAAATCACCTGTGGCAAATTGATAAAATCTTGCGTGTTTTCAAGCTGTTCATACGCCAATTTTGCATTGCCAAAAGTTTGCACCTCAAAATTTGCATCCGTCAGTGCATCTTGCAAAATCATACGCAATGCCACGTCATCATCAATAACCCAAATTTTTTTAGCGTTATTCATTTTTTGCCTTTCATCTCATGCTTTGTTGATTGTTATTTAGAATATGTTATTTAGAATAATTAAATAATTTAGTGGTTTTGCTTAAATGGTAAAAACAAACCAAACACTGTTTTTCTCGGTTCAGATTGGACTTTGATTAAACCTTGATGACGATGTACAATGTCTTGCACCACCGAAAGCCCAAGCCCTGTGCCATCAACACGCCCTGTTACCAGTGGATAAAAAATCCGTGGCAACAAGGTTTTGTCAATACCAATGCCATTATCCATCACATTGACTTGCAATACACTTTTATGCCGAATATCGTTAATCGTATATTGATATGCAATGCGTGTTTGCACGGTGATCACAGGTTTGGATTCATTGGCTAGTGCATAGATAGCATTGTTTAGTAAATTTAAAAAAACTTGAATCAACTGGTCTTTATCCGCCACAATTTCAGGCAAGGATAAATCATAATCTTTCACAAAATCAATTGTCTGATGTTGATTTTCCAACAAGGCCAATACTTGTTGTATCGGTTCATGAATATTGATAGCTTGCCAATTTGGTAAGGTTGGTTTGCCAAGCAGTTGTTCTACCAAATTGTTTAATCGTTTGGTTTCGCTGCTAATAATGTTTAGATAATTTTCAATTTTGGCAAGTGGATTTTGATCGTCATTTGCCAAATTTGTTAAATTTTTCTTATCAATCAATTTTGGCAAAGCACGTTGCAACAATTGCGTTGCACCCAAAATTCCTGCCAGCGGATTTTTAATTTCATGTGCCATACTACAGATAAGCTGCCGGGTGATATGATGCTGGGCTTGTTGCTGTTGTTCCTGTTGAATTAAGGTTTGGCGGTCTTTTTCCCACAGTTCAATCACAAAACCGATACCAGATTTTAACGCAATCGATGCCACGCCATAATCCACCAAAATCGGCTTTGATACACCATGAATTTTTACATCATGTTGGATAAACGCTTGGTAAACCTGTCTGGCATTGTTAAGCTGTTTTGTAAAATAATGTTCAAAATCGTCGACGGTTGCCAACTTATCAATTGCCAATGTATCAACCGGTTGTAAAATACGAAAAATCGACAGGGTTGAAATTTGGCTAAAACTTGCCGCCAAAATCTGTTCTGCTGCATTATTCACCAATATAATTTGGTAATTTTCATTCAATACCAACACGCCTGTTAACAAATTTTGCAACAAATTAACGGATAAATGTTCGGTATTAAGAGAGGCGGTGGCAACAAAGGAGTTTGGGTGCAACATTTGGTTAAAAGTTTATCATTAAGGCTAACAATGCCTTGTAATGTATCACAATTGACAAAAAAACAAAAGTAGAAAAAGCAAGGTAATTGTTTTTACAATATCATTTTTACAATATTGTTTTTACAACAATCACAAAAAACGTTAAAATAGACAGTTTATTTGTATGTTTATTTTTTTATATTTAATTTTATGTTTAGCCAAAAGTGAAAACCATGAGCCAACCACAGATTTTTAACCCACAACATTCTAACCACCAACAAAACCATCATAAAGCCAATCACAACCAAAATCGCAGCCTTGCCCAAAACGCCCAATTTGCCAAAAACACACCAACAAACGACAAACCACCAAAAATCGGTTTTGTTTCCTTAGGTTGTCCAAAAGCCTTGGTTGACAGTGAACGCATCATTACCGAACTTACCAAAGACGGCTATCAAGTGGCAAGCGACTATGATGGAGCAGATTTGGTTGTAGTGAACACTTGTGGCTTTATTGAAAGTGCGGTACAAGAAAGTTTAGATGCAATTGGTGAAGCTCTAAACAAAAATGGCAAAGTGATTGTAACAGGCTGCCTTGGCAAAGATAGCGAAAAAATCCGTAGCATGCACCCTGCTGTGCTTGCTGTAACTGGAGCCCATGCTTATGATGAAGTGGTAAACGCAGTCAATCATCATGTACCAAAACCCACAAAATCCAAAACCTATGATCCAAAAATTGATCTAATCAATGACGCCGGTATTAAACTTACACCAAAACATTATGCGTATTTAAAAGTCTCAGAAGGCTGCAATCATCGCTGTACGTTTTGTATTATTCCATCGCTGCGTGGTGATTTGGTTAGCCGTCCGATTGACAATGTCATGAAAGAAGCCGTCGCCTTGGCAAAATCAGGGGTAAAAGAGCTGTTGGTTATCTCACAAGATACTTCCGCTTATGGCTTGGATCTGAAATACAAAATGACCTTTTGGGAGGGCATGCCAATTAAATCTAAGTTTTACGATATGTGCCAGGCGTTAAACCGCCTTGGTATTTGGGTGCGCCTGCATTATGTTTACCCATATCCGCACGTTGATGAGGTGGTAAAACTCATGTCAAAAGACAAATTACTGCCCTATCTTGACATTCCGTTTCAACACGCAAGCCCATCTGTACTAAAAGCAATGAAACGCCCCGCCCATAGTGAAAATGTGCTAGAACGCATTCAGCAGTGGCGTAAAATCTGCCCTAACATCGTCATTCGCTCTACTTTTGTGGTGGGCTTTCCGGGCGAAACCGAAGAGGATTTTGAATATTTATTGGACTGGCTAAAAAAAGCACGCTTAGATCGCGTTGGTGCGTTTACTTATTCCACAATCGAAGGGGCAACTGCAAATAACTTGCCAAATCCTGTGCCAGAAGAAATCAAACAAGCACGTTATGAGCGTTTAATGGCATTACAACAACAAATTTCTGCTGAAAAATTGCAAGAAAAAGTTGGTGCAACATTAACCGTTTTGGTTGATGAGATTGATAATGAAGAAAACATTGCGATTTGTCGCAGTTATGCAGACGCACCAGAGATCGATGGGCATGTGTATGTAGACAATATCGACGCAACGGTTAAAGTCGGTGAATTTTTGACAGTAACGATTGACGAAGCCAGTGAATATGATCTATTTGCAAGTTTTGCAAGCTAAAATTTTTGCAAGCTAAAATTGCCAAACAACCCTAAAAGGCATTTTA
Organism: Moraxella macacae 0408225; assembly: GCF_000320365.1. Lineage (GTDB taxonomy): Bacteria > Pseudomonadota > Gammaproteobacteria > Pseudomonadales > Moraxellaceae > Faucicola > Faucicola macacae. The sequence goes on from NZ_ANIN01000002.1 coordinate 487,231, forward strand.
ATGAACCCTTTACCACAAAAAGTTGGCATACTCACGCACCTACGCATAGGCAAAGCCAAACCCTTTAGCCGCGAAAAATTAAGTGCCATTCACAAAATACCAACCACCGAAAGCCGATTTGTCAATGAACTTGGCATATCCGAAGATGAACAAGCCGATCTGCGTCATCACGGAGGATACCTAAAAGCGGTGCATCAAATGTCCACCGAAACTTACGAGCGACTTAACGCCCATTTTGGCATAAACTTACCCATCGGTGCATTGGGCGAAAATTTAACCGTACAAGCACCAAATTTTAACATGAACGAAACCAACGTTTGCATCGGTGATGTTTACCATTTTGGCAATTTTAATTGCACAGATGCCGTAAAATTACAAGTTGTTCAGCCACGCCTGCCCTGCTACAAAATCAACGATGTGATTAACAAACCCCATGCCAAACACGCCGCTTTATGGCTTAGCACCAACGGCATTAGCGGTTGGTATTACAAGGTGATACAAACAGGCAATCTTCAAGCAGGCATGGAGGTTTTTTTGGCAGCTCGCCCCTATCCGTTTGCCAATTTGCAAGCACTATGGCAACTCATCAACCAACAAAGCAACCTTGACAACGACACCCTTACAATGTGGCTTAACATCGACTGTTTGGCAACCAGTTGGAAAGAAAATTTAGCCAAAAAAGCACGGTAATCAAAAAAAGCACTGTTATTTTTCTCAAAAATCTGTTATGTTATTTGGTTTCGCCAGATTGTTTTGGTTACACAGTTTTATTACAGTTTTATTACAGTTTTATTACAGTTTTATTTTAACCAACCAAACCAACAAATTAAACCAAACAAATTAAACCAAACAAATTAAACCAAATGTAACATTAGGAAAATTTATGACACTTAAATGGTCTGACACACTGGACATTGCCCTTGAGTTGGCAGAAAAATACCCCAACGAAGATGTACAGTACATACGCTTTACCGATTTGCACCGCTACATTACAGAATTGGAAGAATTTGACGACGATCCTGAAAAATCCAATGAAAAAATCTTAGAAGCAATTCAGATGGCTTGGCTTGACGAGATGGATTAACACGTTGATTAATAAATTCATCAGTAAAAACCAAAACTGGTCTAAAAACAAAGCCTAAAAACGTTGTTTACGCTGAGTTGACGATCCAATGTGCATTGCTTCGCGGTATTTGGTAACGGTACGCCGTGCAATATCAATCCCTTGTGTTTTTAAATTTTCTACAATGGTATTGTCAGACAGCGGTTTTTTTGGATTTTCATTGTCAATCATTTGTTTGATCATTGCACTGATGGCAGTTGATGATACGTTTTCGCCATCTTCGCTTGCAACATGACTTGAGAAAAAGTATTTTAACCCAAACAACCCTTTTGGCGTAAGCATGGTTTTACTCGTGGTGATACGTGATACTGTAGATTCATGCAACCCCACTTCATCAGCCACATCTTTTAAAATCATCGGTTGCATAACGGTTGCCCCATGCTCAAAAAAACTTTGTTGGCGTTTGACAATGCAAGTTGCCACTTTTAGCAAATTTTGATTGCGCTCTTCTATGCTACGGATAAACAGGCGTGCATCGTTTAAATGCTCACGCAAATATAGATTTTGGGCACTTTCATCATTACGTTTGATTAAATTTGCGTATTCTTGATTAATGCGCAGTTTTGGCAATGTATCAGAATTGAGACTCACTTGCCAAGAATCTTTATGTTGCACCACCAAAACATCAGGAATGTCATAGCTTTCTGGACCAAAATCAAACTGGCTTTGGCTTTGTTGATACGCGGATGCAGGGTTAGGATCAAGCGTGCGAATAAGTGCCAAAGCCGGCTGAATATCCTCAATATTTAAGTTGGTTTCTTTTAACAGTGCATTGATGTTATTGGCAATAATTAGATCAGGATAGCTTAACAGTTTTTTGGCATTTTCTAAATTTTCGCTATCGTTTGGCAAATGATTTAATTGCAACAACAAACATTCCGATAAATTTCTCGATCCAACCCCAAGCGGTTCACAACTTTGGATTTGCTTTACAACCGCCTCAACATTTTCAAGCGTCAGATCCACTTCTTCAACCTGATAAAACGACAACATTGTATCTAAACTAGCAAACAACTCATCGGTCGTCAAACGAATAAAACCCTTTTCGTCCATGCTGTCAATTAAATACTCGGCAATAACCATTTCAATATCAGACAAATGTTTAAAATTTAACTGCCAACGCACATGATCTTGAATGTTACCGCGCGTGCTAAATTTATAAGCATCATCTAACTCATCAATATCTGCATGCAAAGCAGTGGGCGATTCATGCGTGTAAACCTCACCCCAGTCGCTATCGATGGCCATCTCAAGGTTATTACTGGCAAAATATTCACTGCTGTCTATTGCATCACTGCCATAATCTTGATAATCATCTTGGCAATCATCTTGATAATTGTCCTGACTTGATTTGCTTAGGCTATTTTTTAAAGAAAAATCATCTTGCAAAAAATCACCACTTAGATCATCACGGTGCGTATCATTGCCAAATTCGTCTTGTTCAATGCGTTCCAGCAGTGGGTTACTATCCAACTTTTGTTGAACTTCTTGTTCAAGCTCAATACTTGACAATTGTAACAAGCGAATCGCCTGTTGCAATTGGGGTGTTAGGCTTAAACCTGTTGTCAGTTTTGCTCCCAGTGCTATTTTCATTGCAAATCACCTATGGTTTTATTTTACATGATTTTTATCGTTATTTACAAAGTTGAATGTAAAAATTCAAGGTTGAATGTAAAAATTTTAGCAAAAATTATGTATCTCGACAATATTTTAACATTTTTTTGGCAAAAATCGGTATAAAACGTGCTAAAATGGGTTAAAATTTTGCCAAAAACCAACAAAACAGGACAAAACCATGCCAAAAGTTGCTTGTGTCCAATTAAACAGCCAAACCGATATTTTGGCAAATCTTATTCAAATTGAAAGTGCGGTAAAAACTGCAGTCAGTGTTGGTGTATCGCTTGTGGTGTTGCCTGAAAACGCGTTTTGTTTTGGCAAACAAAGTTTGGCCGCCCAGTATTTTCACGCCTTGCACGATTGGTGCAGCAAAATTAGCCAACATTATCAAATCCACTTATTGGCAGGAACATTGCCCTGTCCATTTCGCCCAAATGGTATGCCTGTGGCTTCGGGTAAATTTCGCCAAACATCGTTGTTGTTCGATCCATCGGGTGATTGTGTGGCACGTTACGATAAAATTCATCTGTTTAAAGCCACGGTTAATGACTCTATTGCAAGCTATGACGAGGGCATAACCTTTGAAGCGGGTAATGAACCTGTCGTGGCAAAAACCGTGCTTGGTAATATTGGCATGATGGTGTGTTTTGATTTGCGCTTTGCCAGTTTGGCTATACGCTTACGCCAACTTGGAGCTGAAATACTCACCATACCATCTGCTTTTACTTACGCCACAGGCAAGGCACATTGGCAAACATTGCTTACCGCCAGGGCACTGGACAGTCAATGCCTAACACTCGGTGCAGGACAAACAGGCACACACCTAATTAACGATCGGCACAGGCAAACGTGGGGACATAGCCAAATTATCAATGCGTATGGTGAAACGATTGGCAAATATCTTACCAAGCCTTTGCCAAATTTCGATGCCTTGCCAATCAGTCAACAAGCAACATCTTGGCTAGATTTAAACGAAAATTCCACCAACAAAAAACCTGATAACTATCAGTTAATAAATTATCAGTTGATAATCGCAGATTTTGACAACGCACAACAACAAATTTGGCGACAAAACATGGATTTAATGGCAAGCCTGCGTTTTGATATTCATAATCCCTGCTAATAATCAAATTAAATAAAGTTAAACTAAACTAAACAAAATCAACCAAGGATAAATTAAGAACAACCATGAACAACAGCTTATTTGATTATTTAAAAAAAAGCCCCTTATTTGCCAATTTTGACCCTTATATGTTTCAAATATTAGAACAACGCTTGGTTTTTAAAGAGCTTTTTGCTGATGAGTTTTTATTTCACGAAGGAGAGCACGGCGACTATATGGCATTTGTATTGATCGGCGGGCTTGATGTGTTAAAATCAAACCCAACCAAATCTGCGCATCTTGTCCATATTGGCCACATTGAACAAGGTGATACGATTGGTGAGATGGCATTAATTGACACATTAACACGATCGGCAACTGTGCGTGCATCGGAAACAACTGCATTGGTATTGCTGACCAAAAAAGATTTTGAGACACTGTTAACCGATTATCCAAGGGTGGCAATTGAAATTTTGCGTGGCATTGCAATTTTATTAAGTTTAAAACTGCGCAAAACCACTGAAAATTTAAGTCGTTCTTGTTAATGCTTTAATAATGGCTTAATAATAATGGCTTAATCAAGAACGACGCGAACGCGGATGGGCATTGTCATAAACTTTGGATAAATGTCCAAAATCCAAATGGGTATAAACTTGCGTGGTGCTAATGTCGCTATGTCCAAGCAATTCCTGCACGCCACGCAGATCGCCACTGTCGCTTAAAATGTGCGAGGCAAAACAATGTCTAAGCAAATGCGGATACACATTTTGGGAAATGTTAGCACGTTTGGCATGGTGTTTAATGCGTAACTGTACCGTTCTGGTTGTCAAGCGTTTGCCAAATTTTTCACTAATAAAAATCGCACTGTTGCTTACATTGTCGCGTTGCCACAACTGACGATAAGGCAAATAATCTTGCAAGGCTTGCCAGGATTTTTGACCGATTGGCACAAGGCGTGTTTTACCACCCTTACCCAAAACCCTTACAATTTGTTGTTGTTTGTCAATATCGCTTAAGTTTAACCCTACCAATTCACCAACGCGAAGTCCGCTGCCGTACAACAACTCAAGCATGGCTTTATCACGAAGCCACAGCGGAATTTGTTTGGCATGCTTAGGTGGTGCTTGATCCAGCAGTTGGATTATAATATCCATATCCAATAAAGGAGGCAAAGGACGTGTCGGACGTTTTAAACGATGGGCAGTGGTTGGATTTTCGTGGATAAAGCCTTGTTTTAACAACCATTTAAACAGTTGGCGCAATACAGTTAACTCATGTTGTACACTGGATTTTGCAAGTTTGTCTTTATCCAAACGATCTACAAGATAATCACTGATATGTTGACGGTGAATTTGACTGATGTCATCACAGTCAAGTTGTTGCAAAAACAGCAAAAAAGGACGCAACGCTTGACGATAAGTGCGCAACGTCGCAACCGTATAATTTTGCACAGTTAAAGAATCAAGCCATTGCTCGATTAATGCCAACATACTATTCATCTAAATACTATTCATCTAAAATTATTCATCTTCTGCCACTGATGTCGCAAGTTTCATGCCTGCCCCTGCCATTAAACCTTCTGGACTAAACACACCCTCATACACAAAAGTTGCAGGGCCAGTCATATACATCGGATAGCCGTCTTGCCAATGGATAATCAAGCTGCCCCCATACAACTGGGCTCTGATATCCACGCCTTCATCTAACCAACCCTCACGCACACCTGTTGCAACCGCAGCACAAGCCCCTGTACCGCAGGCTTGAGTTTCGCCCACACCGCGTTCATACACACGCAAACGAATATGACGGTTGTTCATCACTTGCATAAAACCAACATTCACTTTTTCAGGAAATGCAGGGTGCGACTCAATTGCTCGCCCAAGTTTTTCTACATCTGCTGTTAACACATCATCTACTCGGATAACCGCGTGTGGGTTGCCTATATTTGCCACATAAAGCGTTACAGGTATGCCCTCTACATTTAGGCGATATGAGTTTTGCACTTTGGTAATGGCTTTTGGCGTAAATGGTATCTCATCAGGTTCAAATTTTGGCTTGCCCATATCCACTTGCACCCAACCATAATTATCGGTACTAAGTGCAATCACGCCCCCTGCCGTCTCAACGCGGATTCGCTGTTTAAACGACAATTTGCGAGCTTGGATAAATCTGGCAAAACATCTAGCCCCATTGCCACATTGTTGCACCTCCGATCCGTCTTGATTAAAAATGCGATATTTAAAATCCACATCAGGACGCGTGGGCGGTTCAACAATTAACAATTGATCAAAACCAATTCCCAAATGACGATCGCCAAGCAATCTGACAAAATCTTCTGTCAAATCCAAACGCTGAGTAACAAGATCTATCACCATAAAATCATTACCCAGGCCGTGCATTTTTGTAAATTCAATTAACATGATACTTCCTTAACTTTTTGGTTTTATACAATTTTTGCAAATACTATATTATATATCAAATATTATATTATAAAATCAAATACTATAATTATAAAATATTATATTAACATGATATGCCAAAAAAATTGATAAGCATTTTGTAAAATTTACGCCAATTTACCCAAGTTTTTCAGATTTTCCAAACCCACTTTAACCCAACAAATGTTCACCTTCCCACAAACTTGCCACAGTTTCGCGTTCGCGAATCAGGTGAATTTTGTTGTTGTCAATCAATGTCTCGCATGCACGCGGACGACTGTTATAATTGCTTGACATGCTAAAACTGTATGCTCCAGCACCTGTGATAGCAAGCAGATCGTTTTCGGCCAAAGCCAGTGTGCGATTTTTTGCCAAAAAATCCCCCGTTTCACAAATTGCCCCAACAATATCCCAGATTTTATTGTCAGCTTTATTGTCAGCATGAGTGTCAAGATTGACAGGTATCACCGCCATGACTGCTTCGTATAAGGTTGGACGGATTAAGTCATTCATTGCACAATCCACCACTGCAAAATTTTTATGCTCGGTCGGTTTTAAAATGTCTACTTTTGTCAGCAAAACGCCAGCATTTGCAACAATGCTTCGTCCGGGCTCTAAATAAAGTTTTAGCCCAAGCGTTTTTAATTTTGGCAATAAAGCATTGGCAAAATCTGTTAAATTTACAGGCGTTTCATCGGTATAACGCACACCCAGGCCACCACCTAGATCAATGTGTTTTAAATAAATGTCATGGGTTTTTAATTGGCAAATCAGTTCAATCACTTTATCAAGGGCATCGATAAAAGGGTTAACTTCACTCAATTGAGAACCAATATGACAATCAATGCCAACAATCTCAAGGTTTGGCAAGGTTTTGGCAAGTTTATAAACCTGTATCGCTTCAGCATGACTGATACCAAATTTATTGTCTTTTAAACCTGTAGAAATATACGGGTGCGTTTTTGCATCTACATCTGGATTAACTCGCAAAGAAATCGGAGCGGTTTTCGCCATTTTTTGTGCAACCTCGCTTATGCGATACAACTCGCTAACCGACTCCACATTAAAGCAAGCAATACCAACTTGTAGTGCTTGTGCAATATCAGCATGACTTTTGCCAAGCCCTGAAAAAACGATTTTGTTGGGATCGCCACCTGCTTTTAGCACGCGTGCCAATTCTCCACCTGTAACCAAATCAAAGCCTGCACCTGCTTTTGCCAACGTTTGTAAAACCGCCAAATTAGAATTAGCCTTGACTGCGTAACAAATTTGGCTTTCAATGTCAGAAAAACCATCAACATACGCCTGATAATTTGCCAAAATTGCCTGCTTGCTATAAACATACACAGGCGTACCAAATTCATTGGCAACGGTGTTTAAATCCACTTTATCCATGGTTAAGCGGTTGTTTTTATACGCCAAAAATGGCAAATGAGCAACGTGTTGGATTGGGTTGATTGTAAATGTATCGTCGTGAGTCATTACTATACCTTTAGTTTTTGGTCAGATTGTTCTTTATTTGGGCTATCACCGTGCTCTGATGAAATTGACTGATTGGTCTTATCAGGCAAATACAAACTGCCTTTTTGTCCACAAGCTGTTAATGCACATGCAACCACAAGCAAAACCAAACGCACGCTTTTGCCAAACCAAGAATTAAACCAAGCAATATTATGTAACATAAATCAATTTTCCAAAAATAAGTTATTTTACCTTGTTATCACTTGTTTTGATAGCAAAATTTTGATAGCAAAAAATCCATGCTTTTTTGTTAATCTATGCTTTTTTTGTTTATGTAAAACATTTATGTTTATGTAAAACATTTATGTTTATGTAAAACATTTATGTTTATGTAAAACATTTATTTGCACAAAAAATACTTGCTTTTTATTGCCATTTTAGGTAAAATAACTCCTTTCATTACGCTGATAGCAATGTCAAGTTTATTCCAAATCTTGTCAACATTATAAACGGTTAAAATTATAAAGCATTGTTAATAATCATGTTAATATTAACATGTTAATACTAATAAATTAACAATAGTTTTCAATAGTTTTGCCGTTTGATATCATTTTAGCATTGTAATAAAAATTTCCACTTTTTGTCATTTTTAACCGTAAAATATTTTTACCAGTAACTCGTAAAATGACACTTGAGATTGCAATGCTCAAATAACACGATTTTTGTGTTGAACGTACTTTAATCAGGTGAATTTGATTAAGGTTCTGAGTTTTGCTTTTTTGCGTGTAATTTTTACACTTAAAACCAAATGATTAATCACAACAAATCCAAAACTTTTAGGGTTTTAGGGTCGCTGATTGGTTGGCATTTGTTTTTAAGGTTATTTTTTAAAATTATTTTAAAATTATTTTAAAGGTTTTTTATGACAAGTATCGATCGTTTTTTAACCACTGCCCACCAAAATCACCAACCAACCGACAGCTTTAACCCTCAATTAAGCGAAATTTTACAGCCTCTGAATCCGCTTGACAACACCAACCTTGACAACACCAACAAAGAAAATTCAGACAATTTAGGTTTTGCCGATTTGGGATTGTCCAACATTTTGTTAAAAAGCATTGAAAAAACAGGCTACACCACGCCAACACCTATCCAAGCCAAAGCAATTCCTGTCGCTATCGAAGGGCGTGATTTGTTGTTATCCGCCCAAACAGGCAGTGGCAAAACCGCTGCATTTGTATTGCCAATTTTGCACCAACTAAGCAACACCCCCGCTATCAAAACCAAACAACACAAATCCAAGGCAGTAAAAGCCTTGATTTTAACTCCAACGCGTGAATTAGCCCATCAGGTTTCTGATAGCATTCGTCGTTATGGTTCGTCAATGCGTGATTTGTTTAGTGTGCCACTGGTTGGCGGATCGGCGTATGGCGGACAAATTCGTGCCTTAAAAAAAGGCGTGCAAATCATCATTGCCACACCGGGGCGTTTGCTTGATCATATCAGTGCAGGACGTGTGGATTTATCCGATCTGTCTATGTTGGTGCTTGATGAAGCCGATCGCATGTTGGATATGGGTTTTGCCGATGACATCAATGCAATTTTAGATGCCACACCGAGCAGTCGCCAAACCATCATGTCATCAGCAACATGGGATGGCGCGGTAGGCAAAATTGCCGAAAGTTTTACCGAAAACCCAGAACGCATTAGCATTAAAGTAGAAACCGCCCACATTGATGAAAAAGTGTATTTTTGTGATAATTTTGACCATAAAAACAAATTACTAGAACATTTAATTTGTGATAATGAACGCAGTCAAGCCATTATTTTTACCGCCACCAAACGCAGCAGCGAAGAACTTGCCGAGCGTTTGCAAGAATGGGGGCATAAAGTTTGCTACTTACACGGTGATTTGCCACAAGGCAAGCGTAACCGTATCGTTGCCGATTTACGCAGTGGCAAATATCAACTTGTTGTGGCAACCGATGTAGCAGCCCGCGGTATTGATTTGCCTAATATCAGTCATGTGTTTAACTATGATTTGCCTCGCCAAGTTGAAGATTATGTGCACCGCATTGGTCGATCAGGACGAGCAGGACGCACAGGCATTGCAATTAACTTATGCAGTCGCGATGATCGTCGTCAACTTGGCAACATCAACCGCTATCTAAAACGTGATATGTCTGAAGCTGTGGTGGAGGGACTTGAACCAAAATTTATCGAACGTCATGATCGCGATGCCAAAAAAGGACGCAGCAAAGGACGTTTTGGCAAAAAAGCAGATTTTAGTGGGCGTGAAAAATCTTTTGATCGCAAACCAAAATTTGACAACAGCGAGCGTTCGTTTGACAAACGTTCAGTTGACAAAAAGACACGCTTTGCTCGTGATGATCGTTATGAAAATAAAAAAACCGAAAACAGCAAAAAATTTGCTGATTTTGACAAACAACCGCGTAAATTTGGACAAGATTTTAACAACAGCTTAAGCTCCAACAGCCCCAACTATGAAAACCGCGATAAACCGTCAAACCGTCGCCAAGCAGAAAGCCGTTTTAATAACACCAAACGCAACAGTCAGTCTTTTGCCAAAAAAGACAACCAAGACAGTCATAAAAGTTTTGACAAAAACAGCAAAAAATTTGCTAAAAAAGGTGCTGATAAAAACAGCATTGATAAAAAATCAAACTTTGAATCCCACAAAGCCAAAAACACCAAAACTGATCTATACCGATCATCTACCAAACGCCGTCGTTCGCACGATTAATTGCATTACCAAAATCACAAAAAGAATCACAAAAAAAAGAGAAAATCTAAATTTTCTCTTTTTTTCACTCAATGAATTGATGGGTTAATAAAATTGGCGGGTTAATAAGGTGCGTATGCCACTTCTACGCCGTCATCGTCATGATCGTCATCATCAAAATTTTCATCTTCTTCCATATGCGTTAAATTTTCGCGTTGGGCTTTTCGCATAGCACGATACGCCTGTTTTTGCTCTTCGCTGTTGGCACGCACTTCGGCTTCTAAACGCTCAAAACGCAAGTGTTGCTCTTTGGCAAATTCAGGACTTTGTTGTTCCAATTCTTTTTCGCGGTCAATTTCATTCATCAAATGAAACACCACATCATCAACGCCTGCCCCTGTCAAAGTTGAGGTACGAAATACAACCCCTATCCAACCAAGCTCCGCCACAATGTGCGTGCATAACGCATTTTGCTCTTCTGTTGGCACTTGGTCAATTTTGTTTAAAATCAACACTTGTGGCAATTTTGATAATTCTTTGGAAAATTTTTGCAATTCGTTTAAAATCACCTCAGCATTTTGTACAGGATCGCTGCCATCAATCGGCTTCACATCAACAATATGAAGCAGTCTGCGTGTACGAGCAACGTGTTTTAAAAAACGAATGCCAAGCCCTGCTCCTTGCGATGCCCCCTCAATCAAACCAGGTATATCCGCCATAACAAACGAACGCCCCAAACCAACATCTACCACACCCAAATTTGGTACAAGCGTGGTAAATGGATAACTGGCAACTTTTGGCCGAGCCGATGACACTTGCCGAATAAAAGTGGATTTGCCTGCATTTGGCAAACCGATCAAACCGACATCAGCAACAACTTTTAATTCTAGTTTTAACTGTTTTAACTCACCCTCAAAACCTTTGGTTGCCTTGCGTGGGGCTTGATTGGTAGATGTTTTAAAATGAGTGTTGCCCAATCCACCATCACCGCCCTTTGCCACCATGATTTTTTGTCCGCGTTCGGTCAAATCACCGATCACCTGATCAGTGTCTAAATCGATAATGGTTGTACCAATTGGTACGGATAAAAAAATATCATCAGACTTACGACCTGAACAGTTTTTACTGCGTCCATTTTCACCACGCTTGGCCTCATAGCGACGCGTATAGCGGTAGTCTACAAGGGTGTTGGTGTTGTCATCAGCAACCACATACACACTGCCACCTCTACCCCCATCACCGCCGTCTGGCCCGCCTTTTGGAATGTATTTTTCACGGCGAAAACTAACAATGCCATTGCCCCCATCACCCGCCTTGACTGTTACAACCGCTTCATCAATAAATCGCATAGCAAAACCTTTATATTTTTAGATAAACCGTATATTATAGCAGATTTTTTGGTTAAAAACACATTTTTAAAAAACACATTTTTAATTGGCAATTTCATCAACACTCATTTAACAACCAGCGTGAAATTCTTAAGCCTAAAATCTTTGATTAGGTCAATCAGCAATAAAGGTAAATTGATTGTAACGAAATTCTTCGTAAGCATCAGCAGGCGGTGGTGGCAAGGGGCTAGATGATTGCACCGCTTTTTTAAGGCTGTTTTTAAAAACCTCATCACCACTGCCTTGCACGCGAATATTGCTAATTACTCCTGATGGTGAAATGCTAAATTGCACGGTAAGTTTTTTGCCATTACTGTTGGTCGGCGGATGCCAATTGTTATCGATAATGGTTTGAATTTGGTTTAAATAATTGGCAAAATTTGCTTCATTTTTTGCCCTTGGCTTCGGTTCATTATTGGCATCTTGTGGGTGGTTGTTTGGCAAATTGTTGTTTGGCAAATTGTTGCTTAGGCTACTAGAGTTTTTTGCCAGACTTTGTCCATCTGTTGCAATGTTTTTGCTTTCAATGCGAATGCGTTTTTCATCAACACGCCTTTGAATCTCATCTCTTGCACGCTCCATATCGGCACGCAAGTTGGCTTCAATTTCGTCAATGCGATTTTTAGCAGCGGCATATTCTCTTAACGTTTGTTGCTCTTCGGCAAGTTGTTGATTAAGTTCATTGACAATGCGTTGTTGTTCGGCTTTATGTTGCTCGTCAACTTGTTTGGCCAATTGGGCTTGTTTGGCTTGAAATTCAGCTTCTTTTTGGGCAATTTCTTGCATGATTTTCGCGGTTTCTGGATTGGGCGGTGGCAGATTTTCAGCTTGATTTTGGTTTAAATTTTGCTCTGTGTCGCTCTGATCTGTGTAGCCTTGATCTGTATGCTTGGTATTATTTTGTTGCTTGGCTTTTACTTGTTCTTGCAATTGAGACAGATCTTCAGGAGAAATTAACACGGTTTGCATGGGCGGTGGTGGCGGTTCACTGTGAAAATACAACACCGCTCCTAACAACAACCCATGTCCAAAAACACTAAGCAAAACCGCCAAAAAGCGATAATCTTGGGTTTTTACAGGAATATAAACAGACGTAACTTCAGGGCGCATGGTATTTCTCGTAAAAATTTCTCGTAAAAATCATTCGTCTTTGGGTGTTTTTATTTTAGGGGTTTTATTAGGTTTGGGGTTTTTGTCAGATTTAGCGTGGCTTTCAGGCGGTGCGGTAAGCAGACCAACTTTCACAACTCCTGCTTGTTGTAATTTTGCCATAAGCGCCATAACATCACCATACGCATTGCTTTTGTCTGCATTTATCATCACCTGCATGGTTGAGCCTTCTGCATTTTGGTATTCAGGCAATTGTTGCAAGGTTTGTAACGTTGTTATCAATTGGCTTTGACTTACAGGTTCATCACTTTTGTCTTGATAGCTTAAATAGACATCACCCTTACTGTCCAGCGATACAATAACAGGCATTTGCACCCCTTGTTTAATCGCATTGGTCTGTGCCTTTGGCAAATCAATATCCACACCCGTCGTCAACATCGGCGCAGTTACCATAAAAATTACCAACAACACCAACATCACATCAATATACGGCACAACATTCATGCCTGCATTGACTTTTTTGACAGAACGGCTAAAAGGATTGGCTTTCATACGCGTCTCTTATTAAAATAGCGATTCTTATGTATACTTAATTTTGATTGTCACTTATCTTGATTGTCATTTATCTTGTTTATCACTTATCTTGATTATCACTTAGCAACATGCCCGTCATTTCATCACAAAATAATGCACGGTTTTGGTATACTTTTTCGGTTTTTGCGGTAAAATGGTTAAATGCCAACGCTGCAGGAATGGCTGCAAACAAACCTAAAGCTGTTGCAATCAAGGCTTCAACAATACCGGGAGCAACCGCCGCCAATGTCGCTTGAGAAGATGTTGACAACCCCATAAATGCCACCATAATTCCCCACACTGTACCAAGCAACCCCACATACGGTGATACCGATGCAATACTGGCAAGCAATGCCAAGCCGTGCTCAAGCTCAAGTTGCTGACGTCCAAGCCCAACACGCAATTTACGCTCCACACCGTCGATCACGTCCGATTTGGTTTGGCGACTGCGACACAGTTTTAGGTATTCAGTAAAACCAATAAAAAATATCTGCTCAAGCCCACCACGCTTAGTATTGCCTTGCACGCCTTTATACAAGGTTGGCAATTCAACCCCAGACCAAAAAGTTTTCTCAAAATAAGCATCGGTTTGATTGGCTGCTACTAAGCGACTGCTTAAACGAAAAATCGTCGCCCAACACAACAAACTTGCCAACAACAAACTTGCCATCACCAATTTGACAAACGCACTTGCCTGCACAATCAGGCTTAACACATCAATTGAAGTTTCCATTTGGTTACCTACGATTAGTTTGTTCATACAATGATTGGTTGTTAATGCAATTGACAACCGCGTCCACAATCTGTGCCAACCAAAAATCCGCCAACATCGGCGATGCCATACATTGTCTTTGTAAATCCAGTGCAATTACAGATGGTAGTGGCAAAAACCGCTGGCTTGATGACTGTTGCCACAGCACCACATTTTGTAAGGCATCACCCAGATCTGCCCTATCCGCTTGTTGAGTGCCAATAGGCTTACCAACAACTTGAAACGTAACATTGGATTGTTTGCTGATAAAATCAACCTCACCTACCAATTGCCAATGCTTAAACATTGAATTTTTTACATTTTGTAGGGCATTTTGTAAATCATCATGCTGTATATGCAACAATTCAAAATTTTTTAACGTATTCGTCCAATGCAAACGCAACGCAACTTCTGGGTTTTGGCAAAAAACCACCAATTTACCCTCAAATTTAAGCTGATAAGGCTTTGCAATTTTATTAATATCAATTTTTAACAATTCTGCAAAATCTTCTCTGGTCATCACATCGTCAAAACGCTTTAACAATGCCCCATTTAAAGGGTTTTGTGCTTTAATTTCATCAGCCAGTTGTTCATAATGATAAATGAGTTTCATCGGTTCATGCTGACCAATCAAGGCATGGGTTACCTGACAACGATGTATTTGCCAATCCATGATGGTATCGGCAATAAAATCAAAAAAATCAAGCACTTGTTGATTTTGTACTGGGGTTAATTCTGTCGTGTCGCTCATAACAGTCTATTGTAAAAGATCTATTGTAAAAGATATCGTGGCAAAAACGTGCTTATAGTACCTGTTTTTGTCAAAAAAAACCATTACCTTTCACCAAAAATAAAGATTTTTTCAACGAAACCATCATAATGAATTACAATCCATAACATTAATATACTATATTATTACAATATTTTAATTTATTCTAAATTAAACGCTTAAAACAATACAATAAATACAATAAAAGAAAGGGATTTTAGTTAATGAAAAAAATATTCTGTCTATCATTGGTTGCATTATCTGCTTTGTCCATTAGTAATTTGTCTTTTGCTCAACATGAAAATGGCGATTCGCTTCCAAGCTATGTTGGCTTTACACAACAAGCATTGGCTGATGCCAATTTACAAAAAACATTAAAACGATCACTGTCCTTGCAGGATTATAATAATTTTTATAATCATTTCTCCGATACTGATAATATCAGTTATCCATATGGCATTCTTGGTCTAAAAAACCGTAGTTTTGAAAGACGCAGTTTTGAAAGAGCAAGTGTAGAAAATAACGGTCAAAAACAAGCTCGTTTGGTCGCTTAGGTCTAAAATGCTATTTTGGCTTTGTTTTACCTTATTAACCAATTTGTTTTTTGTTTGGGTCATATTTTATCAAGGGGCGGATTGGTTGGCAAAATTGGATAATTTACCCATTGTCAATTGGCTGTCTCAAGAATACAATGCAGAACAAATTAAATGTTATGCTTGCATACTATGGATTGTGTGGGAATTTTTGTTGATTTATGGTTTTTTGAATACGGCATTTCGTGAGCAATTTTTTGATTATATTTGGTTTTTTGGATAAGTTTTTACATTTATTTGCCAATTTTCTGTATATTTTTTACACAAAAGCAAAAATTTTGTAACAAAGCAATTTTTTTGCTTTTTTTTATGAATTTTGTCTATATAATACGCTTTTTCTAAGCAGTATTATTTTTTAAAAACTTTTTTATCAATTTGTCATTTTTAATTGAATTTTTAAATTGATAAAGCCTAAACACACCCCTAATTTCATGGTTAAAATTGTTTTATCCTTGATTTGTCTAGGTACAGGAGTAAGATAGCATTGACAACATCAGCACATAGCAGCGGCGTAACGTTACAAAAAAATTTGGTGCTTTGGCACGTGATTATTATCGGTCTGGCTTATATTCAGCCAATGACTTTATTTGATACTTTTGGTATGGTTTCTCGAGATAGCGGTGCACACGTTCCGACATCTTATATCTTTGCATTACTGGCAATCATGCTTACCTCGGTAAGTTATGGACATATGATTCGCCGTTACCCTTCTTCTGGTTCAGCATATACCTATGCCCAAAAAGCCATTCACCCCAATGTGGGTTTTTTGGTAGGTTGGAGCAGTTGGCTTGATTATCTGCTCGCTCCGATGGTAAATATCATTTTGGCAGAAATTTATCTAAAAGACATTTTCCCTGGCATTGCACCGTGGATTTGGGTCGTCGGTTTGACGGCGGTGATGACGGCGGTGAACTTATTTGGTGCAAGATTTGTGGCGCGTTTTAACAGTACCATTGTGTTTGTACAGCTTGGCGTGATTGCCTATTTTACTTACCGCGTCTATGACTTTTTGGCAAATGGCGTAACCGCCGATGGTGCAATTGACACTGCCAAATACCAACTTTGGACATTTGAGCCATTTTGGAATAGCAGCACTGAAGTCAGTGCATTGATTACAGGTGCAACAATTTTGTGCTTCTCGTTTACAGGTTTTGACGCCTTATCAAGCCTGGCAGAAGAAACCAAAAACGCCAAAAAAGTTCTGCCAAAAGCAATTGTGCTAACGTCGTTAATTTCTGGGATTATTTTTATCATCAGCAGCTACTTTATGCAGATTTATTTTCCAAGCAACCCAGAAAATTACTTTAAACTGGTAGATGAAACTCAACCTGAGATTTTAAAATATATCCTAGGTGAAGCCCAAAAAACCATTGTGCTGTATTTTGCAATTATCACGGTCATGGCATCGGGCATTTCAGCACACGCAGGGGTTTCGCGTTTGATGTATGTTATGGGTCGCGACGGTGTGATTAACAAAAAATTCTTCGGATCGCTGCATCCAAAACTTCGCACGCCTGTTAACAATATTTTATTGGCAGGGCTTGTAGCATTAACCGCCATTCCGTTTGAGCTTGAAGATGTGGTTGAGTTAATCAGCTTTGGTGCATTGACTGCGTTTAGTTTTGTCAATTTCTCAGTGGTTTGCCAATATGTATTTCGCGATGGTCGTTATAGAACTGGCGGTGATATCTTTAATTATTTTGTTGTGCCAACGGGCGGTTTTATTGCGATATTTTTGATGTGGCTAAACATTGATCCAACAGCGTTAAAATACGGCTTAATTTGGGCATTTATCGGTGTGTTTTACCTTGCGTATGTTACACGTGGTTTTAAACGCCCAGCACCACAACACAACGAATTTTTACACGATGACAATGCATAAGCATAATTTTCATCAGTAAAAAACCAAAACAAAAAAGCAAACATTTTTTAGTGTTCGCTTTTTTGTTTATTTTTTAACCAAAAAAATTTACTTTTTACCAAAATCCCCTTAAAATTAGTGATTCTTTTACCAACTATGTTTATTGATAAAAACCAAACTGCTATGACAACGTTACTTTTTACCCACTCACCTTTTAGTGACAGTACCAAACAAGGCATTGAATTTATTGAAAATTTTTACAAAAACTCACCAAATTCCAAAAAAATCAATATTTTTTTATATTCTGATGCGGTATATTTAGCAAGTCGCCTAAATTGGTTGCCAAGTGATATGCCAAATCCTGTGAAAAATTTTCAATATTTACTAAATAAATATGAATTATCTGCTAAAGCATGCGTTAGTACAGCATTGGCACGTGGCATAGTGGATAGCGAAAATGCCAAACGCCATCAAATTCATGGTGAGAATATTGCCAAGTCTTGTGAATTGGTTGGTTTGGGTGAATTGGCTATGTTTTTACACAACTCAAACGATGTCTATCAGTTTTAACTTTAATTAGTTTTAACTTTAATTTAAGTCTAAAAAAACTAAATCCAAAAATCAAATCTAAGAAATCCAATCTAAGAAATTATGAAAATTTTAATCCAAATTAACGCCAATAATACCCTGCTATGTCATGAGGCCTTAAGTATGGCATTTGCACTGGCAAGTTTTGAACATCACATTCAGTTATACCTTGGAGATTATTTGTGCGACTGTCTGCAAAACGAACCTGGCGGAAAATTCGCCAAAATGCTAGCCTCATTGGCATTGTATGACATGCCAAATCTTTGGGTTAACCAACAAAATTTTAATAAACTCAACACGTTGGATCTTGATAGTCAAATTATTGAAAACTTTGACAAAACTGCTTTTGATGGTATTTTTTCCTTATGACAAATTTAACCAACATCACCGCAGAACTTGATTGTGATGGCCATCTTGCTGATCCAAACGATTGGACACCTGATATTGCCAAGCAACTTGCCAAAAACCTTGAGATACAGCTTGATGAAACGCATTTTTTGGTGCTATCAGCGGTGCGCGATTATTATCAAGCCTTTAGCCACTCTCCCACCACGCGGCCACTTATCAAATACCTAAGTCAAACTTTGCCAAACTTACAGTTGGATAACGCCAAACTACAAACTTTGTTTAATACAGGGCTTGTCGCTCGTCATGTCAATCGATTGGCAGGACTGCCAAAACCTGCCAATTGTTTATAAACCAAAACTGTACAACATTTACAAACTTGGCTTATTTGTTTTTTGTGTTGTTGCTTGATTTTTACTTTGCTGTGTTGATTGAGCCTTTTTAGCATCTTTTTTGACATCTTCGCTTGGTTTGGTAGATGTGGTAGATTTTATGCCATCACCACCACAAGTGCGTTTTGAGGCACTGATTGAACCATCTTGACACAAAAATTTGCCATCTGTTGTACAAGATTCGATGCCACCTTTTTTGCCCGAACACGGCTCTCTGCCACGCCATTCTGCATGAGATGACATCACGGTTAACGTGCTTAATGTAATTGCAATGAGTAAGTTTTTCATTCAATACCTCTTTGGGTTGTTACATTTTGATTGTTACATTTTGATCTGCTGCATGATTTTGCCAAAAAGCAAATATCACGGCTATTTTGGAGCATGTGGGTTTGGATCATATGGGGTTAAATTTTCATAGCCAACACTTTGTTGAATATCCCCAACAAAACCAAATTGTCGCCACACCTCAAACAGTGCAATTGCCACACTATTAGACAAATTTAAACTGCGAGAGGTTGGCAACATGGGCAAACGCAACCAGTTTTGGCTACCGATACTTGCCCTCACTTCATCGGATAAACCTTGCGTTTCTGAACCAAACACCAAAGCAATATTGCCAAAACCGCTAAAATCTTGATCATAAAACGGCTGTGATAATTTGGTGGTTAATGCCACTATCCGATCAATGTTTGCTTGTTGTAAGGCTTCATAACAAGTTTGCCAATTTGGATACACCCTCAGATCGGCAAATTCATGATAATCAAGCCCTGCCCTGCGTAATTTTTTATCACTCAACTCAAATCCTAACGGCTCAACCAAATGTAGCATCACCCCTGTATTGGCACACAAGCGGATAATATTGCCCGTATTGCTCGGTATTTTTGGTTCAAACAGCACGATATGTATCATAATCACTCAACTTTATTCACATAAAACTTGACACAAATTAAACACAACAATTAAACACCAAAACTAAACACAAGTGTTTTTACCAATTTTACCAAAAATTTACAACTTAGTAAAAAAAATTACACAAACACTATGGTATGATAAACCAATGACCGTTAATATATTCATAGATTTTGCAAACACCATATTAAAATATTAAACTTTTTAATAAAAACCCTTTAATTTTAATCACTTTAATAAAAAGGGGCAATAAAAAATAGCTTGATAAAACTTGCAAAATCTGATAGCCTTATTTGGCATTTTACCTTAAATTTACATTAATTGTAAGGAATATACCATGAAAAAATTAATCATCGCAACCCTTGCCTCGGTATTTGTATTAACTGGCTGTAATACAGTTAAAGGTTTTGGCAAAGATGTGTCAAAAGCAGGTGATGCGGTTACTGAACAATCACAAAAAGTTGAAAATCAAATGTAATTTTACCCATAAATTTGTAAAACTCATCAACTCATCAATCTTGGTGAGTTTTTTTATAGCAATGATTTTTACCAAAAATCCAACAACTGTTTACTAAAATACAAATTAGCAAAATACAAAATTTATCAAACACTTAAATTTATCAAACACTACTAGGAAAGATCATGAAAAATACCCTAACAAAAATGCTCGTATTGTCCTTGTCTGGCGGTTTTTTATTGACAGGTTGTAATACTGTGCGTGGCATCGGATCAGACATCGCAAGTGTCGGTAATAGCATCATAAACACAGCAAACCAAGCCAGTTACAACAATCAGATGCGTAAAAACACAACCCAAAACAATCCACAAAATAACCCAGCCACCTACACGCAACCACAAACCTACAACAACTACGATCCAAACTACAACACAACGCCAACTTATCAATAATTACTTATTTAATTTTAGCCACAAGCTAATTTTAACCACAACTAATTTTATTTAACCACAAAAAAAACGCACTGTTTTGCACGTTTTTTAGTTTGTTTTTGTTTGTAGCGTATTAATTTTTTGACAAATTTTCTGGGATATAGTTACGCAAATATGCAAGCAATGCCGAAGTTGCTTCACGGCGATAGCTTTCACTGATTTTACCCTCGGATCGATAGGCCATTTGTAACACGCCATTGACAATGCCGTAGCCTACCAACATTTGTTTTTGTACACTGTCAAAACTTGGTACTTTAAATTGGGTTGCCAATTTGGCATAAATCATTTGGGTGATTTGTTTTTCAACTTCACTACCAAATTGATTGTTCTCAAAAGCAGGGGTATCGGTTTCATAAATCAAACGTGCAACCGTTGGATCAGCCTGAATCGCCTCTACTCCTGCTTCAATCAACGCGGTTAAATAATCCGACCAACGGCTATATTTGCCCACTTCCAACGCATCCAATTTTTTCACAATTTCACTGGTATTTAAAAAACGCAATGCCAAAAAAATTGCCGCCACATTGGGGAAAAAGTGATACGCAGATGCCCTAGGAATGCCAGCTTTATCGCATACATGTGCCAAGGTAATTTCAGCAATTGGGTGAGATGCGGACAATTCTTTAGCAGCGACTAATAATTTTTGGCGACGTTTTCGCCCTTGTTGACTGGTAAATTTAAATTTATTTGGGACAAGACGACGTGCCAACTCTGAGTCAGCAAGGACATTGTCAAATTTTTTCATCATAAGAGCTTGGCATAGAACTTGACACAAAACTTGGCATAGAAATCTCCAATCGCAATTTAAACGAATAACCGCTTAATATTAAAGCTGTTTTAATTGTAATAACAGATACAGATAAATTCAGATACAGATAAATTATAATAACAGATAATAACAGATTTTTGTTAATTGTTGCGTGTTTTATTGTGTGAATTATTAACAATTTTTTAGGCAATTGTAAACTTTTGATAATAATGGTTTTTTTGCAATTTGATTGGATAAAATTGAACAAAAAGCCAAAGTATGCCTTTGGCTTTTTTTATGCTTTTATGAGCTTTTTTATGAGCTTTTGTGAATTGTATTAGGCTTTAATGCGATACCAAGCATCACGAGCGGCCTTACGTGCTTGCTCCCAAGCCAGGCGTGATTGACCTTTTACTTCATTCCATGAACGCTCCAAATCCGCCTCAACCTCTTCAAAACGCGTGGCTGTGTCATAACGATGACGGTTTGCATAACCAACTGCATACGCTGGCTGATAATCGCGATCATAGGTGTAGTCATCACTGTAGTAAGTTGCACTGGTGTAGCCTTCATCACGCCAATAAATATCTTCACCTGTTGGATCAATCGCCTCGCCAGCTGCACTTCCTGCTTTACCACCAACAACCGCTCCAATTGCACCGCCAATTAACGCACCTAATGGACCGCCAATTGCACCAATGGTAGCACCTGCAGCCGCTCCTGCTCCTGCTCCGATACCAGTACCAACTGGGTGCGAACCCGGCTCGCCTGTAATTGGATCACGGTTTAAATCTCTTTCTTCAACACTGGTTGTCATGATACGACTCCTTTAAATACTGTACTAAAAACTACTGTGCATAAAAACATTGCACGTTTTTGTTAATAAAAGTTAATAAAATTTGTTAATAAAACCAAATTACATTCATCATTGAACTTGTGGCTATATTACGGTTTTTTTGGCGGTGAAAATAGGGGTATTTTGTGAGTTGTGTTATTGTATGAACCAATTTTGGTAAAAGTATGTAATCACATTGCCAAGTTTGTAAGCAAAAAAGTTTGTAAGCAAAAAATTTGGGTTTTTGATTGATTTTTTTGTAAAATTACCACATAATTTTTACGATTTTTTATGACTAAGATTTTTCTATGACTGATAAAACAACCGAAACTTCTGTAATTAACATACAAAAAATTAACAAACAAAAAATTAACAAACAAAAATCCACTCAAACCAATAACAACCGCAAAAATTTGGTAAAAACCATTTTGACTAATCATTTACAGCCGTTAGATTTTCAGCAATTAAAACGCCACAGCGATCCTGTCCATTTACCCAAAGACAGCGAACAAGCAAAAAAACTGTTTGCCAAGCAAAGCAATGCAGCAATTTTTAGCACAGAGCATTTTAATGTAGAGCATTTTAGTGCAGAGCAACCACGCGCTTATCAAGCAATTCGCACCGCACTTAACATTCATGCCAATGGCTATCATATTTTTGCATCAGGCGAAAATGGACTGGGTAAACGCACGTTTATTGAAAAACTCTTATCAGAACACGCCAAAAGCCGGCAAAAGCCGTCAGATTGGGTGTATGTGCATAATTTTGCCGATGAACGCATGCCAGTTGCATTGGCATTGCCAACAGGAATGGCACAAGATTTTTCCAATGACATCAAGCAGTTATGGTTATCCGCAAAACGCTTATTAAATCAGCGTTTTAGATCGGAGCATTACCAAGCCAAAATAGAAGCCATCAAAAACCAAATCAGTTTACAAGAAGAACAAGCGTTTTTGGCATTAAACGAAGAAGGCAAACAGTTTGCACTGACATTAAGTGTGGGTAAATTTGACAACAAACCAATTTTTATGCCTATCAATGACGATGACCATGAATCAGGTCATCACAAAACAATTAAAAAACCGTTAAACACCCTTGGCATACCAAAACACAAGCAATCATGCCAAAAAAATCACATGCAAAAACGCTTAAGTTTATTAACCGTGGCATTAGAAAAAATTGAAGACGAAGCCAATCAAACCTTGCAAAATCTGCACCGATCGCTTGCCAAACGCACACTTGCCCCTTTGTTTGCCCCATTGCAACAAAAATATGCCAAATTAGCCAATGCCCTAGACTATCTGCAAGCGGTTTTTGACGATATGCAAAATCATGTAGAACAGATTGTCAATGAAGATGATGAATTTTTGCCTGGTTATTTTTCGCCAGTGCCTGCGCGTTATTTTGTCAATGTCATGGTATGCCACGATCCAAATCAACACGCTCCGATTGTGTTTGAGGCGTTGCCAACTTGCTTAAACTTGTTAGGCCATGTAGAACAAATCACCCACATGGGTGTGGTTTCTACCGATATTAGCCTTATTCGGCCAGGCTCGCTCCATCGTGCCAATGGTGGTTATTTGGTGATAGATGCCAGCAGTTTGCTTGAATACCCGTATGCGTGGCAAGGGCTAAAACATGCACTACAAACCCTACAAATCAAAATCTCAAACCTTGAACAAATGTTGACTTTAACAGGATCGATAAGCCTAGAACCACAAGCCATTGCCCTTGATGTCAAAGTCATTTTACTGGGTGAGCCTGATTTATACTATGATTTGTTGGAATTTGAACCAAAATTTAATACACTGTTTAACATTTGCGCAGATTTTCAAGATACGATCGTGCGTACACCTGACAATGAATTGGTCTTGGTTGCCAAAATGGTCGATATGATTGATCAATATCAATTGGCAACTTTTGATAATACCGCCTTGGCTGCTGTGCTTGATTATTTAAGCGAACAAGCTGAAGATCAAAATGAACTTAGCCTGCACAATGGGCGTTTGCTACAATTGTTATTAGAAAGCGATCGCTTAGCCAACTTAGCCAAAAATAACTCTATCAACAAAACCGACCAAATAGAAAAACCAACCATCGTAACCGCCAAATACGTTCACCAAGCAATAAACGATAAACAGTATCGCTTGGGTTATTTGCGTCAATTGTTTTGGCAAGAATTAAAAAAAGAACAACAACTCATTAGCACCACAGGGCAAGCAATTGGACAAATTAACGCCCTAACCGTCATCAATCATGCCGATAGCGAATTTGGCATGCCTGCCAGACTTACCGCCAGTGTGCATTATCGTGTCGGTGATGGTGATATTTTGGATATTGAGCGTGATGTGGATTTGGGAGGGGCAATTCATGCCAAGGGCGTGCTAATTATGAGCAGTTATTTGCGCGGACTGTTTGCTGATGATTATGCGTTAAACTTTAACGCCTCGCTTGCTTTTGAACAAAGTTATGGCGAAATTGATGGTGATAGTGCCACAGTTGCCGAAACATGTGCGTTGCTATCCGCTCTTGCCAATGTGCCAATTTTTCAGCATTTGGCAATCACAGGATCAATGAACCAATTTGGACAAGTACAAGCCGTTGGCGGTATCAATGCCAAAATTGCAGGCTTTTTTGATGCGTGTTTAATAAACGGCTTAACAGGCAACCAAGGGGTTATCATACCAAAAGCCAACATCAGGCAACTTATGTTGCGTCAAGACATCATTGAACAAGTCAAACAAAAACAGTTTTTTATCTATGCAATTGAACATGTCAATGAAGCTCTGCAACTGTTAACTGGCATGCAAATTGACACTTGCAACAAAAAAGGCAATTATCAAAAACATACTTTATACCGACAAATTACCAAACGTTTGGAACATTGGACTCAAAAAGATCATGACAACAAACAACCATAGCTTGTTTGTTAACACGTTAATTTATTAGCACGTTAATTTGTTAACACGTTAATTTGTTAATACAGTTTGTTAAGTATGTTTTGACTATTGGTTAAGCGTTTATTGTTAATTAAGCATTGATTAATGAGAAAAACTTTCTAAATCCAACAAAATTTGCTTAATATTGACACCACCTGTATAACCACCCAAACTGCCATCAGATGCGATCACGCGATGACAAGGAATGATTAAGCTGATTGGATTTTGCCCATTGGCATTGGCAACAGCACGAAAGGCGGTTGGTTTACCGATGTTTTGAGCAAGTTTGGCATAGCTGATCGTCCTACCATAAGGAATTTTTAACAACTCACGCCAAACCATTTGTTGAAACGCACTGCCTTGCGAGATATCAAGTTCAATATCAAAATCAGTGCGTATGCCCTTAAAATATTCATCTAACTGCGTAACCGTTTTTAACAAAACACTTGTGTCTAAGTTGTCTGTTTGCTTGTTTTTTAACGCATCAAGGTCAAAAAACGTCGCTTGTGCGTTTAAATTACATAACAGTTGTTTGGTTTTTTGCGTAAACCAATCAAGAGCAATAAGTTTGCCGTTATTGACAACAAGCGTCATGGTTGGTAAATCGGTGCGATAAATGTAAGTGGTTGCAATCATGATTTGTCTTTTTTAGTCATCATCTTTTTCAAACAACGCCTTGACAAAATCATCAGGAGAAAATGGTCGCAAATCATCAATCTTCTCACCAACACCAATAAAACGAATTGGTATCTCGGTATTTTCAGCAATGTTAAAAACCACACCGCCTTTTGCCGTACCGTCAAGTTTGGTAATGGTAACGCCTGTCAGTGGTATAGCTTCATTGAAAATCTCTACTTGATTGATCGCATTTTGTCCTGTGCCAGCGTCCAGTACAATCATTGCTTCATGAGGGGCGGTTGGATCGGCTTTTTGCATAACCCGAATCACCTTTTTGAGCTCTTCCATAAGGTTGGTTTTGTTTTGTAATCTGCCTGCGGTATCTGCAATTAACACATCAATGCCACGTGCTTTGGCTGCTTGCATGGCATCAAAAATCACCGATGCACTGTCCGCTCCATGGCCTTGTGCCACAACAGCAATATTATTACGCTCGCCCCATACTTGCAATTGTTCGGTGGCCGCCGCCCGAAAGGTATCACCCGCCGCCAACATGACGGTTTTGCCCTCGCCTTGTAAACGTTTGGCAAGTTTACCAATTGTGGTGGTTTTTCCCACGCCGTTAACACCAACCATTAAAATGACAAACGGTTTTTTATCAGTGTCAATGTTAAGCGGTTTTACTTTTGGGGCTAAAATCTGTAACAGTTCTTTTTGCAAGGCTTTGTATAAAGCATGCGAATAAATTAAATCACCACGTGCAGTGGCCTCGGTTAAGTTTTTGATAATGCGATTGGTGGCATTTACGCCAATATCAGCAACCAATAACTGATCTTCAACTTCTTCTAAAAGTTCATCATCAATTTCTTTACCGCCAATTAAGATGTTGGTTAAGCCCTCGGTTAGATTTTTACCAGACTTTGACAGCCCTTGCTTCATACGCGAAAACCAACTTGTCTTTTCGCTTGATTGTTCGTTTACACTCATTTTACCACCCATTTACCGTTATTTTATTTGTTGGCTTGTTTAATGCTTGCTTAAAATTTAATGCTTGCTTAAAGTTATTGCTTTAAAGATGCATTATTCCAACCAAAAATCATACATAAATTCTTTGGCAACTTGTTTTAAAGCCGTCTCTAAATCCTGCCCTTGTTCATCTTTACAGCGTGATAAAATCATGTTTAAATACGCCTGTCGCTTATCATACAGTGCATTATCATAGCCAAAATAGCGATCTTTGTTGGTTTTGACTTGATCCAAATAAAAGCTAAATTTATCTTGATAACGCCCAAACACATCTATCACCAACGGCTGATATTGATATTGTTCACTGTCATCTGGCAAGGCCACATCTAATACCGTAAAAATAATGCGAAACTCGGCGGTATCGTCTATATATTTTATATTGACGTGTTTTTCTTCGCTAAGTTTGACATCTGTTATCAAAAACGGTTCAACAAAATATTGCTTAATCCGTTGTAGCACAAGTTTTGGTAAGGTATAAATATCCACTGCTTCAGTTGCTTGTTCAGTTGCTTGTGTGGCGTTATTATTAAAATTATTAAAATTATTAAAATTATCAGAATTGTTATCAAACGCAGAATCTGGTTTGCCAAAACCCTGCTCATTAGAATTTTGCTTATCAGAACCCTGCTTATCAAAACCCTGCAGCATCGTGTCTATATCGCCAACAATAAAATTCACCAATGCCACAGAATAACGCTGCTGGTAATGAAAAATAGCCGTATCCATTTTGTGATATAATTCAGCCAACATGGCCAAATTACGGTAATTTTCAATAGATGCTTCATACACACTGTAGCTAAACTCAAGGTTACGCACGCGCACATCACGACTGTCTACCGCGGTTAAACCCAGTTCATCACGCCACAAAAAATTAGCCAAACTTTCGCTAATTGCTAACTGTTCAAAACTACCCAATTCTTTGATTAAAATATAAATTTTTTTCATTATGCTTCTTTCAATATTTTAGATGGCCAATATTTTAGATGGTATTTTAGATTGCATTTGCGATAAAACAAACCAAGTGGTTCATTTATCAACAAATTCAGGCAAAAACAAACTGCTATTTTACATGGTTATTAAGGATTTGTCATATTAAAAATTCAAAAACCGCTTTTGCTACAAAAAAACACTGTTTGTTTGGTAACTTATCCGATATTATAACTTATTATAACTTGGCAAAAACTTTTTTTTATTTAACCCATTTTATGGAATACGGTATGGAATTTTCAAAAAAAATTAACAATGAATTTAGCAAAACATTTAGCAACAAAACATTTAGCAACACATTGCCAAGTTTGGCATTAAGTGCACTATGTATCGGTTTAAGTGCTTGTGCAGCATTAACCCCAAGCTCAAAACCAATGCTAACACAACACCCAATTAAACAACAATCGTCTAACAACCAATCACCCAACCCAGCTTTAGAATCAGATTTAAACTCAAATTTAAAAAGTACACAACTGCTATCAAATCGACATGAATACCGTTTAGACAATGGTTTAAAAGTGATTATCAAAGAAGATCACCGCTCGCCAATTGTGATGAGCCAAGTTTGGTATAACGTTGGATCTGACGATGAACCAGAGGCATTAGGTGGCATTTCGCATTTGCTTGAACACATGATGTTTAAAGGCACAAAAAAAGTTTCTTCTAATGATTTTGAACAATTGATTGCCAAATTTGGTGGCAAAAACAATGCCTTTACAAGCCACGATTATACCGCTTATTATGAAATTTTTCCTGCCAATCGGCTAAATTTGGCATTGGAATTAGAAGCCGATCGCATGACAAATTTACAGTTACAACAAGCCGATTTTGACAGCGAACGCCTTGTGGTTATGGAAGAACGCAGGCAACGCACCGATGACAACCCACAGGCTTTGGCGTTTGAACAATTTATGCAAATGGTCTACCCCAATAGCCCAAAAGGCGAATCAGTCATAGGGCCAATGGCTGAAATTCAAGCAATTACACTTGACGATTTAAAAAAATGGTATCAAACTTGGTATGCACCAAATAACGCCACAATCGTGATTGTGGGTGATGTCAAAGCCAAAGAAGCCCTAGCCCAAGTTAAAAAGTATTTTGGCAATAAAAAACCAACCCAACTGCCAAATCGCCCAAGCGTTCAACAAAAGGCATTTCGTGGTTACCAAGAAGCAACCACAAAACTATCCGTACAAGCCCCTTTTGTGCTAATGGCATACAATCTCCCAACACTAACCACTGCAAAAGATCCAAATACCGCCTACACCCTTGCACTGTTAAACAATGTGTTAGACGGCGGATTGTCCGCGCGCTTAGAAAAAAATCTCGTACGCCAAAGACAAATTTTGGCCGCAGTAGCAAGCAACTACAGTGCGTTTCATCGTGGTGATGGCGTATTGATGATACAAGCCACACCCAGAGACGGAGTTAGTCTTGAGATGGCCAAACAAGCAATTATTGACGAAATTGAGGCATTAAAAACCCAAACAATTTTAGACAGCGAATTAAAACGAGCCAAAACCACCACCATGACAGGTTTAATTTACAGTCAGGATACCTTAACCGGGCAAGCACAAATGATCGGTAGTTTAAGCAGTATCGGTTTAGATGATCGTTTAATTTACCAATTACCGACAATTTTTGACAAAATCAATCAACAACAAATCCAACAAGTAGCCAAACAATATTTGACCAAGGACAATTTAACCGTGTTAAAAGTGGTTAAAGACAGCCAATAAACCTATCAAAACAATGACAAACCATCTTAGGAATAAACATGAAATTATTATTAAAACAATCTGTATTAAAAACACCACTTGTTATAATTTTAAGCCTCATTGGCATAACAAGCTATGCTGAAAGCCACACTGGTGCAGAAATTGATCCAAACACGCCGATTGTTGCTTTATCTCATCTTGACAGTTTAAAACACGAAAGCAAACTTGATGTCAATTTGCCAAATATTCAACATCTTAGCACAGATAGCGGCGTGCCTATCGCACTGGTACAAAACCCAGATTTGCCAATTGTAGATATCGCTTTATACTTTAAGGCAGGATCGGCGTATGATGAACAAGTAAAAAAAGGTGCGTTTGGCCTTGCCAGTTTGACCGCCAGCATGTTAAAAAAAGGCACCGCCCATCACACTGAAAATCAAATTGCTGAACAGTTGGAACAACTTGGAGTGATTTTATCCACAAATGCCCACAAGGATATGTTTATTGTCAGTTTGCGCAGTTTGTCCGATGATAAAAATTTAACCCCTGCAATTGACTTAATGCAAGAAATTTTAAGCAAGCCTGCCTTTTCAAACGAAAGTTTAGCCACAACAAAAGCCCAATATTTGTTGGCAATTGCCCAACACAAAGAAAACCCAAGTGCCTTGGCAAGTTTGACATTTGACAAAGAATTATATGGCGATCACCCATACGCCCACCCAACAATTGGTACAGAAACCAGCGTTGCAAACATCAATCGTGATGATTTACAACAATTTGCCAAACAATTTTTGGTAAATAGCAACCTTAACATTGCAATCACAGGCAATATTAGCCCAACAAAAGCCAAAGCAATTGGCAACCTACTCACAAAATCCATTCCACAGGGCAAAAAAGCCCAAACTTTGCCAGATGTAAAACCGTTAAACCAAAGCAAAACCGTACACCTTCCTTTTGACAGTTCACAAACCAGCATTCATATCGGACAAGTCGGTCTAAAACGCAGCCCAGACAACCAAACCTTGCAACAACAAACCAATTTTGCCTTGGCCGATGAAATTATCGGTGGCAGTAACTTTCAAGCACGACTTATGCGTGAGATTCGTAAAAATCGTGGCTTGACTTACGGTATTTATAGCCATGCCATACCAATGCAAGCCCAAGGCAGTTATGCAATTAGCCTATCTACCAGCAATGACAAAACCGATGAAGCAATTAAGCATACTTTAATTGTGATAAAAGATGCCCTAAACAATGGTGTTCGCCAAAACGAACTGGATTTAACCAAAGACAGCCTAAAAAACAGCTTTCCGCTTAGTTTTAGCAGCAATGCTGGCATTAACAGCCTGCTTGGCATGATGGGATTTTATGGGTTGCCTGACAGTTATCTAAGCCAATACCATCAGCGAATTGACAAGGCAAGTTTAGACGATGTTAACCAAAGCTATCGCAAACAGATTAAACCTGATAACTTTTTAATCGTTACCGTTGGCAAACAAAAAAGCCAACAAAAATCCACTAATCAAGCGTCATCGCCGTAGGATTTTTGCTAATAATCACATCATAAGCAAAATTTTTCGGTTGGTAACGCGTACCGTTATAACTTAAACGCAAGGTATAACGGTCAAATTTATCCGCCCGAAACACGCCGTTGGCAAAATTAAAATACACAGGCGACACAAGTACCGCTTTCATCTGTGCCGATGTGGCAACTTTTAGTCTATCGCCTGGGTTTAGATACACAAGGTATTCACATTGTTGTTTTGCAAGTTTTTCATTTTGACGCACAATTGACTGGCTAACAAACTGAAAATCCAACAATTTTGGACAAAGACTGTCTTGTTGCGATGCCACTCTGGCAAATCCTGTGGTTAAATTCTCAGCAAATGTTTGGCTTTGTTCGCTGTGTTGCAACTGTTGTTGTAACTGTTGTTGTAATTGTGTTGCAGTTGCAGCTTGGTTAAAACTGGAGGTTTGGGTAAAATTGGTTGTTTGGGTAAAATTGGTTGTTTGGGTAAAATCAGCAACATTGGTTTGTTGGTTATTAGTAGCTTGGTTATTGGTTTGGTTATCGGTCGGATAGCAGGCGGTTAAAATCCAACCTGCCAATACAAAACTCAATGTTTGTTTGTGGTTAATCAAGGCTTGTTTGTGGTTCAAGGCTTGTTTGTGATTACAGTGCGATTGTTTTTGCAATAAATTCGTTTGCATGTCTATTCTCGGATAATTTACCACACATCAATATCAACATTTGAATATAAACCCTTGCTTGTTGGTTTATTTTAGCAAAAACCATAAAAATTTCAGTAATTTTTTGCAAAACCTCTATTAAATTTTGTCAAACATCGCTAAACTAAGCAGTTTTTCTGATGACAATTTTTGCGGTTAATTTTTTTAATTGATTGCTGCGATCTCAACACTGTATCTAAACCAAACACTGTATCTAAATTATGTCAAAAAATATCGGTCAATTCCGCTTTTCTCGCCAAACCAGTCATTTTGGTACTGACAGCACGCCAACTTTTTGGCAAAAAGTGCATCTTGATCCATGGTTGTTGATGTTACTTTTTGTTACCGCACTATCAGGACTTGGAATTTTGTACAGTGCCTCTGCTCAGGATATGGGGTTGTTTCTCAAACAAACGTTAAGTTTTAGCATAGCATTTACCGTGATGATTGTAATGGCTCAAATTCCGCCCAGTATTTACCGTAATTTTACGCCCTTTTTTTATGTCATGGGAATTTTTTTGCTGATTTTGGTGGAAATTATTGGGGAGATTCGGCTCGGTGCACAGCGCTGGATAAAAATACCGGGATTTGGTAGTGTGCAGCCGTCTGAATTTATGAAACTTGGCATGCCCATGTTGGCCGCTTGGTTTTTATCACGCCGTGAGTTACCACCAAAACTGCCAACCGTTTTTATCACTTTAATACTCATCTTAATCCCTGTATTGTTAATTGCCAAACAGCCTGACTTAGGTACGTCGCTATTGGTTGCATCAAGTGGCTTATTTGTGCTATTTTTATCGGGATTGCCGTGGTGGATGATAGGCACAGCAACCGCAATTTTTATTCCATTTGTGCTGATATCTTGGGAATATTTATTGCACGATTACCAAAAACGCCGCGTCATGACCTTGCTTGATCCTGAAGCCGATGCGTTAGGAGACGGTTGGAACATCATGCAGTCTAAAACCGCAATTGGTTCTGGTGGCATGACAGGCAAAGGCTATTTAGAGGGCACACAGTCGCATTTGCATTTTTTACCCGAGGGACATACCGATTTTATTATCGCTGCTTTTTCTGAAGAATTTGGCTTGATTGGCGTGTGTTTACTCATGTTTTTGTATTTTTGTATTTTGCTTAGAGTGCTGTATTTGGCTTATATTAATACGCAAGTGTATGGCCGCCTACTTTGTGGGGCAATTGCTATGTCTTTTTTTGTGTATGTATTTGTCAATGCAGGCATGGTGGCAGGGATTTTGCCTGTCGTAGGCGTACCACTTCCGTTTATTAGTTATGGAGGCACAGCATTAATTACCTTAATGGCAAGTTTTGGCCTTGTTATGTCTATGTCATCGCACAATTAAGCACAAATTATCTGACTTTTAGCAAAAAAACCATACGATACATAAAAACAAATACAATAAATAATGCAATTTTGCTAAAAATTTGCTATCATTTTAAATGCAAAAGGAACTTATCAATTAATTTGCTTTTTTAGCCATTAATAATAAGCTAATACAAAGATAAATTAAACAAAAGATAAATTAAGAAAAACCTTGAAAAACAGCAAATTAGCCTAATTTTAAGGTGTTATCTTAAAAAATTAAGACATAAAAAACTAAGACATAAAAAATTAAGAGGTGCTTATGTTAAAGCGTCAAACGCATCTAGCCTTGCTTACTTGTTTTTGTTCGTCATTGGCAGTCAGCATTCCAAGCTACGCCCAAATAAACAATGACAATTTAGACCATATTTTAAATGAGTTGTCTCGCCAACATAGCAACGCATCCGATCTTGTCAAATTTGCTCGTCAATCGTCAACCATTAGCAACTCATTGGCAATGAACAGCCAACTACTCGCCAAAGAAAATAGCGAAACAAGCAATAACAGCGATATATTGGAGCGTTTATCCGCCGTTGCCTCAAACACTGTGAGCAAATTTAGCCAAACAGGGGTTGCATCTTGGTATGGACGTCAATTTCAAGGCAAAAAAACAACAAGCGGTGATATTTTTGACCAATACGCATTTACCGCCGCCCATCGCTCGCTACCGATGAACTGCTACATCAAAGTTACCAACAAATCCAATGGCAAAAGCGTTGTGGTAAAAGTCAATGATCGTGGCTCTTTTTCAGGCAATCGCGTGTTGGATTTGTCTTATGCTGCTGCCAAACAGATTGGCATCGTCAATTCAGGCACAGGCAATGTTGTGATTGAACGCGTTGCAGGTCCTGGTTAGTTTTACCTTGGTTAGTTTTAAATGCTGCTACTCAACGGTAGGGTTTGGATAAAACGGCGGATATCAAAATCACCATTATCATGATTGATATAATTGCAGTGATATAACTGCTTTTAACCACGCTTTAAACCGATTTTGTTGTTGATTTTGGTTTTTTGGTAGATTTTTCAACCCCTATTTTTACCAATTGCCACAAAAAACCAAGCACGCAACCAGCCGTAATCACAACCATAATTGGCAATAACCCATTAAAAATAATCGCCGTATCTTGCAATAAAATCCCATATGCCACCGAAATGCTTGCCGGAGCAATTTCAGGTTTTGTGCCAAGCGATGTGGTAGGCGTAAGTAAAATTGCAAATAAAACCACCCAACTTAAACCCGCCAAGGTTTTTGGCAAAATTCGCACCACCAAAACCCACAACAGCAGTACCAACATCGAAAAGCCAATATAAGCCATCATTGGCAATTGCTCTGCAGGAATGCCTTTAACAAGCTGTGTCCACCAAACGATGATCTCGCCTAATATTTCACCAATTTGATCCAACGGAAGAGGAGGTAACATAATCACCTTGTTGTTAAAAAAATATGCGTATTTTAACACAATTTTACCTTATTGCCATTTGTTTTGTTGCGCTTCTTTCATTTTTAGGCATGCCTGACGTTCCCACTCTTCTTTGGCAGGCATTTGTACAAAATAGCCTTGCTTGTGTAACTTTTCCAACACTTCTGCTTTATCCACTCTGGCTAATTTTTTGCTGGTTGCCAAATCAAGATGCATAACAAAACACGCACTACCCAAGGTTTTACGCAAATCTTTTGGCAACACGCTTAACCAGTCTTTCAGCTCCTCCACATCGTTTGGATAATCAGGGCGAGCAATATAAACATACAAATCGTCTTTTTTGCTAAATTTATAAATATCAACGTGCATAAACCTACCTAAAATAAAAATGCTAAAATTTAAGTATTTTAGCATTTTTTAAAAAAATTTGGCTAAATTTTTACACCTGCGAAAGTGCCGACAGCACCGCTTTTAGCATCGATGACACCGTACTGCTACAAGTGCCAATACCCGATACAATTTTACCGCCAACATTTAATTGCAAATAACTGACCGCATTGGCATTGGTATTGCTTTCGTTTTCTTTGACTAAAGCATGTTCGGTATAATTGATGACGTGAATTTGCTTGTCAAATACATCGCTTAACCCATTCACAAATGCCGACAATGCTCCATTACCCATCGCATTAATGTCAATTATCTTGCCGTTTTGGCTAATTTGCCCTGTAAATTTTACATTGCCCTCGTCATTGTCAATTTGATAATTGTTAATTTGATAGTTATGAAGTTTAAATATAGTATTATTTAAGTAAATATTTTCAAATATCTCAATAATATCATCAGATGTCAATTCAGTCTGACGATTTTCAGCTTCTGATTGCACCGCACGACTAAAATCAATCTGCGTCCAACGTGGCAAATTAAAGCCAAAATCACGCTGTAAAATATAAGCCACACCGCCTTTGCCAGACTGGCTATTAATACGCACCACATCTTGATAGCCACGTCCAATATGAGCAGGATCGATTGGCAAATATGCCACTTCCCAAACATCAAGGGTTTTAGCGTTTTTAGCATTAAAATCAAGGCATTTTTTAATCGCATCTTGGTGCGAACCACTAAACGCTGTGAACACAAGTTCACCAACATACGGATGACGCGGATGGATAGGCAATTGATTGCACTCACTCACCACTTGAGCAATTTCACTCATATTGCTAAAATCAAGGCATGGATCAACCCCTTGGCTAAATAAATTCATCGCCATAACCATAATATCCATGTTACCTGTGCGCTCGCCATTACCAAACAACGTACCCTCAATCCGATCAGCACCGGCCATAAGTCCAAACTCACTAGCCGCTATCGCACAACCACGGTCATTATGCGTGTGTAAACTCACAAGCACATCTTTACGCATTGGCAAATGACGACAAAAATATTCCACTTGGTCAGCATAAATATTTGGTGTAGAACTTTCAACTGTAGCTGGTAAATTAAAAATCACCTGTTGCCCCAAATCCGGTCGCCATACTTGACACACCGCATCGCAGACTTGCACCGCAAAATCAGTCTCCGTTTGACTAAAACTCTCGGGTGAATATTGAAAAACCCACTCGGTATCAGGGTATTGTTTGGCAATTTCACGCAAAAGTGTCGCACCCTCTACAGCAATTTCGGTAATTTCAGCAAAGTTTTTTTGATACACTTTATCGCGTTGAACTTTTGAGGTGGAATTATAAACGTGAACAATCGCTCGTTTTGCCCCTTGCAAACTCTCAAAAGTACGCCGAATTAAATGTTCGCGTGCCTGCACCAACACTTGCAACGTTACATCATCAGGCACATGACCACCTTCGATTAGTTGACGCGTAAAATCAAACTCAATCTGTGATGCCGATGGAAAACCAATCTCAATTTCTTTAAAACCAACATCTACAAGCGTGCGAAAAAAACGCATTTTTTGTTCAATACCCATAGGCTCAATCAATGCCTGATTGCCATCGCGCAAATCCACGCTGACCCACATTGGAGCTTTATCAATAATCTTATCTGGCCATGTACGCCCAGTTAGTTTTGGAGCAAACGCAAATGGGCGGTATTTTTTATAATCAAACGCTGGGTTTTTTGGCTGAATATTTTGGCTCATGGTTTTTCCTTTTATGAATAAATTTAAAATCACTAAAACAACTAAACATTATTATAATCATTTTTAACACAAAAAACTCACTAATTTTGGTTAAATTTTTACTAAATATTGGTATTTTTCACTCATTTTTTATAAAATAATAGTGAATTTCACTCAAATCAGAAAACCTATGCCAAATTTAATTGATGATATTGACAAACAGATTTTAAAGCAGTTACAAAATAACGCGCGTATCAGTAATTTAGAGCTTGCTGAACTTGTATATTTAAGCCCAACGCCCTGCACAAGACGCGTTAAACACCTAGAAAATACAGGCATTATCACTGGTTATCACGCCCATACCAATCCACAAAAACTTGGTTTTTCGCTATCTGTATACATAGCAATAAGCATGGATAGGCATACCGCTGAACGCTTTGCCAACTTTGAAGAAAAAATTAAAAACTTTCCAGAAGTGATAAGCTGTAGTATCGTTACAGGACGCTCCGAGGATTATTTAATTCGCGCAGTGGTACGCGATATGGCACATTATGAGGAATTTTTATTGCACCGTTTAAACCGTATTGAGGGCATTGCACAGGTGCATACCAGTTTTGAATTGCGAGAGGTATTTTCACGCACCGCACTTTGTTAAAAACCCATTTCACCGTTAAAATATCACTGTTAAAATCAGCCCATTAAAAAACGACATTGTTACAATGTCGTTTTTTTTGCCAATTGATTCAACCAAACCAGTTTTTAATCAAAAATAGCATTCAATTAAAACTAGCAACCAATCGAATCCAAAATTGAAAGGGCAGACAGATTAGAAGCGTAGCGTTGCACCAACTTTGGCAATTGGATACCAACTTTTACTGGTGTTTTTAAGTTTATCATTGGCATCTTGCTCAATCTTTCTTACGGTTTCTTCTACTGGAACAGTTACCTTAACACCATTTCTCTCTACAGTGATGTCTTTTTTATCACCAGTAATTTTCGCTTTGGCTTCATAACCACCTAAGTAAGCCG
Source organism: Moraxella macacae 0408225 (assembly GCF_000320365.1). GTDB lineage: Bacteria > Pseudomonadota > Gammaproteobacteria > Pseudomonadales > Moraxellaceae > Faucicola > Faucicola macacae. The sequence continues at coordinate 525,001 of NZ_ANIN01000002.1, forward strand.
CTCCAACCTCACCAAACAAACCAAAACGCTTGGTGATGTTCGGACGGAAGCCCACGGTTAAATAAGGAGCCAGATTTTTCTTAGTTTCAAGCGAATACTCCAAACCTACATTGGCTGGAATTTTATATGTGGTCGTAACACCGTTTACAGTAACTTTGTAAGGGTATTGGTAGTTTTTATCAGGTGATAAAGATGCCTTGACTTTATTGTTTTGTAAGACAACCCCTGTGCCAATTGTGAACGCATTTGCCAATGGACGCAAGTTCACACCCAAATAAGGGTTGTTCATTTTGCCTTCAAATTTCATTTGGCCTTTAAAGTCGTTTAGGTTTTCCGCACCCACATCTTTTAACACTTTTTCCCAACGAATGTAGGAATCTTTGTTCGTGGTATCGATATTAATGTCAAATTTTGGATTGCCACCATTCCAACCTGCAACCAATTCAGTTGTGTCATTTACGCCCCAAGCAATATTACCGCCGTAGCCCAATGTACCAACTTCAGCACTGATAGCCGCAGGATGTGTTGCTGTGTCAAAGAATGTTCTTGTGCCATCTACCATCTGAGTGGTTGTGTTTTTAACCATGCCGTTATCTGGGTTATAGGTTGTGGTAGAAACTGCCACAGGCTCTGCAACTACTTGTTGGTCAACAACGACATCTGCAGCGAATGCTGATGTTGCAAATAATGCAACTGGTAATACTGCTAATTTAAAAGTTCTCATAAACTTTTCCTCTAGTGAGTTAAAACAATTTTTCATTGTAACATATTTTAATAATTAATTAATCACTAAATTTTATTAAAATATGTTTTTTTGTAACAAGCTGTGTAATGACACGTTTTGTTACGAAATCGCCCTTTGAATATTAAAGCGTATTTTTTAGCATTTGTCATTTACTTTTATTGGTTATTTATGTAGCGTTATGTAAAAAAATTTTGGATATTGTAAATGCACATACAACCAATTACATAAATATATCTATTTTAGCATAATTATGACATCACAATAAACCATTTTTATAACTGTTTTTTAAAGCAAAAATTTTTAAAACAAAAATTTAATGACTTTTTGGCAATAATTTTTTACAATATATCCGCCAAGAGATGTTGCGGTAAATTGTTGAAAATTATTTTTAACCATTTTATTAGGCTTGGTTTAATTTTTATGAGTTATTTTTTTGCAAAATCACAAAACAAAACTATAAAACACAAAATTATAAAACAACGACATCTGCGATTTGGTTTTAACCATGAAGTTTATTTTTAAATATTTTTAAGGAAAACTGTATGAACGCAGTGTCAAATACTCTTAACTCAAACCCTCTAAAATCAACTTCTTCCAATAATAATGGTTTTGACGATTACAAGGTCGCCGATATCAGTCTTGCTGATTATGGTCGCAAAGAAATTAAACTTGCCGAAACCGAAATGCCAGCGTTAATGGGGCTACGCAGTCGTTACCAAGCCAAGCAGCCGTTAAAAGGTGCAAAAATCGTTGGCTGTATCCATATGACCATTCAAACGGCGGTGTTAATTGAAACTTTGGTTGCTTTGGGAGCGGAGGTTCGTTGGACTTCGTGCAATATATTCTCAACCCAAGATCACGCAGCGGCCGCAATTGCAGCAGTGGGCATTCCTGTGTTTGCGTGGAAAGGTGAAACCGAAGAAGAATATGCGTGGTGCTTGCGTCAACAGTTGTTTGTAGGTGGTGAAGAAAACGGTAAGCTTTGGGATGCCAATATCATTCTTGATGATGGTGGTGATTTAACCGCTTTAATTCATGACAAATACCCACAAATGTTAGACAAAATCCACGGTGTCTCCGAAGAAACAACAACAGGCGTTCACCGTTTAATTGATATGTTCAACAAAGGCGATCTAAAAATCCCTGCTATTAACGTCAATGATGCCGTTACCAAATCCAAAAATGACAACAAATACGGCTGTCGTCATTCGCTAAACGATGCCATCAAACGCGGTACGGATATGCTATTGTCAGGACGTCGTGCGTTGGTGATTGGCTATGGTGATGTCGGTAAAGGTTCAGCCCAAAGTCTACGCCAAGAAGGCATGATTGTGCGTATCAGCGAGGTTGATCCCATCTGTGCTATGCAAGCATGTATGGACGGCTATGAGTTGGTATCGCCGTTTATCGAGGGCAATCCTAACAGTGGCATAAACGAAGCATTACTAAAAGATACCGATTTGATTGTTACCACCACAGGCAATTATCACGTGTGCAATGCTGATATGCTAAAAGCCTTAAAATCAACCGCTGTGGTGTGCAACATTGGACATTTTGACACCGAGATTGACACGCAATTTATGCACGATAACTGGCGTTGGGAAGAGATTAAACCACAAGTGCATCAGGTTTATCGTTCTAACGATGCAAGTGATTATTTAATCGTCTTATCTGAGGGTCGTCTTGTCAACCTTGGCAATGCCACAGGCCACCCATCTCGCATTATGGACGGCTCATTTGCCAACCAAGTGCTTGCACAAATTCACCTGTACCAAGAAAAATTTGCTGATTTGCCAACAGACAAAAAACCCCAAAACGTCTATGTTAAAGTTTTACCAAAAAAATTAGATGAAGAAGTTGCCGCCGCTATGGTAGCAGGTTTTAATGGCGTCATTACCAAACTCACTCAAGAGCAGGCCGATTATTTAGGGGTTTCTGTTGACGGTCCATTTAAGACAGATGAATACAAGTATTGATTGCTAAGTGATTAAATTTTTAGATAAATTTATCAATCAAGCACAAACAAAAATAAATATTGGGTGAAAAAAAATATTGGGTGAAATTTCGCCCAATATTTGATTTACAATCGCTTAATATGGCATAACAAAAAAACACATGTTCACTCTTGACAGAAATTTATTAATGCGTGATTATGGAGTGGTTAAATTTTAACCAAAACCAGGCAAATTGATATACCAAAATTTATCAGTTTTATTCACATTAATAAATAAGCTTAAAACCTCATTATACAATTGGCATTAAGCAATTAGCGGATTATCCAATCATGAAACCAAAAATCCCAAACAACGCCCTAAAAAATTTATCGCTCATTAGTATTTCTGCCCTTGCTACCATCGGTATATCTAGCCTTGTCATCGCTTGTGAAAGCCATGCCAAAAACGAAAGTCATGCCAAAACCACTCAACAGGAAAAAGCCATGTTACCAACCAACACACTAAAAACCTTACACAATCTGCCTCAATTGACAACCACGCTTGGTGCAACAGGCAAAGACATCATTGATCCAAACAAGCCCACACTGGTAAAATTTTGGGCAAGTTGGTGCCCTTTATGCTTATCCACACTGGGCGAAACTCACGAATGGGCAAGCGATCCTGCTTTTGACGGCTTTAATGTCATCACCGTTACCAGTCCCACACAATTAAACGAAAAACCCACCAATGAGTTTAAAGATTGGTATAGCGTGGTACAAAAAGACTATCCAAAATTGCCCGTACTGATTGATCCTGAGGGCAAACTCATTCGCACGTTTGGTGTTCAAGTATATCCAAGTTGGGCGGTGCTTGATAAAAACGGCGACTTGGTTTACCTCAATAAAGGCAATCTCACCAAAGAGCAAGCCCATTATTTGGCAAGCCACCCAAATGAGCTTAATCAACTAAAAGCCTTAAACACAAAAACCAACTCTTCAAGCAAGGCGGATAGCAAAAACGCAGATAGCAAAAACCAAGCAACGCAAAAAGACGGCGTGTACTATAACGCCCAAGGCAAACCGATTAACACGCAGACCATTTATTTGGCGGGAGGCTGTTTTTGGGGCGTAGAAGCTTATTTTGAACGCGTAGACGGCGTGGTAGATGCCATTTCCGGTTACGCCAATGGTAAAACAGACAAGCCCACTTATGAACAGGTGATTGCAGGATCAGGACATGCCGAGACGGTAAAAGTGATCTTTGATGCCGATAAAGTAGACTTGGACACGATTTTGCAATATTATTTTCGCATTATCGATCCAACAAGCCTAAACAAACAAGGCAATGACAAAGGCGTGCAATACCGTACGGGCGTCTATTATACCAACCCAAGCGACAAACAAATTATTGCCAATGCCTTGAATACTTTGCAAAAACAATACAAAACGCCGTTGCAAGTTGAAAACCTGCCCTTGGTTAAATTTAGCGAAGCTGAAAACTATCATCAGGACTACTTAACAAAAAATCCAAACGGCTACTGTCATGTTGACATCAGTCTTGCCAATGATAAAATTGTCAAACTTGCACCTGCCAATAGCATTGATGAAGCATTAAACCCTAAGCGCTATGCCAATTATGACAAAAATTTATCCCACTTAAACGATAAACAGCGCCACATCACCCAAAATGCTGGCACAGAACGAGCGTTTAGTCATGAATATGATCATTTGTTTGACAAAGGACTTTATGTAGACATTGTTAGCCGTGAACCGTTGTTTTTATCCAGTGATAAGTATGCTTCTGGTTGCGGTTGGCCAAGTTTTGTCAAACCCATAAGCGAGGCAGTCATCACCAAGCATGACGACAACAGCTACAATATGCATCGCACCGAAGTGCGTTCGCGTACAGCAAATTCGCATTTGGGGCATGTGTTTGATGATGGTCCAAAAGATCGTGGTGGTAAGCGGTATTGCATCAATGGTGATGCGTTAGACTTTATACCACTCAACAAAATGGAAAGTGCAGGCTATAAAGCACTCATACCGCTTATAAAATAACGCGGTAAATAGCCAAACAATCCAGTAACATAAAGCTATGTAGCTATTTAACCATGCAACTTAACCATGCAACTAAATATAACCATACAACTAAAAAATGGTTATAAAAATGGTTATAAAAACAGTTACACAATAGCTACATAGCATTTTAACTTAATTTAAAGCAAATAAATTTAAAGCAATAAACCGTCATGACTCAATATCTAACCCTTATCAACCGCCTAAATGACATTGAAAACTTAGTTGGTGCTCTAAAAACAGATTTGCATGAGCAAGCAACCAAACAAAAGACATCAAAAACCTTTAAAAAAGTGCCATTTTCCTTTGAGTTTTTCCCTGTCAAAACCGATGAAGGGCAAGAAAAACTCATGACAACTTTTGATGAATTAAATGCTCTTAACCCTAAATATTTCTCGGTAACTTACGGTGCTGGTGGCACAACGCGTGAACGCACATTGGGAATTGTTAAGGCATTAATTGAAAGAAGCAACACACCGATTGCCCCACATATGTCGTGCATTGGTGATAACAAAAAGCAGATTGGTGAATTGTTAGATTTTTACAAATCGCTTGGCATAACGCGCCTGGTGGCGTTGCGTGGTGATTTACCGAGCGGTCAAGTCGGCTATGGTGAATTGCCCTATGCCCTTGATTTGGTTAAGTTTATTCGTCATCACAGTGCTGAACATTTTCAAATAAAAGTTGCCGCTTACCCAGAAATGCACCCACAAGCCAAAAGTTTTGCCCATGACATTGAGCAACTGATTGCCAAATATCACGCAGGGGCTTCTGAGGCCATCACCCAATTTTTTTATAATGCCGATAGCTATCTGTATTTGCGTGATGAGCTTGCCAAAAAAGGCATTCATCAGGAAAACTTTCCCATCACCGCAGGCATTATGCCAATTACCAAAGCAAGCAGTTTAATTCGTTTTGCTGACAGTTGTGGGGCAGATGTGCCACGTTTTATGCGTAAAAAATTTGCCGATTTTGGTGATGACAGCCGTGCGGTGCAGGCCTTTGGTTTTGATGTGGTGATAAGTCTGTGCGAGCGTCTAATCGCAGAAGGTGTGCCAGCTTTACATTTTTATAGCATGAATCACGTTAAACCGAATAAATCTCTGGTAACAGAATTGGGGTTAATTTGACTTTTTAAGATCGATTAAATTGACAAGTTGATAAAGGCAATATTGATAAAGGCAATAACGATGGATTGTTGCCTTTTTATTAAACACTTTTATTAAAACTGTTACCAAACAATGTTGGTTAAATATTGGTTAAACATTACATTTAACTAAAAAAATTTAAACTACCACAGCCATATTATCGCGGTGTAAAATCACCTGCTCGGCTTTTTCGCCCAATTTATCACCCAAAATTTGGCTGATTTCTTGACTGTGTTTTTTTGCAATTTGTTTGGCAATATTGGCGGAAAAACTCACCTGTCCTACAGCCACGCGTACCCCTTGAGTATCCACACATTCCACCACATCACCCTCATCAAAATCACCTTGTACTTCTATCACGCCAATTGGCAACAAACTTTTGCCATTGTTTACTATCGCTTTCACCGCACCATCATCAAGAATCAAACGCCCCGCCATACGAATATGAGCAGCAAGCCATTGTTTTTTTGCAATTTTTTTGTCTTCTTCATTGGTGGTTAATAACGTACCAATCCTCTCGCCTGCCACCACACGGCTAATCACATCATCATAACCGCCATTGGCGATCACAGTTGGACAACCCCCCATTGCTGCCAAACGTCCAGCACGGATTTTGGTTAACATACCGCCACGTCCTAATTTTCCCCCATCACCTGCAATATCAAAAAGATAATCCGCCATTGCACGTTCGCTATGAATGAGTGTTGCATTTGGATTGGTGCGTGGATTGTCGGTAAAAACGCCATCTTGATCCGTCAAAATAATGTATAAATCAGCTTTGACCATACTCGCTACCATTGCCCCTAAGCTGTCATTATCACCAAATTTAATTTCATCAACACTGACAGTGTCATTTTCATTAATCACGGGCAACACTCGCCAATCCAACAATTGGTGCAACGTATTGGCGGCGTTTAAATAGCGATTGCGATTTGCCAAATCATCATGAGTTAACAAAAGTTGGGAAGTTTGCACACCATATTGAATGCATGCTTGCCACCATGTTTCTATCAAACCCATTTGTCCAACCGATGCACAAGCCTGCAAGGCTTCTAATTTTTTTGGGCGTTCGTCAAGATTCATACGTACCACGCCTTCTGCCACAGCACCCGATGACACCAAAAGCATGCGATAGCCGTTATTTTGTAGCCGAGCAATTTGTTTTGCCCATTCATAAATAGCCGTGCGATCAAGCCCACGTCCATTGTTGGTTAGCAGTGATGATCCGATTTTTACCACGATGGTTTTGCCAGTCAAGGTGCGTTTTTGCAATGTATTTGCCATAATTTTTCCGATAGATTGCGTAGATTTATAAGCAAGAATTTGTCAATGTAGTTTGTCATAATAAAACGCACATTTTTTAAAATCAAGCACTCTTTTTTAAAATCAAGCATTCTTACGATTTTTTAAACAATTTTTAAGTTTTTTAAAAATAACTTGCAAATATATTGCAACTTTGTATATTTTTGGCTACACTACTTAGATACATTTATATTGACTTTAGGCAGTTGATTTTATGAAACACCTTGTTTTAAGTACGTCTTCATCTTGTTTGACCAATTTAAACTTAACACACAATGTTCAGAGCATTCCACTGCATTTAAATATTAATAATGTTGAATTTTTAGATGGTAAAAACATTAACCCCAGTTCGTTAACCCACATCATGCAAACCTCACCAAACGCATTGGCAAAAACCTCACCGCCAACTGAAAGCGAAATTATGGCTATTTTTCAAAATGTATACACCGAAGGCTATCAGACCGTGTTTGTGTGTACTTTGTCATCAAAATTTAGCGAAACTTATAAAATCGTGCAAAAATGCCGACGCAGTTTTGAAGATAAAATGAACATTTATATTTATGACAGTCTTAATTTAAACTTAACCGAAGGGGCAATGGCATACGAAGCTGACTTAATGCTAAGCCAGGGTAAAAATATCGCCGAGGTAACGAGCCGTTTGGATTATATCCGCGAACACAGTGCATTTTTCTTTACCCTAAGCGACTTAAGCTATATCACCAGAGCCAAAAAATTGTCCGCACCTGCAAGTTTTTTTGCCAATTTGTTTGACATTAAACCCATTATGGAAATTAACCAAGCAGGTTACATTGTCGCAACCGAAAAAGTACGCAAAATCAACCCAACCTTATGCAAAATGGCAGACAACATCAAACAATTAATCAAAGACAATCAGGCGTTTGTTTACCTTGCCGATGCAGGTTTTGACTATTTAACCAGTTATTTTGCCAATATTTTAGCCAGCGAATACAACTTGACCAACCTGCCTGTTATCCCAGTATCCAGCATCTCTTTAGCCAACCACGGTTATAAAGGCGTAGGCATTGGCGTATTTTATGGTGATTTGCCCAAATTGATTGAACGTTTATAACCCGGCTTATAACTCTTGCGTTTTTTAAATTAGTTTTTAGTTAAATTAAATTAATAGTTAAGTTAGTATTTAAATTAATTTGTTTTTGATAGGGGCAAAACTTCGGCGATGTTCTGGCAAAACACCATATTTTTCAATGGCTTGCAAATGCAGCTCTGTTGGATAGCCTTTGTGTTTTGCCAATCCATAATTTGGGTATTTTTTATCCATTGCCAGCATGTCTGTGTCTCGCACCACTTTTGCCAATACGCTTGCCCCACTAATACAAGCGTGTTTGCTGTCGCCTTTGACAATGCTTCGTAACTTGATGCTTTGTAACTTGATGCTTCGTAACTTGATGGTTGTGGCATTGGCTAAATGGTCGATGTTTGGCAATTGATTGCCATCGATCACCACATAAAATTCTGGTGCAAAATGTTTGGCATTAGGCAATGATTCACAACATGATTGCGTGATTGTTTGCACAATCGTTTCAATTGCCTGACTCATACCAAACAAGGTTGCCTGCAAAATATTTAATTCATCAATCACAGTTGGGGCAATTTTTATCACACTAAAGGCGGTTGCGTGTTGTTTGATCAGCTCAAACAACCGCTCACGTTTTTTGGTGGATAATTTTTTAGAATCGGTCAAAGCTGTCAATGAATGATTGGCAATTATTTTTACCTGATCTGCTTGATAAATATCAGGCGGTGTAAACAAATTTTGTGCGTTAAACAAATTTTGTGCGTTAACCAGATTTTGTGATGTCTGTAGGTTCTCAACCGTTAATAACTCAACAGGAAAACACACCGCCGCCACTACCACATCGCCAAATAAAGGGCCACGCCCAACTTCATCTACGCCTATGATAAATTTTTGGCTTGTTTTGCTCATTGCTTTTATCCTTTGTATGTATGACTTTTTAAAATTTGTATGTATGACTTTTTAAAAAATGTTGCATGGTAAAAGTTTTTGCATGGTTTTGCAAAAAATACCCATTATACGCCAAATTTTGTTACAATAAGCCGATTTTTTATTGCAATATTTTAGCAAACCGTTTTAACAGCGAAAAATTTCACCAAAAATTCAAGGAAAATGCTTATGAAAATTTTAGTTATTGGTATGGGCGGACGCGAACATGCACTGGCGTGGGCGTGTGCCAAAGATGAACGCGTAGATACGGTTTTTGTTGCCACAGGCAATGCAGGCACAGCAACAGAAACCAAACTTCAAAACATCAACATTGATATGAACAACCATCGTGATGTGATTGAGTTTTGTAACACAAACAACATTGCGTTTGTTGTGGTAGGGCCAGAGGCACCGCTTGTGGCAGGGTTGGTTGATGATTTAACTCAAGCAAACATCAAAGCCTGGGGGCCTGTGGCGTATTGTGCTCAACTGGAGGGCTCAAAAGCCTTTGCCAAAGACTTTATGATCGCCCATAACATTCCCACAGCCAAATACCAAACTTTTAGCGATGTAAACCTTGCAATTGATTTTATCCAACAAAACGGCACACCAATTGTCATTAAAGCGGACGGACTGGCAGCTGGCAAAGGCGTGGTTGTGGCAATGACAGATGACGAAGCAATTCATGCAGTACGTGATATGCTTAGTGGCAATAAATTTGGCAGTGCAGGCAGTCGCGTGGTTATCGAACAATTCTTAACCGGTGAAGAGGCCTCTTTTATCTGTATGATTGATGGCAATAACATTCTACCCATGGCAACCAGTCAAGATCATAAACGCATAGGCGAAGGTGATATTGGTCCAAACACCGGTGGAATGGGTGCGTACAGTCCTGCCCCTATCGTAACTGGCGATGTGCACACTAAGGTTATCGATCGCATTATCCGCCCTGTTGTAGATGCAATGAACGCCAATGGCACGCCGTACACAGGGTTTTTGTATGCAGGCCTTATGATTGATGCACAAAACAACCCATACGTCATTGAATTTAATTGCCGATTTGGCGATCCTGAAACCCAACCGATTATGATGCGCTTACAATCATCATTGGTGGATCTGATCGAACAAGGCCTAAAAGGCAATTTACCAAAATCCGCCAAATGGGATAATCGTGTAGCATTAGGCATTGTATTGGCAAGTGGTGGTTACCCTGAAAACTCAAGCGGCCATGAGATCATCACAGGGCTTGACAATCATTTTGATGATGTCAAAGTTTTTCACGCAGGCACAAAAATTAACCATGAAGGCAAAGTTGTTACAAACGGCGGCCGCGTTTTGTGCGTAACTGCCTTGGCTGACACCCTTAAAACCGCCCAACAAAAAGCCTTACAAACCTGCAAAACCATTGACTTTAACGGCAAACAATTTCGGCGCGACATCGGTTGGCGAGCAATTGATCGTTCATTGTCATTTGGTGAATAAAATGCGATTTTTAGCAAAAAAAACTTGTCAAATTAGGCAAGTTTAGCTATATTAGATAAGGTTTAAAATTGATAAATTGATTGGTTTTAACATCGATTGTTTTAACATCGATTGTTTTAATATCGATTGATTTTAATGTCGATTGATTTTAACAATAAAACAGTTTAATTTAGATAAATAAGACTTGATTAAACAAGATTGTTAGTAAATACAATTGTTAGTAAATTTTATAATTTTTAACAATTCATTTTAATTTTTAATATTCTGACAACAGGAGCACACAATGAGTGGCATACAACGCATTAGACACGAAGGATTGAAAAACAAAATTATGAGCGCAGAAGCAGCGGCTGATTTTATTCAAGATGGCATGACCTTGGGAATTACAGGTTTTACAGGTGCAGGTTATCCAAAAGCCTTGCCAACTGCTATTGCCAATAAAGCCAAGGCCGAACACAGTGCAGGACGCTCATTTGGCATTAACATGATTACAGGTGCTTCTACTGCACCTGAGTGTGATGGTGTTTTGGCAGAAGCTGGAGCAATTAAGTTTCGCAGCCCATTCCAATCTGATCCAAATTTACGCAATGGCATTAACGCAGGTGATATTTCTTATCAAGACATGCATTTATCGCACGTCGAACAACAAATTCGCCAAGGTTTTTATGGCAAATTTGATGTTGCAATTATTGAGGCATCGGGCATCACAGAAGAAGGTAAAATCATTCCAGCAATGGGTATCGGTCATGCCAACGAAGTGTTAAAAGCGTGCGACAAAGTCATCATTGAAGTCAATGATGCCCAAAACGCCTTGCTAGAAGGCATGCACGATGTGGTTTATGACATCGGTATGCCACCACACCGCAAACCGATCAACATCATCGGATCGTTTGATCGCATCGGCACGCCTTATTTAGAATGTGATCTTGATAAAATTGTAGCAATTGTTCTAACCAGTGCAAGCGATCGCAACTCTAAATTTGCCGAACCTGATGATGTTTCAAAACGCATTGCCGCCCAAATTATTGACTTTTTTGATCACGAAGTCAAAGCAGGACGTTTGTCAAAAAATTTATTGCCACTCCAATCAGGCGTAGGCAATGTAGCAAACGCAGTGATGGCAGGGTTATTAGATGCACCATTTGATGATTTGTTGGGTTATACCGAAGTGTTGCAAGATGGTATGTTAGATTTGATCATTGCTGGCAAAATGAAAACCGCCTCCGCCACAGCCTTATCATTTAGCCCAGATGCGTTACAGCGTTTTAACGACAACATTGAGTTTTTACGCGATAAAATCATTTTGCGTCCAATGGAGTACACCAACAATCCGGAGGTGATTCGTCGCTTAGGGGTGATTGGTATGAACGCTATGATTGAAGCGGATATTTACGGAAATGTAAATTCAACGCACATCATGGGCACAAAGATGATGAACGGTATCGGTGGTTCTGGTGATTTTACGCGTAACGGTTTCTTTAGTATTTACGTTAGCCCATCAGTTGCCAAAGGCGGTGCAATTTCAGCCATTGTTCCAATGGTAAGCCATCATGACCATACCGAGCATGATGTCATGTTTATCGTTACCGAACAAGGCATGGCTGATTTGCGTGGTAAATCACCCAGTCAACGTGCCAAATTAATCATTGAAAACTGTTCGCACCCAGATTATCGTGATATGCTTCGCGATTACTACGATCGTGCCGAAGCACTTAGCAAAAAATTGGGCGGTTTACACACACCACACATTCTAACAGAAGCGTTATCGTGGCATCAGCGTTTTGTTGAAACAGGTGATATGCGTATCAAATAACGCATTTTTCTGACATACACAAAAAAATACCGTCAAAAATTGGCGGTATTTTTATCTTTTTTGGTTTTTATTTTATCAATTTTATCAATTTTATCAATTTTATCAATATTGTTATCGATATTGTATAAAGTTTTATCGATAAAAATTTTAACAATCAATCAAACAAATCGTTGATTTAACCATTGTCCAATTGCTTTAATTTGTGGTAAACAAACTTGATGAGCCATCGGATAAGTTTGGTAAACTGGTTTAAATCCATGCTGTTTTAGCCAAAAAACCGCTTGTTGTCCCAACACTTCAGCCACAATCGGATCTTGCGTGCCGTGTTGTATTAGAATTGGCAAAGATGGATTCATTGCCTTTTCGCTTAGCGTGTCTTTGGTTGCCAAATAAGTAGACAAAGCCAACAAACCCGCCAGTGGCTTATCAAAAGTTAATGCCGTTTGGTATGCCACTGCACCGCCTTGAGAAAAACCTGCCAACACGATCCGCTCGCTTGGTATGCCACGCTCCATTTCACGCAAAATCAAGGCTTTAATCGCATTGCTTGATTGTTCAATTTGCCCCACATCAATTTTTCGATCCAAACTTGCCTCCAAAATATCATACCAAGCAGGCATGACATAACCGCCGTTTATCGTAACAGGGATAGACGGTGCGTGCGGAAAAATAAAGCGCACACCACAGCTTGTATCCAGATCCAACTCAGGCACAATCGGCTCAAAATCATGGCCATTTGCACCCAATCCGTGCAACCAAATCACACTGTGCGTAATTGGCAACGCATTGGGATTATGAACAACTTCTACACAGTCCAATAAATTCATCTAACCAACCTTGTTATTTTACCAATTGAATCACGCCGTTTGCGGTAACCGAAATTGTACTTTCCCCCACTGCAAAATTTTGAGTAGGTATGCTCACATCTGTCGCAACAGGCATTGCCAACTCCTTGCTATAAGATGCATAATTATGACCGCTGCCTTGAGTAAAATCCAAACTCACCAACTGATAATCGGTTGCATTCCATACAGGCAATAAGTTTTTGGCTTGTTGTTGAAAAGCCTTTGATGCATCAATCATAAGTGTTTGCGTGATGGCTTTTTGTTTGGATTCTGACACCGAAAAATCAAGACCGCTTAATTGCATAAAATTTTGTAAATCTGCAATTAACTGACTGACCGCGACCGTATCACTGCTTTTTAACTGCAAGGTTGCCCGCCCTGTCCAGCCACTGATTTTTTGGTTTTTGTCATATTCAGGGTAAGTGGATTGACTGCCAGTATTGACTGTTACGCTTGGGTATTTTTTGGCAATCATCATCGCTTGGTTTAGCGTTTCAGTAATGCGTTTTGCCACTTCAGCACTGGATTTATGCCAAATGCTTTTACTCATCGTGGCATGAACTTCGTCATTTTCCACTTTTTGCGTGGCATTTGTTGAAAAACCAATCAAATTGTGCTCTGGTTTACTTGCATGACTGTGTGCGTTATTGTGTGCATTGGCATTGATTGTCAATGTCATCAAGCCTGCCAAAGCCCATAAAGCAGAAAGTTTCATAACAAATCCTAATAAAGTTTTCCTAAATAAAGTTATAAACAGTTATAAACAGTTAAAGAAAATAAATTTAGCCCTTAATGAGCGACGTAACCGCTTGTATCACCGCTTCGGCGGTAATGCCAAAATGATTAAACAACTGCTTAGCAGGAGCTGATTCGCCAAAGGTTGTCATGCCGATCACCTTGCCATCAAGCCCCACAAATTTATACCAAAAATCTGTGTGAGATGCTTCTATTGCAACCCTTGCTCGGATATTAGAGGGCAACACGCTTTCACGATAATCATTGTCTTGATTGATAAATACCTCGGCACAAGGCATCGATACCACGCGTATGCCTTGACCATCTAAGCTGTTGAATGCATTCATTGCAATTTCAACTTCCGATCCTGTGGCAATAATAATAGCTTTTAATTCGCCTTTTTCTTTTGCCAAAATATAACCGCCTTTGGCAATGTTGGCAATTTGATCATCATCGCGACTTTGGCAAGCCAAATTTTGACGGCTAAAAATCAAAGCAGACGGCGTGGTTTTGGTTTTTAATGCCTCAACCCAAGCCACTGCCGACTCTACCGTATCACAAGGCCGCCATGTGTGTAAATTTGGTGTACTTCTTAAAGCGGTTAACTGTTCAACCGGCTGATGCGTCGGGCCATCTTCGCCCAGCCCAATGCTGTCATGCGTATAAACGTGAATGACGCGTTGTTTCATAAGTGCTGACATACGTACAGCGTTACGAGCGTATTCCATAAACATCAAAAACGTCGCCACATAGGGTATAAATCCGCCGTGCAACGCTATGCCATTGGCAATCGCCGTCATACCAAATTCACGCACACCATAATGAATATAATTGCCCGCAGGATCATGTTCTAAGGCTTTGGCATTGTGAAACCATGTCAAATTCGATCCTGCCAAATCCGCCGAACCACCAAGCAATTCAGGCATTAAAGGCTGCAAGGCGTTAATGGTATTTTGACTAGCCTTACGACTGGCCACACTTTCACCCTTGCTTTGACAATCTTTGATAAAATCATAGGCAACCTTGTCAAAATCTGCAGGCAAATCACCATTTAAACGGCGCAACAATTCATCAGCCAACATTGGGTGCTGTTTTTTGTAATTGTCAAAATCCGCTTGCCAATTGCCTTGTAACGCTTGCCCTTTCGCCTTGTTATCCCATGCATCATAAATTTCTTGATTGATAACAAACGCATCGTCTACCCATGCTAAGGTTTCACGCGTAAGTTTAATTTCATCTGCTCCAAGTGGCGATCCGTGCGACTCTTCTTTGCCTTGTTTGTTTGGCGATCCTGCTCCGATCACGGTTTTACACATAATCAGTGATGGTTTGCTTGTCTCGTTAAGGGCGTTGATTGTCGCTTGGGTAATTGCATCGGTATCGTGTCCGTCAATTTTTTGTACCTGCCAACCGTAAGCCTCAAAACGTTTTTGCGTGTCATCTGAAAACCAACCCTCAACCTCGCCATCAATTGAAATGCCATTGTCATCATAATACGCAATCAATTTGCCAAGTCCAAGCGTTCCTGCCAATGAACACACTTCATGACTAATCCCCTCCATCAAACAACCATCGCCCAAAAACACATAAGTATGATGATTGATAATCTCATGCCCTGCGCGGTTAAACTGCTGGGCTAAAGTTTTTTCAGCAATCGCAAAACCCACAGCATTGGCAAGCCCTTGACCAAGAGGCCCTGTGGTGGTTTCTACGCCTGCTGTGTAACCATACTCCGGATGCCCTGGGGTTTTTGAATGCAACTGACGAAAATTTTTTAAGTCATCAAGGCTTAACTCATACCCTGTCAAATGAAGCAAGGCATAAAGCAACATAGATCCATGTCCGTTTGACAACACAAAGCGATCACGATTCGCCCAATTTGGATCAACCGGATTGTGTTTTAAAAACTTTCGCCACACAACTTCGGCAATATCCGCCATACCCATCGGCGCTCCTGGATGCCCTGAATTGGCCTTTTGTACCGCATCAAAAGCAAGAACACGAATGGCATTGGCAAGTTTTCGTTCATGAATGGGAGTTGGCATGATTTTTCCTATCTGATGTTTCTGATGTTAAAGTTTCTGATGTTAAAATTGCTTATTTTAGCACATTTTAACAATAAATTGCTGAAGATTTTGCCAAGTTTTTTGTAGCCAACATAAAACAACCAACACAAAATTATTACAATTGCAAAAATTGACTTAATAAAAAGTCAAAATTAAGGTATGATAAGTCAAATTTTTACGTTTAATTTTCGCGTTTAAAATTCAAACTTTTACTTTTAAAACCAAGGAAAAACAATGAATAGCCAACAAATTTTAACTTTTATCCAATCTCGCCGCTCTGTCGGAAGATTGCTTGCACCCACCCCTACACCTGAACAAATCAAGCAAGCCGTCGCAACCGCCCTTACCGCCCCCGATCACAAACAACTTAAGCCCTTTCGTTTTGTTGTACTGGAAAAGCAAAGTTTGGATAATCTAGGCATGGCATTACAAAACGCAAGCATCGAAAACGGTGAAACCAACGAAATTGCATTAGAAAAAGCCAAACTTTTGCCAAAACGAGCCCCTATGATTATTGCCTGTTTGACCGATTATAAAGAACACCCAAAAGTGCCAAAATTTGAGCAACTGTTGTCCGCGGGTGCAGGCGTACAAAATCTGTTGCTGGCATTACAAGCCCAAGGTTTTGCCAGTGTGTGGCGCAGTGGAGATTTGATGAACAGTCAAGCCGTTAAAAATTTTTTTGGCATTTCAAGCGAAAATGATGTCGTTGCTTTTGTGTATGTTGGCACAGCAGACGTACAATTACCGCCACGTAAAACGATTAATCTTGATGAATTTGTTCAGTTTAAGTAAAGATACTTTTTAATAAAATCATTTTTAATAAAATCATTTTTAATAAAAACAGGAAACCACAAGAACAGGAAAACAATGAAAAACCCATTAGACAATCTCAATTTAGAAAATTTAAAATTAGAAAATCTTAAAAATGAAGCCTTAAATTTTGGTGAACATTTTGGTGAGAATTTTGCCGATATGAACAAGGCTAAACATTTGCTTAGTGAAATGCTCCAAAATTTTAAAAATCGCAAAACCAAATCGCAAAACGATGACAACAATAAAGGTTTGACCGCTCCGTTAAGTTTGGTATTTTTGGGCGGTGGTAGTTTTGGCACGGCTATGGCAAATCTTGCCAGTCGCAATGGTTGCGATTCTACGCTGTGGGTACGTGATAAAAACACGGTAAAAACCATGCAAAAAACGCACGTTAACAAAAAATATTTGCCTGATTTTAAACTGGATAAACGCTTAAAATTTGAACATGATTTAGAAAAAGCCGTCAAAGGCAAAGACCTTGTTTTTGTGGCAATTCCAAGTCTGGCGTTTCGCGAAACTTTACAAAAAATTGCGCCGTTTATCACATCGCAAGTTATCATCTCACTCACCAAAGGCATGGAAAAGGATACTTTTGCCTTGATGAGTGAGATTATCCAACAAGAATTGCCTCAAGTGGCGTTTGGTGTTATGAGTGGCCCAAACCTTGCCAAAGAAATTATGAACAATATGCCCTCAGCAACTGTCATTGCCAGTGATAACGAAGCGGTACGTCATGCGGTACAAGTGGCATTGCATGGGGCTTTTTTTCGGGTTTTTGGCAGTGATGATGTGGTTGGCGTAGAGCTTGGCGGTGCGTTAAAAAATATTTACGCCATTGCAATGGGCATGGCACAAGCGTATGACGTGGGCGAAAATACCAAAGCCATGCTGCTAACCCGTGCCTTGGCCGAGATGAGTCGCTTTGGCGTGCAAGCAGGGGCAAATCCACTCACTTTTTTGGGCTTGTCAGGCGTGGGTGATTTGTATGCCACTTGTGCATCACCGCTAAGTCGCAATTACCAAGTTGGCAATATGCTTGGCAAAGGTTTAAGTTTAGAACAAGCGGTTAAAAAACTCGGACAAACGGCAGAGGGTATCAATACCATTCAGCAAGTACATGAAAAATCAATAAAAAATGGCATTTATATGCCAATTACTCATGCATTGTACGATGTGATTTTTAATCAACAAGCACCGTTTGGTGTTGCTCTTGAATTGATGGAAAAAGGCTTTCGCAGTGATGTGGAATTTGTCATGCCACACGATAATTGACATACAAACTGACATACAAAACATACCCAAACCCCAACATAAAAAACCCCAATAAAACACCAAAAGGACAAAACATGAAAATCATCTTAATCCGCCACGGCGATGCAGGGGCTTATACCCACCCTGATAACGAACGCAACTTATCCGAACTTGGCAAAACCCAAGCCTGTCAAAGTGCCACATGGCTTGAAAATTGGACAACAAACCACACCAGACCTACCCTATTTATTTCAAGCCCTTACAACCGAGCGGTACAAACTTGTGCAATTATCAAACAAAATTTTGCCAACATTCCATATCAAGTTTTTGACAACATTACACCCAACGACGATGCCAACATAGCGATTAACAAGTTATCGGATTTATTATCAAAAGATCTAACTGATAAAACAAACAAACATGCGTGCGTAGTCATTGTAAGCCACATGAATATCATTGCTGAAATGGCTGGTATTTTAACAGGGCAAGCACCACAAAGTTTTTCACTTGCCGAGGTTCGTGTGTTAAAAACCGATGTTTTTGCCCCAGATTTAGCAACCGAAATTGAACGATTTATCCCAAATTAATCGCCTAAATCACCCAAGCAGATAAAAAGGCAAGCCTTAAGTTTGCCTTTTTACCGTTTCATGTTTTGGTTTTTCATGTTTTGGTTTTTGTTACAATGAATTTATTCATGACAACAAAACAATTACAACAAAATTTTACGCGGATCTTGCAATAATTTTGCAATTTGACGAGTAAACACAGCAGCATCAGCACCATTAATCACACGGTGATCATACGAAAGCGACAAAGGCAACATTAAACGCGGTTCAAATTCTTTGCCATTCCAACGCGGCTGAAAGGTAGTTTCTGACACGCCCAAAATTGCCACTTGTGGCCAATTAACCAGTGGCGTAAAATACGTTCCGCCCAAATTGCCTTGACTGGAAATGGTAAACGACGCCCCTTGCAATTCTTTGGCAGTTAGCTTGTTATCACGGGCCTTTTTGGCAAGTTCACCAATTTCTTTTGCAAGTTGTACAATGCCTTTATCTTGCACATTTTGGATAACAGGCACGGTTAAGCCGTTATCAGTTGCTACAGCAAAACCCATGTTCACCGATTTACGCACGATGATTTGAGTGTTGTCATCGGATAAATGACTGTTGAATTTTGGATTTTTTTGTAGAGCATAGGCGGCCGCTTTCATAATAAAAGCCAAAATGGTCAACGATACACCTTGTTTTTTAAGATCGTCTTTTAACTCACCGCGCAAGTTTTCAGTATCGGTAATGTCCGCCAAATCAAACTGCGTTACCTGTGGCAATAAGGTGTTGTAGTTTAGCTGTGGAATGGACACTTTTTGTAGGCGTGATAAATCCTCGGTGTAAGTTTCGCCCCAAATTTCCACTTTACTCATATCAGGCAAAGGCGGTAAACTTGTACCAGATGTGTTTGATTTTGCCACTGCTGTTGCTTTTGGATTTTGCAGTTGTTGCTTGACATAAGCAAACAGATCTTCTTTAATCACACGCCCATTAATGCCTGTGCCTTTTACTTGCGTGATATCCACACCCAACTGGCGCGTAAGTTTACGTACAGCAGGCCCTGCATAGGCATCGCTTAATTTGGCATTTACTTGTTGCTCGGTTAACGGTTGCTCGGTTAACGGTTGTGGTTGCGTTTCGGCTGTTTTGGTAGGCTCAACAGGTTTTGGAGTTGATTTTGACTCTGATGTGGCTTCGGTTTTGGCGGTTTCGGTTTTTGGTGTTGGTGTCGTGGTTGGTGCTAAACTTGTTGTTTCAATCACAATGAAATTTTGTCCGTTTTTGGCAATATCACCTGCATTTAGCAAAATTTTTACCACTTTACCGCTTGTGGGAGCAGGCACCTCTACCGATGCTTTGTCAGATTCCATCAAAATCACAGGCTGATCGGCTGTTACTGTATCACCCACATTTACCATAATTTCAGCAACTTCGGCTTCTTCTACACCCAAATCAGGCAGAGCAAATGTTTGTTCCCCTGCTTGTACGGTTTGTGATTGTGCTGACTGTTCTACTTTTGGATCTGGCTTATCTTGAGTTGGTTGATCGGATTCAACCTTAGTTTTAGCCACTGTATCGGTTGGCTGTGTGGCTTTGGCATCAATCTCTGATTCATTAACCTTTGATTCTAAGGTTAAAATCACATCGCCTTCTTTAAGTTTATCGCCAACATTGATTAAAATTTCGGTGATTTTACCTTGTGCGGTACTTGGCACTTCTACCGAAGCTTTGTCTGATTCTAGCAGTACGATGTTGTCATTAACCTCAATCATATCGCCAACTTTTACCATAATTTCACTGACTTCGGCATTCTCTACACCCAAGTCTGGGACTGTAATTTGCATGATTTATCCTTTTATTTTTTAAAATACATATTAAAAAAACTATGAAATAAAAATGAACTAATTTTTTTAAAATCAGTGGGTTAGCCAAATTTTACCCACTGATTAACACAACCAAACATTTTACGGTTATTGATTATCCAACATAGAGGCATCGGCTTTATCTTCTGCTTTGCTTTCGCTGATGCTTTCATCGTCTTCTTCAACCAACTGTGGTACAGGTTTGGCATTTACGCCTGTGCCTTGTGTAACAGGAGCATCAGGTGATTGATCGATTTGGTGTTGTGGATACCAAGCTGGGCTTGCATCTGCATCAATACCAAGGCTTACAATTGCATCTTTGACAAGACGCAACTCAACCTCGCCAACATCTGCCAGTTGTTTTAAAGTGGCAACCACGATATGAGCTGCATCTACTTTAAAGAAACTACGCAAATTAGCACGTGAATCCGAACGCCCATAACCATCAGTACCTAGCGTGGTATAAGGCTTGCCCTCTGGTAGCCACGCACGGATTTGCTCTGAAAATTGACGCATGTAGTCAGTTGATGCAACCACAATACCATCGTGCTGTGCCAATTGTTCGGTTACCCATGCTACTTTTTGTTCTTCTGTTGGGTGAAGACGGTTGTATTCATCACAAGCCATAGCTTCGCGGGTTAATTCATTAAAACTTGTTACGCTCCAAACATTGGCTGAAATGTTAAATTCATCAGCTAAAATTTTTGCCGCTTTTTCCACTTCACGCAAAATCACACCAGAACCGAGCAATTGTACTTGTTTTGAACCGTTGTCATGTAACAAATACATGCCTTTTTTGATGCCTTCTTCTACATAATCGCGGTTGGTAGGCAAGGCGGGTTGTACATAGTTTTCGTTCATTAACGTAACATAATAGTACACGCGTTCACCCTCGCCATACATACGACGTAAACCATCTTGAATAATCACTGCAAGTTCATAGCCGTAACATGGATCGTAAGTAACACAGTTTGGAATTGTGTTAAATAAAATCAACTGATGACCATCTTGGTGCTGTAAACCCTCACCATTTAACGTAGTGCGCCCTGCCGTACCCCCAAGCAAAAATCCTTGTGCTTGACTATCACCTGCCGCCCACGCCAAATCACCAATGCGTTGAAAACCAAACATTGAATAATAAATATAAAACGGAATCATTGGCAGTGCATTGGTTGAGTAACTTGTCGCCAACGCAATCCACGCACTCATTGCCCCTGCTTCATTAATTCCTTCTTCTAACATATGTCCATCAATCGCTTCACGATAACCCATCAAGGCATCGGCATCTTCGGCAATGTATTTTTGCCCATTGGCAGAATAAATACCAAGTTGGCGGAACATACCCTCTAAACCAAATGTACGTGCTTCATCAGGCACAATTGGCACAACCCGATCTTGAATGGCTTTATTTTTTAACAAGGCTGACAATAAACGCACAAATACCATGGTGGTGGATTGTTCTTTATCACCACTGCCTTGTAGCACTTTGTCAAACACATCAAGGCTTGGAATTTCAAGCGGAATGTGTCCACTGCGACGGCTTGGCAAATGTCCGCCCAATGCTTGACGACGCCCCATTAGGTATTTGTATTCGGCTGAATTTTCATTTGGGCGATAAAAAGGCAACTCTTCTAGCTGATCATCGGTAAAGGGCAAATCAAAACGATCTCTAAAATATTTTAAATTTTCAATTTCTAATTTTTTGATTTGGTGGGTTTTGTTTACAGATTGTGATTGAGCGGATAAGCCATAACCTTTGACGGTTTTTACCAACACAACCGTTGGTTGCCCTTTGGTTTTCATTGCTTCGCTAAAGGCTGTGTAAACCTTGATTGGATCATGTCCTCCACGATCAAGGTGCTGAATTTCGTCATCGCTCCAATCTTTTACCATTTCGGCAAGTTCTGGGTATTTGCCAAAAAAATGTTCACGCACAAATTTGCCATCACGTGCTTTATACAGCTGATATTCACCATCAACCGCTTCCTCCATACGCTGTTTTAATGCACCTGTGTGATCTTTGTCTAATAGTGTATCCCATTTGCCACCCCAAATGACTTTAATCACGCGCCAACCTGCACCGCGGAATACCGACTCAAGTTCCTGAATGATTTTACCATTACCACGCACAGGCCCATCAAGGCGTTGTAGGTTACAGTTAATTACCCAAATTAAATTTTCTAATTTTTCACGTCCTGCAAGGCTAATTGCACCTAAACTTTCTGGCTCATCGGTTTCACCATCGCCTAAGAAAGCCCAAATTTTGCGTTCTTGTTTTGGCAATAAACCGCGATTCTCCAGATAATTTTGGATATGGGCTTGATAGATTGACATCAGTGGCCCTAAGCCCATTGACACGGTTGGAAATTGCCAATAATCAGGCATCAGATATGGGTGTGGATAACTTGACAGGCCTTTACCGCCCACTTCACGGCGAAAATTAATCAGTTGTTCTTCACTCAAACGCCCCTCTAAAAACGAACGCGCGTACATTCCTGGTGAACCATGACCTTGATAATAAATCATATCACCGCCAAAATGTTCATCTGCTGCTCGCCAAAAATGGTTAAATCCTGTTTCGTACAAAGTTGCACTGGATGCAAAAGTTGCCAAATGTCCGCCCAAATCATCGTTGTTTTTATTGGCACGCATAACCATGGCCAATGCATTGTAACGAATTAATGCACGAATTTTACGCTCCAAAGTCAAATCACCCGGATAAGATGGCTGATCTTCTACTGGAATGGTATTGATATAAGCCGTGTCAAGGCGGTTAAACAACACGCCCTCTTGCACCGCTTTGTTATATAAGGCTTTTAACAAAAACGTCGCACGCTCTTTATCGGTGTGTTTGATCACCGATTCAAACGCATCGAGCCACTCTTGGGTTTCTTGGTTATCAGTATCATTGTAATATTTCATGATAAGTTCCTTAAGGTGAAAAATAAAAGTTATGTGAAAAGTAAAATTCTTACAAAAAAAGGGGAATTTTTCTAATTTTACTGTAAAATGTAAGATTTTTCCATTTTTCTATTTTCTATTGTTTCGTTTTGTATTTATTAAATAAATAGTCATTTTTCTAAATTGCATAGACAAAGCTAAAATAGTATGTTACGCTTAATTCATCATTTCGTTTATCTTAACATCTGATACAGGGATATCTATACAGGAGTTTTTATGAAACATCTTATGATGGTTTTATTTGGCATAAGTTTACTCACAGCATGCACGCAAGGCAATGTCAATCAGCCCAACCCACCACAAAACAAACCCTCTTCTTCTGTAGCAGAATTGCCTGACAAGCCACAAGCAGACACGCAAGACAACCTTGATAGAAGCAATGCCCTGTTAGGCACAGACAGTGATGACAATGGCATTCGTGATGACATTGATACTTACATTGCAAAAAAATTCACCGATCCTGTACAAAAAAAGGTTGTAGAAAAAATTGCAAAATCCATGCAAAAATCCTTGACCGTTGGTAAGATAGCTGATGAAGAAACAAGACGGCTTGAGGCAAAAAAACTTTCATTGGAAATGGATAAAAACAGTGGTTGTATTTTTTACCTTGCAGACCAAAACCCTAATTTTGATGATAATATTATTTTAGAATTAGAATCTTTAACCACCAATACAAAACCTCGGTTATTAGCCTATTTGGCATACGATAAAGCACTAGATGGTACAGTAAGCACCTTAATGGACGAAAAGGAGTCTTGTGATGAATAAGCATATTATTGCAGTGGTTTTATTGACCTTGGTTACAAACAGCTCATTGATATCTACAGCTCAAGCAGAAATCATAGCACCAGCAAATAATGCTTGCCAATCCCAAGGGATAGTATTTGGATTTTTAAATGGCGTTCGAACCACATCAGCACAAGCAAATAAAAATTTATACTATTTAGAAAAGCTATACGGCAACACAACACCAAAAGGCGAAGCCATTAAATACGAACTGCTTTACAACCAAACCAACGGTTTTTCTGATTTTGTAGAGGTTTTTGAACAAAGGTTGCTTGAACAAAGCCCTGTATTAAAAGGTAGATTTGAACTGTTTTTTGAGGCTATTCGTGGCGAGGGTGGTTTTTTGGATAAAATTAAAAAAATTGCACCAAGATTAGCCAAAACCCTTGACTCTTTTATGGAGATACAAAAAAAATGGATCATTGAAAAACTCACCAAACCATCTAAAAATCCACTCACGTTGGCAGACTATAAAGAACACCAAACCAGAATTGACACTTGGGCATTGGAGGGTTATAAAGTGCTATTATTTGCCCATTCTCAAGGAAATTTGTTTGCCAACCCTGCTTATCAATATGCACGAACAAAAATGGACGCTTCTTCGGTGCAACTGATACACATTGCCCCTGCATCGTTAATCACCAATGGCAAACATGTGTTGGCTGATAAAGATCTTGTCATTAATGGTTTAAGACTGGTAGGTCAAGTTCCACCAATCACCGATGTCATTCCCGGATACTTGCGTAGGCCTGCAGGACTAAATGGTAAAAAAGATTTTTTAGGGCATGGATTGTTAGAAATTTATTTAAACAAAAATTTAACCATTTCTGCCAAAATTGCCGATTACGTGCATACCTCTTTTAACACTTTAGAAAAACCCAAAGCCGTAGCCTCGCAAGGTTTTTTTACCACAACATTGACATGGGACGGTGCAGGTGATGTGGATTTACACGCCTTTGAACCCAGTATGCAAGTTTTTTATAAAAACCCACAAGGGCGTGCAGGTTATCTTGATGTGGATAACACACACGGTTTTGGCCCTGAACATTATTTTGCAAGTTGCGATAAAAATAAACTCCAAGAGGGCATTTACACCATTAAACTTGCCAATTATAATCAAGCAGATGGACGCACAGCCACGGTACAAATTGCCACCAATAAACAAGGCGTGGTTTTAACCAAAAGCGTGGTTATGGGAAAATCCACACAAGACACACCAACGCACTTGATTGCCAATATCCATGTAACCAAAGACAATACGGGCAATTATCATGCAAAAATTCAATAATTTTTGCATAACTTAACACAAAAATTAAAACTGATTTTCACCGCCTTTTGCTACCGCCTGTTGATACGCAGGTCGAGCATGACAGCGTTTTAACCAGTTGTGAATATTGGCAAAACACGGTTCAAGTTGCCAAGTTTTTTGCATGGCATCAATGGCAAATTCCAACTGAATATCCGCCCCTGTAAACTGCTCGCCTGCCAACCAGTCATGTTGCCCCAAATGTTTGTCAAGCATTAACAATTCAGCGTTTAAAGTTTTATGCAAATAAGACTGCTCCACACTTTTGCTTAGTAATTTTGCCACTTGTTTGATACCAATGGGGGATTGTTTCATCATTTTGCCAAACAACAGACGAATCATCAACAAAGGCATTAACGAACTTTCGGTAAAATGCAACCAATAGCGATAATTTTCGTATGCCACTGTCCCATAATCTGGGCGAAATTGTTTGTTAATCACCAAATTTGCCAACAATTCAGGGTTGTTGCCAATGGCTAAATCATAATTGTCAATCAAATACTCAATGATATGTGCCGACTCAATGAGTGTCTTATCACCATCGGTTAAAATCGGTGATTTGCCCATTGGGTGAATGGATTTTAACGATTTTGGTGCAAGCGTATTTTCACGATCATAACTGGTTAATTGATAAGGAATACTTAACTCTTCTAGTAGCCAAATAATACGAAAAGAGCGAGAATTTTTTAGATGATGCAAATGCAAATTTGACATAAAATGTTCCTTTATAGTATTGTTTGTTCTAATGGTGGTTATCATGGCATACATGGATTGTCATGACATACATGATAGTAGCCTACTATTTTTTATGCTGAATGAAAAGCAAAAAGGTGTTGTTATTTTGTTGAGATGTGTTATTATTCTAGTATTTTTAACCATCACCCAACACAAAAAAGGTATTCTATGGAAGAAGCAAAATTTTCAGAAAAAACCGATAAAGAACAGTTTGAGCAAGCAGCCTTACACTATCATGCCAATCCTGTTGCCGGTAAAATTGCAGTAACCCCAACCAAACAACTGGCAAACCAACGTGATTTGGCATTGGCATATTCACCGGGCGTTGCTGTGCCTTGCTTGGCAATTGAAAAAGATCCAAAACTGGCTGCCAAATATACCGCTCGCAATAACCTTGTTGGCGTCGTAACCAATGGTACAGCGGTGCTTGGACTGGGAAATATCGGCCCACTTGCATCAAAACCTGTGATGGAGGGCAAAGGCGTCTTATTCAAAAAATTTGCAGGCATTGATGTGTTTGACATTGAAGTTGCCCAAAATGATCCTGACAAATTTATCGAGGCTATTGCCTCACTTGAACCAACATTTGGCGGAATTAACCTTGAGGATATTAAAGCCCCTGAATGTTTTTATATTGAGCGTGAACTACGCAAACGCATGAACATTCCTGTATTTCATGATGATCAACACGGTACGGCCATTATTACCGCGGCCGCTTTGTTAAATGCACTACAAATTACAGGTAAAAAAATACAAGACATCAAAATTGTTTGTTCGGGTGCAGGAGCAGCTGCAATTTCATGTTTGGATTTAATCGTAGCGTTGGGTGCAAACAAACAAAACATTACCGTTGCTGACTCTAAAGGCATTATTAGCACTCAACGTAACCATTTAGATGAAAGCAAACAACGTTATGCAATTGACACCACAGCAACGAAACTTAGCGAAGTGATGAACAATGTTGACATGTTTTTAGGCTTATCAGCAGCAGGCATGCTTACCCAGGACATGGTCAAACAAATGGCCAAAGATCCGATTATTTTTGCCCTTGCCAATCCAAATCCTGAAATTTTGCCTGAAGATGCCAAAGCGGTGCGCTCAGATGTGATTATTGCCACGGGTCGTTCAGATTACCCAAACCAAGTAAACAACGCCTTATGCTTTCCGTATATTTTTCGTGGAGCGTTAGATGTTGGTGCAACCACTGTTAATGAAGAAATGAAAATCGCTTGCGTTAAAGCAATTGCAGCTATGGCCCATGTGGAGGCCACGCCCATTGCAGGGCAAAAAGACAGCGATGAAAGCCTACGTTTTGGACGTGAATACCTTATTCCTGGGCCTCTTGAACCAAATTTGATTTTAGAAATTGCCCCTGCGGTTGCCAAAGCCGCTATGGATTCTGGCGTGGCAACTTTACCCATTGATGACATGCAAGCGTATCGCCAAAAACTGTCAGAGTTTGTATACAACTCGGCATTTGTCATGAAACCAATTTTTGCCAAAGCCAAAGAAAGTCCAAAACGCATTGTATTTTGCGAAGGTGAAGACGAAAATGTATTGCGCGCAATACAAGTTGTCATTGATGAGGGTTTGGCGTATCCGATTGTGATTGGTCGCCCTGAGGTTGTAACGCGTCAAATTGAACGCTTAGGTTTGCGCATTCACGCAGGCAAAGATTTTGAACTGATCTACCCTGAAACCGATCCGCGCTATGACAGCTATGTGGAGTTTTATTACCAAAAAACCAAACGTCAAGGCATTACCCTAGAATTGGCACGCCGTGATGTACGCCGTAAAACCTCGCTGATTGGCTCATTGATGGTCGAGCGTGGTGATGCCGATGGTATGATTTGCGGTACATTTAGTCATTATCATCACCATTTGCGTTATGTTACCAAAGTGATTGACAAACAAGCCAAAGTTAGTCAATATTACGCCATGAACGCAGTGCTTATGCAATCGCGCAACGTATTTATCGCCGATACTTACATTCACGAAGATCCAAGTGCAGAACAATTGGCTGAATTAACCGTGTTGGCCGCCAATGAGATGAAACGCCTTGGCATTACGCCGCGCGTGGCTTTGTTATCACATTCTAATTTTGGCACATCAAATTTTGACAGTGCAAAAAAAATGCGAAAAGTGCATCATTTGTTAACCCAAATGAACGTAGATTTTGAATTTGATGGTGAAATGCATGGCGACTCAGCATTAGATGAAAACTTGCGCAATCGTAACTTTGATTTTTCAACACTAAAGGGCTCGGCAAATTTATTGATCATGCCAGATTTAGACTCGGCAAATATTTCGTACAATTTACTAAAAACCGCCACAAACAGTGCAGCTTTAGGGCCGTTTTTGCTTGGAGCAAACAAACCTGTGCATATTTTAACCCCTTCAGCAACCGCGCGCCGTATCGTGAATATGACCGCAATTGCAGTTACTCAAGCCCAGGATTTGGCAAAATAATTTTACCTATTTCAACTAAAGGCAATTTCTTAGGATTTTGCCTTTTGCATTGGCTGATGGCTTAAACTGGTTGATAGCTTAAAATGCCAAAAACTCCATAAAGTTTTTTTAAAAAATTTATTAAAGAAGACTTATCATGAATCAGGTATTGTTAAATCTTTCTACTCAAGAAGCCGTTGTCATTGCTGTTGTCATTGTTGCACTGATGGGTATAATGATGATAGGTTTTGGTTTTACGCCACATTTGGCATTGATTGTTGTGTTGTGCGTGTTGTTTGCATTTGGCAAATTTAAAGGGCTTGATTTTAATTTGCTACAAAAACATATGGCAAACGGTGTGATGGGCGGTATTGGGGCAGTTTATTTGTTCTTTTTTATTGGACTGCTTGTGGTAGCTTTGATGAGTGCAGGGACGATTCCAACATTAATGTACTATGGTTTTGAAATTATCTCGCCCAATTTATTTTATTTATCAGCATTTGTCTTAACCTCGATTATTGGCATTGCATTAGGTAGCAGCCTGACAACCTGTGCAACCATTGGTGTTGCGTTTATTGGCATGACATCAGCATTTGGAGCAGATCCTGCAATTGTGGCAGGCGCTGTGGTATCTGGTGCATTTTTTGGTGATAAAATGTCGCCACTGTCCGATACAGGGACGATCGCTTCATCGGTCGTTGGCATTGATTTGTTTACCCATATCAAAAACATGATGTACACCACCATTCCTGCGTGGTTGCTGTCGGCATTGATTTTTTATGTTTTGTCAAGCTCACTGCATCAGGCAAATTTGGCAAATATTAGCCAAATGCAAAAATTATTGCTAAGCAGTCATTTGGTGCATCTAAGTGCTTTTTTGCCAATCGTGGTGTTAATTGGTTTAATCGTGTTACGCGTCAATGCAATTTACACCATCATTTTAAGCATTTTGGTGGCAATTGGCATTACTTATAGTCATTCCAGTCCAAGCATTCAGGATATGGGCAACTATTTTTTTGCTGGGTTTAAAGCCCCACAAGAGTTAGGCGTGGTCGCTGATTTGCTGTCTCGTGGCGGTCTTGAAAGTATGTTTTTTAGCTTAGCAATCGTCATGCTTGCGTTGTCATTGGGCGGTTTATTGCAAGCCTTAGGCGTGTTGCCTGCCTTACTAAATGCAATGAAACATTTGTTAACCAAACCCAGCCGCGCTATTGCCGCCACAGCTTTTACAGGGCTTGGCATTAATATTTTAATTGGTGAACAATATTTAAGTTTGTTGTTAAGCGGACATACCTTTCGTGATTTGTTTGCCAAATTTGGCTTGCACCCAAAAAATCTCTCGCGCACCCTTGAAGATGCTGGCACTGTCATCAACCCTCTCGTACCGTGGAGCGTGTGTGGCGTGTTTATCAGTCAAGTGTTAAACGTTAGTGTGTTAAGTTATTTGCCTTATGCGTTTTTTTGTTATTTGTGTTTTATCTTGACTTTGGTTTTTGGTATGACTGGTTTTACCATTAGTAAAATTGATAACAAATAAGCATGATTTTAATCAACCATATTTTTCAATCAACCATATTTTTCAATCAACCAATAAAAAAACAACATGACCAAACCAATCAGTGTTTATTTAGTCGGCGGTGCAGTGCGTGATAGCCTGCTTAACCGCCCTGTCAGCGAACATGATTACGTCGTTGTCGGTGCAACACCAGCATACATGCTCAATCAGGGATTTTCCCAAGTTGGAGCGGATTTTCCTGTGTTTTTGCACCCAATCACGCACGATGAATATGCTTTGGCTCGCACCGAACGCAAAACCGGTAACGGCTATCACGGTTTTTGTGTCCATGCAGATCCTAAGGTAACCTTAGAAGATGATCTAATCCGTCGTGATTTGACCATTAACGCTATGGCAATTGAGGTAAACGGCTTGTTTGACAATCAACCAAAACACGGTTTTGCCAAAAGCCACATTATCGACCCTTACGGCGGATTAACCGACTTACAAAACAAACAATTACGTCATGTATCTTATGCTTTTGTCGAAGATCCTGTGCGCGTGTTACGCCTTGCACGCTTTAAAACTCGTTACGCACCCTTAGGTTTTGTTATTGCCGATACAACACAAGCCTTGGTAAAAAAAATAAAACAGCGCGGTGAATTAAATCATCTGGTTGCCGAACGCGTCTGGACAGAAACGCTAAAAGCCCTATCAGAACCGTGGGCAGATGTGTATTTTGACACACTAAACAACATGGGTGTGTTAAATGTCATCATGCCAAATATCGCCTTGGCAATGAATACAAAACCTGCACAATATTGGCAAATGATTGGCAAAAGTTTGCAACTGGCTCATATGTTTGACAATCTGCACATTAAATTTGGTTTGTTGGCTCTTATGTTTGTAGAATATGATAGCAAACATAGCAATATTGACAGCTTTAATCAATTTTGCCAGTGCTTAAAAACGCCAAAAACATACCAACAATTTGGGCAGTTTTTATTACAAAATTTTGCCACTTTGATGGATTTTAACCAATTAAATGCCAAAAAACTGTTGGCTTTGATCAAACAAAACCATGGGTTAAAAAATCCAACAACCTTAAAACTTGCCTTAATCACCATGCAATGCTTTAATTTAGCCAAACAACAAGTTTTACTGGATAAATCATTACAGTTATTAAACAGCATTGGTATTCACGACATCGATCCGGCATTACAAGGCAAAGCGGTAGGTTTGGCAATTGACAATCTACGCTTAACAAAATTAGACGAATTTTTAGATAAATTTATTACAAGCCAAAGATAAAATCCAAGGATACAACCATGAACCAACACATTTTGGTGCTAAACGGTGCCAATTTAAACCTACTAGGCAAACGCGAACCTGAAATTTACGGTTACAAAACCCTAGCCGATATCGAAGCGGATTTAAGCAAACGAGCGTTGGCATACGATTTAAAACTCACTTTTTTTCAATCTAACGCCGAAAGCCAACTGATTGACAAAATTCATCATCATGGTTTATTAACCCAAAACGCAAGCGAAAAAATTGACGGCGTGATCATCAATCCTGCAGGTTTTACCCACACATCAGTGGTGCTTCGCGATGCGTTATTGGCAATTAACAAGCCCTTTGTGGAGGTACATTTGTCTAACATTCATAGCCGCGAAGCATTTCGTCATCACTCATTTTTTAGTGATAAAGCCGATGCACTGATTTGTGGTTTAGGGGCTTTGGGCTATGTATCAGCGTTGGATTATTTTATTGCAAAATTTGGCAAACAACCAACCCTCGGTTAATTTTTAGCCAGTTTTTTTAGCCAATTTTTTATACATAAGATCATAAATCACCCGCCCTTCATTGATGCCACGTTGTTCAAATTTGGTCAGTGGACGAAAATTAGGGCGTGGTAAAAACGCTCCTTTGCCAGCAACATTGTTAAATTCTGCTAAACCATCTAAAACTTCCAGCATCCAAAACGCATAATGCTCCCAATCCGTCGCTGCGTGAAAAATACCACCATCTGTTAACACTTGCGCAACCACAGCCATACGCCCAGTATTCACAAAACGGCGTTTATAGTGGCGCTTTTTTTGCCAAGGATCGGGAAAATACAGTTGCACTGTATCTATATGATTTTTAGGCAATTGTTTCATTAATGCCAATGCATCACCGCTGATTAATTGTAGATTGGTAAGGCCTTGTTCACCTGCCAAAAACGCACAATTGCCAAGTCCTGCTTCATGCACTTCAATGCCAACAAAATTACGCTTTGGATCGGCTTTTGCCATTTCTACCAAACTTGTTCCCATACCAAAACCAATTTCAAGCGTCAGGGGTTGTTTAGGATTATTAAACAATGCACGCAAATTATCAATACCCTCAATATCCATCGCCAATATGGCATCTAAATTTTTTTGGGCAAAATAGCTTTGATACGCATCACTCAAACCGATTTGTGCCTTTTTGCCCATATGGGTTTTGCGTTTCATAAAAGTATTAATCGTGCGTAAATTTGTGGGCGTATGACTGGCAACGTTATCAATCTCGTTTTTTACCGTATTTTTATCGATATTTTTTAAGCTGCTTGCCGGGCTGTTTGTTGGACTGTTGGTTGAGACGCTTGTTGGCAAATTGCCAGTGCTTTGAGTTGCATTTAAAAATAAAGTTTCGCGGTTCATAAAAAAATCTGATATTGGTTAAAAATTACGCTATTATATGTTATTCTTTTGCCAATTTAAATCCAAAAATTCACAAGTCATGTTATTTATCGAAGAAACCACACCGCCGCCCTTTTGGCAAAACAACCTTAGCGACGCCCAACGCCTTATGTACGATAAAGCCTTTATTGGCAAGCGTTCACAAGCCTATTATCTTAAGCGATTCGCCGAATTTGATCGCGCAGGCAAACTTTCAGCCAAATGGCATTGGGCGGGGTTTTTTATGACTTTTTCGTGGCTTTTGTATCGCAAACGCTACCTTGACAGTGTGGTGTATTCGGTGGCAGGTTGGTCTTTTATTCATTTAAATATGACAATTTTTTTGGTGATTGGTGAATATTTAATCATCGGTTCATTGCCAAATGACTGGCAAATGTTGACACGGATTGGCATTGGCATGAGTGTGTGGCTATTTTGGGCCAGCATGGTGGCACGTTGGTGCGATGCGTTTTATTACCGTACCGCACGGCGTGAAATTGCCGATGCACTTGAACTTTACCCACAAGATACCGAACAACAGTTGGCACATTTAAAACAGCATGGCGGTGTCAGCCCTGTTGGTATGGGACTTGCGTTTGGATTTTTTGCTTTTGCCCTGCTTGTCATTCAAGTACAATTTTTGCCAATTTATGCCAAACAAAAATCCAGTGAGGTATTGTTTGAAACTTTTGACACGGTACAAAATATCCAAAATCGCGTCGAGAGCATTTACCAAACCACGCACCAATGTCCGATCAACACGCCATTTAACAGCCAAAATCCCAACATTCGTTTACAAATTTTAACAAAATCCGATAAAATCTTAACCCAAAGTCCCTGCATTATCCAAGCCACTGTGGAAAACATCGGCTTTCCCAATCGTTGGCTAAACAATCAAACCTTAATCATGTACCGCGTAAGCGATGACAAAAACAACCCAAAATGGGCGTGCGTTACATCACTTAACAAAAAACAAACACCAAAACAATGTATGCTCGCTGAACGCTAATTTGTATCAATTTAAACAAAACTTAGCAATCACCAGCTATTTTTTTAACATTTTTTTAACATTTTTTGTAATATGTGCTTGACTTTTATAACTGTTAAAAAAATCAATTAATTAGACCATATTGGCAAAAACCACAAAAATAAAACCACAAAAAAAAATAAAATACAAGCTAGTTTTTTAAAAATTTTTCGGCTATATTGTGCATAGCAAAACAACTTTACCTCTAAATCTAGTATTTCAATTCTTAAAAACCTACTACTTCTTGAATGATATACCAAACAGAAAAATTTTTGTCAAGTTTTTCTGATGGGATTTTTTGTCTATGAATTATGAGAAAAATGGTATGGTTTGTTTAGCTTTTTTATATAATTGACTTGCGCAACCAACTTGTTTTTATCTGTTTATCTGATTAAAGGATACCGTTATGACTCGCTTTGAAGAAATTTTTGTCAAAAAACGCAATGGGCGTTTGGAAAAAATTGACCTTGAAAAAATCCACCGTGTGATTGAATGGGCGGCCAAAGGACTTGAAAATGTGTCGGTATCACAAGTTGAGATCAATTCTCACATTCAGTTTTATAATGAAATTACCACCAAAAGCATTCACGAAACCATCATCAAATCAGCAGCAGATCTCATCTCGGTAACCACGCCTGATTATCAATATTTGGCTGCAAGATTGGCAATTTTTCATTTGCGCAAAATCGCTTACGGAGAATTTGAGCCACCACATCTATACACTCATGTGAAGCGTTTGACCGAACTTGGCAAATATGACAAACATTTGCTAGAAGATTATAGCGAAGATGAGTTTAATGTTTTAAATGATTACATTGATCATAATCGTGATTTGAATTTTGCCTATGCTGCGGTAAAACAGATGGAGGGCAAATATTTGGTACAAGATCGCGTTAGCAAACAAGTGTTCGAAAGCCCTCAATTTTTGTACTTGCTCGTTGGCATGTGTTTGTTTGCAGGCTATGATAAATTATACGATAAAGCTGTACGCTTAGATTATATCAAACGTTTTTACGATGCCGTCTCAAGTTTTAAAATTTCATTGCCAACCCCAATTATGTCTGGCGTACGCACTCCAAGCCGTCAGTTTAGCTCGTGCGTGCTAATTGAATGCGACGACAGTTTAGACAGTATCAATGCCACAAGCAGTGCCATTGTGCGTTATGTATCACAACGTGCAGGCATTGGAGTAAATGCAGGGCGTATCCGTGCCATTGGCAGCAGCATTCGTGATGGTGAAGCCCAGCACACAGGCTGTATTCCGTTTTACAAACATTTTCAAACCGCGGTCAAATGCTGTTCGCAAGGTGGCGTTCGTGGCGGAGCGGCCACGCTGTTTTATCCAATTTGGCATTTAGAAGTAGAAAATCTATTGGTGTTAAAAAACAACCGTGGTGTAGAAGATAACCGAGTGCGTCATATGGATTACGGCGTTCAAATTAACAAAACCATGTACCAACGCTTAATTAAAGGCGAAAATATCACCTTGTTTTCACCGTCCGATGTAGCAGGTTTATACGATGCGTTTTTTGCCGATCAAGCTGAATTTGAACGTTTATACACGCTTTATGAAAACGACGAAACGATTCGCAAAAAACAAATCTGTGCTCAAGAATTGTTTGGCTTAATGATGCAAGAACGTGCCAGTACAGGACGCATTTACATACAAAATGTTGATCATTGCAACACGCACAGTCCATTTAATCCTGCACTTGCCCCCATTCGTCAATCAAATTTGTGCATGGAAATTGCGTTACCGACCAAACCGCTTGACAATATTAACGATGAACGCGGTGAAATTGCCCTTTGTACACTATCAGGAATTAATTTGGGTGAGATTAATCACTTATCGGAGATCGAAGAACCTGCTGAATTGATTGTGCGTGCACTAGATGCTTTGCTTGATTACCAAGATTATCCTGTTATTGCCGCCAAAAATGGTTCTATGAATAGACGTACCTTGGGTGTGGGCGTGATTAATTTTGCCTATTATTTGGCAAAAAATCACACAAGCTACTCTGATGAACAGGCCTTAGGTTTAACCCATCGCACCTTTGAAGCACTGCAATATTATTTGCTACAAGCGTCTAATAAATTGGCAAAAGAACAAGGGGCTTGCCCTGCATTTGCTGATACCACTTACTCTCAAGGCATTTTACCAATTGATACTTATAAAAAAGATATTGATAGTGTGTGTAGTGAACCTTTACAGTTAGATTGGGAACAATTGCGTCAAGCCATCAAAACCTACGGCCTGCGCAATTCTACGTTATCGGCATTAATGCCCTCAGAAACTTCAAGCCAAATTGCCAATGCAACCAATGGTATTGAACCACCGCGTGGTTTGGTATCGGTAAAAGCCTCAAAAGATGGTATTTTAAAACAAGTTGTCCCAGAAATTAACCGCCTAAAAGATCAATACGAACTGCTTTGGCAAATGCCAAATAATACCGGTTATTTGCGCTTGGTGGCAATT
Organism: Moraxella macacae 0408225; assembly: GCF_000320365.1. Classification (GTDB taxonomy): domain Bacteria; phylum Pseudomonadota; class Gammaproteobacteria; order Pseudomonadales; family Moraxellaceae; genus Faucicola; species Faucicola macacae. The sequence goes on from NZ_ANIN01000002.1 coordinate 561,549, forward strand.
ATGCAAAAATTCATTGATCAAAGCATTTCAGCAAACACCAACTACGATCCTATGCGTTTTGAAGATAGACGCGTGCCAATGAAAGCTATGATACAAGACTTACTCACCGCTTACAAACTTGGAATAAAAACCTTGTATTACCATAACACACGCGACGGTGCAAATGACACTCAAGACGATCTTGATGCCTGTGCAGGCGGTGCGTGTGCTTTGTAATTAACTTTTAGTTCATGCTTTTGCAAATAACCAACAAATACCGATTGTTTAAATACCGATGTTTAAATACCGATGTTGATTGACATTGGTATTTGTTTTTTTGACATTGATGACATTGATAACATTGGTATCGTTAAACAAGCTAATCATAACTGGCCTGACTTAAAAACCGCTCTACCACAGCAAATTGTCCAGATGTGCTATCTTCTTGGTACATCGCCTGACGAAATTCATTGGCGTATTGAATGCCCGATGTATACCAAGCAATGTGTTTGCGTGCAATTCGACAGCCTGAATATTCGCCGTAAAACGCGTACAATTCTTGTAGATGCGTAAGTACAATTTCTTTTAAATCGGTTATTGATGGAGGTGGCAACAGTTCACCTGTTTGTAAAAAATGAGCAATTTCCTTAAAAATCCACGGCCTGCCTTGAGCCTGTCGTCCTATCATAATTGCATCCGCCCCTGTCATCTCAAACACCGCTTTGGCTTTTTGTGGGCTATCAATATCACCATTGGCAATCACATGCATGGCTACATTTTGTTTCACTTGTGCAATCAGTTCATAGCGCGCCTTACCCAAATATTTATCTTCACGCGTGCGCCCATGAATGGTCAAAGCCTTAATCCCTGCATCTTCGGCAATTTTTGCAAGTGTCAAAATATTTTCATTTCCATTTGCAAAACCCAAGCGAGTTTTTAAGGTAACAGGCACATCTACCGCGTCAACCGTCGCTTCCAACAATTTTTTAACCAAATCCAAATTTTGTAACAACGCCGAGCCTGCCAATTTATTGCACACTTTTTTGGCAGGGCAACCCATATTAATGTCAATGATTTTTGCCCCATTTGCCACTTGAAAACGAGCGGACTCGGCTAATTTTTTTGGTTCTGAACCAACAATTTGAGCACAAATTGGCGCAATTTCACCGTCAAAATTGGCACGATACAAGGTTTTGTGCTTGGCAAATAACGTTGCATCGGAAGTCATCATTTCTGAAATGGCATAACCTGCTCCAAAGGATTTTGCCAAGCGACGAAAAGGATTGTCAGTTACGCCCGCCATAGGTGCAAGCCAAATGCGATTGGTTACAGTTTCATTGCCAATTTTTAGCGGTTGTAATAAAGGGTGAGTCATAATTTTGGCTTTATGCTAATTGGTTGTTGATTATTGGTTTATTGGTTAATTGGTTAATTGGTTAATTGGTTATGCCAATTGATTTTATGATGAATTGTAACTCAATTAAACAAAATTATCCAAAATTTTCTTGAAAAAATCGCCGTTAACCACAAATAATCACCAAAATAACGCTTAATCCAATTTGTTATTAGCAAATCGTTATTAACAGATCGTTATTAGCAAATCGTTATTAATCAACATAATCCAAACATTAACATTGGATTTCACAACCATAGATTTAACAGGAGTAATTATGACAACCCCAGTAAAACACACTTTTGAAGCTGAAGTTGCCCAACTACTACACCTTGTAACCCATTCATTATATTCCAATGCCGATATTTTTGTGCGTGAACTCATCTCAAACGCATCTGATGCGTGTGATAAATTACGCTTTGAGGGCAATAGCGATGACAGTCTGTTTGAAAATGACAGCGAATTAAAAGTGCGTATTGACATTGACAAAACCGCCAAAACCATTAAGTTTATTGACAATGGTATCGGTATGAACGAAGCTGAGGTCATTGAAAATTTAGGTACAATTGCCAAATCTGGCACAAAAGCCTTTTTAGAAAAACTTAGCGATGCTCAAAAACAAGACGGTCAATTAATCGGTCAATTTGGTGTGGGTTTTTATTCAGGTTTTATCGTTGCAGACACCATCACAGTAGAAACACGCAAAGCAGGCGACAATAGCGATAACGGCGTGCGTTGGGTATCCGATGGCACAGGTTCGTTTACCACCGAAAAAATCAGTAAAACCGGGCGCGGTACAACCATTATTTTACACATTAAAGAAGAACACGCAACTTACCTTGATCGCACCAAAATCAAATCTTTAGTCAACAAATATTCTGATCACATAAGCCTGCCAATCCAAATGCGTAAAGAAGTTTGGCAAGAGGACGAGCCAACAGACGGCGAAGAAAAACCGACAAACGGTCAATACATCACAACCGATGAATGGGAAACCATCAATCAAGCCAATGCCTTGTGGACGCGTTCAGCAAGCGATATTACAGATGCAGAATATCAAGACTTTTACAAAAATTTAACTTACGATTATGACGAACCACTCACCTGGTCGCACAACCGCGTAGAAGGGCGATTACAATACACACAATTGCTTTACATTCCCAAAAAAGCCCCCTTTGATTTATACGCACGCGAACATCAGCGCGGTTTGAAATTGTACGTAAAACGCGTATTTATCATGGACGATGCAGAGCAACTTTTGCCAATGTATTTGCGTTTTGTCAAAGGCGTCATTGACACCAGTGATTTACCGCTAAACGTCAGTCGTGAGATTTTGCAAGAGTCGCGCGATGTCAAAGCAATTCGTGATGGCAACGCTCGGCGGATTTTAACCGTTTTGGCAAATTTGGCAAATTCTGATGAAGCAGAAAAACAAGACAAATTTAAACAATTTTATCAAGCGTTTGGTGATGTTATTAAAGAAGGTTTGGGCGAGGATATGCCAAACCAAGAAAAAATTGCCAAATTATTACGCTATGCCACAAGTCATGACGATACCATTAGCACAGGTTTTGCTGATTACAAAGCTCGCATGAAAGATGGGCAAAAGGCAATTTATTACCTAACGGCTGAAAATTTGACAGCGGCCAAAAACAGCCCACAACTGGAAGTCTTTAAGAAAAAAGGCATTGAGGTTATTTTGATGACTGGCCGCGTTGATGAATGGGCTATGAATTTTCTGCATGAATTTGACGGCATGCCACTACAAAACATTGCAAAAGGAGCGGTGGATTTAGATGAGTTAACCGATGATGCAGAAAAAGAACAAGCAAAGCAAGCCGAAGAAAACTTAAAACCCATTGTTGAAAAACTAAAAGGTGCGTTAACTGGCCGTGCCAAAGATGTCAAGGTCTCAAATCGCTTGGTAGATAGCCCTGCCTGTCTTGTTGTTGGTGATGGTGAGTTATCGCCACAAATGGTACAAATGCTCAAACAAATGGGACAATCTGTGCCTGACATCAAACCAACATTGGAGGTAAATCCAAATCACCCACTGATCCAAAAACTAGAAACCTCGGAACAATTTGACGATCTTGCTCAAGTGGTTTTTGATCAAGCCGTGCTGGCAGACGGTGGCCAACTTGACGATCCGGCAACCTATTTAAAACGCATCAATGCATTGCTGTTAAAATAGGCTGTTAAAAATAGACTTGTTAAAACAGAGTCATTTTGCCCTTTAAAAACCAAAAACCCAATCACGCCGATTGGGTTTTTTATCAAGCTAAAAAGATTAACGGTATAAAAATTAACCATACATCTACAAAATTAATTACGCATCTACATAGCTTAACCAATGGCTGTATTTTTCATTGTGGCCATGCACCACATCAAAAAATAACGTTTGCAATTTTTCGGTGATTTCACCACGAGCACCATTGCCAATCACGCGATCGTCATATTCACGAATGGGGGTAACTTCCGCTGCCGTACCCGTCATAAAAACTTCATCTGCCAAATAAAACTCATCTCGCGTGATGCGCCGTTCATGCACTTTAATACCCAAATCATTGGCAAATTCAATCATGGTACGCCGCGTAATGCCATCTAACGCACCGCCTGATAAATCTGGCGTGTGCAATTCACCATCTTTAACCAAAAACAGATTTTCGCCAGAACCTTGGCATACATAACCCTGCGGATCCATCAAAATTGCTTCATCATAGCCGTTTTTGGTAACTTCTTGATTTGACATAATAGACACAGGGTAATTGCTTACAGCTTTAGCCTTGCACATGGTAATGTTTGGCATATGGTGCGTGTAGCTTGAGGTTTTAACGCGGATACCTTTTGTCATACCCTCCTCGCCCAAATACGCACCCCATTGCCAAGCTGCAACAATGGCATGCACGGTGTTGTCTTTGGCTGCAATGCCTAGTTTTTCTGAACCCACCCAAATTAACGGACGCAAATACGCCGATTCTAGGTTATTTTTACGCACCACTTCTTTTTGAGCCAAGTTAAATTCATCAAAACTATAAGGCACATTTAACTGAAAAATTTTTGCCGAATTTAGCAAGCGTTTGGTGTGATCATTAAGACGAAAAATCGCGGTACGCCCATCGCACGTTTTGTAAGCACGCACCCCCTCAAACACACCCATACCATAATGCAAGGTATGGGTTAGAACGTGGATTTTGGCCTCACGCCAGTCAATCAACTCGCCATCTTTCCAAATCACGCCGTCGCGATCTGCCATAGAAATTGTTGCCATTTTTTTCTCCATTTTGTTAAAAAAGCAGGTTGTTAAAAATATTGTTAAAAAAAGTTGTTAAAAGTTAAAGTTTATCAAATCGTTGTCCGATCAGTGTTTGCCATTGTTTGTCAACAAATGTTCTTAGTTCATGCCAATCACGCTCATCTACAACCACGGACTGTTCTGCCAATGCCAATGTGTGCGTTTTGGCACGCAAGATTAAATAACACTCAATCAGTCTTTGACAAATTGATCGATCCAACAAATCTGTTTTGCCAAGCACTTCAAAAATCCGCACATTGTCGCTGTACACAGAAAGGCAAGGATACGCATTGGCATAAGCCAACACCGCAAATTGTGCAATAAACTCAATATCCACCATGCCACCTGTGTCCTGTTTTAGGTGAAATTTACCTTGCTGTTTGGCATGATTTTTTGTACCAAGATGATCTTGCATTTTGTGGCGCATTTCACCCACATCGATCCGAACTGCGTCCAATTGGCGAGGCATGCACAAAACTTTTTGTCGAATGTCATTAAATTTTGCCATGACTTGCTTATCACCACAAATTGCCCTTGCTCGCACCAAGGCCTGATGCTCCCACACCCACGCTTTTTGTTCTTGATACATCTGATACGCATGACACGATACCACAAGCATGCCTGCCTGCCCTGACGGACGCAAACGCATATCAACCTCATAGGCTCGTCCATCGCGTGTTTGAGTGGATAAATAATTCATCAAGCGCTGTGCCAAACGACTGGCAAACTGCATACCACTCACCGGTTTATTGCCAATCGTCATCGCCTGTTCGTCAATATCGTGCAAAAACACCAAATCCAAATCCGAGCTGTAACTCATCTCAAGCCCACCCAGTTTGCCATAACCGATGACCGCAAAACCGTTTTGTTTGGCATTGATAGGCTCGCCTTGTTTATTCAGTGGATAGCCGTGTTTTTTAACCAAATCGTCAAATGCTCGCTTTAGCGCCTTTTCCAATACCACTTCAGCAATAAAGGTAAGCGAATCTGACACTTTCATAATGGGACGATCTGCGACAATATCACTGGTTGCCACGGCCAACACTTGCGTTTTTTTAAAAAAACGAAACGCATTGAGAAGCCCTTCTTCATCACCGGGTTCAACCCTTAATAATTGTTGGCGTAAAATATCACGCAATTCATCTTTATTTGGCAAATATCGGTATTTTTCGCGCAAAAACGAATCCAGCAGCACAGGGTGATTTGCCAATTCAGTAGCAATCCACGGACTGGCTGCTAACATTGGGATAAGTTTTGAGGTAGCGTGCGGATTTTCGCTTAACATCACCAAATAAATCGAGCGCCGGTTTATGGATTCTAACAGATTTAACAAACGTGGCAATGCAACATTTGCCACCGCCGTATCCACTTGTAACAACGCATATACCAATAGCGGATAAGCGGTGTTTAGGCGTTTTTTTGCTTCATCACTTAGTTTTTTTACCAAATTGCTTTGCCAAAAATTTGCCAACTTTTGTTGATTTTCATAGGTCAAACGTTGTGTCAATTGATCCAAATTTTCATCGTGTTTGATCTCCACCACACAAGACGGATGCTTGCGTTCGGTAACAAGGTTGTCAAACGGTATTTTTACCATCAGCCGGTATTGGTTTAAATGGGTTAACAATGCCGCCCAGTCAGAAAATCCCAAGGTATGGGCTAAATTTTGTTGCCAAATTGGATCGGTTGGCAACCGCTGGGTTTGTTCGTCATTGATTGCTTGAATGCCATGCTCCAAACGGCGCAAAAAACGATACGCATGCACCAAATTTTCATAAGTTTGTGTGTCTAAATAACCAAATTCATGCAATTTTTGCAACGCTTTTAAACAATTTTTGACTTTTAATGCCAACACGCGGCCGCCGTAAATCAGTTGAAATGACTGCACAATAAACTCAATATCGCGAATACCTCCTGCACCGAGCTTGATGTTGTCGCTGTCTTGACGTTGTGCCACTTGGTTTTCAATGAGCAATTTCATCTCTCTAAGCGCCGAAAACGCACTATAATCCACATAATAACGAAACACAAACGGCTGAATCAAGGCTTGCAAATTGTCTGTAAAATCAATGCTGTTAACAATTCTGGCTTTAAGCCACGCAAAACGCTCCCATGCACGTCCATGTTGGGCAAAATATTTCTCAAGTGCTGGCAAATGTATCACCAAATCACTGCCCTCGCCCCACGGCCTAAGACGCATGTCAATGCGAAACACAAAACCATCTTGGGTTGGTTTGTCCAACAGTTCAATGATTTTTTGCGCCCATTTGGTCATAAATTTTTTGGTGTCAATGGATTTTTGGGCATGCTCACAATTAAAGCTGGCAAATCCGGTTTCGCCTTGCCCTTGATGCACAAAAATCAAGTCAATATCACTGGATAAATTAAGCTCCTCTGCTCCCATTTTCCCCATGGCGATCATTGCCAAATCGTCTTTTTGTGGGCGGTTTTTGGTGTCATAACAATACGGATAACAATACGGCTCACCATATTTATTGGTTAAATTTTGGTAAGCATAGCTTTTAGCAAAAATTAAACATTCATCAGCAAAATGACTCAATTCCCACGTTAATTGTTCAAGGCTAATCAACCCTAACGCATCTTGCCAAATCCAACGCAACATTAATAAATTACGCAAAATACGCAAGCCTTTCATCACGTTCATTTCATCGGCTACACAACACTCGTCGTCCAATGTATAATCTTGAATCAAATCTTTGATAATTTGATCGTTTAGCACTTGATTAAGCGGATAGCTTTTGATAAAAGATTTGGCAATGGTTGGTTTGTTTTGCCAAAATTGAAACCCAAATTGACTTGCTTGTTGCAAAACATCGATATCCTTAAGGGTTGGCAAAACTGACATGAATATTCCCTTTTTTTAAAAACAAAAAACATAAAACAGTTACAAACAATTTAAACTTTAACAATAGCATATTTTTATAGATTTTTAAAAGGGTTTTGACAAATTTTTTATCAGCCTAAAAAACTTGCAGCCATTTCAATCATCAATGCCAAAATTGCCGTATTATAAAAAAAGCTAAGCACTGAATGTACTGTGCCAATGCGTCTCATAACCTTGGTGGTAAATGCCACATCTGATGCCTGTCCTGACACGCCAATGCCATAGGAAAAATATAAAAAATCATAATAATCAGGGTTTGATTCATGCGGAAAATCCAGCGGAAAATCATCATCATGTTCAGCATGGTAATAATAATGGGCGTAATACAACGCAAACAAGGTATGAATAAAAAACCACGATAAAATCACCGTGGTCATTGCCAAACCGATATGAAAACCGATTTGGGCGTCATTCCAATGCTCCGATGATCCAAGCTCGCGTACCACAGCCACCACACAGTTGATACTGGATAAAATCGTGGTAATCAGCATAATGCGTTTGCGTTCATACTCGTTTTTGGTGCGGCGTTTAATCTGCCCATGCCTTGTCCGCCAAATCATGTAAAAGGTCATGCCTAAATACACAAGCACTGCCAAATTCCAACTGATCAAATACAAACTTTCTGACGACAATTTTAGTGCAATAAAATGCTCTAACTCACCAAATACAGATGATTTAAAAAACATAAAACTACCAATAAAAACCATCATTGCCCATAACAATTGGCGGTTTTGATGATAAAATTTATTCATATTTTAGTAGTTCTAATTAAATATTATTGTAATGGTTAAATATCATGGTAATCATTAAATATCATGGTAAAATTTCTACACCTGTTTGGCGGGCAATGAGCAATTTATCGGCTTTGCGTTTGGCAAAAATCCCATTGCACACCACGCCGGTAATGTTGTTAATGCACTGCTCCATTGCCAAAGGATCACCAATATCAAGGTCATACACGTCCAAAATCAAATTGCCATAATCGGTAACAAATCCTTCGCGATACACAGGCTCACCGCCCAATTTTACCAACTCACGTGCCACATAAGATCGAGCTTGAGGTAATACCTCAATTGCCACTGGAAAAGCCACCCCGAGCGTTTGCACCCATTTGCTGTCATCGACCATGCAGATAAATTGTTTTGAGGCGGCCGCTACAATTTTTTCGCGCGTTAACGCACCGCCACCGCCTTTTATCAGCTCCAGCCCAGAATTTACCTCATCTGCTCCGTCAATGTATAAATCAAGTTCACCAGTTTGATTTAAATCCAGCACCTCAATGCCTAAGGCTTTCAGTTTGTTTTCGGTAACTTGAGAGCTGGCAACCGCCCCTTTTAGGTTAACTTTTGCTAATAAATCAATTAAACAATTTACGGTACTTCCTGTACCAACCCCTAAAATCATGCCCGGCTCTATCAGGGTGAGAGCTTGTTTGGCTGCTGCTTGTTTTAGCTGTTGTTGAGTAAAGGTGAGTTTTGACATAAAAATCCTTAGCAAAATTTAACCAAATAAAAAACTATCATTACCTAAAAACCGTTATTTTAACAAATTTTTGCCAAAAAACCATTAAAAAACTTTTTTATTGTCAATACAACAACTTTTTAGCAAAATTTAGCAAAAAAAACTTGCAACAAGGCTTTGAAAACTCTAAGCTATGACGTTATTTTTGATTGATTTTAGGATTTGTTATGTTATCGCACTATGTTCGTCTGATTTTACAAGCCACTGTCTACGATGCCGCCATTCAAACACCGTTAGAACCTGCCAAAAAATTAAGCATGCGTTTTAACAATGACATTCGTTTTAAACGCGAAGATTTACAACCTGTGTTTTCCTTTAAACTGCGTGGGGCGTATAATCGTATCAGTCAGCTTAGTGAAAACGAGCAACAAAAAGGGGTGATTTGTGCATCAGCTGGCAATCATGCTCAAGGTGTCGCTTATTCTGCCAGTCGCTTAAACCTACAAAACGTTATCGTTATGCCAACCACAACTCCGGATATCAAAGTAAATGCCGTCAAGGCATTGGGCGGAAATGTGGTGTTGCATGGGGATAGTTTTGATGAGTCTAACCGTTATGCAATTGAACGTGCCAAAAACGATGGGTTGACCTTTATTCCGCCGTATGATGATGCCTTAGTCATTGCAGGGCAAGGCACAATTGGCATGGAGCTTGTGCAACAATGGCGAAAAATGGATTATGTGTTTGTTGCTGTCGGCGGTGGCGGATTGATAGCGGGTATTTCGGCGTTTTTGGGTGAAGTTGCCCCACATGTCAAAGTCATTGCTGTTGAGCCTGAAGATGCCAATTGCTTACAAATTGCCTTAGCCACAGGAGAACGCAAACGTTTGCCACAAGTCGGGCTGTTTGTAGATGGTGTCGCGGTTGCCCAAATTGGTGAATTGCCATTTCAAATTGTCAATTTAACCAAAAGCGATGGTACTGGCAAATTGATCGAACCTGATGTCATCACCTGCAACAATGATGAAGTATGCGCCGCCTTAAAAGATGTGTATGACGAAACACGCAGCATCGTTGAACCTGCGGGAGCTTTGGCAGTGGCAGGCATGAAAAAATATATCAGTGAACATGGTTTACACGGTAAAAATTGTGTGGCTATTTTGTGTGGCGCAAACATGAATTTTGACCGTTTACGCTATATTGCCGAACGCACCGAGATTGGTGAAAAAAAAGAAGCCATTTTTGCAGTTACCATTCCTGAAAAAACCGGAGCATTTTTGGATTTTTGTTGTGCGTTAAAAGGGCGTAATATCACTGAATTTAACTACCGCTTAAACAACAACCTTGAAAAATCCGCCTGCATTTTTGTTGGTATCGCCTTAAAAGAAGGACAAAAAGAACGCCAAGCAATTTTGCAATTATTGACCGATAACGGCTATCAAGTAGTAGATTTGACTGACGATGAAGTGGCAAAAACCCATATCCGCTACTTAATCGGTGGACATGCTGATCTAAATGATGAACAATTGTTTAGAATCATGTTTCCTGAACGTCCAATGGCATTGTTAAATTTTTTACAAAAACTTGGTAGTGATTTTAATATATCTTTATTTCATTATCGCAATCATGGGGCGGCTGAAGGGCGGATTTTGGCCGGGATTCAAATGGGGCAACAAACCGCTGAAAAACTGCAAACCACGTTGCAAAATATCGGTTATGAATGCGAAAACATCACAGATAATATTGGCTATCAAATGTTTTTAAAATAGCTTAACAATCATACAAGCAAAACCAACATGACCGAAAACCAATATGACCAGAATTAATGTCATTGATGTCAATGAATTAACCGATCAACATTTGTTTGCTGAATACCGAGAAATTACCCGGATTTTTACCCTTGTCAACCAAGCGTGTAAAAAACACCCAGTGTCCGCTATTTTAAAAAAAATTCCGCCGACTTATCGCATGAGTACAGGCCATGTGTTGTTTTTTTATGATAAGCTAAATTTTATTGAACAGCGTTATTTTCATTTGCGTCATGAAGTGCTAAAACGTGGGTTTAACGTAACGCTTAAAGATGACATCGTGGCATTTCGCACGCTCATTGATCCGCGGTTTTATCAAGATTTTCACCCAACCAAAACCGATATCGCGGTAAATATTGGACGACTGTTGGAAAAAATCCACGCCAAACCAAATTGGTATAAAATCCATGGCAACTTAATTAACGATACTAACTATTGTCAACAATTACAACAACTTAGCAAATAAAACCCATTGTTTTCTTTTATGTATAATTTTTAAGAAAAATTTACAAAAATTTCAATATAACTGTTGCATAACGCACCAAAAAGTACAATAATGTTGCCGCCAACAAATTACGGTGGCTAAATTACGGTGGCTAAATAAACAGGAACAACCTTATGACTGATTTGCGTGTGATAAAAACCATTCAACACATTGAACAAGCCTTTTTAGAACTGCTTAGCAACATGCCCTATCGAGCAATTACCGTGCAAGATATTTTGGATAAAGCACTGGTTAATCGCTCCACTTTTTATCGGCATTACACGAGCAAACAAGCCCTTGCTGAAAAAATGGTCAATGACTTTAAACAAAACTATGAAATGCTGTTAAATCAACGTTTTAACTTGCCACAAGACAGCAATTTAGATGAGTTTTTGTTAACCTTTATTGGCTTTATTGAACGCGAAAAATTCAAAATTTTGGCACTTTGGCAAATTAAAACCGATAAATTGCATTTATACGATGACATGTATCAAATGATTAAACACAAGTACATTGAATTTGCCAAAACCCATCAAGGCGTGGGAAATTTAGATTATCAAGGCCATGCGTATGCCACGTTTGTTCTTAGCAATTTAAGCTATACATTGCAACAAGAAAAAACCATGAGCATTCATGAAATTCGTCGTGAATTGTCATCTATGTGCAACACCATTCAATACAAGCACAACCAGCCTTAACGCCTTTAAGATTTACCACAACTGATCTGCACTCAAAACGCCGATTTTGGCTGTAGATCAATTATCCAAACCTCAGATTGTGAACCAAGACGAAATGGCATGCCCCAAAACCCATAGCCTGAGGTAACCAACACATCGGTATTGTTAATCCGCTTATGCCCATAAGCGACTGTATTTAGGTATTTGACAATAAAGTTTGCAGGAAAAATCTGCCCATTGTGCGTATGCCCGGATACTTGTAAATCAATCGGTAATTTGACATTTTCGTCAATTTGGCCAGGACGGTGATCCAATAATACCACAGGCTTATCAATCACTTTTGGCAATAACTCTGCCGTTGGTTTACGCGTTTTTGCCAAATCATCTAACCGCCCAACCAAATACAAACGCTCATCTACACGCACAGTTTCATCAAGCAAGGTTTTTACCCCTGCTTGCTGCAAGGCGGTGGTAATTTGATGTTCATGCCCAAACACATCGTGATTGCCAAGCGTTGCATACACCCCAAGCGGTAAACTCTCTACCAGTTTTGTCATCGCAACGTGCATATTTTCGCGTTCATAATACACCGTATCATCATCTAAAACATCGCCCGGAATCAACAAAAGTTCCGCCTTATTCGCTTGTACAATCTTAACCAGTTTGTTAAGCTGGCGTTTACCTACCAAAAACCCCAAATGTAAATCCGCCACCAGGGCAATTTTTGTCGGTTTTGACAATGCCTGATTTGGCGTAATTTGTAAATAACGCACCACGGGCGTGTAGGCATTGTACACCGCCTTGATCGTGATGAATAAAAAAATCACCATTGGCAAAATTTTTATACCAAGATCCTGATAAACCGATATATAAAACTTACCAAAAAATTGGCTAAAGATCGTATTTAACAACACAGTTGCCAAAATTGCCATCAGAAAAAACCATAGCAAAGTCTGCCATGCCATCAGCAGCCGAAACCCAACTTTTGTAAAACCCATCATCGCCAATGCCAACAGTGTATTGCCAAACCCAAACAACCCAATCGCAAGCCAGCGTTTACCCAAATCTCCAAGCCCATCAAATTGCCACTGCAACCCACAAACCACGCCGTAAGTTATGATTTGCAATAAAACAAACGTAATTGCCAAAAAAATCACTCGCATAAATGGATTGCCTATTTGTTAATGTTAAAAGTTTTCATGTTAAAAATTTTCATGCTAAGTTTTGTCAAGCAAGCCAATGATTAAAGCAAAAAGTATGCTACAATAGGTTTTTTAGCTATTGGCAAACGTTATGCAACTTTTACACCCCACAACTTGCGACCTACAAAACCAACTCATACAGCTACAAAGCCAAATTACGTTTATGGAGGCCACACTAGACACCCTAAACGATATTGTTACAAAACAAAATCAACAACTTAGTGCACAACAGCGCCAATTACAACTGCTATACCAAAAAATCAGCACCATGCCAACCGAAAGCCAAATCCAACCTTTTGACGTATTGGCGGATAAACCACCGCACTATTGATAATAAACTTAACATGGTATTTAATTATCTTAACATGGTATTTAATTATGCTACAAAATTCTTATATTTTACCCTTAACCCCGTCAAATAGCCCCATTCAAGTTGTGCAGACCTGTCGTCAAATACCAAGTTCTACCGCCGATGTGTATGGTGATTTTAATTTGGCGTTGCACGTTTTTGACAACCCCACAACTGTACACAAGCATCGCATGGATTTGTTAGAAAAACTACAACAACATTATCCAAATTTAAACCAAATTCATTGGCTAAATCAAGTGCATGGCAATTGCGTTCATTGCACAACAAAACCGCACGCCCACGCCATTTTAGCAGATGCACATTTTAGCAATCAGTCCAATGTTGCTCTTGCAATTATGACGGCCGACTGTGTGCCAATTATGCTTGCTGATACCGAGGGTCATATCGGAGCCATACACGCAGGGTGGCAAGGTTTGGCAAAATCCATCATTGCCAAAACCGTAAATCACCTTAATCCAACAGATGAACATCAATCCAAAAGACATCGATCCAAGTGGCAAGCATGGATCGGCGCACACATCGCCCAAGCCAATTATGAAGTAGATGACAATGTACGCAGTCAAATATTGGCAAGTTTGGCTAAACTTTCGATAACGATTGACGATGAGTTAAGCCAATCGTTATTTTATCCCACCACAAGCGGACACTATTTGGCAAATTTAGCAAAAGTTGCCAAATTACAGCTAAATGCTTGTGGCATTAGCCAAGTTTATGACAGTCATTTAGACAGTTATCACGATCCGCGTTTTTATTCGTACCGCCAACAATGCCAACAAAAACAAGTTGCCACAGGGCGTATGGCAACATTGATTTTTCGCACCATTTAAGCAACAGTTTTAAACAAAAGTTTTAACCAACAAGCACTCAATCATTGATAATTTTGATATAAGATTGGGCTTTTAACTCTTGCATCCATTCTTCTAAGGTTTGAGGTGCAAAAAGTTGATACAAGGCTTCTTTTGCCATATTGCGCAAATAGGTTTTGCTAACGTCTTGCTTGCGTTTGGCATCTACTTTTAAAATATGCCAACCAAACTGACTTTGAAAAGGGGTAGAAAAATCACCTGCGGCTGTTTGTTTCATCATCGCCTCAAATGGTGCAACCATGTCGCCTTCACTTACCCAACCCAGTGAGCCACTGTTACCTGCACTGCCTGTATCGCTTGAATAAGTAGATGCCAGTGTCGCAAAATCCGCTCCTTGTTGCAACTGCTGATAAAGTGCTTCGATTTGTTGTTTTGCCATAGCCTCTGATAAATTCTCGGACGGACTGATCAAAATATGACGCGTTTGGTATTGATCAATGATGTGTTTAATATTGTCTGTTTTGTCAATTAATTTAATCACATCAATGCCTTGTTCGGTAAACAAAGGTTTACTCACCTCGCCTACTTTTAAATTGATAATGTCATTGGCAATATTCGTTGGCAATTCATTGGCACTTCGGTAACCAACATCAGCACCTTGTAGCTGTAGTTTGTAGCCTTGTTGGGCTTTTTGCATTAAATTTTCTAAACTTGCTGTGGTGTTGCTTGTTTCATTTTGTAGTGCGTTAATCAAACGATTTGCCACTTGCAAGGCTTCTTGTTTTTGACGTTCGCTGACATTTTCGCCGTCTTTATTGCCATATGGCACGCGAATATGAAACGGGCGATATTGGCTTTGCTTTAATTTTTCGCCCTCAGGGGATTGCAAAAACTTATCCACATCTTTTTCACTGATACGCACAAGACGGGCAACTTGTTGCTGCTGCAAAAGCTGAATGCTTAAATCCTCAACAACTTTTTGGCGTAAGGCTTGATAACCGCCCGGTTGTTGTTTGTCTAGGCGTTGCTGAAAATCTGCCAAACTGCTTGAACCATTTTGTTTGGCAATACCGGTTAACACACCGGTTAATCGATCTTCGTCCACTGTTAGTCCTTGACGTTTGATAAAATCAAGCTGAACTTGGCGGTTTATCATTTGTTCCAGTACTTGCGCATACAGTTCATTTGCCTTCGGTATGGGTTGGTTTTGGCGTTGCAATTGAGTTACCGCTTGGGCAACCGCTTGATCCAATTCACTGTTTAAAATCGTGCTGTCATTGACGATCGCTACCACACCATCAATTGTTTGTGCTTGTGCTTGTGCTTGATCTTGGTTTAAGTCTTGTTTTGACGCTTGCACTAAGTCTTGGTGGTTTTCAACAGGCTTGGTGGCTGTATCGGCGGCGGTTGCAATTTGACTAAGCACAATCGCCGTACCAAACATCAAAGCTTTTAACAACACTTGCAACCATGTTGGTTGGATTTTTTTTGTATATTTCATAAATACTGTTCCTCATTACCAATCATGAATTGGTATCAATTAACTTAAAATTAAATTAAAATCGGTTTAATTGATTAAAACCTTGCACGCGGTCGTTAATCATAGACGAAAGTTTGCCATAACGTTTGTTAAAAATACCGTTTAGGCTAAGCTGTGCCATGATTGCACGTTTTGGCTTATTGTCATTGTCAAGTTCATTATAATAGCTGCGGCCATACAACGAAAATCCATAACAACAACTTTCATAAGTAACCCCTGCCAATACATCGCTGTAACGGTTTTTTAAATTGTCATATTGTACCGCCGTCAAAAAACCCCAATTTTGGCTGATTGGAACAACCGCGGCCACCGTTAGGGCTGTAAGAGCCTGTTGTCCCATTGGATGCGGTTTGCGTTTTACCATGCCAAGGTTGTACAAAGCGTTATTATTAGGCTGATAACGCAATTGGGCATTATAATAGTGCAAATCACCCTTGGCATTCACCGCCCCATCTAAATCCAGCCAAACATCTTGATAAGGCTGGGCGTTAATTTGTAACACCGTGCCTGAACTTTTTACCGCCAACGGTCGGTTATGATCCGCCAAATGCACTCGTATTTTATCCAAATAAAACTGCTGTCCAATGCTTGCATCCAAACGCGTAAGGCCATTGGCATCAATATAACGATAATTGACAGAAGGGGTTATATGATTGTTATCTGCCAAACGATCATAGCCAAAAAACCAAGAATTTTCATACAGTTGTGGAAAATTAAGCGAGGCTAAACGCGTGTTAAAATTTGGTACATCGCTTTGGTCTTTGTAGGGTGAGTACACATATTTTAAACGCGGACTAATTAATTGATAACCACCTTTTGTGCTATTCAATTTTTTGTTATCCAATTTTTTGTTATCCAATTGTGCAAAAGGTGATCCTGATTTGTAAAAATTCAATCCCATATCAAGGCTAAATTCAGGCACAAAAATAGATCGGATTTTATCATCTTTGGCAAAATTATTCGCAAGCGTGGTTTGTTTGTCGTATTGGGTGTAAAGATGCTGTAAACTTAGCGTGGGCGTCATATAACCCCAAGTGCGTTTTAGCGGATACGAAGCACTGATTTTATTATACAGTCGTCCGCCACTTTGTTCAACCGCAGAATTGTCATCAATTGGCCGTTTAAAATAAGCAAAATCACTCACTCCTTGCACATCGATGTGTTTAAAAAAAGGCAAACGGTATTGCATGGATAATTGTGGCAGGCGCTGATAAGGTCGATCTTTATCCAAAATATCTTGCCTGTAGGTTAATTTATTATCCAATGTTTGAAAGGTTTCCACTTTTGCCAAAGCGGTCAAATAATCGTTATGATAATTAGCTTGAATGCGCCGCGGTAGATTAAGCTGAATATGCTCCATGCCAAGCGTGTCAAAATCATCAAAATACGCCGAGTCTGATACATATTGGTATACAGCATTGGCTGATAACGTTGGGTATTTTTTTGATTGCCAATGATGCTGATAAAACAGACTTTTGCGATCTTCGCCGTTGTATTTTTTATCATGTGGCAAAAAAGTACCCGTCAGATCGCCTTGTCCAAAACTTGCACTTAAGTAACGCAACTCACCTGTTAACATTGGGTTACGGTTGCTAAAAATATTCGGTGTCAATGTCATATCATAATTGGGTGCAAGATTAACATAATACGGTGTTTGCACCGCAAGGCCGCCGTCATTGCTAAAACCAAATTTTGGCAACAAAAACCCACTCGTACGCCTATCGTCAATCGGAAAATTAAAATAGGGCAAATAAAAAAGCGCCTTGTCTTTGATTTTAAAGGCAGCGTTATACACTTGAGCCCTACCCGTATCCGTGTTAATATCCAAATTTTTGGCGTTAATTTGCCACGTTGGATTTTCAGGAGGACACAAGGTAAACATCACATCATCAATTTCATAATGCGTGTCATCTACCTTATGCAACTGTTTGGCATAACCATGGGCTTGTAATGACACACTGGCAAAAGCAACCTCTTTTGCCACAGCTTTGCTAAAATCAGACTGATACGCCACTTCATCAGCAACACTGATTAAACCCAAATCACTGTTGGTTGTTGTATCATCACTGTGGTTGCTTTGTGTTTGGTTGTTTTGTGTTTGGTTGTTTTGTAGCATCGTAACATTACCTTGTGCCAAGGCAATGCCGTCTTTTAAATTTACCGCCACTTTATCCGCATTGAGTTGTTGCAAGCCTTGACTAATCTGAACATCACCGACAAATTCAGCATAGCTTTCATTGTTGTAATAACCGTAATCGGCTTTGGCATACAGTGTTGTATCGTTGCTTAGGCTATTTTGAGAATCTTGGGTTCGAGAATCGCCTTTTGCCACATCGGTATTTGGTAGCAAATGTGTCCACGCGCCTTGACACACAGCGGCTTTTTGCGTTTTTCCGAGCAAATTGTTGGTTAAATTTTTACCAAATCCTGCCAATTTTTCTGCTTGCTTATTGGGCTGTGCTTGCTTATTGGATTGATTGTGATTGGTCGCTTGATTGATTTTATAATATTGTTTTAAACGCTCTAAACTTTGTTGCCTAGCTGTATTTGCGGTAAAATTTTGGTGTGTGCGAGCCGATTTTACCTCGATTTGAGTCTCATCAATGTTGGCTTCATTGATGTTGGCTTCATCGGTTTGAGTGCCATCGATTGACAAATTTTCTTCCATCAAGTCAACATTTGTCGATAAATTTTCTGCATAAACCACAGGCGACAACATAAATCCTGCCAGTGCCACAAAACAATGTTGGTAATTTTTTATCATAAACCCACCAAACAACCGCCTAAAGAATGCTAAAAACCTTAGCATAATATCATTTACCGCCAAATTATACTATTTTTTTTCATAATTTTGGTTGTTTTCATAATTTTTGCTAAAAAATTTTGTAAATTAGCCAACTTTTATTGGCTTTTAAACATTGGTTTTTAAAAATTTTTGCCCAAATGATAGAATTTTCTTGAGAAATTGGCGGTTTTTGGATAGGATAGTAGCTTTTATAAGACAATAGTTTTTACTGTTGTTAAAATTTTCACGCTTAATCAGTTTACTTTTATGAATAACACCCACACACAACGTGATGCCGCTCTTTATCAATGGCTACAATCGGTTTTTGACCAACCGTTTTCTTACCAACGCTTAGCAGGTGATGCCAGTTTTCGCCGTTATTATCGTTTACAAGTTGATAACCACAAAACCAAGCAACCGTTTATCGTTATGGACGCCCCACCCAACCAAGAAAGCATCAAAGAATTTATTGCAGTGGATAAATTAATGGCAGATTTTATCCATGTGCCAAAACTTATCGCTGTTAATGAAGCACAAGGTTTTATTGTACTAGAAGATTTAGGAACCACGGATTTTGCTGATAAACTCAACGAAAACGCAACAAATCAAGAAAAATTGTATCAAAAAGCCCTCCAAACTTTGATAAATCTACAAAAAATTTCAATTACCAATGCCAAAAACTTACAACATCACCCATTGCCAAATTATGATGAATCTTTGTTAAAACGCGAAATGAGTTTGTTTGATGCGTGGTTTTTGCCCTATATTGGCATTGCTTTGGACGAAAACACCCAACAATTGTGGCTAAACACACAAAACCAAATCGTCAAAGATGTCGCAAGCCACCCTAAAGTGGTTGTACACCGAGATTTTCACAGTCGCAATTTGATTGTTACCAATGAATTGACCTATGAGTTAGGCGTGATTGATTTTCAAGATGCGGTGATCGGATCGTATCTGTATGATTTGGCATCATTGTTAAGAGATGCTTACATCAATTTTGATGAAAACTGGGTTGAAACAAATTTACAATATTTTTATGCCAACACGGATTATAAAAATACCCTTGATTTTCAACAAGTTAAGCAAGATTTTAACACCATTAGCCTACAGCGTCATTTAAAAGTGATCGGTATTTTTATTCGTTTGTATCAACGCGACAAAAAAGACAGATACCTTGCCAACTTACCAAAAGTCATGCAAGATTTATTAATCTCGCTAAAAAACCTCATAAACAAAAATCAAGTATATGCTGATTTTTATGCATGGATTGAACAAACTGTATTGGCAAAATTTCAACAAAAATTCTAAAGCAAAGGCTTAATAATGATAAACCAAGCGATGATTTTAGCAGCAGGCAAAGGCACTCGCTTACGCCCTTTAACTTTCAGCATACCAAAACCTTTGGTGGCAGTTGGTGGCAAGCCCTTGATTGTGTGGCATATTTTGGCATTAAAACAAGCAGGCATTCAAAAAATTGTCATCAATGTGTCATGGCTTGCAGATAAACTAATCAATGCACTTGGCGATGGCAGCCAGTTTGGAGTGCATTTAAAATTCTCACGCGAAGACGCCAAGGCATTAGAAACAGCTGGTGGCATTAAAAAAGCCTTGGCAGATGGTTTATTAAGCGACGACCCTTTTATTTTGGTAAATGGTGATGTGTGGACGCCGTTTGATTTTACTCAATTAACCAATTATCGTTTTAGTGACAACCAACTGGCCCATTTGCTATTAACCGACAAAGCCACGCACAACCCAAATGGTGATTTTTCCTTAACAAACAACTTAGTAACGTTAACCGATTTGCCAAAATATACGTTTGCAGGCATTAGTGTCATTGCACCAAAATTGCTACAAAATGTAACCTTGGGCGAAATACAGCCTTTGGCTCCAATTTTAAAACAAGCAATTGCCCGCCAACAAGTAACCGGTGCATTGCTTAATGACAATTGGGTTGATGTAGGAGAGCTTAAAAGACTTGAAAGCTTAAATCAATATTTGGCACAACAAAATTTGGCACAACAAAGATAAAACCATCGCTACAAATAAACGCACAACCGTATTGACACTTGTGCGTTTATTTTTTTATCAAATATTGTTAATAATGTGGTGTTGTTAATAATGTGGTGTTGTTAACAATGTGGTGTTGTTAACAATGTGGTGTTAATAACACATTGTTAATCAAATCAAGCAATTAGCCATTGCTTGCCATCACTTCTGCCACGCGAATCACTTGCGTGCTATAGCCCATTTCATTGTCATACCACACATAAAGCGTTGCACGGTTATCGGTTGCAATGGTTGCTTTGGCGTCAAAAATTGCCACTTTTTGCGAACCAACAAAATCTGTAGATACCGCTTCAGAACTGTCAGAATAATCAATTTGCTGTTGCCACTGCTCGCTATCCGCTTGGGCTTTAATAAAGGCATTTAGTTTGTCGGTAGAATCCACTGCTTTTTCAAAATTCAGATTTAAAATTGCCAATGAAACGTTTGGTGTTGGCACACGAATGGCACTGCCTGTTAATTTGCCTTTTAACTCTGGAATGGCTTTTGCAACCGCACTGGCAGCCCCCGTTGATGTCATTACCATATTTAAAGGTGCAGCACGTCCGCGACGTTCAGATTTGTGATAATTGTCTACTAAATTTTGATCATTGGTAAAAGCGTGAATGGTTTCCATATGACCATTGGCAATGCCATAAGTATCGTGTAGTACTTTTAAAATTGGGGTAATGGCATTTGTGGTACAGCTGGCCGCCGATACAAGCGTATCTTTGCCAATGGTATGGTGATTTACCCCATACACAATATTTTTAATCTCGCCTTTGGCAGGAGCAGTTAGCAATACTTTTTTTACGCCTTTGCTCTCTAAGTGTTTGCCAAGCCCTGCTTCATCTTTCCATTTGCCTGTGTTGTCAATCACAAGCACATTGTCAAGCCCATAAGCGGTGTAATCAATTTCACTTGGATCGGAGGCATAAATCACCTTAATAAAACGACCGTTGACAATCATACCGTTGTTTTCAGTGTCAATTTCAACCGAACCATCAAACCAACCATGAACCGAATCCCTCTCCAGCAGCGATCCGCGTTTTTGCAAATCACCATCACCAGCAGGACGCACCACAATGGCTTTTAATTGTAAGCCCTTATCCGATGCAGCACCACTCATCAACAAGCGTGCCAAAATCCGTCCAATCCGTCCAAAACCATACAATACCACATCGGTGCTTGCAATAGCGACCCCATTGCCAAATTCACTTGCTTTTTTGCCTAATTTTAGGGCTTGACCCAAATCAACCGTGGTATCTGTTACATTTAATTCTGTGATAAATGCCAAGCTATCGGCGATATCCAAGCCATGTTCGTTATGTTTGGCAAGAATATCAACCACCGATAACAAAACACGCTCACCAAAAAACAACACATTAACGTTTTGTTGTGCAAGTTTGGCAAGGCTTATAATCAGTTCAACTGCTTTGTTTTCTTGAGTTTGGCGGTTTTTTAGATGGGTTTGGTAAATAGACATGATTTTTCCTTAGATTTGAATACGTTACGATTTGAATACTTTACAAAAAATTAAAGTTGAATTATAAAATAATTTTTATCATCTATCAATTATAAATAGCCAAAATAGCCAAAACAGATAAATAAGCATCATTCCAATGACATTCATTACAATAATTATACAATCAAGCATATACATTACAAATAATTTACGATACTATTACGAAACTGTATTTATTTTTTCAAAAAAACATATTATGGAGAAATATATGAATCGCCTGCTTAAATTGACCGGTTGTATATTGGCATGTATGCCCTTGATTGTCCAAGCCGCAGGACCCAAAATTCCTTATACCCATAAAGGCATTACCGCCATTGACTACGCACACGAAAAAGACGTAAATTGGGTATCGGTTGAAAGTATCGCCAAAAGTCTTGCAGGCAAACCACCGATGACTGTTAGTTTTGATATTGACGATACAACTTTGGTATCTTCGCATTGTTTTTATTTTGGTAAAAATCAATTTTCACCAACAAGCTACGATTATTTAAAAAATCAAGATTTTTGGAATTATGTCGCAAACGGCTGTGATTTATCCTCCATACCAAAAGAATCTGCTCGCCAATTAATTAACATGCACCAAGCACGTGGCGATCAGGTTATTTTTATCACAGGTCGTACAGGACAAGCAAACAACGATCCAACACAGCTTGATTTTCTGGCAAGAATTTTAGAAAAAACTTTTAATATCAAAAATATGCAACCTGTCAATTACACCAAGGACACGCCAATTGCTCCTTATGCTTATGACAAAACTTACTACATTGTCAAACATAATGTAAAAATCCACTATGGCGACAGCAACGATGACATACTAGCAGCCAAAGAAGCAGGGGTTTTACCCATTCGCGTGATTCGCACGCCTGTTAGCACCAACAAACCATTGCCAATTAACGGTGGCTATGGTGAAGCAGTATTAATTGATTCTTCCTACTAAATAAATTAATAAACTTGCATAAAAAATCCCCACCAAATTTTAGTGGGGATTTAATGAAACACTTTAAACAATTTTTAACAACAATGTTTTTAACGATGTTTAATTAAAAAACAATCTGTTAAACTAAACCATAACGCTAAACTTAGTAATCCGATGCCGCTCTTTTAGCCCCTGCAATGCTTGCAAAGAAAGTCAATAACGCACTGATTAACCAAAACAGTCCAGTATACAAAGCAACTTTGCGAGCAGCATCTTCTGCTTGTTGCAAGGTTTGGTTGATGGTGTCTTCTACGCTTTGTTTGGTTTGGGTTAAGTACTCTTCAGTTTTGTGTTTGTATTCACTATAAGCACTGACTACTTGATCGCGGATTTGTAAGGCTTGCTCTTGGGATAGCCCTTCTTTTTGTAACGCAACAATCAGATCATCACCTGTTAAATTTTTTTCAATTTTTGCCATGTGCTGTTTGGCGTGTTCGTCCAAGTTTTTCCAAGTGTCCAAATTGGTAAAATCCAGATTTTCTACCGCTTGTTTGGTTTGGTTGATTTGTTTTTCCAGCACATTGACCGTGGCAGATACTTGCTCTTTGTTTAAGCCATCGGTGTTTTTGGCAATCCAAGATTCAATGTCTTCACGGCTGACATTGGCAGATGCTTTTTGTAATGCTTCTTGAGCTTTTTGTTGAATTTGGGTGTTTTGTGATGCTGCACCAACTGCAACCGCACCCGATCCTAAGACATTGGCCGTTGTGCTTGCTGCCGAACTGACGGTGGTTCCGATAACATTGCCCGTACCTCTTAAAATACTGGTTGCACCGTTCATGGTAAATAAAGTGGTGGCAAACAAAATGGAAGCTGCTGTTAAAATCCCAGTTAAGGTAACATTTTTTGGGCTAATAACCGAGCCGTTGCCAAGTAAAGTTTCAGGAGCTGAGTATTTAACAGCAAAAAACCCTGCAAAAAACGCACTCAATAAAGCGGTTAAAGCAGCATAAATACCTGCGGCTATGCTTGTACCTTTAAGATCAAAAGGCATGAATGAGCTTAATACCAAGGCCAAAGAGATCATCGCCATGACAATCACAATGCCAATTAACAAGCCTGCAAAAACACCACGCCAAGAAGGGCGTGCTTGTGATACCTGTGATACTAAGGGTTCTACCATAATAGCTTCTCCAAAAAGAATAAAAAAGCCTCACTCGAATTTAACTGCTTACATTAATACTGTTTGCATTAATACTATTTGCATTAATACTATTTGCATTAATACTATTTGCATTAATACTATTTGCATTAATACTATTTGCATTAATACTATTTGCATTAATACTATTTGTATTAATACTGTTTGTATTAATTTGCATGAATGCTTACGTCAAAATCCGTGTAAAGCGATGGTCGATAAAAATCCTAGTTTATTATAACAAAATTTTTTATGCTTGGCAATTTTTTCTCATTAATTAATTAATAACTAAAAATAGTATTTACCTAAACTTATTTATTCAAAACCTCTTATTCCTGCAACACCATACGCACCATAGCGTTGAGCAATTTGACAATCTTTAGGAGATAAGCCGCCAAGAGCAAAAACAGGCATATGGGCGTGATTGGCTAATGCTTGAAATTTTTCAAATCCAAGCGGTTTGGCCATTGGGTGAGTTTTAGTGGCTTTGACAGGTGATAAAAATATTCCAACCACCCTGTGGGTTTTTGCCAACGCATTGATTTTTATAACATCATCTAAATTATGACAGCTGGCAAAATAACAACAATCTTTTGCCAAATCTGCAAAACCACGACAAAAATCATCATAAGTTAAAACCACAACAGCAGGCTTTATCTCCACAGACAAGGCATCAGCACGACTTAACAAAAATACCACATCGGTACGCATTTTTTGTAGCTTTGTAATTGCATGATGGTTAAATTCATGATGATCTTTTAGGCGGGCATAAAAATGGGCGTTTTTTGGCAAACGATCGGCATAAAAATCAACCCAATTTTCAATGGTTTTTAATTTTTCATCATCAGCAAAATATGCCAATTCACGACCAATCACAATTTGATTGGCAAAAGCCAACCAAGTCAAAATCCGCGTATTGGCATTTGGTAAGGGATATTTTTTATTTAATAAATCGGCTTTTTTTACCCAAACAATTGGTTGTTGCTCTGCACCTTTTTTGCCTTGTAAACTGTCAAATTGCAATCGAGTAAACACAACTTTAAACACAAACAAAACCACTGACTTAGTGTTATGTTTATCCGTGTCATTGTTGTCCTCAACATAATCATGCCAAATTTGCCCCATATTAATAATATGGTTATGACGAATATCCACGCCGATCTCCTCAGAAACCTCGCGGATTAACGCAGATTTTGGCGTTTCATTGTTGTCAATTTTACCGCCGATAAACTCATAACAATCGCCCTGATGTTGATTTTTGTTTCTAAAACCCAACAAAAATTGCTCGTCAAACTCAATTACCGCCAATGATACTTGAATTTTTTTCATAAATTTTCCTTTAAAAACAAATACTTATAAATATATATAAAAAAATTTTGTTTTTTTAACAAAAAACACTTGACGAAAATGATAATTTAAATGATAATTATTCTCAATTAATCAATCATATTTTTTTAAAGAAGCCAACAAGGAGCAGCTTATGTATCACCTACTTAACCGCGCAATCCCACAAAGCCAAGCAATTTTGCCAACTTTACAATCCAATCATCTGTTTGCTATGACCAAAGAGATTCGCATTCAGCACGAAGGCGAGGAATATCGTTTACGCTTAACGCGCAACAATCGCTTAATTTTAACCAAATAACTTTATCAGATCTTTTTACTTTATCAGATCTTTTTTAATCGTTAAATCATTTTAATCATCAATGCTAAATTGACAATATGGCATAACGGATTGTGCTATCAATATTGTGCTATCAATTTAGCATAAAAAAACCAATCCAATGTGATTGGTTTTTTTATTTTAGCTAAATTTAATCATTATTGAATAAATTTGAAAAAATGTTCCTTATAATGACGTAATTCACGAATAGAGTCGCGGATATCATCTAATGCCAAATGACTGCCTTTTTTTTCAAAACTGTTTAAAATATCAGGTCGCCAACGGTATGCCAACTCTTTTACCGTCGAAACATCAAGGTTGCGATAGTGAAAAAACGCTTCCAATTTTGGCATTTGCCTGGCCATAAAACGCCGGTCTTGACAAATGGAATTGCCACACATGGGTGATTTGCCCGCTTCTACATATTTTGCCAAAAAACCAATGGTTGCATCTTGTGCGTGTTCAAGCGTAACCGTACTGCGACGAATTCTGTCTACAAGCCCTGACTGGTTGTGCTGACGAGTATTCCAATCGTCCATTGCATTTAGCACAATGTCAGGGGTATAAATTGCAAATACTGGGCCTTCTGCCAAAATATTAAGCTCGCTATCGGTAACGATGGTTGCAATCTCAATAATCGTATCACGCATCGTGTCAAGACCTGTCATTTCCAGATCCACCCAAACCAAATTTTTTTTATCAATTGCCATAATTTTCTCAATCGTTTTTCATCGTTTGTTCAATTATTTTTACGAAATAGTTTACCATATTAACAGATTTTTAGGCTAAAATATGCTTTTATTTTAATATTTTGATAATTTTTTGAGATTTTGGCATATTTATGGCTCTGATTCGCAAACGCAAACTTACCGATCAACAAACCAGACGGATTAAAAAACAACAACAAAAACAACAAGTTATTGATGATGATGAGTTAATGGACGGTATTGTCATTGCCAATTATGGCAAACAATTAGAAGTGCAAGCCATATCTTTGCCTAAACGATTGCCTAAAAAACCAACGCCTGTTGTTGGTGAGCCTAGGCCCTTTTGGCAAGCGATTGAATTGCACAGTGTTTGGCGGTGTCATACTCGCACCAATTTGTCGCTGCTTGCCACAGGCGACAAAGTGCGACTGTCCGCCGATCCAAACACTGGGCTTGGACGGATCGAGGCGGTTTATGATCGTAAAACCGTGATTTTTCGTCCAGATCGTTATCACAAACTTAAACCAATTGCCAGTAACGTGGATATTTTGGCAATTGTTTTTGCACCATTGCCCTTGCCCTCAGCACAATTAATTGATCGTTATTTGGTGGCGTGTTGTGTGTCAAATATTAAGCCTTTATTAATTTTAAATAAATCTGATTTAATCAATGATGCCAATTATCATACAACAAAAAACCTACTAAACGATTACCAAAAGCTAAACTATGACACCTTAATCACCCAATCTAACGGTGATTTAAGCGAACTTTGGCGGTATCTGCAACACAAAACGGTGATTTTTGCAGGACAGTCAGGGGTTGGCAAAAGCAGTTTAATCAACCGCCTGTTGCCAAATGTTACTCAATCGGTCAATGAAATTTCAACCATTTCACAACTTGGTCAACACACCACAACAACAAGCCGTTTTTTGGCGTTTGATCCAACTGATTTAAGTCAAGGAGCGGTCATTGACACCCCAGGCATTCGCGAATATGGACTGTGGCATTTACAAAAAGAGGAGGTTTTGGCAGGGTTTATAGAATTGGCACCCTTGGCAAATTTTTGCCGTTTTCGTGATTGTAAACATACCGCCCAAACACCAAACTGTGCGATGTGGCAAGCGGTAGCTAAGGGTGAAGTGTTGGCAAGACGTGTGGAAAATTTGGTCTTATTGCAAGACGAAACCCAACTTAGGTTTGGCAATTAATCGCTTAAAATCCAAGCGTGATTAACATTTAGCAAATTATTTTTACAATGACGCCAATTAACGGTATAATAGTGAGGTTTTGCCGTGTACAAGTTTTCATGTACAAGTTTTCATGTACAAGTTTTCACAGACACAAACTTAAGAGATTTTTAAATAAAATTGATTTTTAAATAAAATTGGAGACAACTTTGGAACGTTGGTTTGAATTTATGGGCAATCACCCATTTTTATTTGGCATTTTATTTGTGCTAATTGTGTTGTTTTTTATGATAGAAACCAAACGCGGAGGCAAAAAAATTAATCCAAATGCCGTAGGTCTTATGGTCAATAATGACAATGCCCAAATCATCGACGTTCGCCCCAAAAAAGACTTCGAAAAAGGCTATATCAAAGGCAGTCGCAATTTACCTTTTACCGATTTAAAAGATCACATTGACAGTCTAAAACAAGACAACCGTCCGCTAATTATCGTGTGTCAAATGGGCATGATGGCAGGCACTGTGGTGGCCATGATTGGCAAAGAAAATGTGTATCGATTAGATGGTGGCATTGCCAATTGGCAAGCTTCAGGTTTACCACTCGTCAGTGAAAAAGTGGTTAAAAAATAGATTTTTAGCAAAAAATTGGTGCAATTGGTAAATAATTGGTAAACAATGGCTTGAATTTAAAAAATCCAACCTTATTATTGTTATGATTGTTTTTTAACCGTTTTTAATTAAGACCAGTTTTAATCACAATGTTTTAATAACAACAATGTTTTAATAACAAGGATAAACAATGAAAACACCAGTTACCATTTATA
Organism: Moraxella macacae 0408225; assembly: GCF_000320365.1. Taxonomy (GTDB): domain Bacteria; phylum Pseudomonadota; class Gammaproteobacteria; order Pseudomonadales; family Moraxellaceae; genus Faucicola; species Faucicola macacae. The sequence goes on from NZ_ANIN01000002.1 coordinate 590,325, forward strand.
CCACGCCTTTTTGCCCTTATTGCATTCGTGCCAAACGCTTATTAAGCAATAAAGGTGTGGATTTTACCGAGATCAGCATATACGATGTGTCTGGCGAGGATCGAAAAGCCCTTGCCCAAAAAACCAATAATTATCGCACTGTGCCACAGATTTTTATTGGCGATCGATTTATTGGTGGCTCCGATGAGTTGGCAAAATTAGAACGCGAAAACCAACTTGAGGCTTTATTAAACGGTTAAGTGCTTATTTAACCATTAATTTTTTTAACCATTAATTTTTTAATCATCACATTTTCAACAATTAACAACGATAACTTTTTTTGTAACGATAACTTTGTAACTAACAATGCTTTGGGAGAAAAATCATGGCAGAAGAACAAACCTTACAACCACAACTTGCTTTAGAGCGTATCTATGTAAAAGACATGTCGCTTGAAGTTCCAGGTGCACAAGTGTTCACGCGTGAATGGCAACCAGAACTTGATATCAATTTATCAAGCAGTGCTGAAAAACTAGACGATGAGCATTATCAAATCGTGCTAACTGTAAATGTAACAGCAAATAATGGCGGTGAAACGGCTTTTATTGCAGAAGTACATCAAGCAGGGATTTTCATGATGCAACACATTCCTGAGGATCAAATGAATGCAATTTTGGGTGCGTATTGTCCAAATGTCTTATTCCCTTATGCACGTGAAGTCATTAGTGATATCGTAACGCGCGGTAGTTTCCCACAATTGTTGCTTGCCCCTGTAAATTTTGATCAAGCATACCAACAAAGTTTGGAACAAAATCAAAATCAGGCATAACTTTATCAAAAGACTTAAAAAAGAGCATTGTAAAAAAAAGAGCATTGTAAAAATGCTCTTTTTTTTACGCTTAAGTGCATTTCATTACATTTTTTATTCTTTTCTACGCATATGTGGGAATAAAATCACATCGCGAATGCTCGGAGCATTGGCAAATAACATCACCAAACGATCAATGCCAATGCCCTCGCCTGCCGTTGGTGGCAGTCCGTATTCCAACGCTTCGATAAACTCACCATCATAGTGCATGGCTTCGTCATCGCCTGCGTCTTTTTCGGCCACTTGTTGCCTAAAGCGTTCGGCTTGGTCAATGGGGTCATTTAATTCGCTAAAGCCGTTGGCAATTTCACGCCCACCGATAAACAATTCAAAACGGTCGGTAATTTCAGGGTTATCATCATTACGGCGAGCCAGTGGCGAGGTTTCGGCTGGATATTCAGTGATAAAAGTCGGCTGACGCAACTTGGTTTCGGCCGTTTCTTCAAAAATAATGGTTTGTAATTTGCCAATGCCAAAAATGTCTTTGACTTCCATGTGCAATTGATTTTTGACATAATCTGCCAAATAATCCCTGTCATTGATTTTATTCATGTCAAAATCTGTGGCGTATTTTTCAATGGCTTTGGTCATGGATAAGCGTGCAAATGGGGCTTTAAAGCTAAGTGCTTCGCCTTGGTAATTAAGCTTTGTGGTGCCAAGAATGTCCATTGCCAAAGTTTCCAGCATGTTTTCGGTCAATGTCATTAAGTCTTGATAGTCGGCATACGCTTCATAAAACTCGATCATGGTAAATTCTGGATTGTGGCGAGCGGAGACGCCTTCGTTGCGAAAGTTGCGGTTAATTTCAAACACCCGCTCAAAGCCGCCCACCACCAAGCGTTTTAAATAAAGCTCTGGGGCAATTCTTAAAAACAGTGGCATGTCCAACGCATTGTGATGGGTAACAAAGGGGCGTGCCACTGCACCACCTGGAATGACGTGCATCATCGGCGTTTCAACTTCCATAAACCGCTTATCCAGCATAAATTTGCGAATCCCTGCAATCACTTGACTGCGAATGATAAAAGTTTTGCGACTGTCATCATTGGTCATCAAATCGAGATGGCGACTGCGATAACGGGCTTCGGTATCGGCAAGGCCGTGGAATTTATCAGGCAGGGGGCGTAAAGATTTGGTTAAAAGTTGCACTGTTGTGGCGTGAACGGATAGCTCGCCTGTATTGGTGCGAAACAGATAGCCTTGTATGCCAACAATATCACCGATATCCCACGTTTTAAAATCGTTATAAATTTCATCACCTAAATCGTTTTTGCTCACATAGGCTTGGATTTTGCCACTCATATCAGCCAAAGTGATAAAACTGGCCTTGCCCATAATGCGTTTTAGCATGATACGTCCAGCTACCATAACCATAACTTTATCATTATCAGCAAGGGTTTGTTTGTCTTGATTGGCAAATTGTGTTTGTAAATCTTGGGCGTAATGCGTGCGTTTAAACTGATTGGGGTATGGATTGTTGCCTGCATCAATGATGGCTTGACGCTTAGTATGACGCTGTTTGATAAGTTCGTTTACGTCTTGAACTTCGGTCGTGTCTAAGGTTTGAATTTGGGTTTGGGTTTGATTTGACATAAAATTTCCTTCAAATGGTCTTAAGTTTTGCTAATTATGTTCTCGGTTTGGTTTTCTTGGTTTGGATTTTTGGGTTCAGCAAGGCGTAATTGTAAGTTTAACTTAAAATATACCTTATTTTTTTCTTGATAAATACTACCAAATCGGTGCCTTGTTGACGAGGGTGTGTCAAAAAATGTATTTTGATAGAAAAAATCTTTGAGCGTTTTATCCTGCTTAGTATGATAAAATAACAGCTCGCCTTGATGATTGATAAGCAAAACAGAATTGGCTGATAGTTCACCTGACCAAACTTGGGTTGGAAATATACCCAGCACCGTGCATTTGACAAAATCCCTTAAGCGACATTCGATCTGCTCGGCTTTTTTTGGTGGTTGTATCTGACTAAATTGGTATAAATATTTACCAAACTGTTTTTTAAAAAAACCTAACAAGGCTTGGGCTAAAATTTCAGGCATGAGTGAATCCACTTTTCTAAGCGTGGATTCATAAAGATGATTTTCACACGCCACAAATTCAAATACGCCACCATGTTGCTCAATTTTCTCTATGCGATCTTTGATTTTAGCAGAGGTTTGAATTTGGTTAATCTCATCAATTTTAGTGGCGTCCAATCCTTTGATTTCAAAAATAAAATTTGTGGCTTGAGAAGCATTGGATAAGGCTTGGATATGCATCACATCACTTGAAAAAGTGGCTCTGCTTTCACGAATGGTAGTGAAAATTTCGTTCAGTTCGGTTTGATTAACAACGTCTTGTAATGGTATTTTTCTTGCCAAATGATGATTGGCAAAAATCTCAATTTCACTTTGGGTTAAATCAATGTCTTTAGTGGCGGTATGAATTTTTGTAACCAAAACTTGATCTTGAGTTGCTTTGGCGTAAGAATCTCCATAAGGCAAAATACGCTGATGAATCAGTTTTAATAATGCATAAATTTCGCTTAACTCGCCTTTATTGCATTTTATGGGCGTTTTTTGTATGATTTCACTTGGTTTGTGTTCATCAATAGATTGTAACTGCTCTATCATAACCTTGGCAATTTGTCTTACCACCTCAACACAAACGCTATTGCCAAGCTGTTTCATAGCTTGGGTTTTTGATACAGGAAATTCAAAGCTGTCAGGATAGGTCATCATACGTTTTGCCTCGCTAAGGCCAATTCGTCGCACTTCGCCTGCCACGCGATAAAATTCCCAATTACGTCTATCATCAATGGGTGAACCTTTTCCGCCCACGCGTAAAGTAAAGCCAATTTGCTTTTCACAAGGGGCGTTAAAAATATCCGACATGGTGTATGTTAAAGGCATTTTTGGCGGAAAATTAAAGCTAATTTGGCTTGAGATGTCTTTTTTAAATCCAACTAAAAAAACCCTAGGTCTGTGCTGAGGCACGTTATAATCACTGGCTTTTAATACTTGATGTTGCACCACATAACCTGCTTTATCAAGCAAAGTTAAGATTGTTGCGTAGGTTTTACCATCATCATGATTAACCAAATGACGCACATTTTCCAAGATAAAGGCTTTGGGCTTTTTGGCTTCTAAAATATCCACAATGCAAAAAAATAAATTGCCACGCTCTGAATCTGCACCGTCCTGAAAGCCTTTTTTTAAGCCTGCTTGTGAAAAGGGCTGACAAGGAAATCCTGCACACAAAATATCGTGATCAGGAATATGTTCTGGGGCAATTTTACGAATGTCTTCATTCAACTCAAACTGCGTGGTATCAAAGTTTTTGCGATAGGTTTGGCGAGCGTGGCTGTCTTTTTCTGAAGCAAAAACGCATTTTGCACCAAGATCCGATAAAGCAAGGTGAAAGCCGCCAATGCCTGCAAATAAATCAACAAAGGTAAGCAATTTTGCCATTATACCGCCCTTTCGCCCAAAATTTTACCAAGCAAGTTTGATACAATTTTTAGTTTTATACAATTTTTTATACAAAATTTTTTATACAAAATCACCCATCACCACCCACACTTGCCATCAAATCCGCCTGATGTTCACGCAGTAGACTATCGATAAGTTCGGTTAAATCACCTTGCATGATCGCATCTAATTTGTACAAGGTTAAATTGATGCGATGATCGGTCATTCGCCCTTGCGGAAAATTATAAGTGCGAATGCGTTCAGAGCGGTCGCCACTGCCTACCAAATTGCGTCGCATATCGCTGCTGGCGTCAATTTGTTTTTGCACTTTTTCTTGGACAATTTTGGCAACCAACATTTTCATGGCTTTGTCTTTATTGGCATGTTGAGAGCGTTCTTGTTGGCATTCTACCACAGTGCCTGTGGGAATGTGAGTAATGCGCACGGCCGAATCGGTTTTGTTAATATGTTGCCCCCCTGCCCCACTTGCACGGTAAGTATCAATGCGCAAATCGCTCGGATTAATCTCCACACTGTCATCAATTTCTATTTCAGGCATAACCGCCACGGTACACGCCGAGGTATGCACTCGCCCTTGGCTTTCGGTTTCTGGCACACGTTGCACGCGGTGTACGCCACTTTCAAACTTTAAGCGTCCATAGACACCATTGCCTGACACTCGGCTAATGATCTCTTTATAACCTCCATGTTCTGCTTCATTGGCAGACAAAACCTCCACTTGCCAGCCTTGTGATTGGGCGTATTTTTCATACATACGAAACAAATCACCACTAAAAATCCCCGCCTCATCACCGCCTGTGCCTGCACGAATTTCCAAAAACGCCATTGCTTTATCATTTGGATCTTTTGGCAACATCATGACATTTAATGCTTCGGTTAAAGCGTCAATTTTGGCTTTGACAGATTGGATTTCTTCTTGTGCCAAATCTTTCATATCAGGATCGCTTAGCATTTCTTCAGCACAAGCCAAATCATCTTCTGCCTGAATAAAGGCATGCCACGTTGCAACAAGATCGGATAGATCACTGTGCTCTACCGACAATTGCCGAAATTTTTTATTATCCGACATGGTTTCTGGATCAGACAATAAAGCCGTTACCTCTTCAAATCGGTCAGCCATTTGGTCCAGACGAACTCGCAAACTTTCTTTCATGATTTTTTACAATGCTTAATAAATAAATCATCTATTTTGCCACAAAATCAGAAATTTTGCATGGATTTTGTTGTTTTTTTTACGGATTTTTTTGCAATTTTTAGCAAAAAAACCATGATTTAAACCAATTTAAAATAATTTGGCGGTTTTTACGGATTTTATGTTGGATTTTATGTTATAGTGTAGCAAATTTTAAAAACCATAACTTTAAAAACCATAACTTTAAACAAGCAACCTACTTAACATGAGTGATTTTTTTAACCATCTGTTCGCCCAACTTTTTGCCCAATATCAAGCGTACACGCCCATGTTAATGGCGTTAGAACTGATTGCCAGTGTGTTCGGACTGATTTCTGTGCTGTTGTCAAAACGTGGCAATGTGTTGGTATTTCCTGTCGGTTTGATTAGCACAGGCTTGTATGTGTATTTACTTTGGCAATGGCAATTATTTGGAGATATGTTGATTAATGTTTATTATTCAGCAATGGCAATTTTTGGTTGGATAAATTGGCAACAAAATCAACAGAATCAACAAATTGTAACAATTAGCACCACCACTTTGAAAGAATGGCAACAACTTGGTCTGATCGCAATTGGCAGTTTTATTTTTGTCGGCGTTGTGTATTATTTTAAACCTTTTATTAACAATCATTTTAGCATGACTGGGGTTAGTTTGGGTTTTTCGCACTTTGTTTGGACAGATTATGTCGATATTTTAACCACAGGATTGTTTTTGGTAGGCATGCTGTTAATGGCAAATCGCAAAATTGAAAACTGGCTTGTGTGGATCGCAGCCGATGCTATCAGTGTGCCACTGTATTTTTACAAAGGCATAATTTTTACTTCCGTGCAGTATTTTTTATTTACCCTTGTGGCAATTTTAGGCTATTTGTCATGGCAAAAACTACTCGTTCAGCAACATTTAACTCAACACCAAAACCTGCAAACCACGCTCTAAGCATACCAAAACCTGTGCTTACCAAGGTTAAAAAAGTACTGATTTTGGGAGCAGAATGCACAGGCAAAAGCACGTTGGCACAAGATTTGGGTGCGTATTTTACCACGCCGATTGTTAACGAGTACATGCGTACTTATTTGACAGAAAAACCAAGCAATTATACATGCCAATGGGTTGATTTATTGCCAATTGCCGTCGGACAAATGATACATGAAAACCAAGCCGTTAGCCTGGCAGAAACTCAAAACCTGCCGTATGTTTTTTGTGATACAGGCTTGTTTGAGATCATGGTGTACAGTCATTGGTATTTTAATGCCTGTCCAAAAGAAATTGAACAACACGCCAACCAATACCGCTATGATTTGGTGCTATTAACCGATAATTTTGGCATACAATGGGTAGCAGATACCATGCGAGATTTACCAAACGGACATGATAAAATGCACCAAACTTTTGTTAAGTTTTTAAACGCCCATCGTATGGAGTTTGTTGCCATATCTGGCAACCGAAAGCAACGCGTACAAAATGTGGTGAATTTATTAGCCAAACTTTAAACTTAAGTTATTTGGGTTAAACTTAAGTTATTTTAATTAAGTTATTTTAAGCAAGGTTTTATTTTCACGTCTAATTTTGCACTTCTACATTGCTATAACCTGCTGATTGCAACTCATTTTTGGCTTTTTCGGCACGACTGCTGGCACCGCTGTATAGCTTGATGTTGTCGGATTTGCTTATGCCTTGACTGCTAATTTTTGTAACGATTTCGCTATGTGGAATGTTAATTGCACCACTGGGGTGATTCATTTGGTATTCTTCTGGCGTGCGAACGTCAATCACCACGGTTTTGGCTTGCACGCTCGGTAACAACAAAAATCCTGCCAACACAAGCGATGCGATAAATAACGGCTTTTTAGCAAATTTTAAGGATTTTAACAGATTTTGCTTAACTGGATTTTGCTTAGGCTTTGATGCGGTTGTTTTTGACGCGGTTGTTTTTGACATAACTGTTCAACTTTATTTAACTAAAAATTTAGTGATTAATCCTATCATAGCACACTTTATTAACATTAAACATTGTAAAAATGTTTTTTAATTGTAAATGTAAAATTTGCTAAGATGTTGTATTTTTTTACAAAAATTTGGTGTATAATAAGACAAAACGTTACAACATAACATTCATAATTTTTTATTCTTATTAAAAACTTGTTAAAAACTTTGTTGTTAAAAACTTTGTTAAAAAACCAAGTACTTTTCACCCTTAATCTTTACAAAGCTGTATGCCATGCAAAGCATTTATTTTTTAATTCCAATCAGTTTAGTCATGTTTGTTTGTGCAATTTTTGCAATTTATTATGCAATAAAATCTCGCCAATTTGACGATTTGGACAACGAATCTCAACGCGTTATTCTTGACGATCGCCAATTTCGACGTAAGCAACTAAAATCAGCATCAACAGCACCAAACATTCAAAAATAACAGCAAAAATATAGCAAAACTCATAAATTCTGGAGAAAATATGACTGTAGCACTCTTATTAATGGCACTTGGCATGGGTTTTTTTGGTTCACCACATTGTTTGGGCATGTGTGGTGGCATTGTAACAGCGTTTGGCATGTCTATGCAGTCGCTATCGCCAGCACAAAAAACACGCTTAATCATCACTTATCATTTTGGGCGTTTAACCAGTTATGCAATTTTGGGCGTGATAGCAGCACTGATTGGCACAACGGTATTACAGCCCTTATTGGTCAACAATAATTTACCCAGAATATTAGTCGGTGGCGTGTTGGTTTTGGTTGGTTTGTCTATGCTTGGATTGCCGTTTTTAAACCGATTAGAAAAAGCAGGGGCAAAACTGTGGCAAGCAATGTCGCCTTTGCGTCAAAAAATCTTTCCACTAAACACCATGCCAAAAGCACTTGGTGCAGGGTTGTTATGGGGATTTTTGCCCTGTGGCTTGGTATATGGTGCATTGCTTATAGCTGTGGTGGGTCGTGATACATTGACAGGGGCTATGTTAATGTTTGCCTTTGGACTTGGTACATTGCCAATGCTCCTTGCCACACAAGGCACAGTAGCAGCACTACAATCTCGGATTAAACGCTTTCGCTTACGTCAAGCCAATGCAGTTGTTATGTCATTATCAGGGCTTGCGGTGATTTTTTTACCAATGACAATGCACCACGGATCGCACGGCCATCACCATCATCATCACCACATGCCAGCCCATGTTGAACATTCACACCAAGATTCTACACAAGAAATGCACCATCATGATCATGAACATTCTCACCATCATGAACATGGACACGATCACAGCTTGCACCATCATGCACATTAAAAATCCAAAAGTGCAAGTTTAACTAAATAGATTGTTTAACATATTGATGTGATAGTTCGGTAGTATTAATGGTAATTTGTAGTTTTTGGGCGGTGTCAAGCCGCTCAATGTGTTTGACATGATGTACAATACTGTCAAAAATACGCGAAATGAGATCGGCTTTGGTGGTGTCATTTCGCCCACTCATCAGATAAAACTGCACAGAAATAAAACTGTCCTCGCCTGTTGTTATACCAACAAGGCTATGCGATGCTTGACGAATATGGCTTTTGATGGCCGTTGCGTTTTCAAATTCACCCGTTTGCCACAGGCTTTCATTAATTGCTTGTAATAGCACATTAGGCTGTTTTAATTGAATGTCTTGACTGGTTTCAATGACAATGTGTGGCATAATTTTTTCCTTGATAAGGTTAACTAAATATCAGATTAATTGAACAAATTTTTTAAAAAACCAACAAAAAAATTAGCCAACAGGTTTTGCCAATTCATTGAGTCGTTGCAGGCGTTTTTGTTGCTCGTCATAGGCTTGTTTTTGTATGCGATAAATTTCATAAACGCACAGTTCTTCACAGCCGTTATTGCAACACTCCCAATCTTCAGGATAAATGGGCTCTTCTATTAGGCGTTCGCCATTAGGCAATTGGTTTGTTGTCATACAATTGTTTCATTTTATTGTTTCATTTCATTTTTTCATTTTATTGCTTGATTTTATTGCACAAAATCAAAAGCCGATTTTAATAGCCAGTTTATACCGTGGTTGCCAATTTTTCAAGCAAACTTTTGATAAACTCAATGCGTTTTTGTACATTTGCCAAATTTTGTTCATCAAAAACTTTTAATCTGGTTGCCCCATACATTTTAAATTTGCTCGGATTTGCCTGAATCAAGCCAATGATCGTCATCGCATCTACAGGCGTATCGACTGAAAAATCCAGTACAGCCACGCACGCATTGGCATCGATCTTATCAATTGCCAACGCTTCTGCCATAAGCCTAAGTTTGTGAATGGCAAACAAATTTTTAACCGGATCGGGCAAACTGCCAAAACGATCGAGCATTTCACTGCGTACATGAATTAACTCATCATGATTTTGTGCATTGCTAATTTTTTTGTAAAACAACAGACGCTGATGCACATCACCCAAATAATCATCAGGAATAAGCGCCGAACAATGCAAGTTAATGTCGCTTGTTAGTGATAGTGGCATGTGCAAATTTGGCTGCTTGCCTGCTTTAATTGCTTTGGTTGCACGGTGAAGCATATCCATGTACAGATTAAAACCGATCGCTTGCATGTTGCCACTTTGTTGTTTGCCAAGCAATTCACCCGCCCCACGAATCTCCAAATCTTCACCAGCAAGCATAAAACCTGCACCAAGCGTATTAGCCTTGCTAATTGCGTCTAAGCGTTTTTTGGCATCACCGGTTAAGCCTTTGATAGAGGGTATAATCAGATAACAGTAGGCTTGATGATGGCTGCGCCCCACACGACCACGCAATTGGTGCAGCTGGGCCAGGCCAAATTTATCCGCACGATTGATCACAATTGTGTTGGCATTTGGAATGTCAATGCCTGTTTCAATGATGGTGGTACAAACAAGCACATTGTGTTTTTTGTGATAAAAATTTTGCATAACCTGCTCAAGATCACGCTCTTTCATCTGGCCGTGGGCTATCGCCACGCGAGCTTCAGGCAACATTTCTTGTACAGTTTGTGCCATACGTTCAATACTTGCAACATCATTGTGCACCAAATAAACCTGCCCACCACGCAACAGTTCACGCAATATTGCCTCTTTCATCAAAGAGGTGCTTTTTTGCACAACAAACGTTTTGATCGCAAGCCGTCTGGCCGGCGGTGTTGCAATGATAGACATGTTTTTCATGCCTGATAACGCCATGTTTAAGGTGCGTGGAATGGGCGTAGCCGTCATGGATAACACATCTACATCGGATTGCAAGGCCTTTATCCGCTCTTTATCACGCACGCCAAAACGGTGCTCTTCATCAATAATCATCAATCCCAACTTAGCAAAACGAATGTCATCTTGCAATAAGCGGTGCGTGCCAATGATAATGTCAATATTACCCATTGCCAAATCATGAATAATTTTATCATGCTGTTTTTTTGTGCCAAAACGTGATAGGCTTTCAATACGCACCGCCCAATCGGCAAATCTGTCCATAAAATTATCTTCATGTTGCCCTGCCAACAGTGTCGTTGGTACAAGCACCGCCACCTGATAGCCGGCTTGCACTGCAATAAACGCCGCTCGCATTGCCACTTCGGTTTTGCCAAAACCAACATCACCGCATATCAGGCGATCCATCGGCTTGTTTTGTTTCATATCATGAATAACCGCCTCAATGGCATTTGTCTGATCGGGCGTTTCTTCAAAAGCAAATTGACTGGCAAACAAATCATACAAAATCGGATCGATGCCAAAATTTATCCCCACTTTGGCATCACGACATGCCTGCACATGAAGCAATTCAGCTGCCACATCGTGGATTTGTGCCAAGGCCTTTTGTTTGGCTTTATCCCATTTGCCACTGCCAATATGATGAAGTGGCACAGATGACTTATCACCGCCTGCATAGCGACTGATAAGCTGTAAACTTGACACAGGCACATAAATACTGGCATCATCGGCATATTTTAGATGAATAAATTCTTGCAACTGCTTGTCAATTTCAAGCACGGTCAATCCATGATAACGCCCAATGCCATGCTCAATATGCACCACAGGATCGCCAATGTTTAACTCACTGACTGATTTTAGCAAAAATTCATCAGACACATCGCTTTGACGGCGGCGACGCGTTTGCAATACTTGCCTACCAAACAGATCCGCTTCAGAAATAATTGCCAATTCACCGGGTAAATACGCACCACGGTCAATCGGTGCAACGGTTATCGCAAGTTTTACAGTGGCTGTTTTTTGTACAATGGCTGTTTTTGGTAAATCCGTGTCATTTTCTAAAAATTGCTCTAAACTATCAACCAAAACCAAATCTGCTTTATTTTGCAATGCCCTGCTTTGTAACAATTCGGTTAAAATTTCGCGGCGTCCTGCGGTTTCTGCTACGATTAGCACCGGTTTTTGTTGCTTTGCCAAAAAATCCAACAAGTGTTGTAGCGGTTCGGTAAATTTATGGTTTACCGTCAAAATTGGCAACTCGCTAAAGGCTGCGTTAATTGCCCCGGCTCGCTTGGCAACCGCTGTCTCGCTGACAATAATTTTGGCAAAATCTTGCAAATGCTCATAAAAAATCTGTGGGGTTAGATACAATTGTTCTGGTGCAACAATGGGTTTTGTGATGTCATGACGCCTGTCGTTGTAACGCGTTTGTACTTGTTGCCAAAAACTATCCAGTGCTGTGTCAAATGCCTCGTCCAAAACAAACAAACTGTTGTTTGGTAAATAACCAAAAAAATCCGAACCATTTTGCCAAATGTCAGGTTCAAAAAATAACGGCTGATAATATTCTACTCCGGCAGGGGCAATGCCTTGCATCACATCATTAAACAATTCAAATTTTCTGGCACTGGTATGCACAAAAGCACTGGCAAAATTGGCTCTAAAGGTTTCTTTTGCACTTTCTAGTGGCATTTCCTTGGCCGGTAAAATTTTAAAACTGGCAATTTTTCCTAAATTTTTACTTAAATAAGTCTTAAAATTTGCGTATAAAGCCGGATCATTTTGTTGCAATTCATCTACATCGGTTTGGGTTAAACTGCGTTGGGTTTGTGGGTTAAAAAACCGAATGCTGTCAATTTCATCATCAAACAATTCTAAACGCACAGGAAACGGTTGACCAACTGCAAACAAATCCATAACGCTGCCACGCACCGCAAATTCACCCGGTTCAAACACATTATCCACTGCATGATAACCTGCCTGTACAAGGCGTTCGCGCTGAAAATCCAAATCAAACACCTGCCCCACTGATAAATCAAAATGTTGTCCAATTAGCCACGATTTAGGTGCAACGCGGTGCATTAAAGTCTGCACACTAAGCAACAAAACTCCCGTTGTTGGCATATTTGTCAACAAACGAATGCGTTCGGCAATGATATCCTGGTGAGGCGACAATTCATCATAAGTCAATGTCTCCCAGTCCGGAAATACATAAGCATCAACCCCACAAAATCGCAATTCGGTTTCTAACTGATTTAGGCGGTTTTGGTCAGTTGTAATGACAACTTTTAAAGCACTGCTTTGTGAACATTGAGATGAGTGTGAACATTGAGACGGGTTTTGGTTTAAACTGGCAAGCCACATCGCCAAACTTAAACCTTGCAAATTACCAAGCCTGCGTTTTTCAACGGGCTTGATTGGATCGGCAAACAATTGACTGTTAATACTGTGAAATAATGGAACGAATGGATTTTTCATTGGCTGGCTGTCTGTTTAAGGATTGTCTAAGTATCGGTTGTCTAAGTACTGAGTAAAAATTTATCGCTATTATGGGTTGTGTTCATGAATTTTTAAAGAGGTTGTTGGGTTGTTTTTGTAAAGATACACAATTTTATCGTTGTCAAGATTTTATTTATAAATGATAATTATTTGCATTTATGTCTTGATTATTCTGTAACTTTATAGTAAAGTTACTCGCGGTAAAATTTTAGCAATATTTGTTACCTTTAATCAATCTTTTTACATTCAATTTGGATAAACTATGTCAATTCGTGCCAAAAAACCACCGTATTTTGCGGTTAAATTGCCAAGTTTATCCACGCTTAGCCTTGCCGTTTTGCTTAGCCAAGCAAGTTTTGCCCAAAGCACCATCGATACCAACTTACCAACCGTTATGCTTGACACCATCGTCATCAGTGCCAGCCGCACCGAAAAAGGCGTCAAAGAAGCCCCGATTCCCGTTACCGTCATCAGCAAAAAACAGCTTGAGCAGCACCAAGCACGCACCTTAAAACAAGCCTTAGAATTGTTGCCACAAGTACAACTTCGCCCCTTACACGGCAAAACTGGCTACGAAGTGGTCATGCAAGGGCTTGATGGCAATCAAGTGTTGGTGTTGATTGACGGCTTGCCAATCACCGCAAGCACAGGCTCTACGGTGAATTTAAATCAATATTTAAACGCCGATGTGGAGCAAATTGAGGTGATTCAAGGGGCATCGTCAGCACAATATGGCAGCTCGGCGATGGGCGGGGTGATTAACGTCATCACCAAACGATTAACGCCCAATGACAACCGCATCACAGGGCGAATTGCAGCCGATGTTGGCACAAATTTTGCCCAAAATCCATCAGGCAACTCCTTAGATGACAATTATCGCCTTATCGAAGCCAGTAGTGACATCGCTTTTGACAAACAAGGCGAATGGCTTGCTCGCATTTCGGCGTCAAAACTTGACGATAAAGGCTTAAGTTTAGATAACAAACAATGGGGCAGATTAAAAGACAACAGCCAACAAACCCAAGCGGTTGCTAAGTTGCAATACGCCCCCAAGGCAACAAATTTACAAAACATTTGGCTTGAAGTGGGCGATTATAAAGAAGTGGATATTGGACGTTTTAATAGAAGCCGTGGCCCGCAAACTTATCCAAATTTACGCAAAGAAGAGATTGACAAACGGCGGTTTTCGGCAGGATTTAGTCATCAATTTAACGAGTTAACCGGCGGACTTAAAAATTCCAAATTGCAAGGAACAAAGCTACAAGGCTCGTTGCTATCAGAAAATTACGACAGCTTTGCCAATACGTCAGTTTTAGGCACAACCACCATAGAACGGAATGCCAAAATCACCACTCAATTGGGTCAATTGCAATTAGACTTACCCGCCACACAGCTGGTTAATCAAACGCATTTGCCCCAATTTGGCGTAAGTTACCGCAAAGACGGCTTACGCCAAACCAACAACGGCAAAAGCGAGCTCAAAGGCGATGATGTCAGCCGCAACGTGCAAGAAATTTACGCCCAAGATGATTGGCTGATTGGTGATAATTTGGAAGTTTTGGCAGGGGCAAGGTATCAGTATGATAGTGATTTTGGCAATCATGTTGCCCCCAAAGTTTCGCTAAAATACGATTATGTGGGTGATACAGGCGTGCGGCATATTTGGCGGGCAAGCGTTGGCAGCGGCTACCGGGTGCCAGATTTAAAAGAGCGGTATTATTTATTTGACCACAGCACCTATGGCTACAAAGTGCTTGGCAACCCTGCCTTGACGCCTGAAACTTCCACCAGTTATCAAATTGGCTACCAAAGCGATTTACAGCCCAATTTATCCTTGGCGGTCAATCTGTTTTACAACGACATCAAAGATTTAATCCAAGTTGACAGTACTAAGCCCAGCCATTATGAAGGCGATGTCATGGTGTTTCAGTACGAAAACGTCGCAGGAGCCAAAACTTATGGCGGCGATGTGGCGATTGGTTGGCAGCCTTGGCAAAATTTGGATTTACAAATCAATTATGGTTATTTAGGCACGCTAAACAAACTCAAAAACACGCCTTTGACAAATCGCCCAAAACACAAAGCGGGGCTAACTGCCAATTATGACGTTTCTGACGCTTTAAGATGGATTAACAAATTGACTTACGAAGACAAGCATTTATTAAGCACAAGCGATAACAGCTATTCGCCAGCTTGGTGGATTTGGAATACTGGGCTTGATTATCAAGTCAATAAACAACTGGGCGTGCACACATCGGTTAACAACGTTTTGAACAAACAAAGAGACGTGAAAGATAAAAACGATCAAAGCAACATTGATAATCGCCAATGGCTGATTGGAGCAAGTTATCAGTTTTAGTTGTGGTATTTTACATTTTTTCTAACGATAGTTTAACAATATTTTTAGTTTTAACAATATTTTTAGTTTTAACAATATTTTTAGTTTTAACAATATTTTTAGTTTTAATAACAGTTTTAACAACAGGAGCAATATCATGCAAAAACAACTCACACTGTTATCAATCGCCTTACTTAGCACAGCCTTAGTCGCTTGTGGTGGTGGCGGTGAGGGCAGTTCAAACCAAAGTAGTAAGAACAACGCTGGCAAACACAATACTGGTAAACACAGCAACGGCTCAAGCACCAACACAGGCAAAAACACTGGCAAATTTACTCAATCGGCAAAATGGGTCATCAACACCGAAGCCAACTCATTAAACGCAGCCACTCCAAAAGTGTATTGCTATGATTTTGACGGCAAAGCTGAGGTTGGTTGTGATACCGACACTTGGGATTTAAAATTTGACAATTCAGGCAAATACGTACCCAAACTATGGTCAAACAGTGGCGTTAGTGGTGATGGTAAAGGTGGTGTGTTTGGTCTGCTTAAATGGTCAGACTTAAAAACCTTTACCGATGCAACCCTTGATCCTAAAAGCAAACACAGCATTGTCAATCATTATCAAGTGGATAAAAAAGGCAGTATTTTTGACACACAAAAATGGTATGAATACAATGCCACAAGCCACCAATTATCACCCAACAACCGTGTCTATCTTATCACCACCGACAATACAAGCCCTACCACACAAAGCTCGGTGCAATTGCCAATCTTTGCTGTGCAAGTCATCAATTATTATAGTGCAGCAGGCGTATCAGGACACCCAACTTTACGTTGGATTGATACCGCCACACCAAACAACGTTAAAACCAAAACCTTTGACGCATCAGCAACCACGCAATACATCAACCTAAAAACCGGCGAAACCACCACCGAAAATGGCGATTGGCATATTGCACTGGATCGCTTTAATGTCAGACTAAACGGCGGCACGGGCAGTAAAAAGAAAGTGGCTGGATTTTTGGCAAAAACCCCGGCAGGCTATTATGACACCAATAACAAGCCCATTACCGATAAATTTAATAAAGACAACAAAACCGAAAGCCTTGCTGATTTAACCAATGTAGCCGGTTATAAGCTACCAACGTCTGCAAAAGACTGGGTATCTGATAAAAAACGTTCCGCATTAAATGCGTATAACAACCAAAACCCATTTGATCTTGGTTGGTATGTTTATAGTTTGGTCAATCATAAACTTGTTGCAAAAACCGATGACGATGCACAAGGGGCATTATTACGCTCCTCTACAGGTGATAGTTATGCTCGCATGCGTTTGGCAGAAATTCAATACAAAGAAAATGCAACATCACCAAATGCTTGGGTATTTGAGTTTGACATTCAACCAAAATAACCAACCAAAATAACGCACAATTTTAATCAATGTTTTAAGTAATTATAAAAAATAGCCTGTTGATATGGGCTATTTTTTATTAGCTTAGCTTTTTATTAGCTTAGCTTTTTATTAGCTTAGTTATTAGCTTAGCGTTTTATTA
The DNA here is from genome assembly GCF_000320365.1 of Moraxella macacae 0408225. GTDB lineage: Bacteria > Pseudomonadota > Gammaproteobacteria > Pseudomonadales > Moraxellaceae > Faucicola > Faucicola macacae. The sequence continues at coordinate 607,422 of NZ_ANIN01000002.1, forward strand.
GCTTGGTTATTAACTTAGCTTTTGGCACATATCTAACATTCGATTGGCATAACCCCATTCGTTATCATACCACGCAAACACCTTAAACTGCTTACTATCACCTACGCCAACTGACATGGTTTGTAAACTGTCAATAATCAGCGAATACGGTTCATGAACAAAATCACTGGACACCAAGGGTTCATCAGTATAGCCCATAATGCCAAACAATTCTTGCTCGCTTGCTTGTTTTAACACTTGGTTAATGCCACAAACGTCAGTCAACTTGTCAAAAACAAAAGCAACATCAATACTTGCAACATCAAGAGTCGGTACACGCAACGAATGTCCATTGATTTTGCCTTGCATGCTTGGCAATACTCGCTCGACCGCCCCAATGCTGCTAGATGTAGTAGGAATAATATTAAAGCCGGCCGCTCTGGCGCGACGTAAATCACGATGCACTTGATCAAGCACATTTTGATCGGCAGTTACCGCATGAATTTCAGTAAGCATGGCATTTTTTACCCCAAATGCCTTATCCAACACAGCCAACAAGGGTACCAACGCTTGCGTGGTACACGACACTCCAGACACAATTGCTTTATCACGGCTTAATTCATAATCATTTACCCCAATCACAACACTTGCATCCACTGTATCAAACGGGGCAGAACCAATAATTACCTGTCTTGCCCCTGCGTAAATATGCTGATAAGCATTGTTATAACTGCGAAAATACCCTGTACTTTCCAGTACAATATCCACCCCAAAATTTCGCCAATTAAGGTTTTTTGGATCAGCTTGTTGCAACACATGAATAACATGCACTTGCCCGTTGATCTTAATGTTAAATTGATTGTTGTTTAAACAAATATCCACATCAAATCGGCTGTTTAAACGCCCATGCGTGCTGTCATATTTTAACAAATGTAACAAAACATCAGCACTTGCCACATCGTTGATTGCCACAATGCAAAAATTTTGCGGACAATTGTTTGCCAAACGCTGCAAATACGCACGCAATACATTTCGTCCAATTCGCCCAAAACCATTGATTGCCAAAGCCTGCATAAACCATCACTCAATAATTATCACTCAATTTCAAACAGAAAAATCCCACACAAGCATGTTAAAAATTTGCGTGGGATTATAAAAACCTGTGTTATTTAAAAGCCAATTTAAAGCTAGAGTTTAACAATTACGTCGATCGCTTTAATTCTGCCAACACTTGTTCGCTTACTTTAGCTATGTCCTGCGTACCGTCAAAACTGGCATAACGCGGTGCATTTTCGCCTGATTTTGCCAAATCTTGATAAAAACCAATCAGTGCTGCGGTTAATTTGTGATAAGTTGCCAAACGTTCGCGAATGGTATCTTCTTTATCATCATCACGCTGAATCAACAACTCGCCCGTTTCGTCATCTACATTGGCAACTTTTGGCGGATTATAAACCGTATGATAAGTACGCCCAGAAGCCAAATGCACACGACGACCCGACAAACGTTGAATGATTTGTTCATCAGGGACGGCAATTTCGATCACGTTGTCAATGGTTACCCCGGCATCAACAAGGGCTTTGGCTTGTGGAATGGTGCGCGGAAAACCGTCAAAAATACAGCCGTTAACACAATCAGGCTTAGCAATACGCTCTTTTACCAAATCAATAATCAGATCATCTGATACCAAACCGCCTGCATCCATCACGCTTTTGGCTTGTTTACCAAGCTCTGTGTTCTCTTTAATTGCTGAACGCAACATATCGCCTGTTGAAATTTGTGGGATATTCAAGGTTTTGGTAATCATTTGGGCTTGTGTGCCTTTGCCAGCTCCAGGTGGCCCTAACAAAATAATGCGTTTCATGCAAAACTCCTAAAACAAACAGTAGATTAAAGCAATAGATTAAAAAAATAAACAATCGCTAACAATACCGCTAATCACTAAAAATGGCAAGTATTTTTTGTAAAATTATGGTTTTAATTTGGCAAATGGGTGTTAAATGCATGCAAAAAAACTCAATTTATGTAAAACCAAGTTTATGTAAAAAATTAGAAAATTGCGTAACTTTTGCTAAAAATTTGTTACCAAAGCAACACAATAAACAACCCAATTTTGCAAAATTTTTTGTATAATATTTTTCGTTAAGTTAATAAGTTTTCGTATAACAATTTACAGACAACACAATCAACAACAAATAGGCAACCAACAACAAATAGGAAGCACTTAATATGGCAAAACTAACCAAATTACACCGTTCAACCAATCATCGCATGCTCGCAGGCGTGATGGGTGGCGTTGCTGAATATTTAGGTTGGCGTCCAAACATGGTGCGTTTGTTGTTTGTCATTGTATCATCTGCAAGTGCCGCTGTACCTGGGATTTTGATTTATTTGGTGTTGTGGCTTGTTATGCCAAATGCTACGCCAAGTTCTTATGCTTAACAAGCTATGCTTAACAAGACAAGCTCTTATGCTTAAACATTAACAAATAACATTAACAAATAACATTAACAAATTTATTAAATTTTATTAAAATAACCATTGATTCATTTTCCTCCTGCCCTGATGTGATATCAGGGTATTTTTTTAGGCTTAATTTCTCATCGGTTTAATTTTTCTCATCGGTTTAATTATGCTATCATAACCAACAATTAATTTCTTTGGAATATCAACATGCACAACATTGACACCGAAACAGACACCCAAATAGACACCAAAACTTATATGGAACAGCTTGGCAAATCCGCTCGCAAAGCCAGTATGACCTTAGTCCATGCCACCACCAAAGACAAAAATAACGCTTTAATTGCTATTTTTGACCGTTTACAATCTGCCAAAGCCACAATTTTATCCGCCAATGACCGCGATATGCAAAACAGCCGCCAAAAAGGCTTAGATCGTGCGTTGCTTGACCGTTTAGAGCTAACCGAAAGTCGATTTAACGCTATGCTACAAGGTTTAAAAGATGTTGCCAATTTGCCCGATCCAATTGGTGAAATTAGTGATATGGCTTACCGTCCAAGTGGCATTCAACTTGGCAAAATGCGCGTGCCACTGGGCGTTATCGGTATGATTTATGAAAGCCGTCCCAATGTAACCATTGAAGCATCAAGCCTTGCGTTAAAATCAGGCAACGCAATTATTTTACGCGGCGGATCAGAGGCCTTTTATTCTAACCAAGCCTTGGCAAAATGCATACAAGATGGGCTTGTTGTGGCAGGATTATCACCCAAATGCGTGCAAGTTGTTGCCACAACCGATCGCAAGGCTGTGGGTGAACTTATTGGTATGCACAAGTTTGTTGATGTCATTATTCCGCGTGGTGGCAAAGGGTTGATTGAACGCATTAGTCGCGATGCCTGCATTCCTGTGATCAAACATTTAGATGGCAATTGTCATACATTTGTTGAAAGTTCTGCTGATTTTGACATGGCAACCAATATTTGCGTTAATGCCAAAACCAGCCGTTACGGTACTTGCAATACCATGGAGACATTGTTAATTGAGGCTAAAATTGCCAATGACTTTTTGCCAACCGTTGCCAAAGCAATGATACATGCTGATAATGCTATGCAACTTCGCTTGTGCAAAACTGGTTTTACAATTTTAAACAACATCGCCGCTTTACAAAACCATATCACGCAAGCTTCTGAAGAAGACTGGCATACTGAATACCTTGCACCGATTTTAGCAATCAAAATCGTAGCAGACATTGATGAAGCCATTGCCCATATCAATCATTATGGCAGTCATCATACCGATGTCATTATCACCGAAAATTACCGCCTGTCGCTAAAATTTATGCAAGAAGTCGACTCAAGTTCGGTCATGGTCAACGCATCGAGCCGTTTTGCCGATGGTTTTGAATATGGGCTTGGGGCTGAAATTGGCATTTCTACCGATAAAATCCACGCACGCGGCCCTGTTGGCTTGCAGGGCTTAACCTCACAAAAATGGGTGGTTTTTGGACATGGTGAAGTGCGAATTTAACCCAGTTTTTAACATTTAAAAACAAAATTTAACACTTGAAAAACAAAACTTAGCTAAGCGGAAAACTTAGCTAAGCGGTTTGGTTAGATGATTGGCACTCATTTCACCAAATCTTTAATCGCACTCACAAGCACATCAACTTGTGCTTTTGTTGTGTCAAAAGAGGTCATAAGACGCACCTCGCCTGCTTTGACATCTGTGTCATAAAACTCAAATTGCTCGTGCAATTGTTTTACCACATCAGGCAAAAAACGCACAAAAACAGCATTGGCATGCACAGGATATAACACCGTTACACCGTTTAGATCTTTAATTTCATGGTATAAATAATTTGCCATATCGTTGCTATTTTTTGCCAATTGATACCACAAATCATCTTCAAACCACGCCAAAAATTGTGCAGCCACAAAACGCAGTTTTGAACCCAGTTGCATGTTGCTTTTGCGTAAACGGCGCATTTGTTCATCAAGGGTTGGATTTAGCACAATCAAGCCCTCGCCTATCATTAGGCCGTTTTTTGTACCGCCAATTGACAACATATCAATGCCTAAATTTGCCAAATCCGCCCAATCGGCGTCCAATGCCACCAGTGCGTTAGACAACCTTGCCCCATCTAAATAAAAATACAAATCAAATTCTTGGCAAACTTTGGCAATGCTGCTAATTTCATCTAGTGTATAGCACATACCAAGCTCGGTAGTTTGGCTAATGTACACCACACTGGCTTTTGCTGTGTGTTCGCTTTGGTTGCGATGATAACAAAAATCATATAACGCATCTGGTGATAACTTGCCCTTTGGCGTATCAATTGCCAATAACTTCATACCGCCAATATATTCAGGAGCAACGCTTTCATCGTTATTAATATGGGCTTCTTTGGCACAAATCACCGCCCCACAACGTGGCAATAATGACTGCAAACCAAGCACATTTGCCCCTGTACCATTAAACACCAAATAACAGCTCGCCTGCTTGCCAAACTTTGCTTTCATCAAATGCTTTAATGCCACGCTATAAGTGTCATGCCCATACGCCTTGTCATGTCCGCCGTTTGCCGCTGCAATGGCTTGCAAAATCTTAGGGTGCACCCCTGAATAATTATCCGATGCAAAAGTAAAATGCTTAGGATTGTGCAAGGTTTTCATTTGGTTATCCTTAATTTAAAATTTAGCTTTATTTAAAATTTAGCTTTGTCAATTAATTTGTAAAAATCACAAGATTGCAAAAACTACAAAACTTCATCAGCAACAAAATCACCCAACAAATGATTTAACTGCTGATCTAAAATTTGATAAACCTTTGCATTTAACACCGCCTTGACAGGCAAAACCCAAATTTTGTTTGCCAAATCTGCACAGGTTTGATTGGTATTGCCGTTATTTAGGTTATTTTGTAGGGTATTTTTTTGTAGGGTATTTTGCAACAATAAACGCACTTTTACTGCATCTTTTTCCGTGATAACGATTGGTAAATTAGGCAAATTCTCAAAATCACTTAGGCTAAATTGATGATGGTCATTGAGTGGTTTTTTCACCAAATCAAAACCCAGTTGAGTTAAACTGTTAAAAAACCGATCAGGAAAACCTATGCCTGTCATCGCAATAACCGTTTGAGCGGATAAGGTTTGTTGCTTAGCATCAAACTTAGCATCAAACTTAGCATCAAACAACCGTGACTCAGTAGAAAGCAGTGAATCGGTAGCAAACAGCGGTTTGGTAAAAAACAGCGGCAAAATTGGTTGTTGCTCCAAATACATCATGGGCTGATTGCTAAAATTTTGTTGATTTTTGACTGCAGCAGCAAAATGATAAATCACCGTGGCATTTGGATCCAACAAGCGTTTGACAGGTTCGCGCAAAAAACCCGTGGGTAACACTTGACGATTGCCAAAACCACGTTTGGCATCCACCACAATCCATTCAGCATCGCGATCTAAAGCGTAATGTTGTAAACCGTCATCGGTCAAAATCACTTGCAAATTCGGATAATGCTGTAACAACAATTCAATCGCCTGCTTACGATCCGGACAAACAGCCATAGGCACAGCCGTGGTTTGCACAATCAAACAAGGTTCATCTCCAACCACACCAGGGGTAGATTGCACGGTAACCATGGTAGGCATTTGTTTGGTATCACCGCCATAACCGCGGCTAATCACGCCAACATTCACCTTTTTTTGTTGCAAATATTGCACAAGCGCAATAATTAACGGCGTTTTACCACTCCCTCCAACTGTGATATTGCCAATGACAATAACCGGTATGGGTGCATAATACATCTTTTTTAAGCCGTGTTGGTATAACTTTTTATTTAGCCCGGTTATCAAGCGATATAGCCAACTGATCGGTAGCAACAGCCACAACCAAAAGGCTTGTTTTTGCCAAGCGTTTAACAACATTTGTTGCATATTATTTTGCCTGTTGATAAGCTTTATCGGCTTTTGCAAAACACGCTTCAACCGCTGCACTGTTTTTGGTAAATAATGACACAACATAAATTGCCAACATTGCCAAAATAAAGCCCGGTATCATCTCATACAACTCACTGCCTGTTAAAGGTTTCCACACAACCACAGTTAACGCCCCAACAATCATGCCAGCCAATGCCCCTTGTGCGGTCGTTTTTTGCCAAAACAATGACAACAATACCACAGGCCCAAACGATGCACCAAAACCCGCCCATGCATTTGACACAAGCCCCAGTACTTTACTGTTAGGATTATAAGCAATGACAATTGCAATGATCGCAATGAATAACACCATACAACGCCCAACCCACACAAGTTCTTTTTGATTGGCATTTGGACGGATAAAACCTTTGTACAGATCTTCTGTGATCGCACTGGAACACACCAATAATTGACAACTTAATGTACTCATAGTCGCCGCCAAAATTGCTGACAACACCACACCAGCAACCCAAGGATTAAACAACAGTTTTGACAACTCGATAAAAATTCGTTCACTGTCTATTCTGCCTGTCTTATCCGCCATGGTCGCGATCAATTCAGGGTGCGTGGTAAAATAAGCCAAACCAAAATAACCCACCGCCACTGCACCACCTAAGCATAATACCATCCAAGTCATGCCAATTCTGCGCGCAGTGTTGAGTGATTTTACACTTTGAGCAGCCATAAAACGTGCCAAAATATGCGGTTGTCCAAAATAACCAAGCCCCCACGCCGCCGCCGAAACAATCCCAACCAAACTTGTGCCAAACACCAAACTGTCGTATTCAATGCCCTTCGTTTGACTGGCCATTGCCAATGCAGCATGAATTTCAGTCATACCACCCAAATTCAAATACACCATCACCGGAGCAAAAATTAACGCAAAAATCATCAAACTTGCCTGAATGGTATCTGTCCAACTTACCGCCAAAAAACCGCCGATAAAAGTATAAACAATCGTCGCTCCTGCACCAAGCCACAACGCCGTAACATAATCCAACTCAAACAAACTTTCAAACAGTCTTGCCCCTGCAACCACGCCCGCTGCACAATAAATGGTAAAGAAAAACAAAATAATACCAGCGGTGGCAATTTTCATTAGGCGATTATTTGCACCAAATCGGTGAAAAAAATATTCAGGCAACGTCAAGGCATTGGCATTAAACTCGGTAAACACACGCAACCGCCCTGCAACCAACAGCCAGTTAAAATACGCCCCAATGACAAGCCCTATTGCAATCCACGACTGGCTTAAACCACTTAGGTAAATTGCACTTGGCAAGCCCATTAACAGCCAACCTGACATGTCCGATGCCCCGGCTGACATTGCTGTTACAAAACTGCCTAAACTGCGACCACCCAAAATATAATCATCAAAATTGCGCGTTGCAAAATACGCCATAAAACCAATGCCAAGCACCACCACCAAATACAATGCAAAGGTTATATACACCGGATTACTAAACATATGTTTATCCTTAAATCTGCCCTTAGCAAACAATCACACCCATTGATAAAACCAACCGTCATAAACCAATCAACCAGGTTAATTTTATACATTTGTTTGCCAATCGTCCACTCAAAATAAAATTGCTAGATTAATCTTAAATCTAGCAACAAAATCTATCAATTTATTTTAACATTTTTTTGCACAAACTGACAACAAGCATAGCCTGTGCTTAAACCAAGTTTTTTAAGCCTAAGTTTTTAAGCTAAGATCGAAATAACGAACGGCCAGCCACTTGTAACGCCAATTGGTATAACAATTCCCACGCAGGCTGTTCAATCAAACCTTTTACCGCCTGATCACAACGATAAGCCAATTCCGTCCATTGGCTAAAATTTTGTTCGTGGTGTAAATGCCGATTTAACGCATTTTGATACAGCCCTTGTTTGCTTTGCCAAATACCCAATTCAGCAAAACTTTGCCCACAAGCCAATGCCTGCAATATACGTATGTCTTTGGCAATCACCCAAAGCACAAGGGTTTCAGGTTCTTGGACATATTTTAAATGTTGTAAAATTTCCACCACTTTTGCCACATCACCTATCAACATCGCATCAGACAAATCAAATGTTGTAAAATGCGACTGACTAACAAGCCCATCTTGCAATTGCAATTCGTCCACCATTGTGAAGTTTTGCTGCAAAGCGGGGTTATATAAATAAGACAAGCGCCACAACGTTTGATAAGCACTTAATAAGTTGTGTTTGGTGTGAATCATCAACTGTTGCCATGCATTGGGTGTCAACTCAATACCAAGGCTTTTAGCCTTAGCTTTTAGCACATCATGACGCTGGCGTTCTTGATACAATTGACAATCTACCACCATGCCATGTTTTTCATATAATTGAAAAAACACGCTTTTTTGGCTTTTTTTGTCAAATTTATCCATCAAAACAATCAAACAATTTGCCTCATTTTGATCTTGCTTGGCATCGATTTGATTGGTTTGGCTAAAAATTTTAAGCTCGGTTAAAACCTCTTTATCAGGCTTATGGTTGCCTTTAGCAATCACAACTTTTTTATCATCAAACAATGATAAACTATTAAGTTCTGCTAAAATATCCTGCCAAGATTTTGCACTGACAATATCCATGTGTTGCATGCTCATATTCGCCGATTTCCAGTGCACCTGCCATATTTCAATCAACCATTGTGATAACAAAGGCTCATCGCCGTGCAATAGCCACAAACCTGTCATGGGCGTTTTGGCGTTTTGGGCTTGGGTATAGGCTTGCAAAAAAGTTTGTTGCATAAATTAAACAGCCAAATAAACAATAAAAAATAAACAATAAAAGACATCATGTAAAATCTTACCTAGGATGCTTTTGGCAAAGTCAATGCCACATATTGATCCGCAATCCGTTCAGCAAGTGCATCATACAGCCAGTTTTGGATTTTTTCAGCTTGGGTGTTCTCGGTATTTACATTGGCTTGATCGTATTGATAACTGTGTTGCACTTGAATGGTGTTGGTTTTACTAACAATTTTATCATGCTGTTGTGTATAATAAGTTACATCTGCTGACATGACCATACGAACTTCAGTCAACACGCCGCGCAATTGAAAATTTTGTAACCGAATATTTTGCACCAAAATGCTGGGTTTTTGAACACCAGATTTGCTGTCAAGTGCAGATTCAGTGTCAACCGTTACCGCCAATAGGCTAAATTTGTCTTTTAGTGCGTTTTTTAACGATACATCTGCCAAATTATCACCAAAAATCAGCGATGTGGATGGAATTGACAGCGACAAAGGCGATGTATAACCACGCAAATGAAAGCCACAAGCCGTTACTTGTAGCACCAAAACCGCCACAATACAGCTTCGACAAAAAATTTGTATTGCTTGTTTAAGTTGCATATCGTACCTGGTTTTAATCTAATTAAAAATAAATTAGTTAAAAAGATTGGTTAATAAAAAGATTGGTTAAAAATATTAACTTATTAAAAAATATTAACTTATTAAAAAATATTAACTTATTAAAAAATATTAGTTAAAAAACATATTCACGCCGTATCGAATCCCAAACCCAAGCCAATACAGCACATTGGCAATTACAAACATCGCAACCACCGTTGCCACATTTCGCACGCCAGTGGGAGGATTTGAACCCTCAACAGGATTAGGGCTTGTATTGGCAATGGCTTGATGTTCCAGTTTGATGTACGCCAAACGAAGTACAACATGAGCAATGACAAATACCGCGATCACCACCCAATGCACAAACAACGCCCCTGCACCAAAATTTAACAACAATGCAAGATTGGTTAGCCAATTGATCATCTTACCTTTGTCGGTTTTACCAACATCAGGGCGGTTTTGGAGCATGGGATTCATAAAAATAGCCTTAATTAATTCTTAAGTATTTTTGATTAACTTAAGCATTTTTGATTAACTAAATTTTTTGATCGGTTGAATTTTTTGATTGGTTAAATTTCGGTAATTGCCAAAATATCCTTGAACAATTGTGTTTGTTCTGCACTTGGCGTGGCCGTTTGGATTGACATCAGTTGCCCCATATCGCCCTCCACACGGATTTTCCCCTCCATAAAGGCCTGCATGGCATAGCCCATATCCCGCTCCAAAAACACTTTTCTCAAGGTTTCATCATCAAGGCTTAACGTGGTTAACGCCCCATCTTTTGCACCTTGGTGGATAACACCATCATAAAACGATGCACTGACATTGCCGTCTGCACCTGTAACATTTAAGTTAATTGACAGATTTTTGATGACGGGCGGTAACTTTAAATCGCCTGCTTTTGTGGTTAAATCGTTCACTTGTGTAAACCAATCTTGCGTTAAAAATTTTGCCATAATATAGATCCTTTTAAAAAATAATTAAAGTATTGTTAAAAACAATAGCTGTTTAATGAGGCAGTTTTATAAAATTTAAAGGTAAAAAACAATTTTATGTTAAATTTTATATTTTGTTAAATGTTGTATTTTGTCAATGATGCTAACCATCACTGAATTGTTAACCACTCGTTTTAACACAATCATTGTACCCATTCGCCACTTTTTAGTTCAAGCTGTTTATCAGCAAGACTTGCAAGCTGTCTGTCGTGCGTAACCATTAATAAAGCTGTGCTAAAATCTCGTTGTAGTTCGGTTAAAATTTCAAATACCGATTGGGCGTTGGCATGGTCTAAATTGCCCGTCGGCTCGTCTGCCAAAATCAACGCAGGCTTGGTAACCAATGCCCGTGCAATTGCCACGCGCTGCCGTTCACCGCCTGACAACTCGCTTGGTCGGTGCTCTAAACGATGGGATAACCCAACTTTATTTAACAGATCAACTGCAGAAGCCCTAGCTTTAGCAATCGGTATATCATTTCGCATTAACAAGGGCATGGCAACATTTTCAATTGCACTAAATTCTGCCAATAAATGGTGAAATTGATACACAAAACCCAAATGTTGATTGCGCAATTGTCCGCGTTTGGTTTCGTTAAGCGTGTTAATCAATTGCCCTTGTAGCCAAACTTCACCTGTGGTAGGTATATCCAATCCGCCCAAAATATGCAATAGCGTACTTTTGCCAGAACCACTTGTGCCAACAATTGCAATTTTTTCACCTGCATTTACCGAAATATCAAGGCCATTTAACACCGTGGTGGTGCTTTTACCGTCCTGATAAACCTTGGTAATGCTCTTAGCTTTTAAAATATTTGTCATGTCAATCAGTCATATCAATCAAACTACACATTAAACCTAAAATGCATGACATCACCATCTTGCACAATGTAAGTTTTGCCCTCTAAGCGAGATTTACCTGCTGTGGCGGCGCCTTTTTCACCTTGATAAGCAATAAAATCATCAAAAGCAATGACTTCAGCGCGGATAAAACCGCGTTCAAAATCACTGTGAATCACGCCTGCTGCTTGCGGTGCAGTCGCCCCAACAGGCACAGTCCACGCACGCACTTCTTTAACACCTGCGGTAAAATAAGTTTGCATGTTTAAAAGTTCATAACCTGCACGAATCACGCGATCAAGCCCTGCTTCTTTCATACCCATGCCCTCTAAAAACTCCGCCTTTTCTTCGTCATCAAGTTCAGCGATCTCAGCTTCAATTTGATTGCACAAGGGCACAACAATAGCATTGTCATTATTGGCAAAATCACGCACAGCATCAAGATAAGGATTGTCATCAAAACCATCTTCGGCCACATTGGCAATATACATCACAGGTTTTAGCGTGATAAGCCCATAACTTTTAATACATTTTTTCTCATCATCGTCCAAATTTGCCATGCGTGCAGGTTTGCCCTCGGCTAAAAACGGCTCGATTTTGTTAAACACATCAAGCATAGCCTTGGCATCTTTATCACCCCCTTTGGCTTTTTTACTCACATTGACAATTGCACGATTTACCGCTTCTAAATCTGCCAATGCAAGCTCTGTGTTAATGGTTTCAATATCAGACAAAGGGTTGACACGACCATCTACATGAATGACATTGTCATCATCAAAACAACGCACCACATGAGCAATGGCATCGGTTTCACGAATGTTAGCCAAAAACTGGTTACCCATGCCCTCGCCCTTGCTCGCCCCTGCCACAAGCCCTGCAATATCCACAAATTCCATCGTGGTTGGCAAAACGCGTTCAGGTTTTACAATCTTAGCAAGTTGTTTTAAACGCGGATCTGGCACGGGCACGATGCCTGTATTTGGATCTTTGGTGCAAAACGGAAAATTTTCAGCAGCAATGCCTGCTTTGGTGAGTGCATTAAAAAGCGTCGACTTACCAACATTTGGCAAGCCGACAATACCACAATTAAAACCCATAAGGCGTTTTCCTTAAAAACAGAAAAATAAATGGCGTTTATTATAGCAAATTCTGTTGCTTTTGACACCAAAACAATTTGAAAAAAACACAAAAATAGTGAATAATGATGCCAATGATACCAAAAATAATACCAAATACCGATGACAACCGTACAAGCACAAGGAGATTTATATGGGTATTTTTGTCAATCCATTTACCGATTTTGGGTTTAAAAAACTGTTTGGTACAGAACCTAATAAATTTTTACTACAACATTTTTTAAACGAACTGCTATATGCTGAACAAGGGCAGATTGTAGACATTCAATACCTAAACAACGAACATCTGGGGCATAGCGTATTGGATCGAAAAGCCATTTTTGACTTATATTGCACCAATGAGCGCGGTGAAAAATTTATTGTAGAGTTGCAAAAAACCAAACAAAAATTTTTTAAAGACCGTTCGCTTTACTATGCAACCTTTCCCATTCGCGAACAAGCCAAGCGTGGCGACAATTGGAATTTTGAGTTGGCCGCGGTTTATACCATAGCAATTTTAGATTTTGTCTTTGATGAGGACAAACACAGCGAAAAATACCGCTACGATGTCAAATTAACCGAACTACAAACGGGCGATATTTTTTATGACAAACTCACCTTTATTTATTTATCCATGCCAAAATTTAACAAACAATTGCACGAATTAGACACAAATTTTGACAAATGGTTGTATGCGTTTAAGCATCTGTCTGAGCTTGACAGCATTCCTGGTGAATTGGATTTACAAGTTTACCGCGACTTTTTTGAAAAAGCCAAAATTGCCAATTTTAGTCCAAAAGAAATTGCTCAATATGAAGACAGTTTAAAATATTACCGCGACTTAAAAAATTCACTAGACACAGCAAAAGAAGAGGGGCGATTGGAGGGAATATTAGAAGGACAATTGGCAGAAAAAATAGCGGTTGCCAAAAACTTAAAATCTCTAGGCGTTACCAACAAACTGATTCAACAAGCAACAAATCTATCCCTTGATGAAATCAATCAACTTTCATAACAACTCACAACAGACATAACAGATCACAACAGACAAGCTACAACACCATAAACATGCTATAATAGCCAAAATCAGCATTAAATTTTAAAACATAGGAATAATTATGGCAAGCCCTCGTTTTTTGCATCATCAACCAAAAAAGCGTTTTGGACAAAATTTTTTACACGATCAATCCGTCATTAGCCAAATTATTGACCGCATTCATTGTCAAAAAGATGATCTTATGCTAGAAATTGGCCCAGGTTTGGGTGCAATTACCGAACCTCTGTTGACTCAAGTAGAAAAACTAACCGTGATCGAGATCGATACCGATTTGGCGGACAATCTACGCATTCAGATTGGCGCAAACAGCAACAACAATCTGACAATTATTAAAGCCAATGCAATGGAGGTGGATTATCGCCAGTTATTTGCCACAATTGCAGGTTCCGCTGACAAAAAAATGCGCATTGTCGGTAATTTGCCTTACAACATTTCAACCCCTTTGTTGTTTCATTTGCTAACTTTTTCTGATGTCATACAAGACATGCACTTTATGCTACAAAAAGAAGTGGTGGATAGAATCACCGCCCAGGTGAACTGTCGCGAATATGGACGCTTGTCGGTGATGATGCAATATTTTTGCCAAACCGATTATTTATTAACCGTGCCAAACGGAGCGTTTCACCCTGCTCCAAAAGTTACCAGTGCTGTGTTTCGTTTAACCCCTTATCAACAAAAGCCAATCACAGCCAATGATGAAAAATTGTTTGCTCTTGTGGTAAGAGAAGCCTTTAATCACCGGCGCAAAACCCTAAGAGCAATTTTCAAAAAACACGCATTATTGCCACCAATCAGCGAACAAAATTTGCTTGATTGGCAAATCAATCCAATGGCAAGACCTGAAACTTTAAGCGTGGCAGATTTTGTCAAATTAAGCAATGGCATTACCGATTTAAAGTTACTAAGTGAACACGGTTAAGGTGAAATTGGTGCAAGCGTTAAGCCTGCCGTTTCATCTAGCCCAAACATAAGATTCATGTTTTGCACCGCTTGCCCTGATGCACCTTTGACAAGGTTGTCTTGTACCACCAAAATCGTCGCAACTGGGCTATTGGCAAAAGTTTGCACCGCAATGCGTAAGCGATTACTACCGCGTACACTGCCAGTATTGGGATATTGACCGCTTGGCAACACATCTACAAAACTTTCATGCCGATAAAAATCTGTATACAACCGCTGTAAATCAAGCGTTTGCCCTACATCGGTTAAGCGCAAATGAATGGTGCTAAACATGCCACGTATCATCGGTACTAAATGTGGCACAAAACGAATCTGATGTCGTTGCGGTTGGTTTTGACCAGGCTTTAGGATTAATGTATCAATACCTTGCTCAATTTCTGGCAAATGACGATGTCCTGCCACGCCATAAGCTGAAAAACTGTCTGATATTTCGCTAAACATTAAATTTAGTTTTGCTTGACGCCCTGCACCCGAAACACCTGATTTGGCATCAATGACAATATAAGGATCAATGACTGATTGATTCATCAAATTTTGCTGATGAATAATCGGTGCAAGACCCAAAATCGCCGTCGTCGGATAGCAACCTGGGTTGCCAATAATCATTGCTGTTTTAATTTTTTCGCGGTTAATTTCTGGCAAACCGTACACAGCTTGTTGCAACAAATCTGGACAAACATGTACAAGTTGATACCATTTTTCAAATTCTGTTAAATTTTGTAGGCGAAAATCCGATGCCAAATCAATGACTTTTACCCCTTTTGCAATTAACGTCCGAGCATGTTGCATAGCAACACCGTGAGGGGTGGCAAAAAATACCACATCGCACGCTAAGAGCTTTTGCGCATCTAAATTATCAAACACCAAATCACAAGCCACGTTGCGCAAACTTGGAAAAATCTCATCTACACGCCTGCCTGCTTCGGTTCGTGATACCAAATATTGAATGTCAGTGTGTGGGTGTAGGCTTAATAAACGGATCAGTTCAACGCCTGTGTAGCCAGTTGCCCCAACAATAGCGACTTTGATTTTTGTTGTGTTAACTTTTGTCATATTGTTCCTGATTTATTTTGTTCCCGATTTATTTTTTTTCTTGGTTTATTTTTGTGCTTGGTTTATTTTTTGGTTTATAATGAAAAATCATGCACCGCATCAATAAACGCTTTTGCACAATCAGGATCAACCCACTGCTGAATGCCATGTCCAAGATTGGCTACATAGCCGGTTTTTTGTCCAATGCTATAAACATCATTTAACATCAAATGCGTGTGTTTGTAAATGTTTTCACAGCTTGCATACAGTACCGCAGGATCGAGATTGCCTTGTAGGGCAATGGGTTTTGTTGGTGCAAGGGCAATTTTGCGTGCATCAGCAAGCGACATCGTCCAATCCAACCCAAGCATATCCGCCCCATTTTGTACTTGTGTGCTAAGCCATAAACCGCCACCTTTGGTAAACACAACAACCGGTATATCAGGATATTTGGCTTTAACACCTTGCACCACTTTTTGGTTATACTGGTGCGAAAATGTCATAAATTCACGGTATGCCAATACCCCGCCCCAACTGTCAAATACCTGCACCAATTGTGCCCCTGCATCAATTTGAGCAACCAAATAATCAATCACCACGTTGGCAAGTTTGTCAAGCAATAAATGCAAGGTTTCAGGTTCACGGTACATCATAGCTTTAATATGACGAAACTCTTTAGAGCCGCCTCCTTCTACCATATAGGTTGCCAATGTCCACGCACTGCCTGAAAAACCAAACAAGGGTGCGATGCCATTTAACGCATGACGAATATTGGTAACCGCTTTCATCACATAATCCAGCTCGGTTGCTATATTGACGTTTGGCAAGGCCTCTACATCAGTAAGATTGCGAACGGTTTTTTTAAATTTTGGCCCATCGCCTGCTTCAAAATAAAGCCCCAACCCCAGTGCATCAGGCACAGTCAAAATATCGCTAAACAAAATCGCACAATCAAGATCAAAACGTCGAAACGGCTGTAACGTTACCTCGGTAGCCTTGTCAACATCTTTACACAAACTCAAAAAATCCCCCGCTTGGCTGCGCGTTTGTTTGTATTCTGGCAAATACCGCCCCGCTTGGCGCATGATCCACACAGGCGTGGTGTCTACTTTTTCAAAACGAATGGCTTTTAATAAACGGTCATTTTTTAAAGGTGGAAAATTATGGCTTGGGGAATTATGGCTTGAACTTGACATCATGTGTTCCTGTATGGTTTTATGGGGAGGTTGTTTTGTGGTAAAATTTTTGGTAAAATTTTGGTAAAATTGCTTGGTAAGTTTAATAAAAACCAAAAATCAACCAAAACGGCGTTTTAATCCCGTCATTTGTAAAATCCGCGTGGCAATTTCTTCAATAGACATGGTAGAAACATCAATGTTTGGAATGCCTTGTGAGATATAAATGCCTTGAACCGCTTGCAATTCTTGTTGACATTGACGATAACTGGCATAGCGACTGTCCGCTTTGCGTTCTTGGCGGATTTTTGCCAAACGATCTGTGTCAATCACCAGTCCAAACAATTTGTCTTTATACGGCTGTAGGGCTTTTGGTAGCGTATTTTCGTACAAATCATCTTCGGTTAATGGGTAATTTGCCGCCCGAATGCCAAATTGTAACGCCAAATACAAAGACGTCGGCGTTTTACCAGAACGCGAAACGCCGATCAAAATAATATCAGCAGCCGTATAATGGTGAGTTCTGGCACCGTCATCGTTGTCAAGAGCAAAATGCACCGCATCAATGCGATCTTTATAAATCTCAGAATCCACATCACCGTGGGCGTTTACTGTGTGTGGTGCAGGTGTTACGTTTAATTCTTCAGAAATTTTGCCAATCAACCCTTCATAAATATCCAAATTAAACGCATCGGCTTGGTTAATACGTTCGCGGATTTTGTCATCTACTATCGTATCAAAAACCAGTGGTTTCACCCCATCTTTTTGGTAAGCTTGATTGATATGATCGACCGCACTGTCCGCTTTTTCCATACTGTCTACATAAGGAATGACGTATACCTGAAACGGCACATCGGGAAATCGCGTTAACATAGAACGCCCAATGGTTTCCGATGTAATTGCTGTGCCATCAGAAACATAAAATACCGTGCGTAAATTATCACCGGTTTCGTTTAACGCATTTTTGTTTTGCATGGTTGCCTTAATGGTGTCCATAATATATCCTTGTTAAAAGCATGCCTTATTATAACCAATTCTCATAAAATTTTGCCAAATTTTTTGCAAAAAATTTACATCTATAAAATCACATCTGAAAAAAAATAACCAAATTTGTAAAAATTTTTTGTGAAAAAAAATTTTTTGGTGTAAAATATCACAATAATTTTGCAAAATATACCTATTTCATAAACTTATTTTACCACAATCACGGAGTTTTTATGAACCCACAAGTCATTCCATTTGAAAAACTTGGCAAAAATGACATTGACAAAGTCGGTGGCAAAAATGCGTCATTAGGCGAGATGATTAGCCATTTAACCGATCTTGGCGTAAGCGTGCCAACAGGTTTTGCAACGACATCAGAAGCGTTTAATAAGTTTTTACACGATACAGGTCTAAATGCCAAAATTAACGATGCGTTAAAAGACTTAAATGTAGACGATGTTCACGCCCTTGCCAAAACAGGCAAAAAAATTCGCGATATGATCATCGCCCAACAATTGCCAAAAGATTTGGAACAACAAATCCGTGATGCGTTTATAACCTTAAGCCAAGGCCAAGACATTGCTGTTGCGGTGCGCTCATCGGCAACCGCTGAAGATTTGCCCGATGCGTCATTTGCAGGGCAACAAGAAACCTTTTTAAACATTCGTGGCATTGACAACATTTTGGTGGCAATTAAAGAAGTGTTTGCCTCTTTGTATAACGATCGTGCCATTGCGTATCGCGTCCATAAAGGCTTTGAACACGCAGGCGTGGCATTATCCGCAGGCGTACAACGCATGGTGCGATCTGAAACTGGTACATCAGGGGTCATGTTTAGCATTGATACTGAAAGCGGTTTTGATGATGTGGTGTTTATTACCGCCAGTTATGGTTTGGGTGAAATGGTGGTACAAGGGGCGGTAAACCCTGATGAATATTACATTTCTAAAGCCTTATTAAACAACAACAAACCTGCAATTATCCGTCGTAATTTGGGTTCAAAACAACAAAAAATGGTCTATTCTGACAGTTGTTCGGCCGGCAAATCTGTAAAAGTTGTGCCTGTTGACAAAGAAGAACGCCAACAATTTGCACTTAGCAATGATGAATTAACCGAACTTGCCAAACAAGCCCTGATTATTGAAAAACACTACGGCCATGCTATGGATATTGAATGGGCAAAAGACGGTGATAGTGGCAAATTGTTTATTGTGCAAGCTCGCCCAGAAACCGTAAAAAGTCGCGAAAGCAGCAATGTCATGGAGCGGTATTTGTTAAAAGAAAAAGGCAATGTGATCTGCGAGGGACGCTCAATCGGTCAACGCATCGGTGCAGGCATGGTGCGTATTGTTAACTCAATTAGCGAAATGGATAAAGTTCAAGACGGTGATGTATTGGTATCTGATATGACTGATCCGGATTGGGAGCCTGTGATGAAACGTGCATCGGCCATTATTACCAACCGTGGCGGGCGCACTTGTCATGCAGCCATTATCGCTCGCGAACTTGGCGTGCCTGCCATTGTCGGTTGTGGCAATGCAACCGAACTGCTAACTGACGGCCAAATGATTACCGTGTCATGTGCCGAAGGTGATACTGGTTTTATCTATGAGGGCAAATTGGATTTTGAAATTCAAAACAATTCCATTGACAGTATGCCAGAGCTTGCGTTTAAAGTAATGATGAATGTAGGCAACCCTGATCGTGCGTTTGGTTTTGCCAAAATTCCAAATAAAGGTGTAGGTTTGGCTCGTCTTGAATTTATCATTAACCGCATGATTGGCGTGCATCCAAAAGCCCTGCTTAACATGAACACCTTACCACGCGAAATTGTACAAGCAATTCAAGATCGCATTGCAGGTTATCCAAGCCCTGTGGATTTTTATGTAGACAAATTGGTAGAGGGCATTGCAACCTTAGCCGTTGCGTTTAAAGACAAGCCTGTTATCGTGCGTATGTCTGACTTTAAATCCAATGAATATGCCAACCTTATCGGCGGTAAACTGTATGAACCTTCAGAAGAAAATCCGATGCTAGGTTTTCGTGGTGCAAGCCGTTATGTGTCTGACAATTTCCGTGATTGTTTTGATCTTGAATGTCGTGCGTTAAAGCGTGTGCGTGATGACATGGGCTTAACCAATGTTGAAATTATGATACCATTCGTACGCACCACAGGCGAGGCCAAGCGAGTGATTGAATTGTTGGCCGAAAATGGCTTAAAACGTGGCGAAAACGGTTTACGCATTATTATGATGTGCGAATTGCCCACCAACGCATTGCTTGCCGATGAGTTTTTAGAATACTTTGACGGTTTTTCGATCGGTTCAAATGACTTAACTCAATTAACGCTTGGGCTTGATCGTGATAGCGGTATCGTCTCTCATTTGTTTGACGAACGCGATCCTGCGGTGAAAAAAGTGTTAAAAATGGCAATCGATGCCTGCAACAAAGCAGGAAAATATATCGGTATTTGTGGACAAGGCCCGTCTGATCACCCAGATTTGGCACATTGGCTGATGGAACAAGGCATAAGCTCGGTGTCGTTAAACCCTGATTCAGTATTGGACACTTGGTTTTTCTTAGCAAAAGACACTCAACAAGCTCAATAAAAAAAACACCAAACACGTGCGTTAAAGTTAAAAAAGGCATATCTAAGCATATGCCTTTTTTCAATTATTTTTATTTCTTTTAATTATTTTTATTTCTTTTAATTATTTTTTATTTTTTCAATTATCGCCCATTTCTAAACAGCTCTAGCAACTCTTCAGGAATTTCACGTTCTTTGGCATCTTGTTCTGCAAATGGATCAACCGATTGGCGTCGCTGTTGATTGTTGTGTTGTTGATTGTGATTTTGTAATGACTGTTCTAGTTGTTGCAATGATCGCACATTGTTTTGGGCTTCTCGTTCCCCTAAAGTTACAACAATGTCTTGTTGTTTATCGCCACGTTTTACCGTCATTGTAACCTGACTGCTTGGTGATTTTCTGGCAACCATTTGGATTAACGCATTGGCATCGCTGACTGCTTTGTTATCCATTGCCAAAATAATATCACCGCGTTGTAGCCCTGCTTTTCCTGCAGGGCTGTTAGGCATAACGCCAACCACCATCACCCCTGCTGTATCATCTAAGTTGGTTGGATTTTTTGCCCGCCCTTGCAGTTCAATACCAAGCCAACCACGGCGCACCCTACCGTCTTTAATCAGGCTGTTCATAACGTGTGATACAATTTCCGTCGGAATGGCAAAACCAATCCCCATAGAACCGCCCGATCGTGAAAAAATCGCCGTATTAATGCCAACCAATTGCCCATAAGCATCGACCAACGCACCGCCAGAATTACCGGGGTTAATTGCTGCATCAGTTTGGATAAAATCCTCAACCATGTTAATGCCAAGCCCTGTACGGCCTGTTGCTGAAATAATCCCTTGTGTAACCGTCTGCCCCACACCAAATGGATTGCCAATCGCCAACACAACATCACCAACTTCTGTGGATTTTTCTTTAAAACCAAGCGGTTTTAACCCAGTTAAATTTACCTTAATCACCGCCAAATCACTTTCAGGATCGCTTCCGATAAGTGTCGCACTTGCCTTTCGACCATCGCTTAACATCACCACGATATTATCCGCTTTGGCAATTACATGGGCATTGGTTACAATATAGCCATCTTGCGAAATAATCACCCCTGATCCAAGGTTTGTGCTTTCTGAGTCTTGAGGTGCACCGTGAAATTCATAAAACCTACGCAACACCGGATCATTCATATACGGATTGTCTACTTTTTGCGTGGTATAAATGTTCACTACCGACTGCGATGCCGTAGCAACCGCATTGTGATAACTGGCAACCTGGGCATTTGTATCGTTATTTACCATTTGATTTGGCACAGGTTCTGCTTTTGGTGGTTGCCAATTGGTTGTGGTATTTGGCAATACAGGCGTATGATTGTTAAAAGACATTTTACCATTGGTTAACAAATAAAACCCTGCCAACATTAATAACAACAACAAAACCCACGGTAAAAACAATAAAAATTTACTCGGCTGTTGATAAGTTGGTGGTAAATTGTGATTGGATTGGTTTTGTGAGGTTGGTTTTGAGTTGGGTGGTTGTGGGTTTGTCATGATTGTTTCTCAAATGGTTGTGTCTTAAATTTATTTTGTAAAAAGAATTTATTTTGTAAAAAGTTAACCATCAAGGTTTTTGATGGTATTGTAACACCAAAATATTTTTGTGTTTTAATATTTTTTTCATAAAAATGTATCTAACTTAACAAAGTGTTAACCAAAAAAGTGTTAGCCAAAACATGTTAGCCAAAAATCGCCTGCCTTGGCTTTTTGGCAAAATTTGCTTAACAAACCATTTAAACAAAACACTTGTCAATAAAAGCACTCGGCTAAATTCATTAAAAAATAAACATTTGCCAAAAATTGTGCTATAATCAAACGGTTTTTATCTTTTTTAAAACCCATTTTAAGGAAAACCAATGCAAAATCCCATTCTTGTTTTAAACTGTGGCTCATCTTCATTAAAATACGCCCTTATCTCTGAAGATGGTGAAAACCGCATCGAAGGTTTAGCCGAAGCCTTAGGCAATGCTGATGCACGCATCAAGCATAAAGATCTTGAGGGCAATAAAACCGAAGTGCAAATCAGTGGCGGAGCACATGCCGAAGCTTTAAAAGTCATCTTAGGTGATTTAATCAAAGACTATAAACCCGTCGCTGTCGGTCATCGCGTTGTGCATGGCGGCGAACAATTCAAAACTGCAACCGTTATCACGCCTGATGTGTTAAAAACCATTGACGAGTTGTCCTATTTGGCTCCACTGCACAACCCTGCCAATGTTGAGGGCATTAAAGCCATCAGTGCAATTTTTCCAGATTTATCACAAGTGGCAATTTTTGACACCGCTTTTCACCAAACCATGCCAGCACACGCTTACCGCTATGCGTTACCAAAAGAGCTGTATACCAAACACCACATTCGCCGTTACGGTTTCCACGGTTCGTCGCATGCCTATGTATCAAATCGTGCCAGTGAACTGACCTCAAAAGATGGCAAACACGGCTGGATTGTTGCTCATCTTGGCAATGGCTGTTCCGCCAGTGCGATCTATGATGGCAAAAGCCTTGACACATCTATGGGGGTAACGCCACTTGAGGGCCTTATGATGGGTACGCGAAGCGGTGATGTTGATCCAAGTTTGCACGCTTTATTAAATCGCATTGCAGGCATGTCATTAAACGATGTCGACACGTTGCTCAACAAAAAAAGCGGCCTGTTAGGCGTATCAGGCATTTCTAATGACATGCGTGATTTGGAAAAAGCCCAACAAGACGGTCATGAAGATGCAATTTTAGCCCTTGACATGTTTGCTTATCGTGTTGCCAAATACATTTTAGCCTACAGTGCCGCCTTGCCAACATTGACAGGCGTTGTGTTTACAGGAGGCGTGGGTGAAAATGGTGCAGATATGCGCAGCAAAATCGTGGAAAAACTCAAGCATTTGGGGGCAAAATTTGATCAAACTAAAAACCAAGCATTATTCCGTGGTGCAGAAGGTTCGTTTCATAGCGAAGATTCCAGCATTGAACTTTGGGTGATTCCAACTGATGAAGAACACCAAATCGCCACAGAAACCAAAGCAATTTTAGGGTTGTGATTGATTGTTGTTATTAAATAATTATTAAGTAATTCTTTAATAATTGTTAAATAATTATTAAATATAATATGTTAAATAAATATAATATGTTAAATATAACATAATGATTAAATGACTGTTAAATGATTGTAAATAAGAGGAAAAAATGACTACAATTTTATTCATTCCTGTAAGCCAAACCGCAGACCTTGATGGTGCAATTGCCAAAACAGGCAAAGCCGCGTTTTCACCGTTTGAGTCCATCGGTCAAAATGAATTTGAAAGTGCCTTGGCAAATGGTAAATTTGATGATTTATTAGAAACCGTTTATGAAAAAGCCCAAGCCATCAACCATGACAACCCCATTCAAATCGTCAAAGGCATCGCTTTAACGCACGGTTATGCCAGCAGCGTGAACGAAAAACTCGCCCATGCCTTAGATGCAGATGTGATTTTGGTGGGTGATGAGCATGACGATGCGTTGTTTGCCATTGCCAAACAAGTTTTTGGTGAACGCGTCATCGGTCAAGTCAAAACAAACGATGATGTGGCAAATTTAATCAAAGCCAATAACCGCCCAAGTCGTTTATCACCATCAGCATTTCGAAGTGCGTTGGTTAAAAAAGCCCAATCGGCCAAAAAACGCATTGTGCTGCCAGAAGGTGCTGAAGTGCGTACCGTGGAAGCTGCCATTATTTGCCAAAATCGTGGCATTGCCAACTGTGTCATGCTCGCCACCAAAGATGAAGTACAAGCGGTTGCCAATTCTAAAGGCTTGACAATTCCTGATGATTTAGAGATCATAGATCCTGCCAGTATCGCCGAGCAATATGTCGCTCCTATGGTGGAACGCCGTAAAGGCAAAATTGACGAAGCCAAAGCCCGCGAAGAGCTAAAAGACACCGTTGTACTTGGTACGATGATGTTGCATATGGGTGATGTCGATGGGTTGGTATCAGGTGCCGTACACACCACTGCCAACACCATTCGTCCTGCATTCCAGTTAATCAAAACCGCACCACACTACTCACTTGTTTCATCTATATTTTTTATGCTATTGCCAGAACAAGTGGTCGTATATGGTGATTGTGCTGTTAATCCAAATCCAACCGCTGAACAATTGGCTGAAATTGCTATCCAATCCGCCCAATCTGCCAAAGCATTTGGCATTGATCCAAAAGTAGCCATGATCAGTTATTCAACCATGAATTCTGCCAGTGGCCCTGATGTGGATTTGGTAACAGAAGCAACTCAACTTGTCAAACAAAAAATGCCAGAGCTTGCAGTAGATGGCCCATTACAGTATGACGCAGCCGTTGTGGCAAATGTGGCTAAATCCAAAGCACCAAATTCACCTGTGGCAGGTCAAGCAAATGTCTTTATCTTTCCAAATCTAAGTGTTGGCAATGCACTGTACAAAGCGGTTCAACGCAATGCCAATGTATTGTCGGTTGGTCCTATGTTGCAAGGTTTAAATAAACCGGTCAATGATCTGTCGCGTGGCTGTTTGATGGACGACATTATTTACACCATTGCCTTGACTGCTGTACAAGCAATGAGTGATGATGGTTAAGGTTTTTTGGATTGACAATTAACATGCTTAAACCAACATGCTTAGAATTAACTGCTTGGCATAATTCATTGGCAAAGGTAAAAACCCCTAAACCTTGGTTTGGGGTTTTATATTTAAATCGTTTTAATGATTGTAATTTTTAATGATTGCAATCATGATTGAAAAAACTTCTGCAAAAGGCTAATTTATGTTAAACTATGCCTAATTTTGGCTTTAAAATCATTTGTCATGCCACAAGAAATACGACTTGCTGTGCTCATTGATGCCGATAACGCATCGGTTACGCACCTTGATAAACTGCTGTCCGAAATTGCCACCCTCGGTAAGGCAAGTGTTCGCCGTGCGTATGGCGACTGGACTCGCCCACAACTTAACAGTTGGAAAAATGTACTGTTATCGCATTCCATTCAGCCCATTCAACAATTTAGCTACACCACAGGTAAAAACGCCACCGATGCCAGTTTGATTATTGATGCGATGGATTTGTTATATACCGAACGTTTTGAAGGGTTTTGTTTGGTATCATCTGACAGTGATTTTACACGCCTGGCACAACGCATTCGTGAACAAGGGCTGTTGGTGTATGGTTTTGGACGCAGCAACACGCCAAAACCTTTTGTCCAAGCCTGCGATCGCTTTACTTATTTGGAATTTTTTGACGATGAAAAACGTCCAACAGTAGACTTTTATGATTCAGCGGACATGCTTTTTTCTATCGATCGCAACCAAATGAAACCTGTTGATGTGGCAATTACCCTTGTGCGAGTGGCAATTACCAATATGGCAAATGATCAAGGTTGGGCAAACATTGCTCCTGTAAAAAATTACATTCTTAAAGTTGAGCCTGACTTTGATGCACGCTTGTTTAATTTTGACAAATTTAGTGATTTTTTACGGGCGTATCCGCGTTATTTTGAATTACAAGAACGCTTTCCCAATGATAAAAATCACAAAGTGGTTTTTGTACGCAATCGCAATTTGACCGATACGCCATCAGACAGCATGAAAAAATAATTTTACCAGGAATACAATATGAATGTAGCATTATCCCCACAACGCCCAAGCTCTACCGCCCCTAGCTTTACCAATGAGCAATTAAAACAATGTTTGGCTGTGGTTAACACTGCATTAGAAGATTTAAAAGCCAAAAACATCACCGTCCTTGATGTAACCGATCTAACCGATGTTATGGAGTGCATTGTCATTGCTGAAGGCACATCAAACCGTCATCTAAAAACCGTAGCAGACAAGGTGGCATTGGCAGCCAAACAAGCAGGTTTTATACCAATTGGCACAGAAGGACAAGGCACATCTGACTGGGTATTGATTGATTTAGGAGCGGTTGTGGTACATGTCATGATGCCACAAGCTCGTGAATTTTATAACCTTGAAGGTTTATGGTCTAAGGATAATCCTCATTAAACAACCTTGCCCATTAAACAACCTTGTTGTCAAAATTATCCAAAAAGGAATGTTATGCAACGTACCGCCGTGATTATTGGTGCAACAGGCTTGGTTGGACAGGCATTACTGCTCCAACTCGCCAGTTTATATCAACACGTTATCATCATCGCTCGCACTCAACCAAAAGGTTTGAGTGAAAACATGCACTTTTATCAATTAAAAGATTTTAATCAATTAGAAAATTTTATCCAAAATTTAAATTTTTCCGATCCTGTAGATGCGTTTAGCTGTTTGGGAACGACCAAAAAACAAGCAGGCAGTGAACAAATGTTTTATCAAATTGATTTTGGCTTTAATTATGCCTTTGCCAAGACTTGTAAACATAAAGGCGTAAAGCGGTTTTTTCTGCTTTCATCTATGGGTGCAAACAAAGACAGTCGGTTTTTTTATAGTCGTGTTAAAGGTGAGTTGGAACAGGCGGTGTTGGCACTTGATTTTGTGCAACTGGGGATTTTTCGCCCATCGTTGTTGCTTGGCAAGCACGATAACCGCCGTTTGGAAAACTTAGCCCAAAGTACTTTTGCTTGGTTAAAACCTGCCATTCCCAAAAAACTGCCCATTTATCCAATTGAGGCACAACGTGTGGCTATGGCAATGGCTTTAACCGCCAATAATTGGCATATTGCCAATGTGTATCGCAACAACAGCCAACAATCCTTGGCCAATCATCGACATCAGATTTTTAGCAATGCAGAAATGTTGGCAATGACGCGTTTTTCTGATTAGTTATCCGTTTTTAACCAACAGGATTTTTTAACCAACAGACTTTTTTGATTTACAGGATTTTTAACTGACAGGATTTTTTTAACTGACAGGATTTTTTAATTTACAGGAGTAAGCCATGAACCAAATCGTTAGTAATTTTGTTACTTGTGATTTATTAGATGACAATCCAAATTGTCAAGTATGCAGTCCAAATATGGAGGGCAAGCGTTTTTTTAGCTACGGTGGTTTAAGCAGTTTTGGCGGAGAAGTGGTAACGGTAAAATGCTTTGAGGATAACAGTCGCGTAAAAGAAATGCTTGCTTGCCAAGGTTGTGGCAAGGTATTGGTGGTAGACGGCGGCGCGTCAATGCGCTGTGCGTTATTGGGTGATATGATTGCCAAAAGTGCACTTAACAATGGTTGGGTGGGCGTAATTGTATACGGCTGTGTGCGTGATGTAGATGAACTGGCAAACATGACTCTCGGTGTGCAGGCACTTGGCAGCATACCAAGAAAATCCAACCGCCAAGGCGTAGGTGAAATAGGCGTAACTTTACAATTTGGTGGCATCACCATTGAACAAGGTCAGTTTATTTACGCAGATAACAATGGCATTATTGTTAGCAACAAGCCTTTGATTTAAAAAAATTGGCTTAAGATGAATGTTTGACAGGTTTACAATCCACTTGTGGATAAAACAAATCGCGGATAAATGCCAACAATTCATAACTGGCACGCCTTGAGTGCTTAAGATTTTGTCCAATCCTATGCCAATTGGCAGGCTCGCCCAATTCAGCAATATAGGGCGTGGTACTAATGCCATATAAAGCAAATTGGCGACGCGAACGGTTCATATGATACGCATCGGTTACCAAAATCACACTGTTGACATTGACGGTTTCGGCGGTGAATTTGGCATTTTCACAAGTATTAAAACTGTTTTTTTCAGGAATAACCCACCAAATATTTTGGGTTTGTAACCACGCCATCATCCACGGAGCTTCTTTACCACTCACCACGATGGGTAGCGGTTGTTGTTGATAAAGCTGTACCGCGGTTTTTAGGCGTTGTTCGGTATATTGGTTAATGATGTTGTTATTTTGATGATCATTGGTTAAACCGCCGCCCAGCACCACGATAGCAGTAGCAGGCTGTATTGGTTTTGCATTGGCAGGCAATGAAATTTGGTTTAGCAAATACAACACCGAACGAGAATATAAAGGCGTAAATAAACTTAACACAAGACTTACGCCAATCACAACCAAAACCGTAAATAACGCTCCCAAAGTTTCTACCAAGGCATTTAACACATGAATGACTTTAATGAGTTTGGCGGATTGTGCCATCGCTTTGGATCCAAACAGGTTCAGGCTCAAGCCAAATACCAAATTTTTGTGCAACCGCATCTTGAATAAACTGCATGGCTTTTGCAACATCAGCCTGTGTGGCATGATGTGGTGCATGATTGGTTAACACCAAGGCTTGATTGACATGCGTTAAAATCGGAAAAACCCCCTTGCCTTTTAACCCTGCGTTATCAATCAACCAACCTGATGCCAATTTTACCAAATTTGGATTTACACAATCGTCTATGGTTACAGGATATGCCACTAAGGCAGGGTAAGTTTTACGCAATTTGTCAACAATGGTTTTATCAACCATCGGATTTTTAAAAAAACTGCCACAATTTGGCAAAGTTTTGGTATCAGGAATTTTACTTGCACGGATTTGGATAATGGCGTTCATGACATCTTTTGGCGTTGGAATGGGATAACCTGCATTTTTGGCAAGGGCTTGTGCCACAACCGCGACATCACCATATTGAGTATTCACGCTTGGATCTTTTGACAGTTTAAAGGTTACACTGACAATCAACCAATCGCCCGCTTCGCGTTTAAAAATGCTATCACGGTAACCAAATTCACACGCAACTTTGCTTAAGGTTTTAAAACTTAACGTTGGAATATGAAACGCAGTTACCGAATGGATAACCTCGTCTATTTGCACCCCATACGCACCGATATTTTGCACAGGTGATGCCCCCACCCAACTGGGGATAAGTGCCAAATTTTGCAACCCATACCAGCCTTTTTCTACCGTATCAAGCACCAAATCATGCCAAATCTCACCTGCCATCACCTCCAAATGCACGCATTTTTCACATTCATGCACCACGGTTTTGCCTGTTAAAGTTGGTGATATCACAACCGCATCAAGGGTCTTTGGCAACACAATATTACTGCCATTAGAAATGATGACAAAACGCCGGTTTTGCTTGGTTAAACGTTGAAATAACGGTAAAATTTCATCTAAATTTTGTAAACAAACCAACTCATAAGCAAAACATGCCAATGCCATTGTGTTAAGATGACTGATATTGGCACAATGGGCGGTATTGATAGGCGTGTTTTGAGTTGACATGCTTTGGGTTGACATGCTTTGGGTTGACATAGAATACTCTTGTTGAGGCGTTTGTTAAGACGGTGATTTAATAAGATTGACAAAAAGAACAAAAAATTTTGGCAAAATAGTGTAACATTTTTTGCCAAAATTTACCACTGCTTGACAAAAATGAGTTTAATTCTCATTGAGCATATTTTGTAAAGTTTCAATCACGTTTTTGGATTGAACATCGTTTTGGTATTTGGTTAAAATCTGTTTTGCTTCAGATTTTAACGGTTCGATCAATGTATGATAATTGGATAAACCTTGCAATAAACGCGATGCCAATAATGGGTTGCGTTTGTCCAAAATCACGATTAAACCCATAAACCACTCAAGGCTTTGGGCTTGCCAAAGTTTGGTCGGTTGTGCCAATAAGCCACCAATAACCGCACGCACGCGGTTTGGCGTATTGATATCAAAATCAGTATGCTCAAGTAAGGCAAAAATCTGGGCAACACTGGTTTTGTCGCTGTTTGCCTGAACACTAAACCACAGATCCATTGCCAATTTATCCTTGCCAAAACGTTGATAAAAATCCGCAAGCAAGGCATCTTTTTTAGGCAAATCATGATTTAACGCAGCCACAAGCCCACCCAAACGCTCGCTCATACAATTGGCATGATGATATTGATCCACCGCCCATTGTTGTGCCTCCTTAAGGCCAGCATGTAATGCCATATCAAGCACGATATTGCGCCATGCACGTTTTCCCATCGCATAAGCTGTGTCTTGATACTCGGTGATTGGTAGGTTTTGATAAGCCTGTTGCCAAAAATCAGTCAAAATAACCGCAAGGGTTTGGATCAGTTTATCGCGACGCTGTTTTACCGCTGACGGATCATAAGCGTGGTTAATCACACTTGCCAATTCGCGCTCGGTAGGAATGTCTAGCAAGCGACTGGCAAGCATTAAGTCATTTTGGCCTAAATCAATGTTGTTTGTATCGATGTTGTTTGTATCGATGTTGTTTGTATCATTGGTAAGTTTTGCTAAACATTTTTGTAAGGCATCAAAATAAACCTCACTATCACCAATCCCAGTCAACACGCGATTAACCAAAGTTTGGGCTGCTTGCCAACGGTTAAAACCATTGGTTTCATATTGCATTAAAAAGGCTAAATCCGCATCACTTTGTTCAAAGTGTAAATCAACAGGGGCGGAAAAATCACGCAATAACGAAATTACTGGATCAAAATCAATCTTATCGAAACTAAAGGTTTGTTTGGCTGTATTTAACAATAACAAATCTTCAAGTACAAGCTCGCCTGTGCTTCGATTAAAAATTGCCATTTTAACAGGAATGGGCAAATTTTTTGGTGGCGGATAATCAGCAACCTTGCGTATGGTTTGGGCTAAAGTAATGTCAAGCATTTGTCCATTTTGGCTAAAACGACCTGACAACACAGGCGTTGCAGGCTGCGTATACCAATCAAGAAACGGCATAACATCTACCCCTGACACACTCAAGGCCGACAAAAGATCTTCTACTGTAACTGCTTGTCCATCATAACGGCGAAAATACTCATCTGTGCCTTGGCGGAATTTTTCTTTACCAAGGGTATTGGCAATCATACGCACAATTTCCGCCCCTTTTTCATACACAGTTGCGGTGTAAAAATTGTTAATCTCCACAAAATGATCCGGACGTGGCGGATGAGCAAGTGGCCCTAAATCCTCTGGAAATTGGTGAGCTTTTAATACAGCCACATCATCAATCCGTTGCACTGCAGGTGAGTGTAAGGTTGCTGAAAATGACTGATCGCGAAATACAGTAAACCCTTCTTTTAAGCACAATTGAAACCAATCACGACACGTAATGCGATTGCCCGTCCAATTGTGAAAATACTCATGGGCGATCACCGCTTTTACCGTAAAGTTGCGTCTATCGGTGGTGGTATCAGGGCTTGACAATACGCACGATGTGTTGAAAATATTCAAGCCCTTATTTTCCATAGCACCCATATTAAACTGACTGACTGCCACTATCATATAGCGATCAAGATCATAAGCACGCCCATATTCTGCCTCGTCCCAATGCATGGCATCTTTTAACGCTTGCATGGCAACGTGGCATTGATTGATATTTTGTGGTTTTGCATACACTTGTAGCAACACCTCTCGCCCTTCAATTGTGGTATAATGATCAGTCAACACCGCCAAATCTGCCACCACACAAGCAAATAAATAGCTCGGTTTTTTGGTAGGATCTTCCCAAACTGCATAATGACGATTATCCGCCAATTCACCTTGCTCTACCAAATTGCCATTTGCCAATAACGTTGGAAATTTTTTATCCGCTTCAAGGCGTGTGTGATAAGTAGCTAACACATCAGGCCGATCCAAAAAATAAGTGATTTTACGAAAACCCTCAGGCTCGCATTGAGTAACAAACATCATCTCATCACCTTCGCCTGCACCATACAACCCCTCTAAACTGGTGTTGTTTTCTGGGTGAATTTTAACCTGACTGCTTAAGGTAAATTTATCCCCAAATTGTGCGGTATTTTTAATCAACAATTGTTCATCATCAACCACATAATCAGAACAAGTCAAATTTTGTCCGTTAATCTGCAATGCCAATAAATCAAGCCCACGCCCAAACAATACCAAATCACCCACATCTTGACGACTAAGCGTTAACGTACTGATTACCAACGTTTTATCATCAAATACCTGAATGATTAAATCAACGTGATCAATCATAAAATTTGGACGTTTGTAATCTTTTAAATAAATTTTTTGTGGTTTTAACGTGTCTGGTTTTAACGTGTTTGATTGTAAAGCAGTCATTGTTTTTCCTATTGGTTTTGTTTGTTAAAATGAAGCGTGTTAAATAAAATGAAGCGTGTTAAAAATGAAACATAATTTATTGTAGCATGACTTATTGTAGCATAATTTTGTGCAGTTTTTACCAAAAACTGTGCTAAAATAGTCTATTTTATCAATCATTTTTGCAAAAATACGAGGAATATCATGTCCATCAAATCCGATCGCTGGATCCGCCAAACCGCAGAACAATACGGTATGATTGAACCCTTTGAACCCAATCAAGTGCGCCTTAGCCCACAAGGCGAAAAGTTAGTCAGTTACGGCACATCAAGTTACGGCTATGATGTTCGTTGTGCCAGAGAATTTAAAGTGTTTACCAATGTACACTCAGCGATTGTCGATCCAAAAAATTTTGATGAAAAAAGTTTTATTGATGTTATTGGTGATGAATGTATCATTCCGCCCAATTCATTTGCCCTTGCTCGCACAGTAGAATATTTTCGCATTCCAAGAGACGTATTGACGATTTGTTTAGGCAAGTCAACTTATGCACGCTGTGGCATTATTGTCAATGTTACGCCGTTAGAGCCAGAATGGGAAGGACATGTTACCCTCGAATTTAGCAACACCACCAACTTACCTGCACGTATCTATGCAGGCGAGGGTGTCGCCCAGATGTTATTTTTCCAAAGCGATGCCAACGATGTTTGTGAAATATCCTATAAAGACCGCGGAGGCAAATACCAAAAACAAACAGGGGTTACCTTACCAAAAGCCTAACAAACAACCCAAAAACCCAATTATCACAAAAATGACTTGTAAAAATCCCAAAAACCCTTATACTTAATATTCATTATTAATGTATTTTGTTAATATTTATTAAATTAATGTTTATTAAATTAATACATTAATATTGTATTTGGTTTTAATAAATTTAGTCTAAAGAAACAAAATTTAATTTTAATAAACAAAAGGAACAAGTATGGCACGCCTAACCGTTAACAGCGTTGAAACCGCCCCAGAAAAAGCCAAAGAACGCATAGAATCCGTCCAAAAAGCCAATGGTTTTATTCCAAACTTGATTGGTGTTTTGGCAAATTCACCACAAGCCCTTGAAATGTATCAAGAAGTTGGCAAAATGAACAGTCGCAACAGCTTAACCCCAGAGGAAGTTGAAATTGTGCAAATCACCGCAGCCGCTCACAATGGTTGTGATTTTTGCGTGGCAGGACACACAAAAGTTGCCACAAAATTAAACATGCCACAAAACGTGATAACGGCACTTTATCAGCGCACCAATATTGATGACAATGCCAAATATCAAGCACTAGCCCAATTTACCATGCAACTTATCGATAAACGCGGCCAAGTTAGCGATGACGAATTACAAGCAATAAAAGATGCAGGCTATAATGACCAAAATATCCTTGATGTGGTGATGGGTGTTGCCTTGGCAACCTTGTGCAACTATGCCAACAATGTGGCAAAAAATGACATTAACCCAGAATTACAGCCCTTTGCTCCAAACAAGGCTTAAGTTTTAATATTTATTATATTTATTATATTTATTATTTCTGTAATATTTACTTTATAAATACTTACTTTATAATTTAAAAAAACCGTCAAATATGGCGGTTTTTTAATTTATTTTATCGCACTATGTTACCACACGCCAAATTTCACTTACGCCCTTTTTAAACGCAGTGCATTTAACACCACAAACAAACTTGACAAACTCATGCCAATTGCAGCCGCCCAAGGTGGCACATAGCCAAATCCAGCAGGGATTAGCACAACCATATTATATCCCAATGCCCAACGAAAATTTTGGCTAATAATACGATCGGTTTTGCCTGCCACACGATAAGCATCGGCAATCGTCTGAATTTCACCATTGAGCACCAACGAATCGCCAGATACTTGTGCCAAATCCGCCACGCCCGCCATTGCAGTTGAAATGTTGGCTTTTGCCAATACTGGAGCGTCATTGATACCATCACCAACCATTTGCACAATGTGTCCAGCATTTTGCAAGGCTTGAATATGGGTGGCTTTTTCATCAGGGCTTAAGCCTTTATAAACCACATCAATACCAAGTTGTAAGGCAACCTTATCGGCTTGTTCGCTCGGATCGCCCGTTAACATTAACACCGAAATGCCCTGATTTTTTAAGGCTTGTATCGTATCAAAGGCTTGTTCGCGGATTTTATCGTGAAAATAAAAATGTGCCAAGGCTTGCCAATGATTATCCTGCCAACGGCTTAAAGTAACACTCATACTGGCTTGATACTCTGCTAAATTTGGTAAATTCAGGGCTTTGTCCGTAGCAAAAGCACAGTCTGTAGCAAAAGCAAAATGCCCCAAACGATAACGATGACCCTCAATGTTTGCCTGTACGCCACCGCCAACAATGTGCTGTAAATCTTGACTTGTCGGTAAATGCAGCTGACGTGCCGCCTCCAATAACGCATAAGCAATTGGATGCCGACTGCCTACCTCTAAACTGCCTGCAATTGCCAATAATTGATTTTTAACGTCGTCGCTGTTTTTTGGTTCGCTGTTTTGTGGCTTGTCGTTTTGTTGCGTGGCAATTATTTCTACTGCCAACAAATTTGGCTGTCCATACGTCAATGTGCCTGTTTTGTCAAACGCAACATGACTTATCCCAGCTAATGTGGTGATCGCATGTCCGCGGGTTGCCAAAAACCCCAAACTTGCCAAACGATTGGTTGCAACTGTTAGTGCAATCGGGGTTGCAAGTGATAACGCACACGGACAAGTTGCCACCAACACCGCCACAGTTACCCAAATTGCACGCCCAGGATCGATCACATACCATGCACAAAATACCACACTTGCGATCAATAAAACACGTGCCACAAACCATCTTGCCAACTTATCCGCTTTTAATGCCACTTGCGGTTTTTCGCTTAACGCACGATTAACAAGGCGGTCAATCACCCCCATCTGACTGTCTTTTGGCAATGTGGTTACTTGCATAATAAACGGTTGGCTGTCGTTTTGGCTGCCACCAATTACATCATCACCCAGCTTTTTAACAATTAAATCACTCTCCCCTGTTAACAAACTTTGCGAAACTGCAGCGGTCGTTGACAACAAAATCCCATCTGAAATCACACTTGCCCCTGCATCAATGCGTACAATATCACCAATTTGTAAATTTTGAGCAGAAACCAAATTTGGTTTGACCAAACTGTCATTTGGTATGTGTTGATATTGTTGGTTTAAGTTTTTTAAATTTGTTAAATAGTCTGTATCATTTTTATCAAAAATCTTGGCTTGTCCCAATTTTGCTACCAACAACGGTTCAACCACCACCAAATCATTGGCAAGCCCAGATGCTTTAACTCTGGCATTATGCTCTACATATTTTCCCGCCAATAAAAAGAAAATCAGCATACTCACCGAGTCATAATACGTTTCACCTGTATGTGTCAATGTGGCATACAAACTTGCACAAAATGTAATGACAATTGCCAAACTAATCGGTACGTCCATGTTAACTTGACGGACTTTTAAGGCGGAAAAAGCTGACTGAAAAAATGGCAAACCTGCAATAAAAAACACAGGAATACTGACAAATAACGACACCCAACGCAAAAACTCGCGATCATTATCCGCCATACCCGTGTATTCACCAAAATACAGCCCAACGGCAAACATCATAGCTTGCATCGCACCTAAAGCTGCAATACCCAATTGAAACAACATCTTACGGTTATCACGACGCAGCATGGCCTCGTGCGTGTCTTGACGATACGGCTTTGCATTGTAGCCAATTTGTTGAATGGTTGACAAAATTTGGCTAATTGGCAATTGTTCTTCATTCCACAATACGCGCATACGCTGATTGGTTAGATTTACTTGACACTGTTGTAAGCCATTTAAACGCGAAAGTTGGGTTTCGATAAGCCACGCACAAGCACTACAACGCAAATTGCTTACCGACAATTCAGCAACACTACTGCCTTGTTGCGTATAAACAAACTGGGCTTTTATATCCTCGTGGTCATAAGCCTTAAGCTCGTATAAACTGTCAGGCAACTTCGCGGTGCGGTTAATTTCACTGCGATCCAGATAATATTGTTCAAGCCCTGATTCTACAATGCTTTGACTGGCCAATTGACAACCCAAACAACACATTGGACGCTCCTTGCCTAAGATTGTGCTAAAAAACGGCTGCTTTGGCAAAGGATCGCCACAGTGAAAACAATGCCCATCAGGAGGTAAAATCAGTTCCGTGTGTTGATAAGTGGTGGTAAAATTAGACATAACAGATTAATCCGCAGGTTTTGCATGCTTGACAGGGTTTGGTTTGACGGTGTTTGATTTGTCAAGGTTGTGTTTGACAGGGTCTTTAATAAGATTTTGCTTAGCGTTTTCCATTTTAATATGACTGGTTGGTAGTGCGTTGGTTATGCCCATTTCTTGCATAATTTCAGCAATGCGCATAATGATAAGCGTTTGTTTGTCATAAAAATCCATCACCCCTTTGACATTCAAATAACAACGCACGTCTACAATATAAGCATCTTGTTGCGTGCCAGAAATCCAAACTTGATTCCATGTGCTGTTTGTCAATGGGTGATTGACAATATAAATTTGCACCTCTTCTATAAATTCACGCAATTTTTTGGTATCACTGTCGCGTGATACATAAAATTGTTGGTTAAAATGAAACATATCCCGCTTGGTATAATTTTCAATACTCATCGACGAAAAACTGCCGTTTGGAATAGTAACCAAGGTACGGTTTAAGGTGCGTAAACGCGTCGAACGAATGCCAATATCCTCAACCGTGCCCTCTTGATTGCCAAACACGCAATAATCACCAACATTGACCGGCTGATCTGCAACAAGCGACACACTCCCCACCAGGTTTTCAATGGTTTTTTGAGCACCCAATGCCAATGCCAAACCACCAATCCCCAAAGCTGCAATTCCTGTGGTTAAATCAAAACCCAAATTCCCCAAAATCACAATCGCCGCCACTATCAGTAGCAACGCTTTGATAACCTTACGCAATAAATTTAACACCGATAAACGTTCTGAATGGTTGCGTTCACTGGCATAACGCTCAAGCGGGGTAAAAATAATATCCAAAATCCGTAAAAACAGCCAAACCGATGCCACCCACGATAAAATCTCAGCCATACGCTCTACAATGTTACGCACAACCAAATTAATCCCTGCGATCAACATCAATTCTTGAATAAAAATCCCCGTCAAAATCATTGCCATTGGCACAATCACTCGTTTGTCAATTGGCACAGATACTTTTTTGTCGTCGGTTTGGTCGTTTCGATGCGTTGCCAAATAGACACCACGAAAAATTGCATACAAAATCCAACTTAACAACAATGACAATGCATAAGTTGCCACCAACACTGCAATGACCGCCAAAATATGCCCGATGCTATAACCTTTAATTTCTTTATTTAGCAAATCCCTTGGCATATATTTTTCTACAATCGTGGTTTTGCCAAAACTTTCTACCGCCTGTATCGCTTTTAACGTCTGCTCCGACATAAGCCAAACTTGCCTGCCGTCTTTTTGTTTGACGCGCTCAAATAAGATGTCTATCGTTTTGTCTTGATGATTGTTGCGTAAGGTTACACTACCCACTTTATCCAAATTTGGAGCAAGTTTATCGTCCAAATCACCTTGAACTTCATTGCTTATTTGCAATTCATTGGCAATGCGTCCACCTGTGTCTAAAGCGGTTTTGATATCGGCTATCAGTTCTTTGGTATCGCCGCGTTGATTGGTTGCCAAATAATGACCAGCAAGCTTTGTATCATCGCGCGCCAAGGCTTTTAATAAGCCTTGTATCGCACCTCTGGGTGTGTCTCGCCCAAAAGTGTCTTGCACAGCGGTTGGTGCAGGCGCACTGGCTGTGGCTGTCGGCGGTTTTACAACGGCCGCCAATACAGGGGTTGTAAGGCTTACGGTTAAACCTGCAGATAACAACAAATTTGCACCAACTTTTTTACATTGACCGAACATATAACCCATCACAGCATTCCCCAACCTGTTTTTACTTTAAAAATTTTTACTTTAAAAACTACTTTTAAAAAAATTACTTTAAAAATAAATGCGTTAAATCCACTATTTTACCCAACTGGCTTTTATCTGACAATGCTAAAATTGTGATAATTTTTGCCAAATGTTTGCCTACGCAATGATTTTTTATGTATTTTTCCTTGCTTTTAACTGTTAAATAACTGTATAAATTTGACAAATAATGCTAAAATAACGAAAATTTTTATCTGTGCGTTTTGATTGATTTACTCTGTTAATATTATTTACCCAGCAGTTATTACATTAGTTATTTACTCAACAATCATTGAAAAACATTATTCTAAACTGCATTGCTTTTAATGAGAACAAACCTTATGTTTAATTTACACCCACAGCTAGCAAAAGACACTTTTTTGGTTGGTGAATTTCCGCTATCAACCTGTCGCCTGATGAACGATTGTCAATTTCCTTGGCTGATTTTAATTCCACGTGTGGCAGGTGCAAAAGAGTTGTATGAACTCACCGCAAGCGATCAAGCCCAGTTTTTACGCGAATCCAGCTGGCTATCTAGCCAACTTGCCAAAACATTCCAAGCTGACAAAATGAACATCGCCGCTTTGGGCAATCAAGTGCCACAACTGCATTTTCATCATATTGTGCGTTATCACAATGATTCTGCTTGGCCAAATCCTGTGTGGGGCATGCCTGCTATTCCTTATACATCACAAGTATTAAGTCATATGCAACAAACTTTAATGATAGCACTGCGTGGCCATCGTGATATGCCTTTTGATTGGCAAATGAACGTGTAGTTGGCAATTAATTTTGGTAAAACTGATGTTGGTAAATTAACCATGAAATCCAGTCAAGTGAAAAAATTCCTGCTTCGCCAAATTCGCTATCCTGAATTTTTGGTAATTTTTTTTCTTGCCTTGTATCTTGGCATATTTGTCCCATCACCTTCTTATCAAATAGCGTTTTTTGGTTTAATGACTGCCAGTGTCATTGCTTTGCTGATCGCCACACAAAAAAGCCGTAATTTGGTCTTTGATGCCGCATCGCTGTTTTTATTGGCAATTAATTTGGGTTTGTTGCAACTGACTTACATACCGTCGATTTGTTTGTGGTTGATTTTGGCATATCGTTTGTTGTTAATTAAACACAAAAACTTAACCGCGGTGCTTGCGGTAGCTTCTGGCAGTATCGTTGTGTTGGTAGTGTTGGCATTGCTTGGTTTGGATTTAAAACTACACTTAACTGACAGCCAACATTTACAATTAAACAACTTAAGCCTTGCGTTAACCGCCTTGGTGTTTTTTCATCAAATGTGGTATTTGTCAACAAAAGTCCAATATCTTAGCGAAAAACACCATCAGGATCAAGATCGACTGCAAGGTATGGTATCAAGAATCAACAAACTTTCACGGTTTTTACCACCACAAGTTTGGCAACCCATTATCCAACAAAACAAAAACATCGCGGTGATTAGCCAACGGCGCAAACTCACCATTTTCTTTTCTGATATCGTAGGTTTTACCGATTTATCGGACAACATAAGCCCTGATCATTTGGCAAATATTTTAAACACTTATTTTGACGCTATGACCAAAATCACCCAAAAATACGGTGCAACCTTGGATAAATTTATCGGTGATGGGTTGCTGTGTTTTTTTGGAGACAAGCCTGATAGCAATGAACATGAAGATGCCTTGCGCTGTGCAATTATGGCAATTGAAATGCGTCGCGAAATGCAAGTTTTACGCCAACAATGGCGGTTGCTTGGTT
The DNA here is from genome assembly GCF_000320365.1 of Moraxella macacae 0408225. Taxonomy (GTDB): domain Bacteria; phylum Pseudomonadota; class Gammaproteobacteria; order Pseudomonadales; family Moraxellaceae; genus Faucicola; species Faucicola macacae. The sequence continues at coordinate 647,795 of NZ_ANIN01000002.1, forward strand.
TTGAAGGTTTGTATGTACGCATTGGAATTAATACAGGCTATTGTTACGTTGGCAATTTTGGCAGCCACAATCGCATGACGTATACGCTGATTGGCAAAGAAGCAAATTTTGCATCGCGCCTTGAGTCGGCTGCAAAACCCAATCAAATTTTGATTAGTGAAAGCACTTACAATCTGATTTCACATAAACTAAACTGTCAAATCGTCGGAAAAGTACATCTAAAAGGCCTGCAAGATCCTGTTATGGTATGGGAAGTGCTAACCCCAGAAAAAGATGACATTCGCAATCAAAACAACTGGATAGATCACCAACTGTCAGGTTTCAATCTGCATTTAAACTTTAAAGAAATTCGAAATTATGACAAACGCACAATTATGAATCACCTTAACCATGCGTTGGATTTGCTTGATAAAAAATTGGATTAACCACCTTTAAAACCTTTAAACCTCAAATACAATCAATATTTTTACAATCAATGATTTTCTGATGCATGATTAATGGTATATTTTGGAATTTCTACCGTCAGATCTTCATCTTCAATCGTTACTTGACACGAAAGTCGCGAATCAGGCTCAAGCCCCCAAGCACGATCCAACAAATCCGCCTCAACATCGTCCATTTCCTCAAGGCTATTAAAACCTTTTCGCACAATAACATGACAAGTTGTGCATGCTTTTGAACAATCACAAGCATGTTCAATTTTAATGCCATTGTCAAGCAACCCATCGCACAGATTTTCACCCGAGGCAAGCTCAATCACCGCCCCTTCTGGACAAATGCTATGGTGTGGCAATACAGTAATTTTTGGCATAATCGGCTCTTTTCGTTTTGATTTTATCGTTGGTTTGAGTGTGATAAATTTGGTTTAAATCCAGTACTTAATCCAATATTTAAATCCAGTCTTTGGTATTTGTCCCTGCCATGCTTTGATTCACGGCTTGGTTCATGATGATACTGGCAAATTCGTCGCTATGCAACTTTAAGGCATGTACCGCATCGGTTAATCGGGCTTTATCGTGGCTGTCAATTGCATGTTTCAGTGCTTGCATCGCATTTTGCAATTGTGTGCTTTGCTCTTTGGTTAACAATTGTCCAAATTCTGCCAATGCCGAATCAATTGCCAGTAACTCTCTGTCCGCTTCCACTTCTTGTTCAATCAAACTGCGTTTTTCGCGATCAAGCATGGCGTTATCAAAACCCGCTTGTAGCAATTTTTCTTGTTCAGTCGCTGACAACCCATACGACGGTTTTACCGTAATTTCACTGTGTTTGCCCGTGGTTAATTCTTGGGCGGTTACGGTAAGTTGTCCATTGGCGTCAATTGCAAACGTTACCTCAATGCGTGCAATTCCCGCTTTCATCGCAGGAATATCGGTAAGTTTAAACTGCCCTAACGAACGATTGTCTTTCACCGTATCTCGCTCGCCTTGCACCACATGAACAATCATCGCATTTTGGTAATCTTGATACGTGGTAAATACTTGTTTGCGTTTTACAGGAATTGGCGTGTTGCGCGGAATAATCACCTCAACAAGACCGCCCATAGTCTCAAGTCCAAGTGATAACGGCGTAACATCGAGCAATAAAATTTGATCATCGGTTTCACCAATCAACTGATCGGCGTATTTGCTTGCCCCCAAGGCTACCACCTCATCAGGATTGATCCGACATAGCGGTTTTTTACCAAAATAATTGGCAACCAAATTTTGCACAATTGGCATACGCGTCGAGCCACCCACCAACACCACCTCGTGCAAATCCGCCTTAGTTAATTTGGCATCTCTTAGCACTTGATCACAAATTACAATGGTGCGATCACTTACAGGTTTAATCACCTCAGCAACGATGGCATTGTTTAGTGTAACTTGATAAGTTTGTTGGTTAATCTGAAAACTCACAACCATGCTGTCTTGAGTGGTAAGTTTTTCTTTGGCTTGCCTTGCAATCACATTGAGTGCTTGTTTTTGTTGATTGTCAATGCTTTTTGGATCAAAATTAGCACTTTTTAACAAATAATTGGCAATCAAACGGTCAATATCATCACCGCCCAATGCACTGTTACCACCAGTTGCCAACACTTCAAACACGCTATGATTGAGTTTTAACACTGACACATCAAACGTGCCGCCCCCCAAATCATACACCAAATGATACACTTGTTCACTGTTTTTATCTAAACCGTATGCCACAGCGGCCGCCGTCGGTTCATTGAGCAAGCGAATAACATGCAAGCCAATTAAATTGGCCGCGTCTTTGGTTGCTTGACGTTGTGCTTCATCAAAATAAGCAGGCACGGTAATCACTGCACCCACGATACTATTGTCTGGCAGGGCTTTTTTGGCTCGATCATACAAATGTTTAAGCAAAATGGAAGAAATTTCCACAGGGTTTTTATCACCTTGTGGCGTGGCAATGCTTGGCATAACGTTGTTTTCGCCCACCAATTCATATGGGTGATTAAATTTAATATCCGTTTTTGCTCGCCCCATAAAGCGTTTCACCGAACGTATGGTAAATTGTGGCAATTTTTCAGCCATCGCTTCGGCATAACTACCAACCAAGGTTTGGTTATTTCCTTGATCGTCTTTACCAAAATACACCACAGAAGGCAACAGTTTTTGACAGTCTATACTATCAGCGGTTGCCCCTGATTGGCATTCGCTAACTTTATCACCAATTACCTGCGGTTTACCCGAACGAACCACAGCAACAAGCGAACGCGTTGTACCTAAATCAATGCCTAAAGCATAACGATGCGTATGTGGCTTGGTGCTTTGATTGGGTTCAGCAATTTGAAGTAACGACATAAATTAACCAATTTATCATTTATCAAGAAAGTAAAACGTGTCAAAAAAACAAAAAGTATCAGGAAAGTTAAGATACAAAATACAAAAATCGCTGGCTATTATAAAATAAAATCAACAAAAACAAAACAGTTAAAAAATAGTTAAACATCAAACATACAAGTCATCATCATTTAACTTAGCCAATTCATTCATTTTTTTGGCAATGTCTTTATCAATTTTTAACAAAAATTTAAGTTTTTGGGTCAATACAACCGCCGTTTGCCAATCTTGTTGCTTGTAGGCTTGGTGAAATTGTTTGGAAATATCATTGATCCAAAGTTTTAGCTTTTCGATCAATATTGGTAAATCTAAAGCACTCGCTTCATCAAGTTCAATGCGTAAATCCATTGCCAAATCCAAAAAATCCAAATCGCGAATGGATTGGCTTAAATCATACGCTTGCCCGACAAGCTCAAGCAAATGCACCGCTCGGCTATCAGGGAATTTTAAGGTTTGATACGCGTGATTGATTAAGGCCGACATTTGTTCGGCTTTTGCTTGCACCGCACGATCTGTTTGCACATCAGGGTGATGCAGGCTTTGCAACACTCGAAGTTGATTGTCCAGTGCGTTTTGATCTAAATCAAAATCGGTTGGTAAATTAAATAAATCAAAAAAATTCATAAATCATTACTATCAATTATTACCATCAAAAGCTACATTTCATTTTAATTTAAACAGTTAATTTAAACAGTTAAACAGCTAAACGGTCTTAAAGCTAAACTGTAAACGACTCGCCACAACCACACTCGCCTTTTTGATTGGGGTTGATAAACTTAAAACCCTCGTTTAATCCTTCTTTGACAAAATCCATCTGTAAACCGTTTAAATACACCATGCTTTTTGGATCGACAAACACCGACACGCCGTTGCTTTCAAAACGTTTGTCATTGCTGTCAGGATCATCTACAAATTCAAGCACATACGCAAGCCCAGAACAGCCTGCGGTACGCACACCAACACGAATACCCTCGCCATGCCCACGGTTTTGCAAAAAACTTAGAACGTGGTCGGCAGCATCTTGGGTAAGTTGTATCATGATAAACCTCGTTGTTAGCAAATCAGTAATTGTTAACAAATATTAAATTCTTATATTAAATTTTTATAGTAAATTTTTAAAACAACCGTTTTAAATTTTTAACTTAAAACGGTTTTATCAGTGTTTATACTCTGTTTATACTCAATGAGTTTATAACAGTGTTAAAATCAATGTTTAAAATCAATGCTTAGATTAAGCGGATATTTTGGTTTGGTAATCGTCAATCGCCGCTTTAATAGCATCTTCTGCCAACACAGAACAGTGTACTTTTACAGGTGGCAAAGCAAGTTCTTCGGCAATGTCTTTATTTTTGATGGTGCGTGCCTCATCAAGGGTTTTGCCTTTTAACCATTCGGTAACCAGTGAGCTTGATGCAATTGCCGATCCACAGCCGTAAGTTTTAAATTTGGCATCTTGAATAATACCATCATCACCAACTTGAATCTGCAGTCGCATAACATCGCCACACGCAGGGGCTCCAACCATACCTGTACCAACATTTTTGGCGTTTTTGTCAAGGTTGCCAACATTGCGAGGGTTTTCATAATGGTCGATAACTTGTTCTGAATATGCCATTTTTTAGCTCCATTTTGTTAAACTTATTCATTGGGCGTGGTTATTTTTACAATTTTACCTGATGGATAAGTTTATTTTTAAAAAGTTAAGTTTTTTAAGGTTTGTTTAAAAATTAATGTTCCTGCCATTCAACTTTGGTCAAGTCAACCCCTTCTTGATACATATCCCAAAGTGGTGAAAGTTCACGCAATTTTTGTACCGCTTCGCGCATTTGTGCAACAACTTTGTCAATATCCGCTTCGGTGGTATAACGCCCTAAGCTAAAACGAATGCTTGAATGTGCAAGTTCGTCTGATAAACCAAGGGCACGAAGTACATATGATGGTTCAAGGGTTGCTGATGTACACGCCGAACCGCTAGATACAGCAAAATCTTTTAACGCCATCATCAAACTTTCGCCCTCCACAAAATTAAAACTAATATTCACAATATTAGGAATGCTGTGGTTAATATCACCGTTTAAGTAAATTTGTTCTAAATCTTTTAGGCCATTCCATAAACGTTCACGCAATTTGGTGATGTAAGCTTCATCATCTGCCATACGCTCTTTAGCCACTGCAAACGCCTCGCCCATACCCACGATTTGGTGCGTAGCAAGTGTACCAGAACGCATGCCACGTTCATGACCGCCACCGTGCATTTGGGCTTTGATACGCACACGAGGCTTACGGCGTACATATAACGCACCAATTCCTTTTGGGCCGTAGATTTTATGCCCACTAAAACTCATCAAATCCACTTTCATATTTTGTAAATCGATCGGCGTTTTGCCTGCTGCTTGAGCGGCATCAACATGAAAAATAACGCCTTTTTCACGCAAAAACTCACCAATACTTGCCACATCAGTCAGTGTGCCAAGCTCGTTGTTCACCATCATCAAACTTACCAAAATCGTATCTTCGCGCAATGCTTGTTTTAGACTGTCAAGGGTGATTAAGCCTGTTTGTGGCATAGGTTCAAGATAAGTGATCTCAAAACCTTGAGTTTCTAACTCACGACAAGTATCTAATACCGCCTTATGTTCAATTTTACTGGTAATAATGTGTTTGCCTTTGGTGCTGTAAAACTGGGCTGCACCTTTGATTGCTAGGTTGTTTGACTCGGTTGCCCCTGAGGTAAAGACAATTTCACGCGGATCGGCATTCACCAATTCAGCAATTTGTAAACGAGCGTTTTCAACCGCTTCTTCTGCTTGCCAACCAAAACCGTGCGAACGCGATGCAGGATTGCCAAAAACACCATCAAAGGTCAAATATTGCATCATTTTTTGAGCAACCCGTTCATCAACAGGCGTGGTAGCGGCGTAATCTAAGTAAATAAGCTGGCTCATGCTGGCATGTTCTCCAAGGGTTTTTTGTTGGTTTGATAGTTTTTTGAAAGCGATTTTTTTGGAAGTGGCATAGTACCATGTTGCATTGTATTATGTTGCGTTGTACTATGTTGCATAGTATCATGATGCGATGCTTTTTGCTTTACCACTTCGGTATTAATTGTTTTTTCAGTACTGGGTTTTTCAGTACTGGTTTTTTCATGAATTGTTTTGGGTTGCTTTTTTTGGTTACTTTTGTTGTTTTGGTTGTTTTGGTTTTGGGCTTTTTGAGAAAGCTCATCAAATTTTAGTTGAACAACTTGTTCATGGTTTTCTTCTAGCATTTTGCGTTGACGTTCAGCGATATTACGGATATTTTTCTTATGAATCAATTCCGCCAATGTTACATTGGATAAATATTGTTCAATATGATAAGAAAGCCCTGACCACAAATCATGAGTCAAACACATTGCACCGTCTTGACAATTGCCCTCACCCTCACACGCTCGTGCATCTACGGATTCATCTACCGCTGAAATAATGTGCATAATGCTAATTTCATTGAGTGGTTTTGCAATGCGATAACCACCCAAAGCACCGCGCGTACTGACTACCAAGCCTTTTTTACGCAATTTTGAAAATAATTGCTCCAAATAAGAAATGGATATTTCTTGGCGTTTTGCAATATCTGACAAAGACACCGCCACATCGTGCTGACTGTCTTGTAATGCCAAGTCCAACAACGCTGTTACCGCATACCGTCCACGAGTGGTTAACCGCATAACTGCTCCAAAATTTTTTAAAATTCTCTTAAATATCTTTTAAATAAAGACTAACAATCTGACAACCATTCTTGCTAAACTTCTTGCTAAACTCTTACTAAAACATCGCTATATAAACACTTTTGGGTATTATAAACAATTCCGACTTATTTAGTCAAGTTTAAATTTAAGAAATTTTAAAAAATCAATGACTGCTTTTTTAATTGGTTTAACTTTTTTAAGTTTAACTTTTTTAATGGGTTTAATTGATTGTTTTAGCAAAATGACCGATTGGTCATAAACCAACCTATGGTTATGCCAAAAAATGCGTTAGATTAATATTCATGTTAGATTGGTGTTTATGTTGGATTGGTTTTTCAACTCAATCTATATCTATTTTAATCAGGTTTAATCAGGGAGATTTTATGATTTACCATGCCCCCATTCGTGAAATGCAGTTTATTTTAAATGATGTGTTTGATGCCAAGCAGTTTTGGCAAAATAACGAACAATTATCACACTTAGACACAGATACCGTTGGCATGATTTTGCAAGAAATGTCAAAATTTAGCAAAAATGTGCTGTTGCCACTCAATCGCACAGGCGATGAAGAAGGTGCGATGTATTTGGGTGATGGTAAAGTTGCCACACCAAAAGGTTTTAAAGATGCCTTTAAACAATATGCTGATGGCGGCTGGATTGGGCTCGGAGGTGATTTGGCATTTGGCGGTCAAGGCATGCCAAAAATGGTAACCATGCTGTCTGATGAAATGTTATTTTCTACCAATCAATCTTTTGCACTTTATCCAAATTTATCCAGCGGTGCGTGTTTATGCCTGCTTGCCAATGGTTCTGATGAACAGAAAAAAACCTATCTTGAAAAAATTTATTCAGGTGAATGGACAGGCACAATGTGCTTAACCGAACCACACGCAGGGACGGATTTAGGCATTATCAAAACCAAGGCCACACCAAACGATGACGGTTCGTTTAACATTACAGGCACTAAGATTTTTATTACCGCAGGCGAGCATGATTTATCTGATAACATCATTCATTTGGTGCTTGCCAAAACACCAAACGCTCCCGATGACTCAAAAGGCATTTCTTTGTTTGTTGTGCCAAAATTTTTAGTCAAACCAGATGGATCGTTGGGTGAAAGAAACGCTGTACAAGCAGGTTCTATTGAACACAAAATGGGCATTAAGGCATCAGCAACTTGCGTGATGAATTTTGACGGTGCAAAAGGTTGGCTGGTTGGTGCAGAAAACACAGGGCTTGCTGGCATGTTTGTCATGATGAATTATGAACGCTTAACTATGGGATTACAAGGCCTTGGAGCGGCTGAACTTGCTTACCAAAACGCCGCCGCCTATGCCAATGAACGTACGCAAGGCCGTGCTGATAGCGGTATAAAAAACGCCAACAAATCAGCTGACAGTATCATTCATCACGCCGATGTGCGTCGCATGCTGTTAAATGCCAAAGTGATTAGCGAAGCTTCGCGTTGTTTTGCTATGTATGTTGCAAAACAGCTTGACACCGCCAAATTTAGCGACAATAGCGAAACCGCCAAACAAGCCTCGGAGCGTGTTGCATTATTAACCCCCATTGCTAAGGCATTTTTAACCGATCGTGGTTTTGAAGCGAGCATTGATTGTCAACAAGTGTTCGGCGGTCATGGCTATATTCGCGAATGGGGCATGGAACAAATCGTGCGTGATACGCGTATCAGTCAAATTTATGAAGGCACAAATGGCATTCAAGCACTGGATTTATTAGGGCGTAAAGTTGTCAAAAACCGTGGGGCGTTTGTTACAGATTTTGTCAATGAAATCAAAAACTTTTGTGATAATATGGCCACTGATCATGCCATTAAAACCGCCATGTTAACCTCTGCTGATAAATTATTGGATTTAACCACATCAGTGCTTAACAATTTAGATAAAAAAGATGAAATTAATGCCAATGCGGTGGATTATTTACAAGCCTTTGGTTATGTAAGTTTTGCTTATATGTGGGGACTTATGGTAGAAGCATCGGCAAAAAAAGGTGGACAATTTGCAAATGACAAAGCAAACCTTGCCAATTTTTATATCAGTCGCATGTTGCCACGCTTAGACTCCCATATCGCTATGGTAAAAGCCACAAGCACGCCCATGATGGCATTTGATGCAAGTTTTTTTGCCTCAAGCGAATAATTGTGGTTTTATTTAAATAATTATGGTTTTATCTAAAAGTTGCATATTGTTTTAAATACATATTTTGTTTTAAATACATATTTTGTTTTAAATACATATTTTGTTTTAAATACATATTTTGTTTTAAATTACATATTGTTTTAAGCATATTGTTTTAAAAGTTGCATGTTTAAAAAAGAGCTTTAAAAAGGAGCATAACATGAACCCTATAAAATCTTTATCAATTGCCCTACTGTGCGGTATTGGATTATTTTCACAAGCACAAGCCCACGTTACCATTCGCAATTTTGCCAATGGCGTGGATAGCATGTCTGGCAAATCTGACCACTTTCGCCTAAACGTGCCAACCAATCGACATCAAGCCATTACCAAAATAGAGTTTGTTATCCCAACCGAGGTAAAACTGCTGTTTATTCACCCAATGCCAAATTGGACTTATACCACTGAAAAATCCAGCAATGGTGATATCAAAAAAGTTGTCTATACAGGGCGTATGGAAGCAGGAGAATACACCGCTTTTCCGTTTATCGCAAAAAACCCTGCAACACCTGACACAACTGTAAAATACCAAGTTTATATCACCTATGAAGATGGGGTTGTTGTGCCTTTTGATGGTTCAAAAGAGGCCAAGGGTTATCAACCAACGATTTTGTTAAAGTAACCGTTAATTGTAACCATAACTTTGCAAAACATTGACAAATTGATGACTAAAAACCCACAACTTTATCATAATTTATCACTTGATTTATTGTAAAATTTATCGCATGATATCAAAAACCAATTTTTACATTAAATTTTACATTTTTTACATTGAATAAATTTTACATTGATAAATAAATTTAGTTATTTTAGTTTTTAAACAACAAAATGAGGCATGTATGAAAGTATTAGTCGCAGTTAAGCGTGTCGTTGATCATAACGTTAAAATTCGCGTAAAAGCAGACAATTCGGGCGTTGAATTGGCAAATGTCAAAATGTCGCTTAACCCTTTTGACGAAATTGCGGTAGAAGAAGCGGTGCGTTTAAAAGAAAAAGGCGTGGTAACTGAGATTGTCGCAGTGTCAATTGGGGCAAAAGAATCGCAAGAACAACTTCGCAGTGCAATGGCACTTGGTGCAGATCGTGGGATTTTGGTAGAATCCAGCGATCCAGTTCGTCCTTTACAAATTGCCAAACTCTTAAAATCCATTGCCGAATCTGAAAATGCAGATTTGATTTTTCTAGGCAAACAAGCAATTGATGATGACAACAACCAAACCGGTCAAATGTTAGCAGCATTAATGAACATCGGTCAAGGTACATTTGCGTCCAAGGTGAGTGTTGAAAACGGTGCAGTAAAAGTTACGCGCGAAGTTGACGGTGGTTTACAAACGGTTGAGTTGGCATTGCCTGCGGTGATTACCACTGATTTACGCTTAAATGAACCACGTTACATCAAATTGCCAAACATCATGGCCGCTAAGAAAAAACCACTTGACACAAAAACCCCTGCTGATTTTGGGGTAGATACCGCATCAAACATTGAAATTACCAAAGTTGTCCCTCCTGCAGAACGTAAAGCGGGTATCAAAGTGGGTTCGGTTGACATATTGATTGACAAATTAAAAAATGAAGCAAAAGTGATTTGATTAACTTACCTTAACTTAATTTAACTTTATGTTTTATACATCGTTTTAAACGATAAAGAATATTTTAAACGATAAAGAATAAAAGGAAACCCTTATGACTGTTTTAGTTTATGCCGAACACGATAATAACGAATTAAAAAAAGCCACTTTAAACACAATTACCGCAGGGCAAAAAATTGGTTCTGATGTGGTGGTTTTGGTCGCAGGATCGGATTGTGAAGCCGTTGCCACGCAAGCAAGCAAAATCACAGGCGTAAGTAAAGTTTTGTTGGCAGACAATGCGGTATATGCCAATCAATTAGCCGAAAATGTGGCAAAATTGGTCGTTGGTTTGGCAGGTGATTATAGCCATATTTTAGCCTCTGCTACAACAACTGGCAAAAACTTTATGCCACGCGTTGCAGCATTATTAGATGTCAATATGGTGTCTGATATCACCGCTGTGCTTGATGAACAAACCTTTGAACGTCCAATTTATGCAGGCAATGCAATTGCAACTGTAAAAAACACCGAAAACAAAAAAGTCATTACCGTGCGCAGTACCGCATTTGATATGGCAAGCGAAGGTGCACAAGCCCCTATTGAGACGGTTTCTGTGATAGAAGATTTGGCAAAATCAAAATTTGTTGGTGAAGAATTGGCAAAATCCGAACGCCCAGAATTGACATCAGCCGAAATTATCGTATCAGGCGGTCGTGCCTTGGGCAATGGCGAAAATTTCAAAACCTACCTTGAACCATTAGTGGACAAATTGGGTGCAGCCATGGGTGCCTCAAGAGCCGCCGTTGATGCAGGCTATGTGCCAAACGATTTACAAGTGGGGCAAACAGGTAAAATCGTTGCACCGAACTTGTACGTTGCTGTAGGCATTTCAGGGGCAATTCAGCACTTGGCAGGAATGAAAGACTCTAAAGTCATCGTTGCAATTAACAATGATCCAGATGCACCCATTGCTCAAGTGGCAGATTATTTCTTAGAGGGTGATTTATTCCAAATATTGCCAGAATTAACCAGCAAACTTTAATCATAAGTTAATCATAAAATTCTGCTTATAAACAAAAAGCAATTAGAAAATTCTGGTTGCTTTTTTGTCAATTTAACGTTAGGATAAATGCCTAATCACCCAAAACCTGATAAAAACAGCTCTTAATAAAAAATAGATCTTAATAAAAACAGTTTCATAAAATGCCACGCCTTATCACTCAAACTCCGGACGATTTTTTGCTATCATTGCTTGATGAAAATGAACAAACAGATAAACCACCACAAAACCACACACTAAGCCTTGCCGATTATCTACAAACCGTGCAATTGGTGATTCATGAAACCTTGCATAGTGCGTGGGTAAAGGCTGAAATTCGCAGTGTCTCTAGCAAAAGTGGGCATTTTTATTTTGAATTGGCGGACAAAGACACAGATGGTAAAATTAATGCCAGTTGTCGTGGCAATCTGTGGCGATCTAATGCTAACAAGGTGATACGCCGTTTTGAACAAACCACAGGCATAACGCCAGACAAAGGCTTAACTTTGCTGTTTAAAATTAACGCCAATTTTCACCCACAGTACGGTTTTTCGGTAACGATTTTGGATATTGATCCAAGTTTTACCTTAGGTGAAATGGCTCAAAAATACCAACAAATGCTACAAAAACTGGCAGACAATGATTTATTAACCAAAAATCAATCACTTACCACCCCTTTTGACATTCAAAACGTATTGGTCATTGCCCCAGAAAATGCCGCAGGGCTTGGTGATTTTCGAGCGGATGCTGATCGTTTACAACGCACAAAAGCATGCCAATTTTTTTATCAGCACGCCACTTTTCAGGGCAATCACGCCCCTGATAGCATTCAAAAAGCCATTAACACAGGGCTTGAACATTTGCACGCACAACAGATTTTGCCTGATATTTTGGTGATTATTCGCGGAGGCGGTTCGGTTGGTGATTTGGCGTATTTAAATGATTACCAATTGTCGGCTTTTCTTGCCAAATTGCCCTTACCGGTATGGGTTGGCATTGGACATGAACGCGATCGCGTACTGTTAGATGAAGTCGCCCACACCAGTTTTGACACGCCCTCTAAGGTAATTGCCAATATTTATAAACATTTGTCAAGCATTACTCAAGCAGCCAAAAACGCTTTTTTGCAAATTGGAACAATCAGCCAACAACAAATTTTACAGCACAAACAACAAATTAACGCACCATTGTTACAAATTAACCAATTGGCAAAACAACAATTAGCCCTTGCCAAACAACAAACCAATCAACAATTACAGAACATTAAATACCTAAGTTTTCAACAAATCCAACAAGCCAAACAACAATCTGAACAATTGCGTGCCTTGATTTTATTACAAAACCCTAAAAATATTCTTAACCAAGGCTACAGTATTATACGAAATGAACAACAACAAATCATAACCTCTGTCAATCAAATCCAACCAAAGCAAGCCTTAAACATTGAACTAAAAGACGGTATCGTACCAGTTACAGTGGGTTAGTTTTGCTAAAATTGTTTTTAGTTGTTATTTTTTTAGTTGTTATTTTTTTAGTTATTATTAATAGGTGATTTATGAAATCTAAACAAAATTTTCAATCTGCTTATGAGGTGCTGCAACACAACGCCCAACTGTTACAACAAAATCAACAACCAAACATTGATGAACTCATGCAAATTGTCTCCGAATCCATCAGTGCGTATCAAGTTTGTCAAAGTCGGATTTTTGAGGTAGAGCAAGCATTGCAACAAGCGTTTAAGCAACAAGCACTTGACAACTGATATAGGTTATAAAAGTCGGTTAATATCGTTGCTAATCGCCAACAACATAAACGCTCCCATTAGCACCATACCAATGTTTAGCCCTACGATTTGTAGCTGTTCGGATAAAGGCTTACCGCGAATAAGCTCAATAATATAATACACCAAATGTCCGCCATCTAGTACAGGAATGGGCAACAAATTCATCACAGCAAGACTTAGACTAATCATGGCCATAAACGATAAAACCGCTTGCCAACCCATACTCACACTTTGATTGGCAACCTTAGCAATGGTGATCGGCCCTGAAATATTATCCAACCCTATCAGACCTGTAACCATTTTTCCTATAGACTTAACCGTCATCACACTCAAATCATAGGTATGGTTTAATGCTTGGTGCATCGCAGGCAGCGGAGCGTACACCACGGTTTTTTTGTATGCATCAGGAATGTGAATTTCACTGCGCTTCACCCCAGCACCAATTTGTCCATATTCATGCCCCATATTATCCTTGTTAATTTGTGGGATCAGATCCAATGCCACGGTTTTATCCGCACGCAATACTTTAACCGCCAACATTTTTTCAGGATTTTGTTGGATAATTTTGGTAAAACTTATCCAATCGTTAATTGCTTGATTGTTTACCGACAAAATTTTATCATTTGGCTGTAAACCTTGGCGTTGTGCAGGCGTATTCTCGCCAATCTTACCAACAATCGGTTCAATCTGTGGTTGCCACGGTAAAACGCCAAGACTTTCTAGACTGTTTACAGGCTTGCCATCATTTTGCATAAAATCGCCAATCGGCAACTGATAGGAAAATTCGCCCTTAGCATTTTGTACAGTAACTCTGATATTGCCCGTTTCACCCATACGATTAGCCAACGCATAATTGATCGCTTGCCAAGTATCAACCGTTTTGTTGTCAATGGCAATAATTTCATCACCAACTTGTAAAGCAGCCTGACTGGCAGGGCTATTGGCAACAATAGAGCCAATTTTTGTTGACAATTGTTCGCTGGGCGTCATAAACAGCAGCCAATACAAAAAAATCGCAATGATAAAATTCATCATAGGCCCTGCAATGACAATGGCAATTTTTTTTAGCGGGTGTTGATTGTTAAACGCCAAGTGCTTTTCATTGTCCGCAACCTCACCTTCGCGTTCGTCTAACATTTTGACATAACCACCAAGCCAAATGGCAGAAATGGCGTAATTAATGCCTGTTTTTTTGCTCGTCCAATGGAACAGTTTTGGCCCAAAACCGATAGAATAAGTCAACACTTTAACGCCACACAAACGTGCAACGATATAATGCCCCCATTCATGCAAAGCAACCAAAGGGGCTAACACCAACATGGCAGATAAAATAATTAACAAAAAATTCATAAATTACCTTATTTTTTTAATTTTTCTTTACAAAATTAGCAACAAATCCATTTGCCAATTGTCTTGCCAATTGATCCATCGCCAAAATGTCATCGAGCGAACCGATTGTTTGTTGATTAATTTTATTTAACACAGCTTCATTTATATCTGCAATATCCGTCAAACGAATTTTGTTGGCTAAAAACGCCGCCACGGACACTTCATTGCTTGCATTGAGTGCAATGCAAGCGTAACTTCCCGCTTGCATGGCTTGATATGCCAAAGTTAAGCAATGAAATTTTTGTAAATCTGGGGGTAAAAACGTCAAATTGCTTAGGCTAAATAAATCCAACTTCGCCACACCACTTTCAATACGTTCAGGGTATGCCAACGCATGTGCAATTGGGGTTTGCATATTGGGTATGCCAAGCTGAGCGAGCCACGAGCCGTCAACATACTCCACCATAGAGTGAATGATACTTTGCGGATGTATCACCACTTTGATATTGTCCACAGACATACCAAACAAATAACCAGCCTCTATTAATTCCAAACCTTTATTCATCATGGTCGACGAATCCACCGAGATTTTTTGTCCCATCGGCCAGTTTGGGTGTTTTACCGCTTGGGCAATGCTGGCGTTTTGCATGTCTTGATAGCTTTTGTCCAAAAACGCACCACCCGATGCGGTAAGCCACAACTGTTTTATGCCTTTTTTTGGATCGTGAATCGCTTGGCGGTTTTGCTGAACATCGGTTGGCAAACATTGAAAAATCGCATTGTGCTCGCTATCAAGTGGCAACAAAACCGCCCCGGAACGCACTGCTTCTTGTATCATCAATTCACCCGCCATCACCAAGGCTTCTTTATTGGCAAGCAATACCGTTTTACCTGCTTTCACAGCGGATAATGTAGATGACAAGCCTGCCGATCCAACAATAGATGCCACAACCATATCCACATCATCTAGGCTTGCCAATGCATCCAAACCCTGCGATCCTGACAAAATTTCACAAGTTAAATTGGCTTGGTGCAACAAATCTTGAAACCTATCCACTTTATCAGACGGTATACACACATATTTTGGCAAAAAAGTTTGGCAAAGTTTTAGCAGTTTTTCCAAGCGTGAAAAACCCGATAAACCCACAACTTGATAGCGATCTGGGTGTTTTGCAATCACGGATAACGCACTATCGCCAATTGATCCTGTCGCACCGAGAATCGCAATACGTTTTTTCATAATCATTCCTGTGCTTTAGACAACATTATCCGCTTGCGTCATTGGTTTGGCATTTTTTTTCACAACTTTCATATCAATACGCTGTGTACTATCATGTTGCGTATTATCACGCTGTATGTCATTTGAGCCTTCATCATGATTTGTCATAACAAGTTCAACGATGCCACCATTTGCTAAATCACCAAACAAAATCATCTCTGCCAGTGGTTTTTTGATCTCATCTTGAATTAAACGACTCATCGGCCTTGCCCCCATTAAGCGATCATAACCTTTGTTTGCCAAATAAGCTCGCACCGTATCATCAACTTCAAGAATGATTTGCTTATCATCAAGCTGTGCTTGTAACTCTGTTAAGAATTTATCCACAACCGAATCAATCACCAACATATCCAGCGGATTAAAATGAACTATCGCGTCCAAACGGTTACGAAATTCAGGGCTAAATACCCGTTTTATCGCCTCGCTGTTGTCGCGGCTGTGATCTTGCTCGGTAAAGCCCATACTGGCTCGGCTAATGCTATCAGCACCAACATTGGTTGTCATGATTAAAATGACTTGTTTAAAACTTGACGTGCGTCCATTGTTGTCGGTCAATGTACCGTGATCCATGACTTGTAGCAACAGATTAAACACATCAGGGTGAGCTTTTTCAATTTCATCTAACAAGAGCACACAATATGGAAATTGATTGATTTTTTCGGTCAACAGTCCACCTTGATCAAAACCCACATACCCAGGAGGTGCACCAATCAAGCGCGATGCGGTATGAGATTCCATATATTCTGACATATCAAATCGCAACAGTTCAATGCCTAATAAATTTGCCAATTGTCGACTAACTTCGGTTTTGCCCACACCTGTTGGCCCTGCAAACATAAACGATCCGATCGGCTTGTTATCAGGTTTTAACCCAGCTCTGGATAATTTAATCGCATCTACCAAGGTTTTGATTGCATCGTCTTGTCCAAATACCAAATGTTTTAGATTTTCCTCAAGGTTTTTTAAATTTTCCTTATCATCGCTAGAAACGGTTTTTTCAGGAATACGTGCAATTTTGGCAATGATTTTTTCGATGTCCGCTGTGTCAATCATTGGCATTTGTTCGGTTTTGTCCAACTCAATGGTTTTGTCTATAATGGTTTTGTCCAACTCAATGCCAGTAGCATTATTTTGTAAACGCACAAACGCCCCTGCTTCATCAATTACATCAATGGCTTTGTCGGGCAAAAAACGCTCATGAATGTGTTTCACTGACAAATGAACAGCCGTTTTTAATGCGTTATCGCTATATTTAACGCGGTGAAATTGTTCATAATGCAACTTTAAACCGTGCAAAATCGCAATGGTGTCATCGATACCGGGTTCATTGACATCAATTTTTTGAAAACGCCGTGCCAAAGAATGATCTTTTTCAAACACTTGGCGGTATTCTACAAATGTGGTCGATCCAATACAGCGTAAACTGCCATTTGCCAGTGCAGGTTTTAGCAAATTTGACACGTCCATCGTACTGTTCATAGAGGATCCTGCACCAATTATCATATGAATTTCATCAATAAACAAAATCACATTCGGCGTGCTTTTGAGTTCATCAAGCAAGGCTTTAATGCGTTTTTCAAAATCACCGCGAAATTTTGTCCCTGCGATCAACCCACCAATATCAAGAGCATAGATCTCACAGTCTTGTAGCGGTTTTGGGGCTTTGTCATTGACAATCAGCCACGCAAGCCCTTCAGCAATAGACGTTTTACCAACCCCCGGATCGCCTACCAACAAGGGGTTGTTTTTACGGCGCCGACATAAAATTTGGGCGGTGCGTTCAATTTCAGCATGGCGTCCGATTAACGGATCGGTATTGCCTAGGCGGGCTTTTTCGTTTAAATTTTGCGTATATTGCAATAAAGCAGATTCACTGGTATTTTTAGGTTTGTCGTTGGGCGTTTGTACATCGTCATCATTTTCAGAAAGTGCTTGGTTGCCATGCGATAAATATTGGGTTAGCTCAAGTCTGGTAATGCCTTGTTTTTTTAACAAATACACAGCATAAACGTCATTTTCAGCAAACATAGACACCAACAAATCCGCCCCCTCTACCAAGCGTGGCGTTGCACCAGACTGTACATGAAATACCGCTCGCTGAATGGTACGGTCAAAACCGCGTGTGTGTTGTGGTACATGACTTGCATTTTGGATCGTTGCCACATTTTTGGCAATATAGTTGGTTAATTCTTGCTCCAAAACATCTAAATCCGCCTTGCAAGCTACCAAACACTCAATTACACTTTCATTTTTGTCAATCAATCCCAACAATAAATGCTCAAGGGTTAAATACTCATGACGCTGTTCTGATGCAGACAGTAAAATGCGTTGTAAATCTTTTTGTAAAGCCAAACTAATCATTGATTTTCCTTAGAATAAAAACACAAATTATTCATCACTATAAAGCCTAAAGTGGCTAAAATCAAGGTAATTTTAGTAAGGCTTAAACGACAACTGGCAAACAATCCATCGCACAATCCTTTCAGCCATTCAAGCCAACTTAAATTAGCAAGGTTAATTAGCAAGGCTCTACCAAGGCCAGCAGCGGATAGCCTGCTTTGCGTGCAGCCGTATTAACCGCCCAGGATTTGGTTTCAGCAATATCACGCGAATACACGCCTGCAACACCCCGCCCTTCGCGATGCACCGCCAACATAACCTCTAATGCTTTAACCATTGGCATTTGAAAACAATCCATCAGCACCTCTACCACAAAACCCATTGGCGTATAATCATCATTATACAAAACCACTGCAAAATACTGTGGCTCTTCTGTCTTAAGCTCTGGAGCCAATAACAGATCCGTGTCTTGCTCGTTGTCATTATCCAAATGACAACAGGGCAACATTGGTAAAATTTTAAAAGTTGGCAAAAAATGCATTTTCGTGTTGGTCATATTTTAACACCAGCTTATTTGGTTTATTGTTGTTTGGTTTGTTGTTTGGCTTGTTGTTCCGCTTCGATCGCTGCAATTGGACGTTTGTCCAGTTCGGATAATTCTTCTAGTGAGTAAGGCAAATCAGCAACCGGTTGTCCATATTGCCAATCATAAATCTGCTCAATGGTTTGCCCTGCCACCGAAAGCTCCAGTTTGGCTTGTTTTGGTTTAAAATCCTTTGGCATCACAAAACGCCCACGAATTAACACAACACCGTTAATGCCATAATTTTTTGGTTCAAGTGGCACTTCCACCATATTCACGTCATCAAGCAAGGTAAGTTTTGGTGTCAGCAGCCGCTCTTGATTGCCACTATCCACCATGCCAACATCAAAACGATATTCATAGGCATTTTCAGGCAAGGGGGCTATTTTTGCACCGATAATCTGTAACGTCATACCGCCTTTGCTAGCCAAACTTTCGGTCAAAAACGCCCGGCTTTGTTGCAATTGTAAATTGGTAATATGCAACTTGTTCATATCATCGCGCAGTTTTTCCAAATTTGCCAAACTGATATCGCGTTCTTGTTGGGCGGTATTGACTTGATTTTGTAGCGTGTCTACTTTGAGTTTTAAGGCTTTGATGTTTTGCGTTGATGCTTCTTCACCATTGCCAGTTAGCCGATCTTCAATACTATGGCTAACACCGCGACTATAACCAATTTTTTGTCCAAGAATCATTCCCATGACTGCCACAATCACCAAACTTGTTACAAATGCCAACAACACTCCTGACATATTCAGCGCAGATTTTTCACTTTTAACAATGTCATCAGCTTCGTCAAGGATAGTAGGATCAGGATTAATAGAATCAGAATTTGTTGTTGCACCAAAAGTGGATTTGCTTGGATCAACCATAGTTATTCAAAACCAATCAAAGTTAAAATTAATTGCACATTATAACCAATTCATATAAAAATTTATCGTTTTTTTACATTTTTTTTGCAAAACTTGTCCAAATCGCTAAAAATTGTCAAAACTAAAAATTGTCAAAAACAACGCAATTTAAGCTATAATACGCTTATTCTTAGCTTTTATTCTTTAGCTTTTTTAGTTTTTTAATTTTTAAGGTAATATTATGTTGAAAGAAAATGACAACATTAAATCGGTGCGGTTTCGCAAATTACAAAAGAAAATCCGCCGTCAAGTATCACACGCCATTCACGATTATAACATGATAGAAAATGGTGATGTGGTTATGGTGTGTATTTCAGGGGGCAAAGACAGTTTCACCTTGCTTGATATACTGCTGTTTTTAAAAAACATCGCACCGATTAGTTTTGATGTGGTGGCGGTAAATCTTGACCAAAAACAACCAAATTTTCCAGAAGATGTTTTACCCAATTATCTTAGCCAACACCAAATTCCTTATTATATTTTGGAAAAAGACACTTACAGCATTGTCAAAAGCATCGTGCCTGAGGGCAAAACTTATTGCTCGGCGTGCTCTCGCTTGCGTCGCGGTTCGTTGTACGGCTTTGCCAAACAAATCGGTGCAACCAAAATTGCCCTTGGACATCATAGAGATGACATTATGGCAACGTTTTTTCTAAATTTATTTCACGGTGGCAGTTTAAAAGCCATGCCTCCTAAATTGTTGTCTGACGATGAACAAAATGTACTTATCCGCCCACTTGCTTATGTAGAAGAAAAAGACATCATCAAATATGCCAATTATAAACAATTTCCGATTATTCCGTGCAATTTGTGTGGCAGTCAAGAAAACCTACAGCGCGCTATGATAAACGAAATGCTGCAAACGTGGGATAAACAATACCCAAATCGCCTAAACTCAATTTTTGGTGCGCTACAAAATGTTGCACCATCACAGCTTGCCGATAGAAATTTGTTTGATTTTGAAAATTTGGCATTAAACCGTAACGCGTTACCAAGCGTGTTTGAGGGTGAAAACATTCAAGCAGGACAAATCAGTGCAAGTTTACAACAAAAAGGCATACCAGCCGCCCCTAAGGTACAAACGTTTGATCCAAACAACCCAACACACCTGAAAAAAGTCGCAAAACTCAATAAAATCCCAACGATAAATCCGCTGATTTAGTGCTTGCTTTTTAACATTTTGCTTTTAAAATTTTTAATTTTTAAGATTTTTAGTTTTTAAGATTTTTGCTTTTAACACTTGACACCTTCAATCAAGTGTTAAAACAGTCAGTGCTAAAACGGTAAACTCAAAACAACATTTCTAATCGCACCAATCCGCCAAATTCATGCGCACGCTTATCGCGTTTATTATTCAAATAATCAAGATCTGTTTGCAAAAATAACCACTTACGCCAAATCGGTTGTCGCCATGACACAACTGTGCCTATGCGGTTAATATTGGCATGATAATCATTGACAAAACCACTGGCATACAGCCCATAACTCAACTTTTGTTGATTTTTATAATAACGTGTTTGTAATAACGAGGCATTCCAGTTTAAATCATCATCACGATTTTCATGATATTCAAGGTTAATAGGTGCACTAATGTCAATGTTTTCGCTTTGTTGATAACGCCCTTCCCAGTGGCTAAAAAATTCATTTTTACCGCGTTTGCTATAGCGATAGGTTTGTTCGGTAACAAGTTTGGTTTTATCACCAAATTGCCAATCTTTGCCAATTTTTAAACGCACAAACACATTGCCACGCGAACGAATACCCACATCAAAATCAGTTTTAAAGGGCAGTTGTTCACTAAAATCCGACCAACGCACCGCCAATGATGCATTGTTTTGCGTGTCGATTTTTTCTGTTGGTGATGTTGCATTCAGATCGCCTGTGCGTTTGGTTGCTGATTTTTTTGGCAATGCCAAGCGCGTTTTTTGGCTTTGATCCTCCTCCAATCTGTCATCACCAAACACAACGCTTAATTTTCGCTCAAGTGTCGGTAATTTTACCTTGCCACGCAAACGGATCTTGCTGCGCACGCCGCCTGTTTGACTCCAATTGTTATCTATAATAACGCGCAAGTTTGCCTTTGCAGGATTATTAGGATCGGTCATGCCAAACCACGTGTCCAGTTTATGGGCGGTTTTATTAAGGCTTGCACTAAGGCTGTTTTGTTGTTGCTCCACCCAGTCATTTTTTGGCGTTGTGTCGGGCAACAAAAAACCATCAGCCGATGCCTGTTGACAAAATCCAACAGATATTAATGCGAACAATCCAAACGCATGTAACCCAAACGCATATCCAATGTGATTAAACGATTTGTTGTCATTGTTTGTTGTCATTTTTTACCATGCAATTTTTTTACCATGCAATTTTGCGTTTGCTATGCTTGATCGCTTGTTTGGTTTGACAGCTTTGTTATAATGATAGCTTTTTGATAATGATAGCTTAGTGGTAATTATAGGACAAAGTTTGCCATTTTTGTAAAAATCTTACAACTATTTTGTTAAAATAAAGGTTGGTTCGTTAAGCAACAAGGATAAAAAGGAGTAAACATGCACAAAATTTTAATTGCCAATCAAAAAGGTGGCTGTGGCAAAACCACGATTGCCACAACCCTTGCAGTTGCAATTGCCAAACAAGCAACAACACAAGAATCTCAAGTATTTTTGGCAGATACTGACAGTCAAAAATCAAGCCTACGTTGGTTAAAAATCCGCCCAAAAACCGCTTTGCCAATTGTTGGTTTGGATTGGCGGGACGAACGCGATATTGGCAACCTACCAAACAATGCCAACGCACAAGATTGGTTAATTATCGACGGTCAAGGGGCAATGAGTGGTGAAAAACTGTCGCAATTGGTGAACGAATGTCAACTAATTATCATACCAACATTGCCCTCATTTTTTGATACCGACAGCACCAAACGTTTTTTAAAACAGCTTCATGAAATAAAACGGATAAAAAAAGGCAAAGTTGGCATTCATGTATTGGTCAATCGGGTGCGTGGCCAATTGCTCACAGATGGATCTCCAAACACAAAGCTACAACAATGTTTTGCCAATATCGATACACAGCCACTTGCATGGATAACAGAACGCAGTGTTTATCAACTTTTGTCCGAAACTGGCTTAACCGTGTTTGACAAACACCAAAAATCCTACCGTAAAATACAACACCAGTGGCAAGCGGTATTGGATATTTTGCCAACCGATTGTGCCACTAAAGCCAAAACCATACCAAAATCGACCAATCAAACTTGGTATTAAGCATTTTAGTGAACTTTATCAATCATCACAGTTACCCCTTTTGGTTGCAATACCACAGGACTGCTTTGCAAATCGCCTTTTTGGGCGGTGGCATCGCCCGATGTGCTAATGCGTGCCGTTACCAACAGTGGTTTTTTGGCGTTGAGTGCTTGGCTTAAGCGTTCGGTTGGCATAATGCTGTCATTGTCGCTAATCTTAATGGTTAAACCGTCTTTGGTTAAAGCATCTGCTGAAAGTTTTTTGGCTGCAACAGGTATGCCACCTTGGGCTGCACGAATGCTAACAAACAAGGTATCGCCTTTTTTCACGCGCCCTAAAATTTCAGGCGTGATACTCACTTTAATCTCAACCGCTTGCTTGCTTTTGGCTTGTTGTTCGTTGATATTTTGTTCAAGTTCGTTTAGGCTTTGAATCGCTTGGCTGTGATCGCCTGATCGTGCCAAAATATCGGTTTTTAGCAGCTGAACCCAGTTGCGTGCGCTGTCATAATTGCCCTCGCGCATTTCGCCCATTGCCATAAGCATTTGTGCCCCTTGGTGTTTTGGATTTTGTTTTAACAAATTGGTCAATATTTGTCGACTTTCTGTGTTTAACATACCACCTTGGCCAAAAAAACTGCTTTGCGCGTAAGCGAGTGCAATTTGTTCATCATCAGGCTGCAACCGATAGGCTCTGGCAAGGCTTTCAATCGATTGCTCGGAGGCTTCAAACATCGCATAAACTTGCGACATGCGAAACCAACGCATGGGATCGGTGGCATGATGATGTACATTGGTTTGCAACGTGTTCACAAAACCCAACAAGTTTTTACTCACCGACTCAGGAGGCGTCTGAATCGCCCCTGTCAACAAATCATCTGCCACTTTTCCCATACTGTCTTGAGCTTGCCAAAGTTTAAACGTCTCCGATCGATCGGCAATCAAATAATACGCCATTGCCACCAAACACGGAATCCAAATGATAAAAATCAGGCGACTTTTGGCATTGGGAATAAAACGATGGGCGTTTAACGTTTCATCAATATCAAGCAACTGGCGCTCCAATGCCAGTTTTTGACTGTCGTAGGTGATTTTGTCAATTTGTTGCTGTAAAAAATCCTCTTCCAGTTCAGCCAGGCGCTGTTTAAACACGTCAATATTTAAGGTTAATAGCTGATTGTCCTGCTCTTGATTGTTTTGCTCTTGATTGTTTTGTGCTGATTTTGCCAAATTGGTTGACAAATTGCCAAACCACGGCCACAATGCAATCACAGCCAACACAAGCACCATCACAATTGCACATACAATAAAAACCACAAAAGTTGGCATATTAATTATCCTTAGCACAGGCTGAGTTATTATTTTTTTGGCTATGATTTTGACGGTTTAACAGACTGTCTAAACGGCGCTGTTCTGCATAAGACAAAGGCTTTATTGGTTGTGTGTGATTGGCAACACGTTTTTGGATATTGCGTTGTTTCACAAACCACACAAACAAGGCTATCACCAACAACAGTGGCGGAAAAAACCACAAAATCCACGTAGACGGCCGCATTGGCGGTTTATAACTGATAAAATCACCATAACGCTCAAACATATAATCACGAATTTCTTTATCTGTACGCCCATCTATCACCATTTCATAGGTTTTTTGTTTTAAATCTTGGGCAATGGGGGCATCAGAACCTGCCAAATTTTGGTTTTGGCATTTTGGACAACGAAGTTCTTCGATCAAGGCTCGATATTGAGCTTCTTGACGCGGACTGTCAAAATGATACACATCGATGGCAGCGGTCGCGGTTTGTAAAGTAACAATTTGTAATAAAGCAACAATTTGTAATAAAGCAACAACCTTCAATAAAGCAATAAACAGCCAAACCAAGGCGCTTTTTTTTAAGGTTGTTTTTTTTAAGGTTGTAAATGTTGGTTTTGTGTTTATCATTGACACGATCCTTTTAGCGTTGTTTCATCAGCATTGTTGCGCAGTGCCGTAATACAAGGCAATACTTGCTGATTAAAACGTTGTTCGTTAATTTCACCAATAATATGTTGGCGTACCACGCCTGTACTGTCCACCACAAAACTTTCAGGAGCTCCTGTCAAACCAAGCTCAATGCCATAACTGCCACTGTCTTGAACATTTAACACAAAAGGATCTTTATGTTCGTGCAAATAATTTAGTGCATTGGCGGTTTCATCTTTATAATTTATCCCCACAATCGGTATGCCTTGATCGGCCATTTGCAATAAAAATGGGTGCTCAATCCGACAAGTGATACACCACGATCCCCAAACATTGAGAATGTAGGGCGTTTTTGGTAGATCTTGTACGCTTAGCAATTTGTCAGGTTGTTGTAGCATTGGCAAACTAAAGTTTGGTAATGACTTATTTAACATGGTACTGGTTACCACGGTTGTATCTTTGCCAAGTCGCGTATAAAACAGTACAATCACCACCAAAAACACCACCAGTGGCAAAATAAACCAAATTTGTTGTTTTTTTATTGCCATTTTTTGCCCCTTTTTTTAGTTGGTTTTATGCGTCAAGTTGGTTGGTATCAAGTTTGGTTGTCAACATTGGTTTTGTCAATATTAGTGTCGTCAATATTGGTTTTGCTTTTAATTTTACGATAACGTTTGTCAAACATTGTCATTAACGCTCCAAATACCATCACACCAGAACCCCACCACACCCAACGCACCGCAGGTTTTACATAAATACGCACCGCCCATTTTTTTGTGGTAAATTCAGTGTCATTGCCCTCAACAATCGGCTCGCCCAATGCCATATACACATCGGTAAATAAGTTGTAATAAATCGACGCTTCGGTCATTGGCATTTGGCTGATAATGTAATGACGTTTTTCAGGGTATAATGTGGTAATTGCTTTGCCCTTTTTGCTGACATGAACCACCGCTTGCGTCGAGTCAAAATTTGAGCCGCGCCGTGCTTTAAAATCCACTAAAGTAAAATCATAACCTTGCACTTGTACAGTTTGCCCCTCGCTCATTGCAAGATCTTTTTCAATGCTGATT
The DNA here is from genome assembly GCF_000320365.1 of Moraxella macacae 0408225. GTDB lineage: Bacteria > Pseudomonadota > Gammaproteobacteria > Pseudomonadales > Moraxellaceae > Faucicola > Faucicola macacae. The sequence goes on from NZ_ANIN01000002.1 coordinate 673,675, forward strand.
GTTGTGGTAATGCCAATCCCCATTGCCACCAATAAAATACCCACATGCGCAACGTGCATGCCCCAATAACTGATACTTAAGCGTCTTAGTCCTTGGCTTAATGTTTTGGCATTCCGGGTTTTGTCTTTAATATCAATGCCTATCCACACCAATACCCACAGCACCAACGAGGCAGTAATAGCAACATTCCATGCCACATAATCAGCAATTAAATAACTAATCCCCGAGCCCAATCCGCCACATAGCAACAACAAAATAGCACTTAAGCCCAAAAACGCACGGTTGTCTTTTTTCCAACGACTGATAGGGCCTAATGCCAAAAACAACAACAACAGCCACGTTAACGGCACAAATAACGCATTAAAATACGGCGGCCCTACCGACACTTGCCCCAGTTTAAACGCATCAGCAATCATCGGATATAACGTGCCAATAACCACCATAACGGTTGCCACCAAAATGATAATATTGTTAATCACAAGCAGCGTTTCACGTGATTTTAATTGATAATGACTTTCCACTGTCAATCGCCAACCACACCAAGCAAACATCGCCAAACCGCCACCGATCACCACACCCAAAATCACCAAAATAAACAAACCGCGCGTCGGATCAGCAGCAAACGAATGCACCGAAGTAATCACCCCTGATCTTACCAAAAACGTACCAAGCAAACTTAGTCCAAAGGTAAAAATAGCAAGCATAATCATCCATGCTTTAAACACACCGCGTTTTTCGGTTACCGCCAAGGAATGAAGTAAGGCTGCACCGCCAAGCCACGGCATAAGCGATGCATTTTCCACAGGATCCCAAAACCACCAACCACCCCAACCAAGCTCGTTATACGCCCACCATGAACCCGTTGCAATGCCAATCGTCAAACACAACCACGACATAACCGCCCACGGCCGACTCCACCGCGTCCATACCGCATCAAGCCTGCCTGCCCATAAAGCCGCCATTGCAAACGCAAACGGCACAACCGAACCAACATAACCCATATACAACATCGGCGGATGAAAAATCAACCCCGGATCTTGCAGCAGCGGATTTAAATCTTGACCATCTACAGGAATGGTTGGCAAACTGCGATCAAACGGCGACGACACAAAAATCACCATTGCCACCATCATCAATTGAACCGCTGCAATAATCACCAAAACCCTGGCACGCATCGCAAGTGGCAAACTTTTGCTAAACACCGCAACCGCCATGCCCCATGTTGCCAAAATCGTTACCCAAAGCAACAACGATCCTTCATGGCCGCCCCACGTTGCTGACAAACGATAATACCAAGGCAACAATGAATTGGACTGATTTGCCACATAAGTCAAAGTAAAATCATTGGCATAAAAACCATACATCAACACCAAAAATGACAACAGCATCGCCACAAATTGTGCAATTGCCAAACTACCCGCCAGTTTTTGCCATGCAGGCTGCTTTTGAAATACCCCAACCGTTGGAAAAATCACTTGCAACATTGCAATCACTAAGGCTGACACCAAAGCAACATAGCCCAATTCTGTGATTAACATTTATTTTTGCTCCCCAAATGCCCTCGCTTTTTGCTGGGCTTAACTGTAGCTTTTATATGGATTGTATAGATGATATGGATCGCATTGATCGTATTGATTGTACTAAACATTTTGTCTTAAGTATTTTGTCTTAAGTATTTTGTATTAAGCATTGAAATTGCATTGTTTTACATTGCCAAATCAAAAAACCAAAATGAATTTGCATTAAAATACCGCCATTAAATGCAACCAACCTGCCAAAAACCCCGTCGCACCGCCCAGTACGATCAAGGTCATCTCATCTTCACGAAACGCAGGCCTTAGTAAATTTTGAAATTCATTGGGCGTTAATGCCAAAATCCGCTGTTTAAACATACCAAAAATTTTATTGGCGCGGCTTTCATTCAGTTCAGGATTGCTCATCGGTATCATGGTCGCTTCAATAGACTTATCCACAATGGTGTGTTTTAATTGTCCAAATTCTTTACGCCCAAGCCCATATTTTAGCGTGGTTTGGATAACCTGCGATTCTAAGATTGGATTGATATGCTCTTTAATTAAACTGCGTGTTTGAGCCGAACGACTGCCATACATCATCTCTTGCATGATATTTTTTAAGGTTACCAAATCGTTGACAACAATATTAGCAAACACATCTGACACTTCTTCTTGGCGTTTCATAAAACCGCCTTGCCAATTAAACACGCCCATGTGTGGTTTTTGTAAATGGATAAAGGGCATCTTTTTGCTTAGGCTAAAAAATTTTGGATAACGAACATAATGCGGTTCAACTGGATTAAACACCATCCAAATTGCAATCCAATTGGTCAAAAATCCCCAAATAGAGGCAAAAAACGGCACAGTCCAATGATAAGGCACGAACCAAAATACCACCATTTGCACAATACCAAACAAAAATCCAATTAACGCACTGATATGCCAAATAAAATCAATCTCTTTTTGCCCAACCTTTAAAAACATTCGCACCATTAATGCCCGATCAGACTCCATTTTATTGACAATCATCTCACGCATATCCACCAAATTTTCTACATTATAAGCAAGTTCGATCACCAGTTGCTTCATCACATCGGGCAATTGCTCATGTCCATAGGCATAAATTCTGCGTTTTAGGGCATAAGGCAAACTCCCCCATAAACTTGCTGAACGCTCATTCATAATCTCATCAATAAGATTTTCTAAATTGTCATTCATTGCGCCACTGATATATTCTGACACTTCTTCAGGGTGCATGGCTTGAAAAAATTCATCTAATGAACCAAGTTTTGACAAAGCCTGATCAACTATCACCCCTGATATTTTGCCTGCCTTACGCGGAATGATGCCTTGCCAACCAATACCGCCGCCTGGAAAATTTTTAATCGGAATGCCTAAAAATCCAATCGGATAAAACAGCATTTTTAACGCCATCCACACATGCCCCCACGTTACCACTGCCGTTACAAACGGAATGGTTAACATAGCAAAAAATTGGGGGTGATTGACAATGGTTTGCCAAAGATGTGTGTGCATACAAAGCCTATGAATTAGCCAACAAAATACGATTAATAAAACCAAATCCGATACGCAAAATTTTACCAATCGCTAAAAAAGTACTATCCTATCAAATTTACGCCAAAATTGAAATTTTTTTATCAAAAAAATATGTTAAAATAAATCAATCTATGTCAATATTTTGGCATATTCTTATGATTAATTGATTGTTTTAAGTTCCCATTGTTTAAAATTATTTAAAATTTATGAAAGTAACCATTGCCAATAACAACCAAAAAGACCATGTGGTGTTTAAACGCCGTGTTATTTTTGCTGGATTTTTTGTGTTTTTTGGCTTGCTTGCTTTGGTTGCTCGTTACGCTTATTTGCAAATTTATACCCACGAAAAATACGCCACACAATCGGATAATAACCGTATTAAACTCATTTCTGCACCGCCCAGTCGCGGTTATATCTATGATCGCAATGGCTACTTGTTGGCAGACAATCGCCCTGTTTTTACCGCGGTGGTAAGCCCTGATGGCATTGAAGATCCAAAAAAAACCTTAGAATTGCTCACGCCAATTTTTCAGCTTACCCCAGAAGAAGTTGACGAGGGTTTAAAAGCACTACACAAAAGCAAAAATGAACCTGTTACCATTAAAATCGGTTTAACCGAACAACAAGTCGCCCAATTTAGCGAAAGAAAACCGTTTTTAAAAGGCGTTAGCATTCAAAGCAAATTGACACGCAGTTATCCGCACGCAGAATTGTTCGCCCATGTAATCGGCTATGTGGGACGCATTAACGATAAAGAAAGTGAAAATTTGGATAAAAAACGTTACGCAGGCACGGATTTGATTGGCAAACTTGGCATTGAAAAACAATACGAAACGCTGTTGCTTGGCAAACCCGGCTATCAATCCATTGAAACCAACGCTTACGGTGATGTTATTCGCAAACTTGATACCAAACCGCCCATTGCTGGCAATGATTTGTATTTAAGTTTGGATTATGGTTTACAAAAAGTTGCCCACGATGTGTTGGCTGGCAAACGAGCCGCCTTAGTCGCAATAGATCCAAACACAGGCGAGGTATTAGCCTTTGTCAGCAACCCAAGTTTTGATCCCAATCCATTTATTTCTGGCATTAGCAGTAAGGCCTACAAAGCACTTCAAGACGATCCCAATATGCCACTGTACAACCGTGCTTTACAAGGACAATACCCTCCTGCCTCTACCATTAAACCATTTGCAGGGCTTGGATTAATTGATGCAGGCATCATGACATGGGAAAGCAGCATTTTTGACCCCGGTTATTTTAGCATTCCAGGTGATAAGCACAAATTCCGCGACTGGAAAAAGTCAGGGCATGGCACGGTAAATTTGCACAAATCCATCACACAATCCGTGGACACTTATTATTATAAAACCTCATACCAAATGGGCATTGATCGTTTGCACGATTGGATGACGCGTTTTAATTTTGGCAAAAAAACAGGCATTGATCTACCGCACGAAAAAACCGGAGTTTATCCATCTACCGCATGGAAAATGAAAACTTACAAAAAAGCGTGGCGACCAGGTGAGACAATTTCAGCAAGTATTGGACAAGGTTACTTTTTGGCAACGCCACTACAAGTTGCCAATGCCACTGCTATGCTTGCTGCCACAGGACAACACATAACACCGCATATTTTGCAAAAATCCACAGGCGCAATTGATGTACAAATTGCCAATAAACCTGACGGTAAAATTGCATTTAATGGCACAGAAAAAGACTGGAAACGCATGCAAAATGCAATGGAGGACACGGTAAAAAATGGCACAGCAAAAAAAGTCTATACCTCACAATACCGCCTGGCAGGCAAAACAGGCACCGCCCAGGTAAAATCCATTGCTCAAGGCAAACGTTATAACGAATCAACCTTAAATGAACGCCACCGCGATCACGGCTGGTTTATTGCTTTTGCCCCTGTAGAAAACCCACAAATTGCCGTAGCTTTGATTGTAGAAAATGGACGCGGCGGCAGTATTGTTGCCCCTCTTGCCAAACAAGTGATTGATTATTGGATTTTACAACGCGACACAAATCCAATATTGCCACCGACCGCTACAGGATCAGAAAAAGCACCCAACAAAGCAACAAAAAGTTAAAACCCAAATGAAAAAAACAAGCAAGCAACAAATAAGCAACAAGCAACAACTTAGCCACGTTCGTATCATCGCAGGTGAATATCGACGGCGCAATGTTGGTTTTATCGATGCAAATGGACTGCGTCCAACGCCCGATCGCGTGCGCGAAACTGTGTTTAATTGGTTGGCGGACAGCCTTGTCAATGCACGCGTACTGGACTGCTGTGCAGGCAGTGGCGTGCTTGGTTTTGAAAGTTTATCGCGTGGTGCTTCATTGGTGCATATGATTGAACCCAATCGCAATCAGTTTTTAGAGTTGCACAACAGCCGTCAAATGTTACAAATTCACCCCAGCAAACTCAACATTCACCAAGGTTATGCCGAAAACGTATTGCCAACCCTTGAAAAAACAGCGTTTGATATGGTTTTTATCGATCCGCCTTATGGGTTAAATCTTTGGCAAACCATGTTACATCTGTTGATAGACAACCAATTAATTAACAACAATACCTTAATTTATATTGAAGCCAATCAAGCACATCATGAAATTTTAGGCAATGACTACGCACGCCTTTTTGAAATTAAATATAAAAAAATGGGGCAAATTTTTGTAGGGATTTATCAGCTTGACTTAAAGTCTAGTTTGACTTAAAGTCTTAGCTTAACCACTGCGGACTTTTAAACAAACTAAATCCTACCACAAACAAAAATGCAAACACACACATAATCACCAACACCCACATCAAACTGTGCATGGTAATCGTCGGTTTATAACGGATTTCGTCTGTTATGTTTAGGTTGTCTATCTTGTCGTGCGGTGGTATGTTTAGTTGATTCATCAATGATTTACCTTAGCTTATCGCCTAAAAAGTGCAAATAATGGGTAAAAAATACAAAAACTCATTTATTTTTACAGTATAACGGTTAAATGTTACATAATTATAACAATAATAAAATTATTTTAAATGCCATTTGTCAGACAGATTAAGCGTTAATCTAATTTTACTTATTAAAACCAACTAAAAATTCAATTTATCACCATTTATCGTAGAATTTATCATCAATTTGGCTATTTTTTGGTTGTAATTTATCGCCAATCCCCTTAGAATAGCTATTTTTTAGCCAAGATTTTGCAATTATGCCAACCAAAACCCCAAAAAAAATCAGAACCCCACGCACCCAACAAAAACGCCAAACGCGTCAGGCCTTTTTTCAGGCAGTGTTAGATTTGTCTTTTGCAGGTCATGCGTTTTCTTCGCTGTCATTACGCCACATTTCTCGTCAAGTGGGCGTTGTACCGACGGCTTTTTATCGTCATTTTAGCGACATGCACGAACTTGGAGCAAGCCTTGTCAATGAAGAGCTTGGATCGGCATTATTGAGATTGCGAGAACATTTGCAACTGGGAAAAACACGCACGCATGATAACCAAATTAGCAGCAGTGTGAAATTGTTTTTTGAAAGTGTGGATCAATCGCCCTTGTATTGGCATTTTATCGTCTCTGAACGTTACGGAGGCAACAAAGCAGTACAGCAGGCATTGGAGCAACAAATTCGGATTTTTGTCAAAAGTTTAAGTGATGATTTGGGTATGCAGCCTGCGTTTAAAAATTTATCACAAGATATCCGCTTGTTAATTGCTGATATGGGGGTAAATTTGTTTTTTTCGTGGGTGTATAATTGGCTAAAATTTGATAAAGATCAAACCGAAGAAAAAACCGCCTACCTACAACGTGCCACCGAACAAGCAAAGGTGTTGTTTTATGGTGTAAGTAACTGGAAAGGCAAGTAACAAGCAGTGCACCATAAATTTAATTGTCATAAGATTAATTGTAATGGTTTTGTTAAAAGTGATAAAAAAGTGATAAAAAACTTGAAATTTGGTTCAAAAATTTTATATAATGGCTATCTACTTGGGGATGTTCTGGCTTCGACGCTGGTAATGAAACTCAATGATGCATGTCAAGAGCGTATGTCTCTTGTAAATAAACGTACATTTTAAATAGTCGCAAACGACGAAACTTACGCACTAGCAGCCTAAGGGTTGCTTGGGACGGTACAGATTGCCTTTGGTTTGGTTGCTCTCCCAGATGCGAACGCACAAAGGATAGTTTTGGCTTTTGTCTTGCAAGCCAAAGCGAATTTTTAGAGACTCGCCGTTGGCATCCTGACTGTCGGTTCGCCAAAGGTTAAAGCCATAGACAGACTCTAAGCATGTAGAGTCATGGGCGTAGTGCTGGCGGACGCGGGTTCAACTCCCGCCATCTCCACCATCTATCAACCATCACAAAGTATCACCACCTAACCCAACCTACCCAAACCCCTTGTAAACACAGTGTTTATAAGGGGTTTTTAGTGGTTAAAACTGTCATGGGTTGTCATAAAGCACCCTTTACAAACGCATTCTATCAAGCTAAAATACCACACATATCACACACCGAAACACACACAATTAAAACACACAGTTAAAAATGCCACTTACCGATCACCAAATAAAATCACTCAAGCCAACCGAAAAACGCTACAGCAAATCAGACGGCGACGGCTTATTTATTGATGTATCGCTTTAATTTCACCATCTGTTGCTTTTTCAGCCAAAATTGCAAAATATCTTTCAATTTTAGTTTTTTTATTCAACCATTGTCTAATCGCACTTTGGCTTACTCCCAAGGCTTTACTGGTTATATTTTGATTGCCAAAAAATTGGATTAATTTTGCAATTTCATGATTTTTTTCTTTCATAAAACACCTTTTATTAAAATATTGGTTATTATATAAGTTATCTTATTAATTATCAATCATAATTTTTGATTAAATATAATTAATCTGTTTTGATTTTATATAAGGTCGCTTATATAATAAAAATAATTTTAGCAACACAAAGGTTATTTATTACTATGGAATTAAAAACCCGCCTAAAAATCGCAAGAAAAAAAGCAGGATTTACTCAAGCCCAAGTTGCCGATGAAATTGAGGGATTAACCCAATCAGCCTATTCACAGCTTGAAAGTGGAAAAGTAAAAAGCAGTGGCAAAATCGTAGAGTTGGCGGATTTTTTTGGCGTTAATTCAACGTGGCTTGCAACAGGGACAGGCGAGATGCAATTAACCAAGGAAGTCGCTAAACCAAAGCCATCAAGCAATCATCAACGCATACCGATTATTGCGATAAACCAAGCCTCATCGTTTAAAAAAACCAATCATTACGATGACTATATCGACATGCCAATCAATGACAGCGACAATTATAGCGATGACACCTACGCACTGCGTATCGACGGCGTTACCATGATACGCGACTTTTATCCAGGTGATATTGCCTTTATTAACCCAAATAAAGAGCCGCTTAACGGTGATTTTGTAGTGGCGGTTGTTACCACCAAAAAAGACACAGAAACCATATTCAAAAAATACAAAATTCATTATGACAACGCAACTGGTGCAGAATGGTTTGAGCTTATCTCAAGCGATTTGACATTTTACCCAATAGACAGCCGTAGAGAACCGTTTAAGGTAATCGGCGTGGCGATTGGCAAATTTGTAACGTTTAAGCGTGGACGCAATTAATTTTATTCATGAAATTTTACCCATGAAATTAAAAGGGGTATTTATGAGTTATTTGGCTAAGAATCTTGATTATTTATTGCACAAAACCGATTGAGCACGAACCAATTACAAAAGGCAAATCATGCAAAATAATCTAACAGGTATCGGAACAATCAGACGAGAAAACACCAAAAAACTATTACAGAGCATGGATTGTCAAGGGGCGAATTTTCAGAAAAATCAGGCATTTCATATGCCTTGTTATCCGATGGACAGGTCATTGCCATAGACACCTCGGCCAGACGGATTTTTGACGGTGAGATTTATGCTTTTCGCAAAAATGATGAAATAAAAGTTAAGTATTTATTCAAAACCAACGACGGTTTTAAAGCCATATCAAGAAACGATGACAAACTAAGATACCCCCACCAACAACAGCTTTTAACCGCCTTTTGGCGGTTTTTTGTTGTTAAAAAATTCTTATTAATACAAATCATTAAAATATAAGAAAAAAATAAAATATTTAATAAAAATATGATAAAAACAATAAATATTGCTTGACTTATTTTATAAGTATTCTTATAATACCCCAATCACCAACCAAAAGGAGCAATTTATGAAAATTGGCGAACTCAAACAACGCATGCATTTAAAACACAAAACCACAGGCAAGATTTTTCAAGTCTCAAAACGCCATTTTGGCATTTATCTCATTGACATCAAAACACGCGAGCCAAAATACATACTAGCCCGCCCAAGTGATGACAAAGAGCGTGAAATTGTAGAGTTTGAATACGCCGAACGCCTGCCAGTTCCGTTTGCCTAGGCGTTGTTTATTGATTTTAGACGATTTTATGCCACAAACCAACCAAACAATGCAACAGATACTTGCAAAACCCTAAAAATTCTCAAAACACAGACTTACGAGTGCTCAATTGACAGCCTTGCCTACTGGGATAACAAAACCAATGCCACCATTGTGATAGAGCTTGACGTCGATCATGAAACCTACGACGATTATTTTACAGACCGCCAGTGAAAAACGGTGAATTTGACAAGATTAGATTGTTAACCCAATTTAACCTAACCGAACAGCAACGCCAAATTGCACAAGGAATTTAACAATGCAAATGCAACACACAGAACAGTGGCATATCGATCGCCTTGGTAAAATCACCGCAAGCCGTATCAAAGACCTTAACGCAAAGCCTGTCAAAGGCAAAGTGTTAAACCGTTATTTATTAGAACTATTAAACGAGCGTTTAACAGGGCTAAAAACTCAAACTCTCATTACCCAAGACATGCAATGGGGCATAGACCACGAAAAAAACGCCATAACCGCCTACGAAAACCGCCACTTTTGTACAGTCATTCCAAGCGGTTTTATCAATCACCCAACCATAAAAAACAGCGGTGCAAGCCCTGACGGTTTAGTCGGTGATGACGGCCAAATCGAGATCAAATGCCCGAGCATGCCAACGCATTTAAACACGCTGCTACTGGGTGAAATTCCAAGCGATCACCTACCCCAAATCACATGGCAACTGGCGGTAACACGCCGTAAGTGGTGCGATTTTATCAGTTACGATCCGCGTCAAATTGCCCCGCTACAGATTTTTGTCAAACGCGTTTTTGCCAAAGACTTGCCAATTGCCAACATGGAGCAAGATGTTATTGCTTGCAACGACAGGCTTGATAATCTGATTGGCAATCTGTTGACAGGCTGATAAGTTTTGCTTGACAAATGAAAAAGATAAGCTATGATGATTATGCCTAGCTGTTTTTAGTAAAATGCGTTTTTAGTAAAATAAGATTGCCAAAAACCAATAAAGTAGACCAAAATGCTCCCTAACAACCTAGAAGAACTGTCCGATCACGAACTACAAAGGCTAGAGAAAATGTTAGACATTGCCAAATTAAACCTTGATATAGAAGAAAGCCGGCAAAGAATGGAGGAGAGTCGCAAACGCTTCGATAAAGATATGGAAGAAAGCCGTGCCACAATTGAGCAAATGAAAGCCAATACCGAAAAAATTGCCAAAGAAGCGCGGTTTTACCCCTATATCACCATAACAACTGCGCTTATAGCGGGTCTTATGGGGGCGTTAATTACCAAGTTGCTTTAAATAAAGTGCTATAAAGTAGGTCAAAATACTCCCTAACAACCTAGAAGATTTAACCGATCACGAACTACAAAGGTTACAAAAAATGTTAGACATTGCCAAAATCCAAGCGGATATTGAACTTACGCGGCAAAGCGTGAATGAAAGCCAAAAACGATCGCGTAATTTTGATGCAGATTTAGAACGAATCCGCCAAGATGTTGCAGAAAGCCGTGCCACGGTTGAGCAAATGAGCATTGCAAACGACAAATTCCGAGCCGAGCAACAAAAGATAGAAAAAGAAGCGCGGTTTTACCCCTATATCACGCTAATCAGTGCAATGATCGGCGGACTTGTTGTGGCGGTGATTACCAAGTTGTTTTAACAAATTGTTTGGACTTAAAAACCTACATTGGATAAAATGTGGTTTTTTACTGGCTTTTTATTGACAAATGGGAAAAGATGGGTATGATTTAGTTAAGGTGTCGTAGCCTGTTCTCAAATCGTTATCCACAAACGTTATTGTGGCATTTTTATATCTATATCTTTTGAAGTTATGGGTAAGATGGTGCATATCGTGAGAATGCACACACGAATTTGAGCGTGTTACGCACATCTTACCCACCCCATTTCGTAAATGGGAAAATCCAACTCAAATAGATATTTAGATATGCCTAACCAACCAATCAAATTCAATTTTGAAAACTCACAAATCCGCGTTATCAATCAAAACGGTGATTTTTGGTTTTTTGCCAACGATGTTTACGATATTTTGGAAATCCAAAATACCACTCAAGCATTGCAATCACTAGATGATGACGAAAAAGACAAATTAAACACAATATCTAGCCCTATGTTAAACATAGACCTTGATAATCGTGTTAAAGAAATCAACATCATCAACGAAAGTGCTGTATACACTAATTTTGCGAAGCCGTAAAGCTATGCAACAAGGCACGGTTCAACACAAATTAGAAAATTGGCAATCTCCGAAGTTCCCCCACCATCCGCAAAACAGGCACCTATTCTGATAAGACCACCACCCCACTAGACCGCACGCCACTCCGTCAGGCGGTTTCATTGTTGCTTATAGCGATGCCTATAACATGATGCATCAGTATATGGGCGTTAGCCACATTGATGAAATTGGCAGGCACGATTTACCAAAAGCCCTTGCGTATGTACATCATTTAGCCTTGCAGGATTTACAGCCTCAAAAAGACAACCACGACGAACATAACGCGTTTTGGCGAAAAGTTGGAATGCTTGAGTATAACCGAATTTCAAGCGTTAAAAATTGCGTTATCCAGTTTGGCAAATCACTTGCACGCACTCAACAAAACCCGTAGTTTGCTTTTTGACAGTCTTGACAACCAAAAAGTTAAAGACCAAAATTATAAACAAACCCAAATCCAAGCCCTTGAGTTTATCAAGCACCAAACAATGCTTAAAATTGCCAAAGACTGATCGAGGGTTAACAAAAACCGTATCTTTGACATTGATTTTTTGCATAATACGCCTAATTTAGGTTAAATCGGAAGTATTATGCAAATTTAACCCCAATAAATTAACCAACAAGAGGCTTAAAATGATAAAATGGCTAAACATAATTGAGTTTGCAAACGCTCTTGGCATAAGCCGCAATACATTTAAAAAATATTATTTAAATGCAATTCCGCCACAACGCAAAACGGGCAATCGAATGTACTGGACATCTGACACCGTTGAAAAAACCATAAAGCAGGTGCAAAGTGGCGAACTTATCATCAACACACAATCAACACACAATATAAATAATATATAATTTTTTGTATATTTATCAATAACTTATAGTATCAATTATTTATCCGCCATCTCCACCATCTATCAACCATCACAAAGTATCACCACCTAACCCAACCTACCCAAACCCCTTGTAAACACAGTGTTTATAAGGGGTTTTTAGTGGTTAAAACTGTCATGGGTTGTCAACTTTTTAAGCTTACATCAATAAGTTTACACCAATAAAAAACCCTTGCAGTTGCTTTAAACAATAAACGCCTTTAAACAATAAACGCATTAAGCAACAAACAAGGGCTTTCATTAGGAGCTAATATTATTACAAACCAAACAATACAACAGATAATTGCAAAAAACCTAAAAATATTCAAAATATAATGTAATGATAAAATTTGTAATGATAACATTCATTAATGAATGCCAACCGTTTTTTCATTATACATCAGGTTTGTCCGCATCGGTAATAATCGTCATGTCCTTAGACGGTTTTTGCTGTTGGTAATTTTTAGCAAATTTGCCAATAAATGGCAATTTACTCACCGTATTTAACCACGATGATGTTGTCAAATTATCAGGCAACACATCGGTCAAAATGTCTTTTTGCAACTGTTGTTGCATGCGATGAAATTTACCCGTAATGCCTGTGGTGTCTTTTAATGGATCGTTTTCCATCACCAAATTATCTTTATGATGTGTTTGCTCGGTTTGATTTGGCATATCATCATTTAACAACCGTTCTTTATCGGTTTGCTTAATGCGTTTATCATCATTATTTACATCGCTAATCTGACCGCCTGAAAGTCCTGTTTTTTCGCGGTTTATCATGTATTCATTTTGAATTTCGCCTGCATTATCGGCGTGTTTGACATCGTTTAAATCAGGCATTTTGCGCGGAGGCATATTGTCAAAAATTGATGACATGGGTATGGAAAACTGCTGTTTTAGCACAGCCTCACTTGCTCCAAGCGTATCAATCCACTCACTTGCCCACGGTGCGTGGATTTTTAATTTTGCCAAATCTTGCGAGTGTGGCAACGGATAAGGCAAGTTTTTATAAAAATCCCAAAAAGTATAGTCATTTAGCGAACGTTTTAAAATATACTCATCATTTTCTGATGTGGTGATAAGATTGTTATCCTCCAAAAAACTGATATAACGATACCAATGAGGCATTTCCTGCCGACCAAGCACATCTCGCAAACCGGCTTCATTCACCGCATTGCCAAGTTTATGTTCACGATACAGCACATTTAATATGTCCATAATGCTAAACAACGCATGGCGCGGACTGACTTCTTTGGTGCTAAAAATCGTCAAACAATAGCTAATCTGCACGCCAAGCAAAACAACATTCCATGACAAATAAACCCAAAGCAAAAACACAGGCAACACCGCAAACGCACCGTAAACCTTTTCATAGCTTGTAAAATTTTCAACCACAAAACCAAACGTTTGTTTTAACAGCTCAAAAATCACCCCGATAATCACGCCTGCAATCAGTGCAAATTTAAAACGCACTTGACAACGCGGAATAAACCAATACATCAGCACAAAACCGATTGTCATCACACCAACTGACACAATCTGAATCCAAACCGCCCAATCAATACCATAACCGCCAATTTTTTGGTTTAAAAAACTCAAACTTTGTACCGTACTTGACACAATAAACGCCGTACCCAATACCAAAGGCGCTAAGGTAATAATTGCCCAATAACGAAGCAAACTTACAACCGTGGTTTCTTTTTTCTCAACCTTCCAAATTTCATTAAACGCCGTTTCAATGGTAATCAAGGTCATAATCGTGGTAACAAACAACGCACCCAAACCGACAACGGTTAAATTTGATGATTTATCAGCAAAGTCATTGAAATATTGGCTAACTTGAAAACTTGACGAGGGCAACAGATTGTCATAAATCATCGCCTGAATGCTCTCTCTTGCCCCTGCCAATTGTGGCACAGATGACAGCACCACAAGCACCAAGGTTAACACAGGTACGATAGACAACAAGGTTGTGTAGGTAAGCGATGCCGATTTTTGCGTGCAATTGTCCGCCAAAAAGTTTTTGACCAAATAAATCAAAAACTGCACCCAAGTGTGTTGCATGATTGGCAATTTTTTAATTTTAATTAATAGTTCGTTCATAAAAATTTGTCAATTTATTTTAGAATTGGTTAAAACAGTAGAATTGGTTAAAACGGCGTTTAAAACAACATTGGCTTTATGGCAACATTGATTTTACAGCAAAGATTTTATGGCAAAAATACCACAACTTAGCACAATATATGCTATCATAAATCACTTAATTTTTAAAACACTGCAACAATTATGCAACAATCTACCACAAAACCAACCCATTTAATCCATCGAACCCTGACAATCAGTTATGTTACCTGGTTAATTTTTCGCATTTTTGGCATTGCCCTTATCTTATATGCCAGTCTAACAGAAAAACCCTCCTTGATTGCTATTATGTTTTGGCAAACAATTTGGCTGATACCTGCTTTGTGTTGCACGCCCTTTATCCGTAAAGGCAAAAGCACATACGCCTTGCTATTTGTTAGTATCTTACTGTTAATTTATGCCGGAGCAAGCGGATTTATGGTGTTTTTACACGGTTTTGCACAGTTTTGGTGGGGAATGATAGCTTGGTTTATTGATTTTTGTTTGGTTATGTTGGCAAACATTTGTTTGTTTATTTTGTTAAAACGCTTGCCAAAAATGAACCGTTAAATCACAAAATCCGCCCACACGGGGGCATGATCAGAGGGTTTTTGCATACCACGCAATTCATAACTAATCCCTGATTGTTGTAGGCTTGACAATAAATTTGCTGAACATAAAATATGGTCAATGCGTAGGCCACGTTTTGGCGTATCGTCAAAACCCTTGGAGCGATAATCAAACCAACTCAACGCATCGCCCATAGCATGCAAATGCCGATAAGTATCGTGCAAATCGGTATCAAGTAGCGTTTGATACCACTTGCGTTCTTCAGGCAAAAATGCACAAATGCCTTGAGACAACCAACGTTTGGCATTTTTTTCGCCGATGCCGATATCACTGTCTTGTGGTGCAATGTTCATATCACCCATAACGATAAGTTTACGATTTTCATTTTTTAATGCCAAAATATAATCCGTTAAACGCTGGTAAAAATCTTGTTTCATCGGAAATTTGGTAGGGTGAGAGCGGTTTTCACCTTGAGGAAAATAGCCGTTTAACACGTCAATTTGCACACCCTTAAAGTCATAACGAGCGTGAATTAAGCGTTTTTGCTCGTCATCATTTGCACCAATAAAACCCTTTTGCACAAAAATCGGTGCAACTTTTGACAACAACGCCACGCCATAGTGTGCTTTTTGTCCAAAAAATTCCACATGATAGCCCAATTTTTTCACATCGTTTAGCGGAAATGCCTCATCGTGCACTTTGGTTTCTTGCAGTCCGATCACATCAGGGGCAATCAGATCGGTCAAAGTTTCTAATTGGTGCTGTCTGGCGCGAATACCATTGATATTAAAACTAACAAAACGTGGCATAATTCACTCTTTTACAATCAAAAATTTGGCAAAATAATAGCATTTTTTTGCCAAAATACCAAATAAAACCCAAACAAGCACAAAAATATAGTAAAATAAAACCCACAAAAAAGCAAACGGAGAGCACAATGAACCAAGAAAAAACCACAAACCACTATGACAATCAAAATATTTTTGCCAAAATTATCCAAGGTGAAATTCCTTGTCATAAAGTCTACGAAGATGACAAAACTTTAGCATTTATGGACATTATGCCCATGGCAACCGGACATGTACTCGTCATTCCAAAATGTGAAGCGGTCGAGCTTAGCACCATGCCAAATGAGTATTTAACCGCGGTATTTGCTACTGCCAAAAAAGTAACAAATGCCCTGCGCACTGCCCTAAACGTACAAGGTATCGTACAAATGCAACTCAATCACGCCGATGCAGGGCAATCGGTGTTTCATTATCATGTACACCTTATTCCAACCCACATCAAAAACCTAGGCCACACCCTTAGCAACCACGAAGCAGGCACAACCGATCACGAAAAACTGGCACAATTAGCCCATCAAATTGCCAAACACATTGACAATTAAACCGTTAATAAACAAATCTGTTGGTTTTGTTAAATTAATACTTATTGTGAAATTAATACTTACAAGCTGGTAATAAATTACTGGTTTGGCAAATTGGCAAAAACCCTGCATCGCTTAAGATGTCTTGGGCTTTTGCTGATTGTAAATAATCAACAAAACGTAGGCTTGGTTCAGAAAGGCGTAAGACGATACCGTCTTGGTAAATTGCAGGATAGCTGTATTCAGGTAAAATCGCATAACTGTGTTGTTGTTGTACATTTTTTAGGCTAAGTGCGTGGCTGCCATCTAGCACTTGCCCTAAACTGGCAATGCCAAAATCTGCATTGCCTTTATCCACCATGTGCAGCGTTTCTTCAAAATTATCCACTTCTATTAAATGCGGTTCAACGCTTTGGTATAGATTTTGATTAATAAGCCATTCTTTGGTTGCCATACCGTATGCCAAATTTTCCATATTGCCTACAGCAATACCAAACGGCTGATTTTTTAGCACCAAATCATCAAAAATCATGGTTGGACTGTTGTTCATATCAAATTTTTTGCTATACACCACCAAACGACCGCGCGTATAAGTAAACGGTTCTCCGTATTTTTTTAACGGTTTTTCATTTTTAGCAACATCAGTCTCAACAACATCAGTTTCAGTAGTATTGATTTCAGTAGCATCGCCCATAACGGACAATTCATATGGGTATTTTTGATTGCCTGCCAAAAAAATATCATATCGATCTGTATTTTGCTGAATTTCGCTAAAAATACTCACCGTGTTATCAAATTTGTAAGTAATATTTACATCAGGGTTGGTTTTTTGAAATTCATTGACAATCACAGGCAAGGCTAGTTTTAAATTTGGCGTAACTGCAAGGTGAAGATGATGAGATGGTTTTGGCGGTGTTGACTCTAAAGTTTTAGGTTTTGGACTGGGTTTGTGTTTTTCAGGTGCGATAGGATTTGGTTGGCAAGCTGTCAACCATGCTCCGCCAATTAACGCTCCGCCAAATAAAGCACAACAAAACTGTAAAGAAAAACGACACATAAAAAACCAATTACATAAACCCAAGCATACAAATCCAAGCAAATTTGTCAAAATTTATCTATAAAAAATCTATAAATCTTAAAAACAAAATCTTAAAAACATTGTTAGCTAAAAACATTGCTGTTAGCTAAAAAACATAGTGAATTGTTAACTACAATTGCTAACTACTTTAGTCAATTATTTATGATAACAATTATTCATAATAACAACTATTTATGATAATATGAACACCAAAAAAAGTTTGTAGCTAAAGTGTAATGAATTGGTTATGTTTTTATTAACAAAATACCACAAAACCACCCATAAACCAACCAAATCAAAACAGGTAAACAGGTAAAAAACCATGCAAAGTTATAACGCAATCACCGATTTTATCCATGATCACCTCACCAAATTCAGTTTAAGCCAACAAACCAATTTTGTTAAAAATCTTATTTATCAATTTAGCAAAACTTTAACAGAAAATTGGCTAGATAACGAACTTGACAGTGAAAAACCACACTACCAAACAATCTTTAACCAAATTACAAGCAACCATTGGCAAGCAGATAGCCTTAAAAATTCGGTCATAGAGCTTGACAACATCATGTTGACAATGGGCGTAAATTACCCACACACAACCGGCGAGGATCTGCTGCTTATTTTGGAGCTTTTGCCTTATTGGTTTGAACTAAATGAACATGCACAAAAAGACACGCACAGCGATCAATTGGTGGTTTCTGCTTGTATTTGCTTGCTTGATCATTTTGAAGAACAAGCAGAAACACGCCTTGATACCACCATTTCCTACGAAAACTGGCTCAATTACCCTGAAACTACCACAGGTTTTGCAATGATTAACACAGCACTACAAACTTGTCAAAAACCATAAACCTACCAAAAATCATAAATTTGTCAAAAATCATAAATTGTCAAAACAAAAGTTAACAAAAACGTCAAGCAATTTGCTTTTTTCTGGCAATGCTTTTCTGTTACAATGCTTGGTTAATTTTTCGTTAACTTTTTTAAAATGTACCAAATCATGAACAAGCCAACTTTTGTCGAACAAACCACAACCTCTTCTATAACTATAAACGACTGTCAACGTTGGTTACAACAAACAGAATTTTTGCTGTCCGCTCCAACATTTAAACTGTGTCCTGATGATACTGGGCTTGAAGTGGCGTTTGCTGGGCGTTCCAACGCAGGCAAATCATCGTGCATTAATGCAATTACCAATCAACGCCAGCTCGCTCGCTCCTCAAAAACCCCAGGACGCACCCAAATGATTAACTTTTTTCACATGGGAGATACCAAACAACGGTTGGTAGATTTACCGGGTTACGGCTATGCGGCCGTGCCTGAAAGCATGAAACAAGAATGGCAAACAGAACTGGAAAAATATCTAATTTCGCGCAAAAGTTTAACCGGGCTTGTGTTGTTAAGTGATATCCGCCATCCGCTAAAATTCTTTGATGAACAAATGCTCCATTGGGCAAATGACGGCAACCTGCCTGTGCATCTTTTACTGACAAAATCAGATAAACTCAAATACGGCGCTGCAAAAAACACCTTGCAACAAGTGCACAATCATTTAGCAAAACTAAATTTACCTGTTAGCGTACAATTATTTTCCGCCCAAAACAAACAAGGCATCAATGAATTGTGCCTAAAATTAGCCACTTGGTTACAATTTAATCCAACCCCATAACTTAATAAACACCCACAAACCTTAATAAACACCCACAAACTGCCAAATTAAAATATGAACTTATCCATCTCCCAGCACCTACAAAACCTAGCCGATTTTCAGCATGATTGGCAAATGTTTGCTATCAATTTGCCAAATCTTGGTATGGATCACCTACCCACAAACCTGTTACCCACAAACCCTTTGCACATTGAACAATACGTCAATGGCAAAAACCTAACCTGTCCCATGCCTTTATTAAAATTAAAAATGGCATTAAAAATTAGCACAATTGGCAATGCGGTATATCTTACCGCCACCGATCCCAACAGCACCCATGACATTTTGGCCTTTTGTCGCCACGCAGGGCATATGTGTTATTCTACCAGTGTCATTGATGGCAAGACCTGTGTCATTGATGGCAAAGTTGGCAATGACAAGTGCGAAATTTTTAATTTTTTAATTGTCAAAAATAGCTAAAAATAACTAAATAGTGTATTAAATAAAAATCATTAATAGTTTTACAAATTTACAGTATAATTGTTGTGGTTTTTATCAAGGTTCGGTTTATAATAGTTGTATTTATATGATTTTTATCAATAACTTATTGATTATCAATAACTTGTTGATAATGAATTCTTTTTCGCTTTATCGTTGTAGGTTTTTTATGATCAAAAAAACAGCCCATTTTAATAATATTGACACCGAAGAACATCTGGCCGATGAATTTAACGATGACGAATTTGAGCATGAAGATGATGGTAGCTTCGCATATGATTCTGATTTTGCGTTTGATGACTTTGATTTTAAAAAATCAGAATTAGATGATTTTAACCAAAACGATGTCTTTGATGAATCTGATGAATCGGTCGCTGATATTGACAAATATCCCATTCATAAGCCAAAAAAAAATAAACCCAGCTCTTTGGTTACAATGCCAACAGCACTTAGTGCCCCCGGCGTGAATCTTGGTGCGTATATCAATGCGGTGCATCAAATTCCGATTTTAACCCCAGAACAAGAACAAGATCTGGCTCACCGTTATTATGACACAGGTGATGTGGAGGCCGCTCGCCTACTGGTTATGTCGCATTTGCGTTTTGTCATTCATATTGCGCGCAGTTATTCAGGTTATGGGTTGCCACAAGGCGATCTGATCCAAGAGGGCAATGTTGGCCTTATGAAAGCAGTCAAGCGTTTTGATCCTAATAAAGGCGTGCGTTTGGTGTCGTTTGCAGTGCATTGGATTAAGGCTGAAATTCATGAGTTTGTCATTCGCAATTGGCGGATTGTCAAAGTTGCAACCACCAAAGCCCATCGCAAATTGTTTTTTAATCTGCGTTCGCTAAAAAAAACCAACAACCAACTCACCTTAGAAGAAGCCGAAGCAATTGCTCATGATTTAAACGTTACAGTTAAACAGGTTTTGGAAATGGAAAGCCGCTTGACATCATATGATGCCTCATTTGAAGCTCAAAATGATGATGACGAAGAAGGACGTTACGCACCACAATATTTTTTAGATGACGGTGTCAATCCTGCCGATGTGGTAGAAGATGCCGATTGGGAAGAAAACAACAACACTGCACTGGCCGAAGCTATGGAAGCGTTAGATGACCGCTCGCGTGATATCGTACAACAGCGTTGGCTAAATGAACAAAAAGCCACACTGCACGAACTGGCCGCAGAATACAACATTTCTGCTGAACGCGTGCGCCAAATTGAAAAAAACGCCATGGATAAAATCAAAGAGGCCATGTTGGCAAATACCCATTTACAATTAGACTGATTTCTTTGGAAACCCTATGACCCTAAAAATGCACACCCCAAACCTGGTTGACAACAACATCACCAAACTTGCCAAACTCTTCCCAAACTGCATCACCGAAACCGCCAAAACCGATGACAGTGGCAATGTGATGACAGACAAAAACGGTAAAATCTTATATGAACTGGGCGTGGATTTTGAGATTTTAAAGCAAGAACTTAGCCACACAGTAATTGACGGTTCCAAAGAACGCTACCGCCTTGACTGGGTGGGAAAACGCGAAGCCATCGTAACTGCCAACAGCCCCATTGCCAAAACTTTACGCCCTTGTCGCTCTGAAAGTGTGGATTTTGACACCACACAAAATCTGTTTATCGAAGGGGATAATCTAGAAGCACTCAAGATTTTACAAGAAAGCTACCTTGGCAAAATCAAAATGATCTACATAGATCCGCCGTATAACACAGGCAATGATTTTATTTATAACGATGATTTTGCTGAAGACACGCAAGAGTTTTTTGAACGATCAGGGCAAGTAGATGAAGAGGGTAACAGACTGATTGCTAACACAGAGAGCAACGGGCGGTTTCATTCTGATTGGTTGTCAATGATGTATAGCAGACTGAAACTGGCTAGGAATTTACTGGCAGATGATGGGGTGATTTTTATTTCAATCGATGATAATGAGCAAGATAATGTCAAAAAAATGTGCAATGAAATATTCGGTGAAAGTAATTTTGTTGCAAATTTGATTGTAAATGCCGCACCAGCAGGTTCACAAAGCTCAAATGATTTTGCACAACAGCACCAATATTGCCTTGTTTATAGAAAAACTGACAAAGCCAGTATTGCAAGATTTTCTCTATCAGAAAATGAACTGAATAAAAAATACACCGAAATTGATGAATTGGGGCAATTTTATGTTGAACGATTATGGAAGCGCGGAATTGGCGGAAGAATGGAAGACGTGCCGACGTTGCATTTTCCTGTTTATTTTGACACCAAAACAGAAAAAATTTTTATAGATGAAGAGATCGATCAGGTTTTAAATAAAGAGAATGTCATTAAAATTATTCCATATCAAACACAAGGTGTTTTGGGGCGTTGGACATGGTCAAAAGCAAAAATGATAAATGAACGCTTCAAACTAAAAGTAGTGATTGTTGCAAATGAATATAAGCTACATAAAAAAGTTTATCTCGATGATGACGAGGGCAGGAGGCCAGTTTCTATTATTGATTCAAAAATTGGCAGAACAGAATTAGGCTCGCTAGAATTAAAAGAAGTTTTTAATGGTGGAAAGTATTTTGATTATCCGAAATCATCAACTTTTATCAAGCATTTTATTCAAATGGATAAGAGTAAGGATAGTATTATCCTAGACTTTTTCGCAGGCTCCTCCACCACCGCCCACGCGGTTATGCAGCTTAACGCAGAAGACGGCGGTAAGCGTAAATTTATCATGGTGCAGATACCAGAGGCCACCGATGAAAAATCCGAAGCCTATAAAGCAGGTTTTGCCAATATCGCCGATATTTCAAAAGAGCGTATCCGTAGAGCCAGAGCAAAAATCAAAGCCGATAATCAGGATAAAGATTTAAGCCACCTAGATACAGGTTTTCGCGTATTAAAAATTGACACCACCAACATGCGTGATGTGTATTATTATCCGCATGAATACACGCAAGAAATGTTGGTTGATCTGATTGACAATATTAAACCGGATCGCACAGCAGAGGATTTGTTGTTTCAGTTTTTATTGGACATTGGTGTTTCGTTATCCTTGCCAATTGTCAGCATTGAAATAAACAACCACCCAGTTTATCAAGTTGGCAATGACGAAAATCTGATCGTTGCCAGTATGGATTATATTGACACGGCTATGGTGAATGAAATTGTCAAACTCAAACCACACAAATTTGTTACCAGTGAACGAGCCATTGTCAATGACAGTGATAAAACCAACATTAAAGAGCGTTTTAAGCAGTTAAGCAGTCAGACAGAAGTTTGGTTTATTTAACCAATTTTATTTAACATTTAATTTAGCAATGGTAAAAAATAAATAATGAATAAAATTAATTGGACAAGCATTGCCTGTATCAATATGGCGGTGGCAATTGGTTGTGGGGCGTTTGGGGCACATTATTTAAAAACCACACTTAGCACCGAACAACTGGCGTGGTGGCATACGGGCACGGATTATTTGTTTTATCAGGCATTGGGATTGCTAATTGTGTCGACCTTAATTCGACAAAACCTCACCATGCAAAAAATTGCCCTTGTCATGCAAATCGGTAGTGTTGTTTTTAGCGGCTCGCTGTATCTTATGGCATTGGGCTTACCGCGTTGGCTTGGAGCAATTACGCCGCTTGGCGGTTCATTGATGTTATTGGCGTGGGTGTGGCTTGCGGTGGTTTTGCACAAAAAAAGCAGCACGCATAAACTTAAAGCCTTATAGCTTATTTGGTGGTTTAACAAAACAACCAAATTTGGCAAAAATGGTTATGACTGGCGGTTTAATACCAAATTTAATACAATTGCAGTCAAGGTTGCCGTGCCGATACCGCCCAGGTTAAATTGGCCAATATGTAAGCTAAAATCCCCCGCTCCCATAATCAAGGTTACCGCACCGATAATCAGATTGGCATTTTGGCTAAAATCAATTTTATTGTCAATCCAAATTTTTGCCCCTGCAATTGTAATTAAGCCAAACACAACGATCGACGCACCCCCTAGCAAAGCAGGCGGAATGCTGTGAATAATTGCTCCAAATTTTGGTGATAAACCAAGCAGCACCGCCACCAAGCCTGCAACCACAAAAATCGTGGTAGAATACACTTTTGTTACCGCCATAACGCCAATATTTTCCGCATAAGTTGTAACCCCTGTACCTCCAACGCCCGCTGACATCATGGTACACGCACCATCTGCAAAAAAAGCCCGCCCCATATAAGGTGATACTTTTTGTCCTGTCATAGCCTCCACTGCTTTGATATGCCCTAAATTTTCAGCCACCAAAATAAACGCCACAGGGGCGATCAAAATTATGGCATTGATATCAAAACTTGGAGCATAAAATTTTGGCAAACCAAACAACGGTGCATTGGCAACAGGGGCAAAATCAATTGGCATGCCAAATCCCATCACATTGGTTAACACAAAATACGCCAAATACGCCAATATCAACCCAACAAGCAACAACAAACGGCGAAGCATACCACGAGCAAACACCGCCACGCCACTGATACACAGCACGGTTAACAAAGCTATCCAACTGTCAAATTGACTATCCGATACGCTTTTAATCGTAACAGGAGCAAGGTTTAAACCAATAATCATCACGATAGCCCCTGTAACAATCGGAGGCATGAGCCTTTCAATCCACGCAACCCCAGTTTTCATGACAAGCAAGCCTATCATTGCATAAATTGCCCCACATGCCACGATGCCACCCAATGCCACGGATAAATTTGCGTTAAACCCTGAACCTGCATACGCCGTTGCAGCAATCACAGGGGCAATAAACGCAAAACTTGAACCTAAATAACTTGGCACACGCCCGCCCGTCAAAAAGAAAAAACCAATGGTGCTAAGCCCTGCCATCAAAATTGCCAAATTGGCATCAAAACCCATTAACAGAGGTGCCAATACCGTTGCCCCAAACATCGCAAAAGCGTGCTGCAACCCAAGCAAAATGCTTTTATCCACAGGCAAATATTCATGAATGCCAACAGGGTGCTGATCTAAATTACCGCTATATGGTTGCCACTTTGGAAACCAACTGGTGTCGTTATTTGTGTCGTTGGTATTTATGTTGTTGGTATTTATGTTGTTGAGTGCTTGCTTTGAGTGCTGATTAGGCATGTTTTCCTCTTGTGATTTTTGTTTTGTGGCTTTGTTTTGTGGTTTTGTATTTTTATGGTTTTGGTTTTGTGGCTAAAATGTTGTTGTTAAAACATTATACCTTAATTGTTAATTTTTGTAATCTGTTATTTGTTGCATCATTTACCCAAATATGCCTTTACCGCCTTTTCTTTTTCAGCATTCACCCACCAATAATCAATGCCTAGTGCATTTGTTGGCAATTTGGCATGTTCAAATTGTTGCCAATACGCCACGGTGTCTGTTGCTTTGCCATAAGTTGGTATCACATAAAAATTTGCCAGCAACAAACGATCAAGCACCTTGGTATACAGCACAATTTCATCACGATTGTGTGATTTGATAAGTTTGTCGATCACACTGTCAATTGCTGGGTTTTTGATGCCAGCGGTATTTTGGTTGCCCGGTTCATCGGCGGCCTTTGATCCCCATAGATAACTTTGCTCTGCACCAGGTGATAGGCTTTGAGCAAAAATATCCACAATCATGTCATAATCAAACTTACGCACGCGTTGTAAATATTGTGGCAAATCTGCATTGCGAATTTCTACGCCAAACCCCAAACGCCGTAAATTACGCACATAAGGCAAAATAATCCGCGTTTGGTTGTCATCATGCACCAAAATCTGAAAACTTGCCAATTTGCCATTTTTTTGATAAAGCCTGCCGTCTTTGTAAAAAAACCCCGCTTGCAACAACAGCGATCTTGCCTGTAGCAGCCTATCGCGGTTAAAACCGTCCGCTTGGCTCTGATAAAAAGGCGACTGCTCGCTTTGCCAATCGATCATGACGTATTTACGGGCAATTGGATCAAGTTTTGCCAATAACGGCTGTAAGATTTGCTTTTCATCAGGTGTTGGCAAACCTGTTGCTTGTAATTGCGATCCATAAAAAAAACTGGTCAAACGTCGGTATTGTCCATAAAACATCGTGCGATTTAACCAGGCAAAATCATACGCCAATGTCAATGCTTGGCGCACTCGGATATCATTAAACAAGGCAAGGCGGTTATTCATCACTAAGACTTGAGCGGGCACAGGGTTGTGATTGTCAATACTTTGTTTTTTTATCATGCCGTTATTGACTGCCAAAAACTGATAGCCCTTTACCCAAGTGCGTGCTTTATTTTCAACGCGAAACTGATACTCGCCTGCCTTAAACCCCTCAAACGCCACTTCAGGGTTTTGATAATACACAAACTTTATCGTATCAAAATTAAACCGCCCCACATTTGCCATCACGCCACTTTCAGGTTTTGCACCCCAATAATTTGGATCGCGCACATAACTGATGGAACGCCCTGCATCGACACGTCCAACTTGATACGCCCCACTACCCATTAAAGGCGTTAAAGACACTTTTTCAAAACTTTCATCAATGCTTTGTTTTTTCCAAACAGGCATTTGTCCAACAGTTAATAACAATTCAGCGTTATCCGCCCCATCAAAAATAAATTTCACCCGGTGCTTATCAAGCACTTGAATGTCTTTTATGCCTGCCAAATAACTGCGCATACTCATCACGCCTTTGGTTACAATTGCGTTAATGCTTGCTTTGACATCATGGGCGGTAACAGGCGAACCGTCCCAAAATTTGGCATGTGGATTGATGTGATAAATTACCCAGCTTTTGTCATTTGGATCAAACGTTACTTTTTGGGCAAGCTGAGGGTACATCACAAAACTTTCTGACAACGATCCTGTCATCAAAGTATCATACAGATATGTTGTGCCAACCACAGGCGTGCCGTTGTCATACCACGGATTTAGGCTATTAAACGTGCCTTGAGCGGACAATGACAACACACCTCCTTTTGGTGCGTTTGGATTGGCATAAGGCAAATGCTTTAACTCAACAAAAGCCGGCGTGCTGTTATGAGCCAAAGCGGTAACGGTCTTATAGCCTGTTTGGTTTTTAGCATATAGCGGAGTTTTTGTAAGTGGCGGAGCGTTGGCTGCCTCCGTTAATACGCTCGTTATCGCCAATACGCTTAGGATAACCAACCTTGGTATACCTACGCTTAGGACAACAAAGGCAAATTTTGGTGATTTTTTTGATGGTTGCATGACAAAACCTTGACAATTTTTGCACATAAAAATTTTTGCACATAAAATACACAACATTTTAACACACATTGCCACACAATTTGATACAAAAATTATCACCACAAATATAAAAAAGCCCAATAAATGGGCTGATTTTTTAGGATATTTAATAAATGATTAATGTTTATTTAATAACAGGAATAACCAGATTTTGTCCAATTTTTACCTGACTTGTGGTCGCAAGGCCGTTAATTTCTGCCAACGCGGATAATTTGACATTATAACGCTGGGCAAGTTTACCCAAATTATCGCCTTTTTGTACTGTATAGGTAATTACGTCAAGTTTACCATCAGGCTTGGCGGTGTTTTTGCCAATGGTTTTTGTGCTTTGGATTTTGGCATTTGAGGTTTTGGTATTTGCCAATTTTTTTAGATTTTCGGCGGTTTCTGGAATAAGCAAGGTTTTGCCCTCTTGTACGCGCGTCATCACATCTATTTCATTCAGTTCAGCTAAATCATTAACGCTGATGTTAAAACGATTGGCAATGCCCCAAAACGTATCGCCGCTTTTGATTTTATAGGCAAAATTTTTGCTTGTATGGGCGTTTTTTGAACTTGTGGCTGTCATTGTGGCTGTGGCTGTCGTTGTGGTTTTAACAGGAACGATGAGTTTTTGTCCAATGACAATTTGGTTGTAGTTGCTTTGTAAAACAGGGTTTAATTCTGCCAATACTGCAGGCGTTGTGTCAAATTTTTTGACAATAGAGCTTATGGTATCGCCCGCCTGTACGGTATAACCGCTCATTTTTCCTGCATAACTAACGGCGGTGCTATCACTTAATAGCACGATATCACCAACTTTGATGTCATTGGCGGATTTTAAGTTATTGATATTTTGTAACTCTTGTATGCTTAGGTCGTATTGATTGGCAATGCTAGACAAGGTATCGCCTGCTTTAACCCGATAGGTCGATGCACCAAAACCAAGCGTACTTACACCAAGCGACATTGCCACTGTCAATACTTTAAGCCAAGATAATGAAACACGATCAAACATAGTTCTCTCCTTGGTGAACCATTAAAAAAATATAATGAATATAATGTTTGCTTAACCTTAACTATTATATCACTTATATTGCTTAATCTTACTCATTTTATTCTTAGCAGCAAGGCATAAAAACAAATCTTTACAATATCGTAACTCAATACTTACAAAAATCAAACCCTTTGACACTCAAAATGTTGCATAAAACTTACCAAATCATCAATCGCCGTCAAATCCATCGCGTTATAAATACTGGCACGCATACCGCCAACAGCTTTATGCCCTTTTAGGTTTAACAACCCATTTTGTGCCGCCTGCTCCAAAAACACCTTGTCAAGACTGCTATCTGATAGTGTAAACGGTATGTTCATTATGGAACGGTAATTTTTGTCCACCGGATTGTGATAAAAATCACTGTTGTCAATACAAGCATACAAACGGCGTGCTTTTTCAAGGTTTTGTTGATAAATTGCATGAACGCCCCCTTGCTCCAAAAGCCACTCAAACACAAGTCCTGACAAATACCACGCAAACGTCGGTGGCGTGTTTAACATGCTGTCATTTAAAGCCTGATTTTGATAGTTTTGTGTATTTGGACAAATCAGATTGGCCTTGCCTAACAAATCATCACGCACAATCACCAACGTAAGTCCTGCCGGTCCAATATTTTTTTGTGCCCCTGCATAAATCAAGCCAAATTTTGACACATCAATTGGCATTGACAAAATGCACGATGACATATCCGCGACAATCGGTGCGTTTACAGTTGGCAAATCAAACATCGCAAGCCCTTGAATGGTTTCATTTGGGCAATAGTGAAAATAATCGGCGTTATCGGATAATTGCCAAGTGGCAACATCTGGTATGCGCGTATAATTGCTGTCTTTGGCTGTCGCAACCACATTAATTGTTCCAAGGCCTGCTTGTTCGTAACGCAACGCTTCGGTAATGGCTTTTTTTGACCAAATGCCTGTGTCCAAATAATCCGCCACACCGTGCAACAAATTCATCACAATACTGGAAAATTGTAGACTTGCGCCGCCTTGCAAAAACAACACGCGGTAATTATCGGGAATGTGCATAAGTTTACGCAAATCTTGCTCTGCTTTTTGAGCAATTGCAATAAAATCAGCACTGCGATGACTAATTTCCATCACCGATGAACCGCTGTTATGCCAGTTTAACAGATCGTGCTTGGCTTTTTGCAGCACCGCTGTTGGCATGGTTGCAGGGCCTGCACAAAAATTATGCACCCGCTTGTTAAAATTTAACGCACTCATCACACACTCCAAATTTTAAGTTAAGATTAAATTAAAAATCCAGTCATTTTCGGTTTGCACCAATCAATTCTTTTTGTTGGCTTAACTGGTTGGCTTGGCTACGCTGTTGAATGGTTTGCCAAAAATCGCGTTTTTGCCTAAAATCATCGAGCATCACCGCCAAATCATAGCTTGCATCAAACGGCGTTTTGGCAAATAACGCGGGCAAAGCGGTCAAATGCAACAATTTTGGTTTTTGCTGAGTATTTGGATAAATAGCATGCAGCATTCCGGCAAAAGTCGCCAAGGCTATCATATCGGTACACATTTGATCCGCCAATGCCTGCGAAATGAATGGAAACTGAAAATCATACGCTTTTAAACGTAAATTAGCCAACAAAGATTGCCAAAGTTTGTGCTGTTTTTCATGTTGGTTTAACACCGCCATATCCACAATTAGCACCCAATCTGCAAAAACCGCCATTTGCAATCCAAACGCATCGACCACATTTGCACTAACCACAACCTTGGACGGATTTTTTGCCAGTTCGCGATCGGTTGGTTCATTGCCTGTTGGTTCAAAATACTCAAAACGCTCAAAACGTTTGGCGGTTTTATCAAAGGTATCGTGATCGGTAGTTTCATCAGGGTTTGGTAAACTTGGTGCAGTTTTTGCCAATGAAACTTCTTGCAATTTTGGCTTGGATAAATTGGACTTAGATAAAGGGGCTAAACTTTCGGCCAATTCATCAACACCAAGCTCGATCACATCTGCCGTTTGTAAAGCCCAACGATCAATGCCCATTTCTGCCAATAACTGATTTTGCCAATATTGATACGCGTATTTCATCACAAGTTACGCTACTCAATCGGTTGTACAGGCGGTATCACATCGGCATTTTGGGCGCGATGACGTAAAAAATGATCCATCAATACAATGGCAAGCATGGCTTCTGCGATCGGTGTGGCACGCACGCCCACGCAAGGATCATGACGCCCTTTGGTGATAACATCGGTTGGATTGCCTTGCAAATCAATGCTTTTGCCTGCGGTTGTGATGCTTGCTGTTGGTTTTAATGCCAAAGCCACGCGAATGGTTTGGCCGCTTGAAATGCCCCCTAAAATACCGCCTGCATGATTGGCCAAAAAGCCGGTTGGTGTCATTTCATCACGACTTTCATGTCCAAATTGTTCCGCCACCAAAAAACCATCACCAATTTCTACGCCTTTTACCGCGTTAATACTCATCATTGCATGTGCGATGTCCGCATCCAATCGGTCAAACACAGGCTCGCCCCAACCAACGGGGATATTTTGTGCAAAAATTTCTAATTTTGCCCCACAACTTGATCCTTGTTTGCGTAAATCGGTTATCAAGCGTTCAAAACGTGGCAAAGCCTCAACATCACCACAAAAAAACGGGTTGTTATTCACCTCATTCCAATCCAATTTTTCACTTTTTTCCGTGCCAATTTGAACAACATGTCCGCGGATAATCACGCCAAATTTTTCGGCCAAGTATTTTTTGGCAATTGCACCTGCAGCCACACGCATTGCAGTTTCGCGAGCCGATGCCCGCCCACCACCGCGGTAATCACGAAAACCGTATTTTTGCGTATAAGTATAATCGGCATGATTTGGACGAAAAGTTTGGGCAATATTGCGATAATCTTTGGATTTTTGGTCGGTATTGCGGATTAATAAACCGATCGGCGTGCCTGTGGTTTTGCCCTCAAACACACCTGAAATAATCTCAACTTCGTCCGATTCGTTGCGTTGCGTGGTAAATTTGTTGCTTCCTGGTTTTCTGCGATCAAGTTCTTTTTGTAAATCTTGTTCGCTTAAGTTAAGCCCAGGAGGCATGCCATCTACAATTGCCATTAAGCCTGCACCATGCGATTCGCCACATGTGGTTACGGTAAATAACCGTCCAATCGTATTGCCTGCCATGAGATCTCCTTATTTGTTTGGCACGGTTAACACTTGCCCAGTTTTTAGTTGCGTGGTGGCGGTCATATCGTTCATGCCTGCCAACGCTTTGGGGCTAAGATTGAATTTTTTGGCAACCGATGTCATACTATCGCCCGATCTTACTTTATAAGTCGTCGTTAATTTTGGTACTTTTAAACTCTGTCCGCGCTGTAACGATGCCCCTGTTTTTAGGTTGTTTAACGCCGCCAAATCAGCCACCGATAAGTCATATTTTGTCGCAAGGCTATTTAGACTTTCGCCTGATTTAACTCGGTAGCTTTCTGTTGCACCTTTGTATTTGCCTGATGCGTTATTTGGTTTTTTGTCGGTTGTGTCGTTTTGACTACTGGCTTTGCCTGCTTGTGGAATGGTGATAATTTGTCCGGCTTTTAGTCGGCTTTTGGGTTTTAAGCCGTTGTTGCTGGCAAGTTCTTTAACCGATACGTCAAATTTATTGGCAATGGTGTTTAAATTATCACCGCGTTTTACCGTGTAATTTACTTCTTTTCCCATCAAAGCGTGTGTGGCTTTGGCTTGGCTGACGGGCACAACAATGCTTTGTTCGCGCTGCAATTTTGAGTTTGCGTTAAAATCGTTTAATTCTGCAATGTCCTCTGCCGATACGTCTAATTTATTAGCAATGCCGATCAAGGTATCGCCTGCCTGCACTGTGTATTTGCCTGTTGCACCTTGGTATTTTTTGGTGGGTTTTTGTACTAAGGCTGTCGTTTTGGTTGCCACTTTATCAGGAATTAACCACAAGGTTTGTTTGGTTTTGACTTGATAATTGGTTGACAAATTATTGTATTTTGCCAAATCATTCACGCTTAAATTAAATTTATCAGCAATGCCTGTCAAAGTGTCGCCTGCTTGTACCACATAGCTGTCTTGGCGTTTTTGGGGTTTGGTGTCAATTTTTTCATCTATGCCAAGTTTGGCATTATACAAATATAGCGTTGAATCGGCCAATAAAGGAGCATTTGGATCAATCTGATTCCACTCTGCAATGTCGCGCCAATTTACGCCCATACGCCCTGCAATGTTTGATAACGTATCGCCTCGCTTCACCTGATAAGTGGTGCGATTACCCATTGGGCGCGGTTTTGATGGGGCGGTTTTTGGTGTATTGACAACTGCATCATTATAGCTAAGTTTTTTGGTTTCGCCTTTGGCCTCTAACACTGATTGTTGGGTTTGGATCGCGTCCAATTTGATATTGCCATCGGTTGGATTGATTGCTTGAGAAACTTGAGGCGAGGTTTGTTCAATCTGCTTGGCAATGAGATCGCGCTCTGCTTGAGACAATGGCGGCTCTTGAACAATCGTGTTATTTGGTGTAACCATTACCGATGTGGTTGGCAAGGTATTGGCCGATTGCATCTCTGCGGTTACCTGATGCTGCTCTTTGGCGGAAATTGGTGGTTCTTTGGTTACAATTGGGGCAACATAAGTGGTGGTTTGATTTCTTACCATGTTGGTTGCAATACTTGCCAATTCACTGCTTGATTTTGGTAAGATCGGTTTTTTGCCTTGTGTACTTGGTGCAACGCCTTGTGTGCTTGGTGCAACATAGCCATTGCTATTATTTGACACAAAACCATTGCCTGCCAAACGGCTAATTTGACTGTCAATTTTGGTATTGACATCGTTGGGAATTAACACGCGACTGGGGCCTGATATATCTACCGAACCTGCCAATAAACCGCCGTTTAACGCACGCAATTCATCATAACTTACCCCGGTTAAACGGCTAATTTCAGATAAGTTTGCTCCCACATTGGTAGGAACACTGCGAAAGTGCTGCCGGTTGGCAATTGCAGGCAAACTTACCCCATAAGCATTTGGATCTTTGACAATTTGGGCAACTGCCATAAAACGTGGCACATAGTTCATCGTTTCTGTTGGCAAACGCAATGACCAATAATCGGTCGATAAACCTTGGGATTGGTTATAACGAATGGCCGAACTTACCCTTCCTGGCCCTGCATTATACGCGGCCAATGCCAACTCCCAACTGCCAAATTGATTGTACAAACTGGTTAAAAAATCATAAGCCGCCCGCGTTGACTCAATCACATCGCGCCTGCCATCAAACGTTGAAGTTTGGTTTAAGCCGTAAATCCGCCCTGTACTGGGAATAAATTGCCAAAGCCCAGCGGCGGCTGCATTACTGGTGGCATTTGGATCATAAGAGCTTTCAATAACAGGCAACAAGGCCAATTCAGCAGGAATGTTACGGCGTTCCGCTTCACGCACAGTGTGGTATAAATAACGGCTTGCACGTGCCGTTAAACGATTAAGATAATCTTGCCGAGAAATAAACCAACTTTTTTGGGCTTCGATGCGCGGATCATAGTAACTGCTGCCCATTTTATAATTGGCACGCAACCTATCCCACAAATTACCGTATTGTTGTACCAACAATGCACTGTTTTCTACCATGGCCATATCGGTCGCTTCTAACAACCCTTCCAATTCGTCAAGACTATCCATATCCAACAAGGCGGCGTTTTGTTGGGCGGTAACGGCGGCGGTTGTTTTCGGATTGGTGGCGTTTTTAGCGGTAGTGGGTTTAGCGGAAGCGGGTTTTGCGGTTTTGGGGTTGTTATGCGTTGGACGTGCAACAGACGTTGCGTAGGTGCGTTGAGTTTGCACGGGTGGTGCACTGCTACAAGCTGCTAATAAAATCGTAGAAACCGCCAATGTCAAAACCGACAAAGAACTGCCAAAACGAGCATTTGCTAATTGTGCCATGATACTTCCTTCAAAATCAAAAAATATCTGCTAGTTTACAATAAAATCAAAAATAACTAAACACTCAAGCCAACTTTTTTTGTGGATTGGCAAGTTTTGGCATGTCAAAACATGTTACAATAAACTCAACCAATAAACCTAGCCAAATTCATGCCAAAAACCATCATGCCACTATTAAACCAACTATTAGCAAGCCTTGATTTTACCGCCCCTTGGTATCAAAACCTACTGACTTTAAACTTACCCTTAGACGCACACAAAAACCATTCCATGAATTTTGTTTATGAAATCTTAAACCTTAGTTTAACCAAGCTGTGTTCTAACAATGCACTGTGTTCTAACAATGCGCTGTCTTTTTGTCATCATCAGGCTTTTTACAACCATGATTTTCACAACCATCAAGGTTTAGCCCTCACTTTTGTACCACAAAACCACCTACCTACCCACACCAACTACGAAAGTTTTATTGCCACAACGGGCAACATTCCCACGCGTGATAATTGGCATGATTTGCTCAATGGGCTGATTTGGCTCAATTTTCCCAAAACCAAAGCCACACTCAACCATCTGCACGATCAAGATCTAAAACAGTACGGCAACAACGCACGCACACCACAGCGTAACGCCTTAACTTTGTTTGATGAAAACGGCGGCGTCATTGTCAGTAACAATCAACAATTATTGACAAATTTACAAAATTTTGCTTGGCAACAGGCATTTTTGGCGCAAAAACACGCATGGCAAACCAGTCAATTTTTTGCCATCGGCCATGCTTTATTAGAAAAATTAATCACCCCACGCAAAAATATCAGTGCCCATACTTTGTTGATTTTGGTGGATAATGACTGGCAAACACAATCCATTGACACGCAACGCACTTTATTAGATAATTTTTTAGCCAAAGTGTTATTCAGCCAAACCTTACAGACAAAAATGCTTCAGCCCTTGCCAGTTTTAGGCATACCAAACTTTTGCCCCAATGATATTGGCAAGCAAGATTTGGTGTTTTATCAAGATCGCCGAGTTTTTCGCGAAAAACGTCATGACAAACTTACAAAAATTTGGCAATTACACACAAATGAATGGTTGAATTTTTAGCCAAATGTTGTTACATTAAAGTTTATTATGTATTATTTTTTCACCAACTGTTAAGGAAAAATCATGGCAACCAAACTGATTAAAACCGCCAACACATTACGCCTAGTTACAGGCAAACTTGCACCATATTTGGATATAAATTGGCAAGATTATACCTTAGATGAACTTGAGTCTTTATTGCAACACGTGGTGCGTTTTGAGTTAGAGCACAACGATTATTTACGCCATAAAGACTATAAAGATGACAAAGGGGCAAATGTGGCGGTTTTTCGTTCCAGTAATTTGCTAAAATTATCCAGTTTGGGTGATGTGTTACTGGTGGTACAAGACGGTCATTTTGGTGTATAATTAAAACCTTTAACCCACAACAAAAGAGCATAACAAAAAGAGCATTATGTCAAAAATCCCCCTTTGTCTACCGTCCGATATCACCCCAGAGCAGTTTTTAACCGACTATTGGCAAAAAAAGCCGTTACTTATCAAAAACGGCTTGCCTGCCTTGGCTGGTATGTTTGAACCTGATGACATTTTAGCATTGGCAACCAATGAAGAGGTTACTGCAAGGTTAATCACCCACCAAAACAACCAATGGACGTTAAAAAACAGCCCCTTTACCGAACAAGATTTTGCCAATTTACCCAAACATTGGACGGTTTTGGTGCAAAACATGGAGCTATGGTCGCCAGATTTGGCCGATCTTTGGCATGCGTTTGATTTTATTCCCCAGTGGCAACGCGATGACATCATGGTGTCATACGCTCCAAAAGGTGGCAGCGTTGGCAAACATTATGACAATTACGATGTGTTTTTAGTCCAAGGTTACGGTTTAAGACATTGGCAACTTGGCAAATATTGTGATACCAATACCAAATTTATCAAAGGCCAGCCCATTCGCGTTATGGATAATATGGGCGATCTGATTTTTGATGCAATATTAGATGTCGGCGATGTACTGTATGTACCAACCAACTTAGCCCATTACGGCGTAGCAGTAGATGATTGTTTGACTTTTTCGTTTGGTTGTCGCAATCCAAATCCGCTACAATTATTAGACAGTATCACCGATGTGGCAACCGGTTTTGAGTCGCTTGCCATACCGCTAAAAATCACACAACCACACACCTTGCCCGGTGAATTACACCCCAAATCCATTCAAGACACCAAACAACAACTGCTTGACTTATTAAATTCACCCTTAGGCGATACGATTGTTTGCCAAGCCTTGGCCGAAACCGTGAGTAAACGCCAATACGATCTGTTGTTGCCAACAGAAATGTTAACCCTCGATGAATTAACCGATGCTTTAACACAAGGGGCAACCATCAGCCAGGATTTAGCCGGGCGGATAATTTTTGTCAAACACAACCACCAAACTCAACTGTTTATTAACGGTGAATGTGTCAATGATGAAATGGATAGCCCCAGCCAACAGTTGCTTATGCGCCTGGCAAATGGCGAAAGTTTAAGTTTAGCCGATCTAAACCAAGCCTGTGTAACCATAAGCAGTGTTTATGAATGGCTAGAAAACGGTTGGATCCTTGTCAATGTTACCGATTGATTGGTTTTTAAGCCAATTTGTTTAAGCCAATTTTAACAACCAGTTTTTCAAATCAAACCACAAAAAAACAGCAACTGCACTGGCAATTGCTGTTTTTTTATCAAATTTTCAAGCCTTATTTGGTAACTTCATACCAAGATAACGGCGTTAACTTGAATTTTTGTGTGTGCAGCGGTGCCGCTCTGGATCCATCACCCAGTGAGTCTTTGCTTGCTTGACTTGGGGTTTTATCCGCCAATGGATCTTTGGTTGCAATTGGGCTGTTCTTTTTCTTATCGTCATTGCCATAGCTTACGCTTGCGTCGGATTGTAATTGGCTAAGGCTACGGTTACCGATCAATAAGATCTCGTTGGTTTTGTCAACACTGCGTGGCCCTAAAGTTAACTCTTGAATGCCTTTGCCGGTGCGTGAGTAACCGCCTGTGCCGGTTTTTGAGCTGTCATCTAAGCAAATTCCATACGGTAAGCAGTACAACTGGCTTTCTGAACCACCAACAACTTTCGCTGAACACAAGTCTGTTTTGCCATAACTCATATTTGGGTTATACACACTGGCATACAAATAACCATCGATCACCTCCAAACGTCCAACCCCTTTGTTAAAGTTTACATCGGTATAACCATCAAAACGCGTTAACGGATAATACCAGCCGTGTTTGGTGTGATTTTTTAACTGCTGAATCGGCTTGTTTTTTTGATCTTTGGTAAAGCCTGTCGTTGTTGTACCGATGTCTTTTGGATATGCAAGCAGTTTACTGTCGTCCAAATCTTTAATTGTCGGAGTAAACTTAGTGTCATCATGAAGCAGTGCATTGCTCATCGTAACGTCTTTGTCAATGATACCGTACAAGCGATCAGAATTTGCTATATTGCGTATTTTGGATAACGGCGAGCTGCGATCCCCTGAAATTACATTCACCAAGGCAAACAATTTATCATCACCTGACACTTTATTGTCTACCCGCGTGCGTGTATTGCGGTAAAAACTGACAATTGGACGTTCATAAAACCGAAACGCGTATTTTTTATCCGTGCTATTTTCATGCTTACTGGCTAAAATCCGCGT
This sequence comes from Moraxella macacae 0408225, assembly GCF_000320365.1. Lineage (GTDB taxonomy): Bacteria > Pseudomonadota > Gammaproteobacteria > Pseudomonadales > Moraxellaceae > Faucicola > Faucicola macacae. Next base: position 711,524 of record NZ_ANIN01000002.1, read on the forward strand.
GATTTTGGTATCGGTATAACTGTCTTTAGCAGGCAAGCCGTCTTTAAAGTCAATGCGAAACACCTGTCCGCCCAAATCAGCAAAATAAATATTGTCAATCAAGCCATCATTGTTACGATCCAACACCGTCGCACCGCCAACGATACTGTGTTTTAGGTATTTAAGCGCTTCGGTTTTGCCTGTGGCATTGGCGTCATACTTAGCTGACCATAATAAATCGCCAGTTTTGGCATCAACAATATATAACGCATTGCCTTTGGCCTGACCGTTTGCTGTGGTTTTACACTCATCGCTCCACTGTCTGATACCCAGTTGCTGATCGACCGGTTTGGCTTTGTCTTTCTTTTCGTCTTCGGCGGTAGGAGATGTTGCCCCAACTTGGAAGTCTTGATATTCATAACACATATCATAGCCACCGCCAAATACCGTACTTCTGTGTCTTTTTTGTTATCACTGGTGCGTTTGATTTTCGCCAGTGTGGGTTTTGCCCAAATATGCCCTAGGCGATCAAAACCTGTTGTACTTGGCTGAATGTTAAACTTAAGCACAGGTTTGTCTTTATTGTCTAAATCCAAAGAATATAAGCCAGTGCCGCCCATACGCAGGCCACCATAGGCTTGAATGCCTTTTTCTTTGTCAATGAGCATTTTGGTGATGTTTTCATCAGGTTTATAATCCGCCTTGATCGTCCACGGTGCATCAACGCCCTGATATGGCACGCCTGCAGTAAGCCCACTGATTTCACCTGAAAGGGCTTTTGGTTGCTGGGTTAACATCTGTTTTGGAATTACTGCGTATTTTTCATCGCCTTTATCGGCATCTACAAAATGCAGCGCCCCATCGGCGGAACCAAACAGTACATAATCATCACGCCCATCTTGTTTGATTTCGCCGGTTTTGGTGTCAATGTTGGCAGCGTACGAAACCGAACTTGGCGTTGAGTGAGTCGATGCACCCAGTACTTTGGTAGTCGCCCCCAAGTTGGCTTTAGTAAAGGTGATACTGCCAATATCGCTATTTTTTTGATGATCCAAAATACTAAAGCCTAAGAAATTAATCAACCGCGTAACGTTTTCTTTAGTAAACGTCGTTTTATCGGTAAATGAATTAGATGTATAATTTTTACCATCGACGGTAAATTTACCTTTTGAAATACCAATTTTACGCAACTGTTTATCGTTATCTTCAACATAAACATTACGCACGCTGTCGATGTTTTTCTCGGTAGGTTCAGCCAAATGGGCATACATACCGCCGACGCCGATCTCGATCTGATTGCTGCCACTTTCACTCGCCGGACTCCACAGATCGGCAGCATCGGTATTAAAATCCCCATTGGCACTTTTAAACAGTGGCTTATTGTTAGATCCCACCAAGGTACCATCGGCAATTTTATACTTTTTCATGTTGCCCGGCCAAGTGGCGGCCGCCTTACCCACTTGTGGCTGAATAAAGGGCATATACGCATATGCCAATTTGGCATTAATCCGGTAGGGATCATCAGGCACCACAATCGTCCCTGACGGTGAGGCCGGTATCTCATTGTTCAGATCCTGAATAAACTGCAGTACGCTGTTTACTACCGCATCTGAATCTTGTGCTGAATAAAAACCCCCTTCACCAAATCCACCAACCCCTGATAAATTTTTATGCGACTTAGCCCCCCAGTTACAGGCGTTCCGACCGTTAATTTCGGTGATTTTGTTACAGTCAAAGTATTTAGCCTTACTGCCACCGCCTTTTAGTTTGCCTGTTGGCAGGCCGGTTACTTTATCGGTTTCGTACTCGTCCAGTTCTTGAATGACATTGGCGTATTTTTTGGTGTCAAACACTGATCCAAAACCCACCACCGCGGTTTTGATCGGATAGCCCAGGCCGTTTAGCTTACCATCGCGTAGGTTTTTAGCAAAATAGCCTACCGCATCCATACCATGTTGTGGTGATAAAGAACCGCCTACTCCATTGATATTACTGGTTAATAATGTACCACCGTTTTTGGTTAAGTTTTTATTGCCAAGAGCAATTTTCATCAATTCCTCTGGTCTGCTTGAGGAGTTGGGCTCACCATCGGTTAAAAAGTAAATGCCATTCCCATCACACTGGGCGGATTCGGATCCTTTAATGGGGCTTTTATACAATGATCCTGCCTTGGATTCACCAACCGATTTGTCAAAACCCGAACCTTCTATGCCTCTACCCCACCACGGTGATGACGATTTAGTAGTACTACCAAGCATATACGCCCCCACTTCAGCATAGGCATTAGCAGCTGGCGTACCGCCAACACCATCAAATCTTGCCACCGCGTTTTTAATATCTTGCCTGTGCTGTGGATTAATGGGTTTTGCTGGCACTACAATCCGCCCTGATATTCCATCGGCATAACCACCACCTTGTGAAGAAAACTGCCCGATACCGATCTGTACATTTTCTGCTTTTTCAATTAGACTGGAATGATCCATCAGGGTAAAGATCGCATCTTTAAGCCGTGTTAACCGATCCGGGTATTTGCCTTGTGATACAGCCGGTACATTAACATAGTACATATTACCATCTCGATGATAAGAATCAAGATCCCACGGTCTAGCATACAACCCCCTATAAACGCGACTACAGTTGTCATCAGCACATCTTTGATAACCTGTACCAGTCCAAAAACCAGATACATACTTCCATACATAACTGCGTTTAGCAGGTTGATTTCTACTAATGTAACAAAAATTGCGCGTATAGCCTTTACCTGAATTTTCACTTGTAATTGACAGACTAACCCCAACAGGCAACTCACAAGCCGCTGCTGTAAGAGCGGCATCACTAGGCTGAACCGACATACTCCCTGAAGTATCCAGCATCATGGTGATGGTTACTTTACCGCCCTTGGCCTCTTGATAGATCTCCAGATCACCGATTTTTTTGCCGTGGGTATCGGCGTGAGCAGGGAGGATCGCCACAGATGCCATAGCCAGTACCAGGGTTTTGAGTGGCATGGCGGTGAGGGTTGGTTTTTTTAGTTTCATAGTCTTTTGCCTTTTTTAAAGGGTTAATCGGTTTGCGTTAGCACAGTTTGCTCGCTCCTGCACCGCCGTATCTGCGGTATAGATCGGTACAGGTATTTTCTTCGACCACAGCCTGCTGATATAAGGTTTTGTGTGGGACGCTTTTACCTGTTAAACAGCTTACAATGTTATCAGAACCTACCACGCTTTTTTTCAGGCAGGTATCAGGATCACTGTATGAGGGCATAAGTGAGGTTGGGCGGATATCAAACTTGGTTTTTTCTACCGCCCCTTGATAGCCGTTGGTATCTCTACCTTCCGTCAAACTACCAAAATCTTCTGCATTGGGATCGGCGGCTACATCAGCACGGGTAACGCTCACTTGCACCATAGAAATTTTGCGATCATTGACAAACGAATCGGCTTTATCCGGTTTACAGATTTGTTCTTTACCGCGGATTCCGCCGTTTTTTAAGCGGATAAAACCGCCAGTTACTGTGTTTACTTTGGCATTGTCCGGGTGAAAACAATAAATAAACTCATCACCTACCGTCTCTGGGCGCTGCATAAAATAACCAAACATGCCGAGGCGGTTTTCTACCGATTTTGGATAATCGGTGATGACGGTTTCTAGTTTTTGGTTGGCGTTGTCCGCGGATTGGAGCAACATGGTGTTGATCTGATCGGAAGTTGCCAGTTTTAGATCGGTGGTGCTGCGTTTTACCGACATTGCCCCTGCGATCATCACCAAAATCAAAAACAACAACACCACGATCAAAGTTGCACCTTTTTGGGCGTGATTTGGAGCAACGCGATCAGGCGTGAGTGATTGACAAGGCGGAGAGTGTGTTAAAATTTGCATAATCTTACCCTCAAATAGCCCGTGCATTACGCAACAAAATCGTACTTTGGTAAACGTTTCTGACTTTTTTGCTGCGAGCGTCTTTGGTTGCATCGGTTAAAACTTGCGTTTGATCAAACAACTCAAAAGCGGTTTGATCCTCATTGCCAAGCACCGCGGTACTACCACTGACAATCAAGCCAATTTTGACCGAGGTAATGGGCGGTTTTTCACCGGTTAGTTTGTTATAAGCATAACTGTTTAGGTACAGCATACCCGGTTGCGTGGTGATTTTGCCTGACGCCGGATCTTTGATTGGGCGTTGTTGCGTGCCTAACAGTACATTAAATTGATCGACATTGGTGATTTTTTCCATGCCCTCACCTCCAAAATCGCGTGTATCACCGCCTGTAAATTTTTGGATTGTTTTGATACCTTGGCCAGGTTTTGAGGTGTCTGCTACTAAACGCCCTGCATCACAGGCTAATACCAATGTACCGTTTTTTTGCGTGGATTGTCTGACAAAATAGCGCTCGATCACCATGGCGTTTTTGTCAACTTGATTGTTTTCACAATCGATCATCTCACTGCCAGTAATGTTGGTGTATTGAATGGTGAGTTGATCACTGTTCGTGCCACTCATATTTGACACGCCTGTCCATTTTTGGGTAGTGCCATTGGCTTTGGTATCGCCTGTGGAGCGTGTTAACAGCTGTAGATCTTTGTATTCATCGGTTTGGATAACCTCGTTTGTTTTTGGATCGGTTGTTTTGCTGACAATGTCCAAATTAAAGCCAGTTAGCACAATACCGCCTTGGCTTGTGGTATCGTTAATGCTCGTTCTAGAATTGCCTAAATTGGCAATGCGAATGTGCGATTCTAACTGCTGTATGCCAAAAACACTGACGTCTTGTAACTCACTGCCGCTTTTTTGAAACGTGGTGGTTCTGGCATTGGCAATATAAATTTGCACCGCGGCCGCTGAAATTAACAGCCCCAAAACCAAGGATACCATCAGTTCAATTAAGGTAAAACCCCTATTAAAACTTTTGTTAAAACCACTCATATCAATACGCCTCCATCACAAAACAAGTTGCACCTGGCCGATAACTGCCTGATTTAACCATGCAGGCATCATTATTTGTGCCGATAACCGGCGCAGTTTCTCCCCAACTGGCGATCATGCACTGCATTTTTGTTGTGCCAGGGCAATTGTCCATACGAATGGCAATTTCATTATCCAATGCCACTTTGCGTAGAGCATTGGCATCACGCTCGGCCATTTCTTTAAAAGAGCAGGCGGTTGGATTTTGGTTTTTTTGTTTGTCATATACTGGTTTGCATTTGTTTAATTTGGTCTGTATATCAGTTTTTTGCTTACTTCTTTCTGTATCAGAAACATTGCCCGGAGCAGTTGCAGGCGTGTTGTTTAATGCGTTTTTAAACGCTGTAATTTCACTGGGATTGGCTCGCAACATTTCTGCACCGCCACGCATCACACTTAACGCACGGCTACGCAGCAGACTTTCATCAGTTGCTTTTACCGCTGTCATTTGCATACCACTAAAACCCAATACTGCAACTGCCAACAGTAATAAAGCCACCAACACTTCAACAAAACCCATGCCTTGTTGTGTTTGTTTCATAAAACAATCTCCTTTTGTGGTTTTGCAATGCGTGTCTTCTGTATTGTTACTGTCTGTATTGTTACTGTCTGTATTTTACTGACTGTCTGTATTTTTACCAAAACACGCCCACGGTATATTTTTCTTAATATTATATTTTGTTTTTTCAATATTTAGATGTATGTCTCATTGTAACACAAAACCATACAATAAAAACAAATTTTTTTAAAAATGTCTTAAAAAATCATTAAGACCATTTATAAGTTGCCGTTACAAAAGCGTTAATGCCTTTTTGGTTATAACCTCGGTAGGTTTCATAATCTTCATTAGTCAAATTATTCACGCGAGCATTCACCGACAAACGCTTGTTTACATAATAATTGCCACTTAAATTTATTAACGTATAGCCTTTTAAATCCGAATCGCCGATTTTTTGTTGTTCAAGGCGTACATCAAATTTAGGCTGTTGATAACCAACATAAATCAAGCCCTTATAGTGCGGATGAAAAGGCAAGCCTTTACCGTTTTGATCTTTGGTGTCTTGATAATCGTAATTTATTCCAAACAATACCTTGTCTATTTGCCAATCTGAGGTTAAATTCACGCCTTTAATCTGCATTTTGCCTTGGTTAAACGTGGTGGCAGGGCTTTTGCTATAATCAGACACAATCGCATCAATCAGATTTGACTGGTAGCCCGTTAAACGCGTGGTTTGGTAGGCATTGCTGTTTTCAATAAAAACCTCGCGGTTGTTACTGGTTTCGGCTTTTAAATTTGGATTGCCACGATAACCACCCCAGCTGTCTGAATAACCGTACAAATCGTTCATAGACGGAGCTCTAAAGCCTGTTGCATACGATCCGCCAATGCGCGTATTTGGCATAATCCGATACGCTCCGCCTAGGTTGTACGTGGTTTTGTTGCCAAATTGTGAGTTTTGGTCATAGCGTAAATTTAACTGGGCGTCATAACTGTCATTTGCCAACAAATAACCGACATACGCACTGTTAATTTTGCGCTGTTTTACCGTATAGCTGTCAGGTTGGTTAGTCTTAGGCTTGCCTGTGTCTAATGCTTGATGTAGATTTTCATAGCCTGCGATCACTTGCCCGGCTGGCAAATGATAGCCCAATTGTAGGTTTAATTGTTTTTGCACCGTGTCAAACGTATTTGGCGTTTTGTCGGTTGGCGTTTTATACGCATTCAGTTTGTCAAAACTTTGTCCATATTTTAAAGATCCGCTTAAATTATCTTGCTCATAATCTGCAAACACCAACAACGCACCGTTTTGTTGCTCTTGGCGGTCATCATAATCTATTTTTGAGACAGACTTAGCAAATAAACCTGTTGCACCCACATTAAGTGCTTCATTAAAACGATGTTTTGCCACAAAACTTACATTTTTTGACTCAAAACCATCTTTATCCACATCGACGCCTGTGGCATTTTTGACTGCGTTAATGCCCTCGGTTTTTTCATAGCCTGCTGACACACTTAGCGTGGTATCATGCTTGACAAATTGTCCGATACCTTGGGCTTTATAGCTTTTTTCTGTGCCTGCACCAACAATAATGGAGGCATTGGATTGTTTAGCATGTTGCCCTTTGGTAAAAATTTGGATAACGCCACCCATCGCATCTGATCCGTACAAGGCAGAACCTGAAGCGCCGTGCAACACTTCGATGCGATCAATTTGATCCGCAGGAATTAACGAAAGTGCCGAACCACCGTAAGAAATGGATCCGTAACGAATGCCATCAATTAATACCAAAATTCTTTTGTTGTCATAACCACGCAACACAACATTGCCAGCCGTGCCATCACCACCGTATTGACGCACCAAAAAACCGCCGTGATGACGCAGTACATCTAGCACGCTTTGCCCTTGATAGCGTTTTAGATCCTCTTCATTAATCACACTGGTTTGAGCAATGGTATTTTTTTCAGATGTGGCGGTACGCGTTGCAGTAACGGTTATTTTTGGCAGCTGTACAATTGGCATGCTGTTATCAGAATCAACCCCCAGACCGTCGGCATAAGATTGACTGGCAAGCATTGTTAACACAAGGCTTAATGTGGTATGTTTAACCGTAAGTTTGGTTTTTTGAATTGTTTTTGATTGAATTGTTTTTGGTTTCATGATTTTTGCTATTCACACTGGCTAAAATAAAAATAAGTTATCTATTACATTTTAGCAAGTTTTATGCAAAATACCACAAAAATAAGTTGAGATTTTCTCAAATTAATGTAACTTAATATGAAAAAATTTTGATATATTGGTTTTATTAATTTTAATAATTAAAATATCTTAATAAAAAGAGCAAAAACCAAAGTACCGCTGTCTATGTGAACCCATGAACTGTCATGTTCAAAGGCGGATCGCACAATTATTTTTAAGGTTTCCTGATACATCATACCGATGCAGGCATACACAACAAACAATTAGCATGCAACCCTAAAGTAAATTATCAGCTCAGGTATGCCATAAACTGGCGAGTACTTCAGAAACTGCATTATAATGCTTTTTTGGCTTAAATGCAACTTTTGGTTTAGTACAACTTTTGGCGTAGTGCTTTTGGTTTAGCGGTTTTAGTTTGGTGCTTTTGGCTTGGTGCTTTTGGCCAGGTTTAGTTTAGAGGCACAACTTTTAGCACTTCTTCAAAAGTTGTCAAACCCTCGCTGACTTTTTTTGCCCCGGCCAAGCGCAGTGGTTGTAGCCCATCTTGATAGGCTTTTTGGGTGATGGTGGTTAAATTTGCCCCCTCGCCAATTAGGCGTTTAAGATCGTTGTTTAAGCGCATAATTTCATACAAACCAACACGCCCTAAATACCCCGTATCACGACAATGTTCACAACCTATTGCATGACTGATAAACTTAGGTGCAGGGGCTTTCCACGGTGCGGTCAACTCCTGCCATGTTTGTTGTTCAAGCTCGCTAATTGGACGTTTGGTTTTACAATGCTTGCACAAGGTGCGTACCAATCGCTGTGCCATAATCCCCAAAATCGTAGCCGAGGTTAAAAACGGTGCAACACCCAAATCATGCAAGCGAGTTAACGAACTTGGAGCATCATTGGTATGCAAGGTTGACAACACCAAATGCCCTGTTAAAGATGCTTGTACTGCCATTTCAGCGGTTTGCGTATCGCGAATCTCCCCCACCATGATGATATCAGGATCTTGACGCATTAAGGCACGAATGCCCTCAGCAAAACTTAACTCAATATTATGTTGCACTTGCATTTGGTTAAACATTGGTTCTACCATTTCAATCGGATCTTCAATGGTGCATACATTGACTTCTTCGGTTGCCAATTGTTTGAGTGTGCTGTATAAAGTTGTGGTTTTGCCAGAACCTGTAGGGCCTGTTACCAAAATAATGCCATTTGGGCAAGCAGTCATTTCATGCCACTGTTGTAAATCTTTGCCTGTTAAACCAAGCTGTTCAAAACTTCGCACCAACACATCAGGATCAAACACGCGCATGACTAATTTTTCTCCAAAAGCAGTAGGCATGGTCGACAAACGCAATTCGGTTTCCTGGCCTTTTGGGGTGCGGGTTTTTAGCCGGCCGTCTTGTGGTTTGCGTTTTTCAGCAACATTTAGCCTGCCTAAAATTTTAATCCTTGCAACAACCGCCGTCATAATTGCAGCAGGCATTTCGTATACATTGTGTAACACGCCGTCAATGCGAAAACGTACTTTGCCTATTTCGCGCCGCGGTTCAAGGTGAAGATCGCTGGCACGTTGATCAAACGCATACTGTAACAACCAATCCACCACTTTTACAATGTGATGATCGTTGGCATCGGGATTTTGGAGATTGCCAAGCTGTAGCAAGGCTTCGACATTGGTAACATCAGATGAATGCTGGCCACTGTTTGCCCCTGCGATCGCTTTGGTAACTTGATAAAATTCTTGGCGGTAACGGTTAATTTGATCGGGGCTTAGCAGCACGGTTTTGATGGTTTTTGGACGCACAATATGACTGATGTTGTCATGCCAATCAAAAAATAACGGCTGATCCGTGCCAATCACCACTTCGCTATCCGTTACCGCGATAGGCAAAATAAATTGTGATTTGGCATATTCAAACGACATGATAGACGTTACCGATGGCACATCGATTTTGAGTGGATCAATGCGCACATATGCCACATTGGTAAGTTTGGCAAGCCAGCGGTTTAAACTTTCTAAATCAAGCGGTTTTGCGGTGTTTTTATCCGTCAAATTAAACCCTGCAATGACCTGAAGCGGATGCAAGTTTGGACGGTTACTGGTAATCACCAAATTATAATCACGTTGATCAATATGCCCGGCTTTAAGCAATTCATCTAAACACCAACGAACATCAATCACGATAGAAAACGACCGGTTTTGCATACTTTTAACCTTGATGAATTTTTTAGCCTTGATGACTTGCCATAAAATCTTTTACACGCTGTGATTTTGGATTGCCAAACACTTGCCCAGGATCGCCCATTTCTTCAATACGCCCTTGGTGCAAAAACACCACTTGACTTGACACATCGCGAGCAAAACGCATTTCGTGCGTTACAATCAGCATGGTGCGCCCTTCTTCAGCAAGTGATTTCATCACCGCCAAAACTTCATTGACCAGTTCAGGATCAAGGGCTGAGGTTGGTTCATCAAACAACAACACTTGCGGTTTCATTGCCAATGCCCTAGCAATTGCAATGCGTTGGCGTTGTCCGCCGGATAAATTTTCAGGATAAGCGTCTTGTTTGTCAAGCAATCCAACCCGCTGCAACAATACTTGTGCCTCGCTAATTGCTTGATCTTTTGGAATTTTTTGTACTTGGGTTGGGCCTTCGATGATATTTTCCAAAATGGTTTTATGCGGCCATAGGTTAAAATTTTGAAATACAAAACCAACTTTGGAGCGAAATTTTTCCAATTGTTTTTGATCCACGGCCACCAAATCACCAGTTTTGCCTTTTTTTAGTTTTAATTCATCACCGCTTAAAAAAATCTGGCCTTGTGATGGATTTTCTAGCAAATTAATACAACGCAACAAGGTGGATTTTCCAGACCCTGACGATCCTAAAATCGAAATCACATCACCATCATAAGCAGTTAATGACACGCCTTTTAATACCTCTAAATGTCCGTAGCTTTTATGAATGTCGTTGAGTTGCAAGGCGATTGATTTTTGGTTAGTCATAGGCATTTTCCACATCAGGCATAAAACAAATGAATACATAAAACAATGAATAAACGCATTATTTTCACCTAAATTGCCAAAAAAGGCAAATTTTTTCTTGGTAAAAACACAATAAAGCCAAAAACACGCCTAATTTTAAGCGTGTTTTTGGCTAGATTTAAGTAAAATTAAATTAACATTAAACCAGTATTAAACAGTGTTAAACCAGTGTTAAACTTATCAATTAAACACTGGCAATAATGTCATTTAAGGTTTTGCTTGGACGCATGGCTTGGCTTGCCAACTTTTCACTTGGAGAATAATAGCCACCAATGTCTACCGCTTTGCCTTGTACGTCATTTAGTTCTGCCAAAATTTCTGCTTCTTTGTCAACCAAGGCTTTGGCAACTGGGATAAATTGGGTTTTTAATTCACTATCTGCATCTTGCTCGCTAAGTGCTTGTGCCCAATAACGTGCCAAATAGTAATGACTGCCACGGTTGTCAAGTTCGCCTGCTTTGCGTTTTGGTGATTTATCGTTTAACAACAACGCTTCGGTCGCTTTATCCAATGTATCGGCTAAAACTTGCGCTTTTTTGTTGTCGGTGGTTTGAGCCATATGTTCAAGCGATACCGCCAATGCCAAAAATTCACCCAAACTATCCCAACGCAAATGATCTTCTTCTAAAAACTGTTGTACATGTTTTGGTGCCGAACCACCAGCGCCTGTCTCAAACATACCGCCACCGTTCATAAGTGGCACGATTGACAACATTTTAGCGGATGTACCAAGCTCCAAAATCGGAAATAAATCCGTGTTAAAATCACGCAACACATTGCCAGTAACCGAAATGGTATCTTTGCCCTCTTTGATACGCTCAAGGCTAAATTGACACGCATCGGCAGGGGCTAAAATACTAATCTCAAGCCCATCAGTATCAAGCTGTTTTAGATAAACTGTTACTTTTTTGATAATTTCAGCATCATGGGCACGGTTTTTATCCAACCAAAATACCGCAGGTGTTTCTGACAATCTTGCACGATTAACCGCCAACTGCACCCAGTCTTTTACCGCTGCATCTTTGGTTTGACAAGCACGCCAAATATCACCGGCTTCCACTTCATGACTGGTCAACACATTGCCACTGTCATCAATCAGTTGCATAACGCCGTCGGTTGCTATTTCAAACGTTTTGTCATGACTGCCGTATTCTTCTGCTTTTTGTGCCATTAACCCTACATTTGGTACAGAACCCATGGTGGTCGGATCAAAGGCACCGTGTTGTTTACAAAAATCAATCACCGCCTTATAAATTCCTGCATAAGAACTGTCAGGAATCACCGCCTTGGTGTCTTGAGGTTTGCCCTCTTTATTCCACATTTGTCCAGAATTACGAATCATCGCAGGAATAGAAGCATCGATAATGACATCGCTTGGTACATGCAAATTGGTAATGCCTTTATCACTATCAACCATTGCTATGCTTGGTGCATCGTTAAAACTTTGTTCAATCAAACGTTCAACTTCAGTTTTTACCGCAGGATCAAGTTTATCAAGATTGGCTAACAAGTTACCAAAGCCATTGTTAACATTAACCCCCACTTCGTTTAGCTCTTTGGCAAATTTTTCAAATACAGGGGCAAACACCACTTTCACCGCATGGCCAAAAATAATGGGATCGGACACTTTCATCATGGTAGCTTTCATGTGTAGGCTAAACAATACGCCTTGATCTTTGGCATCTTTGACTTGTTTTTGCAAAAATTCAACCAAGGCTTTTTTGCTCATAAACGTCGCATCAATGATCTCGTCTGCCAACAATTTAAGCGGCTTACGCAGTTCGTGTTGTTTGCCAGTTTTATCGGTCAGCACAAATGATACCGTGGTAGGTTTGGTAACCGTAACCGATTGTTCATTGGCAAAAAAATCACCGCCGTTCATGGTTGCAATGTGGGTTTTGCTATCAGATGTCCACGCACCCATGCTGTGTGGGTATTTTTTGGCAAAATTTTTAACCGCTTTTGGCGCACGGCGATCAGAATTGCCCTCACGCAACACAGGATTTACCGCACTGCCTTTAATACGATCATAGCGAGCAACGATGTCTTTTTCTTCGTCGGTTTTTGGATCGGTATAATTTGGCACATCAAAACCATCGTTTTGCAGCTCTTTTATCGCATCTAGTAGCTGTGGCATCGAAGCACTGATATTAGGCAATTTAATCACATTGGCTTCTGGCTGTTTCACCAATTCACCAAGTTCTGCCAACGCATCTGGTATGCGTTGTTCATCGGTTAGTTTTTCAGGAAAAGCCGCCAAAATCCTGCCTGCCAGTGAAATATCCGCCGTTTTAATCTCAATATCGGACGATTTGGTAAATGCTTGAATAATCGGCAACAATGACTTGGTAGCAAGAGCCGGGGCTTCATCAGTGTGCGTGTAAATAATGGTTGTAGTCATAAGATCTCCATTTTATGGTTTTTGTTGTCTTAAAATCGTAAGGTCAAAGCATACATTGAAAACATGCCAATAATAAACTTTTGTTCAAAAATATGCCAAATCCTACCTATTATAACACACATTTGACTGTTGTGTGAAAGTTAAGATAAGTCATTTGTTTTATGGATTTGTAAATAAACTTAAGGAAAATTGGCGAAAAAATTGGGGGTAATTTGGCAATGAAATCAAAACAAACCACCAAAAAACAAAAAACCCTTGCCAAAAAACAAGGGTTTAAACAACATACAATTAAAATAGCATATAAATGGTGCCCGAGGCCGGACTTGAACCGGCACGCTCGTTAGAGCGAGGGATTTTAAATCCCTTGTGTCTACCAATTTCACCACCCGGGCGGACAGTCGCTTAACTTTATTTGTTGCTTGATGCTTTTATATTGGTGCTTTTTAGAAGCCTTTATAAAGCAACCCATATAAAACAAATTAATTTTATAGCAACTTAAGTTAGTGCGTTGGAATTTGCGATATTATAATCTGTTTATTTTATTTTGCAAGTTATTTTTTTATATAATTTATTTTTTAAATAATTCGCTTTTTAAAATAAAATGGAGGCTGAGGTCGGAATCGAACCGGCGTACACGGAGTTGCAGTCCGCTGCATGACCACTCTGCCACCCAGCCTTTAAGGATTGCTATAATAGCAAATTTTTCAAAAAGTGCAAGTATTTTTTAAAAATTTTTGCAAAAAGCTGATTTTTTTGCCAAGTTGGTTTTTAAAACCACAAAAATCGGTTACAATGCAAGCAATTTTTTATTTTGTTAATTTAGATTTTGTTAATGTAAAAGGATATGAATATGGCTATGATACTTGATGGCAAAGCAGTTGCTGGCGAGATGGAAGCTGAATTAAAGTTACGCGTAACCGCTGTTAAAGAAAAAACCGGTATCACGCCAGTTTTGGCAACGATTTTGGTAGGCGATGATCCAGCTTCGGCTACTTATGTAAAAATGAAAGGCAATGCTTGTCGTCGCGTTGGCATGGATTCGCTAAAAGTTGTCATGCCACAAGACACCACAACCGAACAATTGTTGGCAAAAATTCACGAACTCAACAACAATCCAAACGTACACGGTATTTTGTTACAACACCCTGTACCATCACAAATTGACGAACGAGCGTGTTTTGATGCAATTGATCTGAAAAAAGATGTAGACGGCGTAACTTGTCTGGGTTTTGGCAATATGGCAATGGGGCAATCGGCGTATGGATCATGCACGCCACAAGGCATTATGTATTTACTGGAAAAATACGGCGTTGAATTGTCAGGCAAACACGCCGTGGTTGTTGGTCGCAGTGCAATTTTAGGCAAGCCGATGGCTATGATGTTATTAAACGCCAACTGCACGGTAACCATTTGTCATTCAAAAACCCAAAACTTAGCAGAAATGGTACAACAAGCAGATATTTTGGTCGGTGCTGTGGGCAAACCTGAACTGATCAAACAAAACTGGATAAAACCCGGTGCTGTTGTTATCGACGCAGGGTTTCACCCAACCGATCAAGGTGGCGTTGGTGATATTGAACTTCATGGCATTGAAAATATTGCTAAAGCTTACACGCCAGTGCCAGGTGGCGTTGGCCCTATGACGATTAATACCCTCATTCGCCAAACGATAGAATCAGCAGAAAAATCCATTCAAACCACTTAGTTAAACTACTTAGCAAAAACCAACAGCGAAAACTTATTTAAACCTTGAGACTTTTAGGTTTTAGGTTTTCGCTGTTACTACAAAACCGCCCTATCCGCCAAATTTTTGATACATCAACCCACCAAAAATCATCATCACTAACACAACAAGCACCACTCTTTTTAGCCAATTTGACTGATTTGGTCGATTTGACTTAGCAGGTTGCAATTTGTCTGCCGTATCGTCTTTAATCCACGCAGGCGTTTGGCTTGCTTCATACGCATCGATGGCTTGTTTGGCAGCGTCAATGCTGATATTTTGTTCTTGGGCGTAAGTTTTTATCGCAATCACGTAATTTTTTTTATCCACCAATTGTCGGATATGTTTGGGTAAATTTAACTGTGTCATTAATTTTTCTTACTGTGGTTGGTTTTGGTTTGGGTGTTGATTTTTATTTGAACACCGGTTTTGCTTGGTTTGACTTTTTCGCTGTCTTTGGCGGATTTTTGCGGTTTTATTGCATCGGTAGATTCGGTAACCTTAATAATTGCCACATCTTGATAACGCGGTTTGGCATTATCCGCTTGGTTTTTTGTATCGGCTGCGTTGTCATCAGACAATAATAACCCCACCACACCCATCACAATCGCCGTTAATCCAATGCCAGTTGCAATCCAATATTTTTGCAAAAAATCCACCCACGTAGCTTGTTTGGCAGTCGGTTTGGCAAAAATATCGGTGCTTTGGTTTATGCTGTTACTTTGTGCTTGTTTGGATATTTGTTTGGCGGATTTTTTTGTGGATTTTGGCGGATTTGGTACAATTGCCAATGGTTTTTGTGCCAAAAACAACTCAATCTTAGGTGCCAAATTTTGTAAATCATCGCTTTTAGCCAACATATTGGCCTGTTTTTGACTTTGAAAGATGCCTAATTTTGGCACATAATGAACAATTTGGCAAAAAACCTGATTGTCAGGCGTATGTAACGCAAACATTTGGTAATGTTGCCAAGCCAACAAAGCACTTTGTTGCACAATGCTTTGTTTCACAATATTTTGTTGCACAACATCGTTGGTTTGGTTATCGGTTACATTTTGGTTATCGGTTACATATTGATAAAAAGCACTTAACAAATTTACGGACAACCAAGCAACCAAACCCAGCAGTTTTTCAAGGTTACCATAAGGCAACTGGCTTTTTTGGAGCAACACGCCCATCATTAAAGCAAACTTTTGTTCATCATCAAACAACTGCCTTAAAAAATTTTGACTGTTTGTTTGGTTTTGTTGCAATTTGTTAAAATCCATACCATCATGTATTGCAAAAACCAGTGGTGATTTATGCTGTAAATCGGCAAAAAAAGCCCAAAACGCAGGCATGGTTGGTGGCGTTTTTTTTAACACAGTTTTGGTAAGCACGGTTTTGGCAAGCCATTGACACGCAACTGCATTGCACAAAAACGGCAAACTTTGGCGTACTTGACTGATAGATAGCGAACAATTGTCGGCTAATAAAGGTATGACAGGTCGCAACCCTTGCTCAAAAAACTGGGGCAATGAGCGTATGTTTGACGCAAGAGTCGGATTTTGTTGGCTATTTTTCATTGTACAAAATGCTTTATCCAAAAATTAGGCTATATTTTATACCAAAAACCAAACTTTTATTTGAAAAAAATCAGATAAAAAGGGCTTTTTTTGGCCGTTTAAGCATTTTTTCACCCATTTTGCAAATTATTTTACGCTTTTTGCAAATTAATAGTATAAAATCTTGAAAAATTCTTGTAAAATGGTTAAAGTTAGCTTTACAAAAATATACAGGTTTTTGGAATTTGGTTATAATCAAGCAACAAAACCAAAAGCGGTATATCGGTCATTTTTTTATATTCAAGGAATATGCCATGACGATGTCAACAATTTTAGCAAAATCTTTTCAAGTAACCGCTCTTGCCAGTGCCTTGGCATTGGTAGGCTGTGGTAGCGGTGGCAATCACGATACATTACCACCCAGAACAAACGGCACTATTAGCAATGACGATGGTGCAAACAACGGCACTGGCGATACTAAATTGACTAAAGTGGACGTTTCTGGTGTTATTATTACCAAATCCTTTGACAAATTTAACTTGGTACAAGACGAAAAATTCACCATTATTGCCAATGCTTTACACAACAATAAAGGCGTTGAAAATGTTGTGGTTGATTTTACCTTGCCAGAACCTGACAAAACCGGTATTTACACCATCTCAAAAACCCCAGTAAACACCAATGCCGGCGGCGAGGCTGCTTTAGAATTACAAATAAAAGATGTGGCAAAAGCCAAAAAATACCTAGCCGATAACCCAACTGGACTTGTGATTAAAGCCAGTGCCACCAATGCAAAAGCCAATGCAACCGCCGGGACAATTAACCTAATCGGCGAACAACCAACCGCCAGTGCAGACACCAAAACCAACACCGAAGCCGCCAATAAAATCGTGCTCTCCAAAACCATTGACAAGTTTGAGGCAAAAGTTGGCAGTGAGTTTATTGTTGAGGCCTTCCTTTCTGATAAAAAAGGCGGCGCGTTAAAAGATGTGCGCGTCAATTTTGAGATGAACAACAGCCTTGGTGTGGCAAACACAACCGGATCTTCTGTGGTAACCGACGAACAAGGTATCGCAAAAATCACCCTAAAAGTCATGTCATTAGATGAACTAAACACGCTACAAAGCAGCGGCCTTAACATTACCGCCAAAGTAGCCGATAAACCAAGCGTTGAAAACAACTTACGCATCTACGCTGCCAAATCCAGCACCGATGTTAACAACACGGTTAAAAGTGTCTTGGTTGCCAGTGATCTTAGCCAAATCAAAATGGCCGTTGGCACAAAAGTCAAAGTTACCGTTACCACATTAGATGCCAATAATGGCATTGTGCCAAAAGCTCCAATCAGCGTCGAAGTGCCAAACATTTCAGGCCTTGTAAACAATTCCGGCTCGATTTTAACCACCGATGAAAAAGGCCAGGTTAGTTTTGAGCTTGAAATTAAAGCCCCATTGTCAAAAGAACAGATCGCAGCCCTTACCAAAGGCGTTGTCATTACCACGCGATCAGGCACAGCATCAGGCAGCATCACCATCACAGGGGCAGCCAGCAACAAAGAAACCAAAGAATACGAAATTTTTGTTACCAAATCCAAAGCCCAACTTAGCACAGGTGCTGATACCGTAAGCCTTGCCATTCGCGTAACCGATACCAAAGGCGGAGTCAAAGCCGGCGCTCCGGTATCAATCAACATCAAAGATGCAGCAAAACTGGGCTTATCCCTTAGCAAAACCTCCAATTTAACCACCGATGCCAACGGCCTTATCGAAGTTGACGTGATAAAAAGCGACATCGGCTTTATCTCAAAAACCGATCAAACCGCCGAACTTACCGTTTTGGTAAACGACAGCGTCTACGCACCACGCACCGAGGTTATCACCATTCCGATCACAGGCACGATCATTAACAACACCAAAGTGTCAAAAAACATCATCACCAAAGATGATAGCCTAACCTTAAGCGGTTTTGCCCTCGACGGAAAAGGCAAAGCAATTGCCAATACCCAAATCGAACTGTTAAAAGCAGGCAAATCATTAAGCACACCGCTTAAAACCACAACCGACGATAAAGGTGGCTTTAACTTTAGTGTAACCACTACTCAACTGGGCGATCCCACCAGTGATATCTATGACTTAGGGGTAAAACTCATTGGCACAGACAAAGATGGCAACACATTAACCACCAAAGTGTTTAAAATTGCCGACATCACCCGTCCAAGCGGTAACAATGTCAGCCTAGAATTCACCAAAAAATCCAAAGACATCGTGGTAAATACCGATGAAACCGTAACCGTGAATTTACCAAATCTTAACAATGATCAAGAAATCGAGATCGCCACCACCAAAGGTGATATCGAAGCCACCAATGGCAATGGTAAAGGCAGTGGCAACAGTAGCAGCAGTGGTAGTGGTAGCAGTCAAAACAACAAAGGCTCAAGAATCAAAGTAAAAGTAAAAGACAAAAAAGCCACCTTTAAAATCAAGTCAAGTGCCGTAGGCGATGCCAGTATCACCGTAAAACAGGGCGGTAAAACCCTACTACAAGACACGGTGTCATTTGTATCGACCGATGTACAAAAACTAACCCTACAATTTAGCAAAACCACCGTTACTGTCAATGGTGAAACCGATGTAATCGCCACAGTCAGAGATGGGCACGGCGCGCCGGTTAAAAACGCCATCGTTGAGTTTTCGATCACCAAAGATCCAACCGCAGGTACCTTAAGCCAAGCCGTGGCAACCACCAATTCAGCCGGTATCGCCACGGTGAAATACTTTGCAGGAGCCACCGCTTCTTCTGCATCAGGGGCGACCAGTAACGCCAATGCCAATACAGTCAATATCCGCGCTCAAGTAAAACACATCATCATTTCTGGTAAAGAAGAGGCGATCAAAAAACCAAGCACAGGATCATCAGGTTCTGGTTCAGCAGGCGGTTCAGGAACAAATGGACACGTTGTAACAGAAACCAAAGATTTAACCGTGCAAGATTTTGCCAGCTGGATCGGCTTTACTTTTGCGGATAAACTGATCGAGTCACAAGGCACGTTTTATATCTTAAACGGTTCGGTGTTTGTGAATAACCTCATCGGCCAACCTGCAAAAAATCAGCCGGTTTCTATCAGCGTTGTACCAAAAACTTACCGTTTGGGTATGTTTGAAGTTAAACCTGCCACAAAAGAAACCCCTGAACAATGGGTGATGAAATTCTTTGAAGAGCCAACCAATGGCACAACCAGTAGTAGCAATACTAAAGATGATAAGCAACCACCGAAAAAAGACGGATATGCAGTCTGTACCCCTGAAGATGAAAACCACAATGGTACTTTAGATGCCAATGAAGATAAAAACAGCAATGGCAAGCTCGATCCAATCAACCCTATCACTGTATTAAGCCGTGATGGCGAGTCGGTATTGGACAGCAAAACCATGGTTACCGATGAAACCGGTAAGTTAAACTTTAGCATTCGCTATGGCAAAAACTACAGCACCTGGCTAACTGCAACCGTGATCGTTACCACCAATGTCAACGGTACCGAGTCAAAATCATACCACGACATTGAACTGCCAATCATCGCATCAGAAGCTCGGTTAAACGGAGATGGTACTGGCATACGTCCAAACTTTGTTAGCCCATTTGGTACGGTCAAAACCAAAAAAGACACGCACTGTAAAGTACCGGCCACAAAATAACCGAACATATTTAAACCTAAAAAAACCACTCAAACAATTTGGGTGGTTTTTTATTGGTTGCTTAAATATCTGTTGCTTAGTATTTGCTGCTTAGTATTTGTTGCTTAAATATTTGTTGCCTTGTATTTGTTGCTTAAATATTTGTTGCCTTGTATTTGTTGTTTGTTATCGGTCTGCAAACACATATTTTTCTGAGGTTCTGACAAATTCATCATACGACATCGCACCTTTTGGTGGTTCTGCTTGTACGGTTTGTACAGGTTCAGGTTTTGGTGGTTCGTCAAGCTGCAAAAAAACCTGAGTTGGTTCGTCTCCTGTGGCAATTTCTGATACCACAGAGGCATCGTGCTCGCCACTTTCATGATTAACCTGTGCGTGAACAGCTTGGTTATCAGCCGCTTGATCGCCAACTTCATGGCCAGCTTCATCATTTAATTTGCCATTTAGCTCATCGCCTGTAATAACAAACTCTTCGGTGCGCAGATTTTCTGTAGGGGCGGAAGCTGGGGCTGCTTCGGCGGTTGTTGTTATTTCAGGAGCGGATTCGACCGGCGTTTCTGTGTTTGTTTCTGTGTGGGTTTCGGCCTGCATATCCGCGTGTGTATCGGTCTGCATAACTTTTGGCAACACAAACAACACCAAAACACCGATAAACAACACACCAACCGCCCCTGCCAATATCGCTTTTTTATTGACAGGTTTTTTGTCAACACTGGCTGTTTGGGCGGTGCTGTTTAACAATTCAGTTGGCAGTTTGGGTATTTCTTTTAACAAATCCTGTAACTCAAGCTCCTGATTGGGCGGTTCTTGAGATTGTGGCGGTGCTTGAGTTGATTTAGCACGCTTGGTTAAATTGTTTTTTAGGCCTGGGAGCTTAATTGCCATATTTACAAATCCTTAAAATTTTTTTGGGTGATTTTAGCATAAAAATTTGTAGTGTCTAGCAATATTTGCTTGACACTGTGGATAAAACCAAAATTTTGGATAAAAGGCTAAAATTTAGGATTGTGAGTCATTGTCGGCTGAAGTTTTGTAAACCATGCGAACTTTATCAATAAATTCATCGGTGATGCAGGCTACATTTATCGAAGCAAAATCCGCCAAACGCAACATGGTCATGCCAGCATAACCGCACGGATTGATTAGATTAAAAGGGGTCAAATCATTCACCAAATTTAACGCAATGCCATGATAGCTAAAACCGTGCTTAATCTTAAATCCAAGCGATGCAATTTTGCCAAGCTCTACCCCATCGGCATTATAAACGTAAACTCCCGGAGCGTCCTGACGGGCTTTTGCACTAAAATTGGTAGGCAAATACGGCGTAACCGTGCGAATAATGATGTTTTCAGCATGCGTTACCAAATCGCGCACACCCCAGTGCAGTGCGTTAATATCAAACAAAAAATACACCACCAATTGTCCGCGGCCATGCCAAGTTACTTGTCCGCCTCGGTCGGTTTTGACAATCGGCGTGTTGTTTTTTTGCAAAATATGTTCTGTTTTGCCTGCTTGTCCAAGGGTATAAACGTCTTGATGTTCTACAATCCATAATTCATCAGGCGTGGCAATGCCTTGTTGTTTTTTTTCAATGCGTTGTAAAGTTTTGTTTAACATAGCTTCATGTGTTTTTTCATAATCAGCTTGGTTAAAATAATGAACTTGAAAATCGGTGGGTGTTGACATGATTATTCCTTTGTAGTTGTCTTTTTTACTGTTTGTTTCATTTCACTGTCTTTTTTGGCAAAAATAGCCTAGTTTGGGGAAATTTTAACACAAAAAATACCTTGTTTTTTGTAATTTTTTAACATTTTTTTAGAGGATTGCTTGAATTTTGGCAAAAATTAACCATATTAACAAATTAACCATATTAACGTGTCTTTATTAACAATTTACAAAAACTTTGTCAAATTTACAAAAACTTGTCAAAAAAGGACAATCACTTGAGCGATATTATTAGCCAAACCCTTGATTTTAATGAGCTTTCTCCTAAAATCTTTAAAGCCTTGTTGGGTGAATACAATACCCATCTTAATTATATCAGCGATCGCCTTAATTTAAACATTCAGCAGCATAAAAACAGCCTTGTGCTATCAGGGGATATTTTGGCGGTAAAACGCGGACAACAAGTGCTTGAACAAATGCTAAGCGAACTTAAAACCACTGACTGTCTTAGCCCAGAAACTTTGCATATTTTAATCCAAACCAGTGGCATCACTAAGCCTATAAACGACACTCAAACCACAAGCAATTTTACTCCGATTAGCCTAAAAACGCGTAAAGGCAACATCACTCCGCGCGGTTATAATCAACAGCAATACGTCAAAAAGATTTTGTTATCCGATGTGTCGTTTGGCGTAGGGCCAGCTGGCACGGGCAAAACTTATTTGGCGGTGGCGTGTGCGGTGGATATGTTGGAGCGTCATGAAATTGAACGGATTTTGTTGGTGCGTCCTGCGGTGGAAGCGGGTGAAAAATTGGGCTTTTTGCCAGGTGATTTAAGCCAAAAAATTGACCCTTATTTAAGGCCATTGTACGATGCGTTATATGAAATGCTAGGTTTTGAAAAAGTTGGCAAACTTTTGGAGCGTCAAATTATCGAGGTTGCCCCACTTGCCTATATGCGCGGACGCACCTTAAACAACAGTTTTGTGATTTTAGATGAAGCCCAAAACACCACACCTGAACAGATGAAAATGTTTTTAACACGGCTAGGTTTTGGTTCGCGTGCTGTGATTACAGGTGATATGTCGCAAGTGGATTTACCGCGTGGCACACAGTCGGGCTTATATCAAGCCTTGCAAATTTTAAGCGGTATTGATGAAATTCACATTACCAAATTTGACAGTAAAGATGTGGTGCGCCATCAGTTGGTACAAAAAATCGTGCAGGCGTATGACAAATTTGATGCAGAACAAGAAGCCTTAAAACACGCCAAAAAAACAAGAACGTTTGACCAAACATATTTTGGAACAAAACGATGAATAACACGCAACAAAACCTGTCATTAGACATAGCGATAAGTTTTCATGACAACTTGATTGATCCACAAAAACAGTCCGATAAGCAAAATTTTGCCAATATTGAACGTTATTACGCCCATGATAAAATTGAGAATATTTTAACTAATATATTAGACTATTTAAATAACAATCCTGACATAATCTTGCCAAACTTACCGCGTGCTTGGTTAAAAAAACCGTTGGCATTGGATATTTATGTAACCGAAGCAAGCGAGGCTCGGGCAATTAATTTTGACGCTCGCGGTAAAGATTACGCAACCAATATTTTATCTTATCCTGGTGATTTAACACCAAATTTTGTTGAAATTTTGCCAAATTTACCCTTGGGTGAATTGGTTGTTTGTCATGAAGTGGTTGTCAAACAAGCCCATGAACAACAAAAATCACTGGATCATCATTTAACCCATTTGCTCGTGCATGGAATTTTACATTTAATGGGTTTTGATCATGAACTTGGACAACAGCAACAAGACGAGATGGAACAAATTGAGATCGCCGTGCTGCACCATTTAGGCATAGCAAATCCTTACGAATAATTGGCAACAAGAATAATTGGCAACAAGAATAATTGGCAAAAATATGACTCAAATCACAACGCAAATCAAACCCCTTAACAAAACACCCAAAACATTCAGTAAAGAGTTGGCTGTATTTGACTTGGATCACACCCTAATCAACACCGACAGCGATTATATGTGGGGTGAGTTTTTGGTAAAACACAAGCTGGTTAACGAAACTGACTATCGCAACAAAAACCGTGAATTTTATGAAGATTATATTGCAGGCACGCTTGATGCGGTAAAATACAATGAGTTCGTTGCCAATTTTTTAAGACAACACACTTTAGCACAACTGCATAAATGGCGAGAGGCTTATATTTTAGATGAAATTGCCCCTTTGGTGCGTCCAAAAGCCAAGCAGGCTTTACAAAAACACCGCGATGCAGGGCATGATGTGTTGGTGATATCAGCAACCAACGCCTTTGTGGTAAAGCCAATTGCCAATCAGTTGTTTGGAGTGGATTTTGACCATATTTTGGCAACCGAACTTGTCATCACAAATGACGGCTATACAGGCAAGGTTTTAGGCAAGCCAAATTTTAAAGATGGTAAAATTTACCATTTAAATCAATGGCTTGCCAACAAAAACCAACAAGGCATACGGTACACAAAAACTTACGCTTATTCAGATTCATTGAATGATTTGCCGTTATTAACATGGGCGGATGTGGCAATTTGTGTATCGCCCGATGAACGTCTGCACGCTTATGCACGAACAAATGGTTGGGCGGTGGAAGATTGGGCAATGTAGCATTAAGCAATGCAACTTTGGTTGTTTTGTCATTTTACAAACCGCTCCAATCTGCTTGATTAAAATTAATCACCGCAGGCTGATTTGGCCGCTGTTTTTGTGCCTGTAACGCCCGGCTGCGATGCACCAAAAAATCCAACAGATGATTGCGAATGGTATAATATTGGCTATTGTGATGAATGTTGTCGCGATGACGCGGTTTAGGAATGGTATTTTCCACAATTTCAGCCAAAAACGCTCGTGGGCCATTGCTCATCAAAAAAATGCGATCCGCCAACAAAATTGCCTCATCAATATCATGGGTAATCATAAACACAGTTTGGTGCGTATCGGCCACAATATTCACCAGTTCGTCTTGAATAACACCGCGCGTTAGGGCATCAAGAGCACCAAATGGTTCGTCCATAAGCAACAGTTTAGGCTCGGTACTAAACGCACGTGCAATACCAACACGCTGTTTCATACCGCCTGACAAAGCAGACGGTTTTTTATCTTTTACCTTTAACAATCCAACCAAATTTAAATAATGGTCAATTTTTTGGTAAAGCTCCTGATTGCCAATAGATGGATTTTTTGCCTTTAAAGCAAAACCAATGTTATCAGCAACACTCAACCAAGGCAACAAAGCATGACTTTGAAAAACCACACCCCTATCAAGCCCCGGAGCGGTTACAAGTTTGTCATGCATCATAATTTGTCCGCTTGTTGCATTTTCAAGCCCTGCCAAAGCATTTAAAATTGTAGATTTTCCACAGCCTGAATGTCCAATCAGACAAATAAATTCATTTTTAGCAATGTTAAAATTCACATTTTCAAAAACATTTTCAGAATTGCCATAGCTTTTTGTCAGATTTTTCACTTCAATTAATTGATTATTCAACATAACTCACCATTTTTTGTAACCTCTCAAACAACATCTCCAGCATCATACCCACAAGTCCAATCATCAGCACAGCAAAAACCACATTACCAATGGATAAATTATTCCACTGATTCCACACAAAATAACCAATCCCTGTACTACCAACCAGCATTTCAGCAGCAACAATCACAAGCCACGCAATACCCATTGAAATTTTCATGCCTGTAACAATGGTTGGAGCGGCAGCTGGCAAAATGATTTTGGTGGCGGTCTGCAAATTTGACAATTCAAGGGTTTTGGCAACATTGCGCCATTCTTTACGAACATTTGCCACACCAAAAGCGGTACTGGTAAGCATTGGCCACATAGAGCAAATAAAAATCACAAAAATACCAGATGCGTTGCTGTCTTTAATCGTGTATAGAGCAATTGGCATCCACGCAAGAGGTGATATTGGTTTTAAAATCTGCACAAAAGGCATTAAGGCTTGATTTAACACAGCGGACATGCCTACCAAAAACCCCAAAGGAATCGCCACAATCACCGCCAAACAAAAACCAAGCAACACTCGTCCAATTGAATAACCAAGCTGAATGCCAATGCCTTTATCATTTAAACCTTTGTCATAAAAAGGTGCCGATAAATGATTGATGGCAAGGTTGGCAAAATCACCAGGTGATGGAAATTCACTTTTTTGACTCACCACAATCGCACCAGGTTGTATGCCCTCTGGCAGATCGCCCATTAACACGCTGTATTCTAGTTTTAATGGATCGGTGGGTGCATGAATTTGGGTTGGCAAGGTGGTAAATTGCCAAAACCCGAGCCCCACAAACACAATCAATAACGACAAAATATAGCCTTTAACTTTAGTAGCAGTGCTTTTTATCATAGTTTATCCTTTTTGCCAATATCAAACGCTTGTACATAGTCATCGGCGTGATTGGGATCAAAATTTTTACCCATAATGTTAATCGGCGGATATGCCCCATACTTATCAAATTCTGGCGTGGCATAATTCATAGCGGCCATTTGTTTTTTGGCATCGGTCAATAAAAAAACCCGCTTAGCAATGTCTTTATAATTAATATCCTGCTTTAAATAACCCCAACGCTTCATTTGCGTTAGCATCCATACCGCTGCACTGTGATAAGGCATGACATCAAAATTCATGCGATCTGGCGTGTCTTTGATATGGCCTACACCGTCGGCATATCTACCCAACAGTGATTGGCGCAACACAAGTTCTGGCTGATTTAGATAATTGGCAGTGGCAAGCAGTTTTGACAAATCAGCACGGATTTTTCGATCGCCTGCCATGACATTTGCCTTGATAATCGCTCGCAACATTGCCAAAAACGTCTGCGGATTGTCATTAATAAACCCCTGTGATGTACCAAAACTACAACACGGATGTCCATTCCAAATATCACGGCTTAGCGTATGAATGTAGCCCGCCTTATCCCACACTGCCCTTTGATTAAAAGGTTCAGGGCCAAAAAAGCCATCAATATTGCCTGCTTTTAAATTCGCTATCATATCAGGGGGTGTTGTTAAACGCAGTTTTACATCTTTGTCAGGATCTATACCGTGTTCTGCCAAAAAATATCTTAGCAAATAATTATGAATTGAGTGTTCAAAAGGAATGGCAAATGTAAACCCTTTCCAGTTTTTTGGATCGGTATTGTTTTTGTGTTTAAGACTCATCACCAATGCTTGTCCATTAATATTTTGAATGCAAGCAACTTTCATGTCTTGTTTTGCCGATCCCAATCCTAAATGAATCGCAAGTGGCATGGGTGCTAAAAAATGGGCTGCGTCCAATTCACGGTTCATCATCTGATCGCGCACCAACGCCCAGCCTGCACGTTTAACAAGATTGGCCTTAATGCCCTGCTCTTGATAATAGCCAAGCGGATCGGCCATAATTAGCGGTGTGGCACACAAAATCGGTAAAAAACCAATATCTACGGATTTTTTTTCAGGAGTTAGTTTATCCAACGCAAAAGCTTCTTGTAAATTGGCAAGCGGTAAAATACTGCCAATTGCGGACAAAGCGGTTGCTTTACCAACAGATTGTAAAAAAGCACGTCTGGTTGGTTCGTGCGGAAAAAGTGCTTTTACCGCCACTGCTTCAATAAAATCACAACCAACTTGCTGGATCTTGCTTGCATCAGTAAGGTTTAACAACCGATCGGTTGTTTCGGTTGTTGCAGGGCGATCACATTCAGCTTGATTGGTATGTTTACCACATTGGCAAGTAAAATTTAAAGAAGAGTCCTTATCAAAAGGGCGAAAAATATTAGACATAAGATTTCATTGCTTTAAAATAAATGTCTATCTTATAAAAATCAACCAAATTTTGCATGGGGTGATTTGGTATATCGTTATTCAATTAAGACATATGCTTTATCTTAGTGCCTCCCACGCTTTTTCTAAGCGTTTATCCGACACAGGCATTAAGGTTTTCATTGGTTGAGCAAACAGTTGTATGCGAAATTCCTCAACAAGCCAGCGGTAATGAGCAATTGTTTCATCATAGGTTTTATTTGCCAAGCGCTCCATATGTTTATCAAGCACATACACCGCCTCAAGATCGGAGTCAAGGTTGTGTTCAAGACGATCAAGGCGCACAAGCAAGGCCTGCAAATACCGCGGATATTGTTGCCAATGGGCGTAATCCATGCGATAAATAAAATCCGCCAAGTTTAAATTATCCAACTGATCTTCGATATCATCTATGCTTTCAGCAAAAATATCACGATCGAGCATTAACAAACGCCCACGAATTTGTTGCCAAGTCTGATAAATCGCTTGCAACTGTTGTAGCACATTTTGCCCTGTGAATAAAAAATTTGCCAAAACTTGGGTTTTGGTTTGCAAAAATTCATCGGCAGTTAAGGGCAATTTAGCAAACAAAAGTTTGTCTTTATCGTCAATTTTATAACCAATTGGCATGGCATCGTGGTTAAATTTTGGAGCAACTTTGGCAAACGTTGCGTCTAAAGTTGCGTCAATCACCAAAATTTTTAATTGCTCCAAATCACCAAGCGGTGCAAATGCCAGTTTAAAATCCGTGCTAATTTGACCGGTAAGCTGTTTGGCTTTTGCCCCAAGTTTAGAACGCAGCAATGCCAACACGCCTTGATAGTGGGCATAAATTGCCGAACGAAAGTCGGTAAAATGATGAAGAGCAACTTTTTCACGCTGTTTTTTGTCTGCCACCAAGGCGGAAAATTGTTTGATCAACACGCCTGCACTGTGTTTGTTTTTGACAAAATCAAAATGTTCTATAAATTCATCGTGCAAGCCTTGTGATATACTCACCGCTTGATGAGTGGCAATCTGATGGCGAAGTTTTAACGCATCGACGTCGCGTCCTTTGTCAATTAGGCGGTTTTTTTCATCAACCAAGGCAATTTGTGGCTGTAAATAACGATCAACCGCTTTTGGTTCAAAATCTGTAGGCTCTACAAGTTGGTTGTTTTGCCCGCGCACGCCCATATGCGTTAAAGCCTTACACAATTGATTTAGCAAGCCTGCATGATGATTTTTTGCCAAATTGGCATGAATTTTTTTGGCGGTATCAGGAATGGGTACAATCTGACGGCGAATCTCTTTTGGCAAAGTTTTAAGTAGCTGCAACACCAAATCATAACGCCAGCCTTTAATTCCCCACAAAATCTCCACCGAGTCCAATTGTGGCAAGGCTTGTAGCGGTATTTTAATGGTAACGCCATCATCATCGCTTGTTGGATCAAAAATGTAACTAAGTGGCAACTTTAGCCCATGTAATTGCCATGATTCAGGAAAAGCCTGCGTGGTTGGTGCGGTATCATTTAATACATCAGAATCGGTAAATAATAAACACTGTGGATCGTTTTTTTCCGCCTCTGCAAGCCAATCTTCAAAAGCCTTACGACTGGCAATGTGTGTTGGTATGCGTTTGGCGTAAAACTGATACAGCTGTTCTTCATCAACCAACAAATCACGCCTGCGCAGTTTGTCCTCAATCAAAGCAACATTTGCAACTTTGGCAAGGTTATGCCTTAAAAAAGACATGTCTTTACCCAAACGCCCAAGCACTAAGGCATCTTGTAAAAAAATATCATGTGCCTTAGCCAAATTTACCGTTTCATAATTCACCAATTGCTTATGCACAACAATTAAACCAAATAAGCTAATCTGGGCATACGCCTTAACCTGCCCGGTTTTTTGCGACCAATGTGGCTCAAAATAATGATATTTTAGCAAATCACGCCCAGCAAACAAAACCCATTCTGGTTCAATTTTTGCCAAATTACGCATAAACACTTGCGACGTTTCGATAATCTCAAACGCCATCACCCAATCGGGATTTTGCTTAAACAACACACTTGATGGAAAGATTTTTGCTTTGTGCTGACGGGCAACCAAATATTCACCGCGTTGATTTTTTACTTTGGTTTTGGTTTGTTGCGTTTGGTTTTTTACCGCCACATCATTGATTTTATGGGCAATAAATGACAAAAGCCCCGTCAATAACGCTCGGTGAATTAGGGCAAATGTCGCAGGCTCTTGGTTAATTTTTAAACCCAAATCTTGCACCATTTGCAAAAGCTGTGCATGCGTTTGTTGCCATTCACGCAACCGTGATGGGCTTAAAAAATGCTGTTTGGCAAAATTTTTACGCTGACTGTTGCTTAGCTTATTAACGCTTGGTTTGTTAACGCTTGGCTTATTAACACTTAGCTTAACGCTTGGCTCGTTTTGTTCATCATTATCCAGTGGCGTTTCATCGTTTTGCCAAAGCGATCCATAAATTGCCTGCCACAAATTGACATAAAACAAAAAATCTGAATTTTCCTGCCGAAACAACGCGTGTTTTTGATCAGCTTGGGTTTGTTTATCCACAGGGCGTTCGCGCGGATCTTGCACCGACAAAGCCGCCACAATCACAAGCAATTCCTTTAAACAACCAAATTGTTCAGCACCCAGCAACATTCTTGCCAAACGCGGATCAATTGGCATTTTTGCCATTTTTTCGCCAATGTTGGTTAATAATTTTAAAGATGATTTTGTAGGTTTTGTGCAAATTGCTCCCAATTCTTGCAACAATTTGCGCCCATCATTCATCAAACGCCCATCAGGTTTTTCAATAAAATCAAAATCTTCTATATCACCCAAACCCAAATTTGCCATTTGTAGGATCACCGATGCCAAATTGGTACGCAAAATTTCAGGTTCGGTAAAAACCGGTCGACTGTTAAAATCCTCCTCAGAATATAAACGAATGCACACGCCGGCCGCCACTCGCCCACAGCGTCCTTTGCGCTGATTGGCCGAGGCTTGACTTATCGCCTCAATGGGTAAACGCTGCACCCT
The DNA here is from genome assembly GCF_000320365.1 of Moraxella macacae 0408225. Classification (GTDB taxonomy): domain Bacteria; phylum Pseudomonadota; class Gammaproteobacteria; order Pseudomonadales; family Moraxellaceae; genus Faucicola; species Faucicola macacae. Next base: position 742,132 of record NZ_ANIN01000002.1, read on the forward strand.
GGATCGATACGCATAACGCGAAATACGCGCAAAACCCAAATCAATCACATAGCGAATATTTGGCACGGTCAAAGCCGTTTCGGCAACATTGGTTGCAATGATAATGCGCCGCCCAGAGGTTGGTTGAAAAATCTGTTGTTGGTTGGCAAAGGTTTGGCGAGCAAATAAGGGCAAAATTTGAGTGTGTTTTGGCCCATACTGCACAAGCGTGTCCGCAATGTCGTGAATTTGGGCTTCAGTAGCAGCAAAAATCAAAATATCCGCCTGATCTTGATGTCCTTTTTCGCGTGCATCTTGGTAACATTCGTTCACTGCATTGACAATGGCGGTTGGCAAATTTTCCGCCACATCGTCAAAAGTGTCATCATCGGCGCTTTGTACGATTTTATCCGTCAAAGGACGATAACGCACTTCTACAGGAAAACTACGCCCTTCAACAACAAATACAGGTGCAGGCTTTTGTTTGTTGTTGTCAATCTGTTTGTTGTTGTCAAGCTGTTTATTGTTAGATTGTTTGTTGTCAGGCGTGGCAAAATATTGGCTAAACCGCTCGGTATCTAAAGTTGCTGATGTGATAATCACCTTTAAATCAGGGCGTTTTGGCAAAATTTTTTTCAAATAACCCAAAATAAAATCTATGTTTAAACTGCGTTCGTGGGCTTCGTCAATAATAATGGTGTCATAGCGACTCAAAAACCTGTCATACGCAAGCTCTGCCAACAAAATACCATCTGTCATCAGTTTAATAATGGAATTTGGCGATCCTTGTTCGCTAAATCGCACCTTAAAACTTACCGTTTGTCCAAGTGGCTCCCCCAATTCTTCAGCAATACGCCCAGCCACACTTCTGGCGGCCAATCGTCTGGGCTGCGTGTGTCCGATTTGCCCTGATATGCCACGTCCTGCCAACATGGCAATTTTTGGCAATTGCGTGGTTTTGCCAGATCCTGTCTCGCCTGCCACGATAATAACCTGATGGTTTTGAATGGCATGTATCAGCTTTTTAGCTTGCTGGCTTACGGGCAACTCATCATTTAGCACAATGGCAGGAAAACTGGCAAAACGCTGTTTGGCTTGTTGCTGTGATTTTTGTAGCCGTTCTTGGTAAGAGTCGACAAGGTTTTGGTAATTTTGGGCGTTTTTGTCAAGTTTTTTGATCTTAGCAAAACTTTTTTGCAGAAAAAAACGATCTTTGGATAAAACAGGCTGTTGAATTTCGGTCATTGTTTATTTTTTTGTTTTTGGTTGGTTGATTGATTGGTTGGTTGTTAATTAATTGGTTGGTTTTTTGATTCATAACACCAAAATTATTGGATCACAAATTGTTTTAGCACGGCAATTTTATCGCGTACTTTCATCGCTTCTTCAAATTTTAGCTCTTTTGACAACAGCTGCATGTGTTTTTGTAACTGCATGATGTATTTTGCCAATAAATCAGGTGAACGTAAAATTTGTGCGTCTACATCACCAATTGCTTGTTGTTGCATTGCTTTTTGTTGCATTGATTGGTGCTTGGTGCTATCTTGAAACAAAACTTGTTCATTGTTAAGATCATCTAACTCACCTGTATCAATTTTATCGGTAATTGCACGTTTGGCGGATTTTGGCGTAATGTCTTGTTGTTTGTTAAAGGCAATTTGTTTAGCCCTGCGCCGTTCGGTTTCATCAATGGCTTTTTGCATGCTTTGGGTAATGGTATCGGCATACAAAATCGCCTTGCCATTAATATGACGCGCCGCCCGTCCAATGGTCTGAATAAGCGATCGCTCTGATCGCAAAAAACCTTCTTTGTCCGCATCAAAAATTGCCACAAGACTCACCTCAGGCATATCCAAACCCTCGCGCAACAGGTTGATACCAACCAGTACATCATGCACCCCAGTTCTTAATTCATGAATAATTTTCATGCGTTCAACCGTGTCAATGTCCGAGTGCAAATAAGCAACATTGATGTTGTATTCTTTTAAATAACCGGTCAAATCCTCGGCCATGCGTTTTGTCAATACCGTAATTAACACGCGTTCATTGCGTGCTTTGTGAAGATTAATCTCACTTAAAACATCGTCTACTTGAGTCAAAACAGGTCGAATGTCAAGCACAGGATCGATAAGGCCGGTTGGACGAACAACTTGTTCTACAATTTGGGCGGATTTTTTAAGCTCATAAGCAGCAGGTGTTGCTGAAATATAAATGGTCTTTGGAGCAATGCGTTCAAATTCTTCAAATTTCATCGGACGATTATCCATCGCCGACGGTAAGCGAAAACCATAATTAACCAGTGTCTCTTTACGGCTTCTGTCGCCTTTATACATAGCTCCAATCTGTGGAATGGTAACATGACTTTCATCAATAAACAATAAAGCATCAGGCGGTATATAATCAAACAAAGTGGGCGGTGCTTCACCCTCTGCCCTGCCTGATAAATGACGCGAATAATTTTCAATGCCATTACAATAGCCAAGTTGCCCCAACATTTCTAAATCATACTGGGTACGCTCTTTAATGCGCTGGGCTTCGATTAATTTATCATGTTGGTAAAAATACTTAAGTCGCTTATCCAATTCTGCTTTTATGGTGCTTGAAGCTTGGGCTAATCTGTCTTTTGGGGTAACGTAGTGAGATTTTGGATAAATGGTTACGCGCGGTATGGATTTGATGTTTTTACCAGTCAAAGGATCAAACCATGTGATTTTTTCCACTTCATCATCAAACAATACCACACGCACAGCCAAACTTTCGCTTTCAGCAGGATAAATGTCTAACGTTTCACCTCGCAAACGATACGTCCCCCTTCCAAAATCAAGCTCATTGCGAATGTATTGTAATTCCACCAAACGTTTAATCATCGCATGCCGATCGATGCGATCCCCCACAACAATGTGAAGCAGCATTTTTAGATAGCTTTCTGGATCGCCTAAGCCATAAATCGCCGATACAGATGCCACTATAATGGCATCACGACGTTCAAGCAAAGCACGCGTTGCCGACAAGCGCATTTGGTCAATGTGATCATTGATCGCACTGTCTTTTTCAATAAAAGTATCACTGGCCGGTACATAAGCCTCAGGCTGATAATAGTCATAATAACTAACAAAATACTCAACTGCATTGTTGGGAAAAAACGCCTTAAACTCACCGTACAACTGGGCAGCCAAAGTTTTGTTGTGTGCCATAATGATAGATGGGCGGCCGCTTTTGGCAATGACTTGTGCTATGGTATAGGTTTTGCCAGAACCTGTAACGCCAAGCAACAACTGGTCGTGATAATCTTTCTTGATGCCCTCTAACAATTTTTCAATTGCCTGCGGTTGATCGCCTGAGGGCTTAAAGTCGCTTACCATATCAAAAGCACAGCTTGAGATTTGTGTGCCACTGGCATTGACACCGGTAAGTTTGGCTTCGTCTTGAAGTTGTCTGGAAAGTTGGTTTAGTTGGGTTTTAGAATGGGTTGGTTTTGGTGGTTTCATACAATTTTTTTGAGTTCAATCGTTTTTTGGGTTGTTTTTAATATATTTTTTAATATAGTTTTTAATACACATACATGTTTAATTTTCAGTAACCTACCGTTTTATGGGGATTTTTTGCCAAATTAAAAGCCTTTACTTTATTAACATATTGTGTCAATCATATTGTATTAACCATATTGTATTAACCATATTGGCATTGCAAAACGTTAACTGTCTAACGAAAACTCTTCAGCATAAGTATTCCACCCTAATTTTGTGCGACACGCCTCAAAAAAATCCACCCCAAGTGGGTGCAACAGCGTTAAACGGTCAGGGTGTTTACGGATAATCAAACGCTGATTTTGATTTAAAGGAACGGACGCCTTGCCATCTGCACTCACCATAGGCTGCGTTCGGTTGTCTTTGTGAATACGGATTTTAATCACACTGCTGCCACACACAACAATCGGACGGCTTGACAATGTATGCGGATGCATAGGAACAAGGCTAATTGCGTCCAAACTTGGGTGCAAAATTGCCCCACCGCCTGACAATGCATAAGCGGTTGATCCTGTTGGTGTAGACACAATCAAACCATCACTGTGCTGACGATACACATCTAACCCATCAATTTTTAGATTAAAATCAAGCATATGTACCGATTTTCCTGCATGCAATACCACATCGTTTAACGCCATATCCTCATAAATCACATGACTGCCTTGCCAAATTTCCATTTTTAACAAAAAACGCCGATCCAATTGATAAGATCCGTTTAAAATATTGCTAAGCTGATTTGGTAAATCATCAGGATTAATATCCGCCAAAAACCCCAATCGCCCTCGATTCACCCCCACCACAGGCACAGGGTATTTTGCCAACACTTGTGCTGACTGTAGCAACGAACCATCACCGCCAACCACCACAACCAAATCACATTTTTCACCCAACAAATTACGCTCCACCACCTCAATATTGCCAAGTCTGTCTGTGTTCATTGATGGCAACCGATAAGTCTGATGATCAATTAAAATTGGTAAGTTTTGCCGATGAAAAAAATCACAAAGCTGATAAATACTGGTTAAAATTGTGGCTTTATTGGCACGTCCCATGATACCGATATGGCGAAAGGCGGGGTTTTTGATAATCTCGCTACTCATATTTTTTAGGATAAAAAATTTTAGGATAAAGTTAATGGGCTTACATAAAACCAATAGCAAGCGATCTGTTTATTTTTGTGGTTTATTTTTGCGTAAGCTTGAGTTAAAAGTGGCTTATTTTAGCATAATTTGCCAAAATTCTTTAAGGTATTTTTGGGTTTTTTGTTGTTTTGTCAATTTGTTTTCTAAATTATCGTTTTTTGATTAATATTTTTTCTAATATTTGTGCTAAATCATATTTGTGCTAAAATGCAAAATCACAAGTTTTTCATTTAAGTTTTTTAGCTTTAGTTTATTTTGACAAGAATTTTTGACAAGAATTTATGTATTTTACCGCCAAATAGGTTTGCATAATTCATTTAGATACCGTTATTTTAGATACGTTATTTTGGACACAGTTATATTTTGGATACAGTTATTATGTTACCGCTATCTTTTAACACGCCCATTTTTAATACCAATACCCAACCAAAATTATTAGCTTTGATTTTTGGCTTGATCTTAACCGCCTGCTCTGCTCCAAAAATCGATGTCAATCCTCAATACAAAACCAACCAACCGTATAAAACCAATCGCCCATATAAAACCAACAACCATCATACCGTAAACACACGCCCTGCAAGCCCAAACACGCCAAATTATTATATCGTACAACGCGGTGATACCTTAAGCAAAATTGCGATGCGTTACGGTTTAGATTACCGTCAAATTGGTGCATTAAACCGATTGGATAGCAATTATACGATTAAAGTTGGACAACGCTTACTGCTTAGTACACCAATTGGTGCACCCATGAATGCACCAAAACCACCCAAACGCCAAATCACCTACGATCGACCAACAACCCATAACAGCCCTGTCGCACCCACCATGCCAACTTATACACAACCAACTTACGCAACATCAAACAAATGGCTAATGCCTGTCAATGGGCGCTTATTAAGAGGGTATGATAAAAACAGTGGTATGCGAGGCGTATGGTATACAGCCAAGCACGGTACACCTGTCGTCGCCAGTAAAGAAGGGGCGGTTGTGTATGTTGGCAGTGGCTTGCCAGAATATGGCAACCTTATCATGATAAAACACAGCGATGACTATATCAGTGCTTATGCACATCTTGGCAATTTTAGCGTTAAAGAAAAACAAGTGGTACAAGCAGGACAACAAATTGGAACGGTCGGTCATATGCCCGGTATTAATCAACCTGCAATAGAATTTCAAATCCGTTATGGTGGTTTGCCAATCAATCCAATTAATCTGTTACAATAAACGCCACATTAATATAAACGCGTTACCAAGCCTTACTAAGAAAACAACCACGCATTTAACACAGCCATTGCAGGGCTTGTGTTGCTTTGTTGTCTTAGCCATGCACTTGTATTGGCAAGGTTGGTCTGTTGGTTTTTGGCAGTATCGGTTGCAAGGTTTTGAGTAACCGTGCGACGGATATTGTCAGGGGTTGCGTCATCTTGAATCAGTTCAGGCACAATTGCTTTATTTGCCAAAATATTCGGTAATGCCACATACTCAATTTTTAACAACCGCTTGGCAAGCCAATAAGTCATAGGTTTCATAGAATAAATCACCACCATCGGACGATTTAACAACATGGCCTCTAAAGTTGCCGTCCCTGATGCCAACAACACCAAATCCGAAATTGCCATAATGCGTTGGCTAAAATCCGCTATCGTTTCATCACAACATACCACCACGCGATCTTGCAATTCGTTCGGTTCATTTTGTAAATATTGCTCAACAATGCTTTTATAATTTTGATTAACCGTCGGAATAACAAAACACAACTGATTGTCGGTCAAATACAGTTGATACATACTGGCTAACAGTTTTGGCAACATTGCCTCAATTTCACCACGGCGCGAACCTGGCATGACTGCAATCAAATAACTCATCTCGCCTTTATTGGGATTTTTGTCAAAACCTGCAAAAAACTGTCTTAATTCATGGTTTTGCCAAACCATACCAAGGCGTTTTTTTAACATTGATGTGGTCAATAAACGGTTGTCAATACTTTTTAACAATGGGTGTCCAACGCACACAGCAGCGTGATTGTGTTTTTGGTATACCGCCAATTCAAACGGAAACAAACACAGCACCAAATCGGTGGCTTTTTTGATGTTATGAATGCGATTTTCTCGCCACGCCCAAATGGACGGACTGACATATTGCACACTAAAAACCCCGCGCGATTTTAGCACTTTACCCAAACGCAAATTAAAATCCGGGGCATCAATGCCAATAAACATATCAATTTTTTGCTCAAAAAATACCTGCAAAATTTCATCTTTGGCACGAAACAAATCAGGCAAATGCGACAAAACCTCCAAAAGCCCCATCACAGAAAGCCTTGACATATCAAGAATTGATGTCAATCCTTCGGTTTGCATTTGGTGGCCACCAACGCCAACCCACACAATATCAGTACACAGATTGTTCATTTGACGCATAAAATCCGCCCCCAACACATCACCTGACACCTCTCCTGCCACAATGCCAATCACCAATGGGCGGTATTTTGGCATAACAGCGACAGTATTGGCAGGTAAATTTTGGTATGGCGGATTAGTCATCGGTTGGTTGTTCCAAAAAATATTGACAAAACAACTCAATTGTAAAACCAAATAACTAAAAAGTAAATCATAACTTAACCTAAAGTTATATCAAATCAAACTAAAAGTAGGTTTTTTAAGCACAATCTTGTGATGACAAAACAAATTTTTTGGTTTATAGTAATGCTTTTTTATGTCAATGGAAACTGTGAATGCTATGACTACTTTTTCTCAAACCGATAATGCCGATATTGACAACGTGAACTTAGAAGCTATCTTACCATTAGCCACGCCAGCTGAACTAAAAACCGCCTTGCCACTTACCCAAAAAGCCTACCACACTGTTTTAAAAGGGCGTGAAACTGTTAAAAATATCCTAAGCGGTGCGGACAAACGCCTATTGATGGTGATAGGGCCTTGCTCCATTCATGACATCAAGGCTGCCCATGAATATGCCGATAAACTAGCCGTACTTGCCAAGGAAGTTGAAGATACGATTTACATTGTGATGCGCGTGTATTTTGAAAAACCCAGAACCACGGTAGGGTGGAAAGGCCTTATCAACGATCCGGATATGAACGACAGTTTTGATATCAATAAAGGTTTGCACATTGCCAGACAATTGTTGATCGATTTAAACGAAAAAGGCTTGCCTTGTGCCACAGAAGCCCTTGATCCCAATACACCTCAATATATCCAAGATTTAATCAGTTGGTCAGCGATCGGAGCCAGAACCACAGAAAGCCAAACGCACCGCGAAATGTCATCGGGTTTATCCTGCCCTGTTGGTTTTAAAAACGGCACGGACGGCGGTATGACGGTTGCTGTCAATGCGATGCAAGCGGTAAAATACGGACACAGTTTTTTAGGATTATCCTCGGACGGAAAAGTATCTATCATCAAATCCAAGGGCAACCCTTGCTCGCATGTGGTATTGCGTGGCGGTAACGGCAAACCAAACTACGACGCCGCCGCTATTGCCAAAGCTGAAAACGAACTGGCAAAAGGCAAAGTATCGGGCAAAATTATGGTAGACTCAAGTCATGCCAATTCCAACAAAGATCCTTATTTGCAACCAATGGTTATCCACAATATCGGTGAACAAATCGTCAATGGCAACCTCTCTATCATTGGCATGATGGTCGAGAGTCATTTAAAAGGTGGCCGTCAGGATTTGACTGCAGATTTATCACAATTGGAATACGGTAAATCCATTACCGATGGTTGTTTGGACTGGGAAAGCACGGTTACATCGTTGCATCAGTTGCGTGAGATGATAAAAGATGTATTGCCAACCCGCCAATTAAATGCTTGATTGTTTTTGATCGTTGTTAAAAAATGATCGTTTTAAAAAATGATCGTTGTTAAAAAATTAAACCAACAAATAACTTTTGTTGGTTTTTTATTTGATTGTCGTTTTAACCACCGTAAACGCTAACCAACTCAAAAAGTCAATTAGCTTAAAAAAATAAATTTTGCCAATAAAATCACCGTCAACACCCATACCGCGACGCTAATTTCACCATGCCTGCCACTTACCAATTTGCCAATCGTATAAGTAATAAAGCCCAGTGCAATGCCATCTGCAATTGAAAACGTTAACGGCGTTAACAACAACACCACAGCCACAGGCGATGCTTCGGTCAAATCCTCCCAATCAACCTCACGCAAGGTAAACAACATCAAAACCGACACATAAAAAATCGCCCCTGATGTTGCATACGCAGGTATCATACCAGCCAGCGGTGCAAAAAATAACGCAAGCAAAAACAACGCCCCAACCACAATCGCCGTAAGCCCAGTACGTCCGCCTGCTGCCACACCCGCCGTACTTTCTACATAACTTGTAACCGATGATGTACCAAGCAATGAACCTGCCACAGCCGCCACTGAATCAGCAAACAATGCCTTGCCCAGATTTGGAATATTGCCGTCATCTTTCATTAAACCTGCTTTTTTGGTAACGCCAATCAGTGTCCCTGATGTGTCAAATAGCACCACAAACAAAAACGCAAAAATCACACTCACCATACCCACGTCTAACGCCCCTGCAATATCCAATTGCATAAATGTCGGTGCAATAGACGGCGGTGCTGACACCAAACCTTGATATTGAGCATGTCCGGTCATTAAACTAATCACAGTAACAATCAAAATCGACAACATCACCGCCGCAGAAATTTTGCGTTGCACAAACACCACAATCAAAAAGAAACTCAAAATTGCCATCGCAGGTGCAAAATCGGTAATTTTACCCATACTGACAAAAGTTGCAGGATTTGCCACGATAATTCCTGCGTTTTTTAGTGCAATAAATGCCAAAAACGCACCAATTCCCGCCACAATGCCTTGTTTTAAGGTATACGGAATGCTATTAATCACCCATTCGCGCAGTTTAAACGCACTGATTAACACAAACAAAAGCCCAGAAACAAACACCGCTCCCAATGCCACTTGCCAACTTTTGCCCATACCCAACACAACACTAAAGGTAAAAAACGCATTTAATCCCATACCAGGAGCAAGCGCCACAGGCAAACGAGCTATCATTCCCATTAAAAAACAGCCAATTGCCGATGCCAAACAAGTGGCGACAAAAACCGCCCCTTTGTCCATGCCTGTTTCAGCAAGCATAGATGGATTGACAAAAATAATGTAAACCATCGTCAAAAACGTGGTGAATCCTGCCAAAATTTCGGTTTTTATCGTGGTGTTCGTACCATCAATGCCAAAATAGCGTTGTATTGCGTTCATAATCAACTCGGTAATGTTGGGAATGGTAAAAATAGGTCAATATTGTGTTAACCAATGGTTAAAAAAATGTAATGGATTGTAAAAATTGCCTATTTTAGCGAAATTTGACAAAATTCACAATGTTTTTATTCACAATGCTTTTATTTCACAATGTTTTTGCCAAAAACGCTATTTAGAAAATGGCAACACTTGGCGGTTAAATATCACGATTTGGTTTTGTTGGCTATTTGGCAGGTTTGGCTTGTCCGGTTGTGGTGGCAATTGAACTTTGGCAAGTTGACTGCGAAAAACACGCTGCTTGTCGTCAATGGTTACCACGGTTGTTAGCACAAACATTCGGCTTTGAACGTCTAATAACGCGGCCATGGTCTGTTTTTGGTGGCTTGCCACACCGAGCATAGCGGGAATTTGCCACAAATTTTCCACGGTATCAAGTGGCATGGCTGTATCGCGACGATTTGCCCAATTGGTTAATGCCAATAAATCAAGGCCTCCTTGCTTGGTTGGCATTGGCGTGTTTTGTGTAGATGCGTTAGGAGGCGTTGGTTGGTTTTTTGCACCGTTTTGAGGATCTTTGATAAAACCAATTGCCGCCAAAAGTTCTGGCTTTAACGTATTGACATTCATTGGCAAAAAAAACGGCGCAGCGGTCAATAAAGGCTGAATTTTTTGCAATTTTTCTTTGTCCATACCGCGCACATACAACAGTTCATTCACAGTAGTAAACGGCTGATTGGCAATGGGTATTGACATGGTTTTGCCTAAACTTTGATAATAATCGGCTTCTGCACCGCCCTCGGTCATATCACTATCAGGATCTTGCCAATCCAACACTGCATAAGCCACTGACGGATCGATGCCGTATGCGGTCAATAATGCCTGAAAATATGCCACGGCTGCTTGATCTGTTGCACCATCGTGGTATAAGTTATTGATATTAAACAAACTGCTTTCGTCGCTTAGCTTGATTTGTAAATTTGCACCGTTATGGGTTTGCTGTGCAATTGGTTTTGTCCAAACATCTTGTAGGCTGTCTGTTTGGTTAATTTCGCTGTCTTTTGCCAACATTTGGATAATCTTAGCTTCGGCAAATTGGCCTGCTTGTTGCATTTGACGCTGTGATTGGGTCAATTGATATTCGCGCAACATAACCTGCTGACTTGCCAACATACTGCCTGCCACTACCACAATTGCCACTACCAACAATAAAATGGTTAACAATGCCACGCCAGATTGACGATAAGATGACTGCGGTGTTGTTTTCATCATGTAACCTTTCACTGTTTGGGTTTTGGGTTTTGGTTGATTGGTTTTACATGACTGGGTGGTTTTGGTGTTAAGGCAAATTGCCACACAATCGGTTCATCATGATACGTAAAACTTAACACAACACCTGCTGGCAATTGCTGATAAGCGGTTAAATCTTGCAAATTGTCATTGGCTTTTTGGGCGGTATTGGATTGGCTGTTGTTTTGATTTTGTGCGTTGCTTTGATGGTTTTTATAAAGATTTGTTCTGTTTTGGGCAAATTCAATGCTCTGATTGTCGGGAAATTGATTGACAATTTCTGGTGTGTCGGTTGCACTCCATGCTGTCCATTTGATGTCTTTAACTTCGGTTAACAGTACGCTTTGGCTGGCATGGTTATTTGCTGTATTTTGGTGAAGATCGTAACTGCGCTGTTTAACCAGTGCGTTATTTTGACTAACATAACGAATTTTTGTCAAGGCTTGTGATACATTAAAACGCGGATCAGGGTTTGCAAAACGGATAAAACTTACCTCTTGGGCGTTTAGGCTAAAAGTCGGTGTGATGGTTTGTGCTTGATTGGCTAAATTTTGGTTGCTCGGTATAGCCACATAGCTTGTAACTTGGGAAAAATCTTGGAAAAGCTGTAAATAAGCATACTGTAATTGGCTTAATTGGTCAACTTGTATTTTGGTGCGTTGCTGAGTTTTGCTTAAGCTATCCATAATCTGCCAACCTGACAAGGCAAGCATTGCAAAAATCAACATTGCCACCAACAACTCAATCAAGGTAAAACCCTGCATCGCTTGATAATTTGGTGTTGGTGAATGTTGCATGTTATTGCCTGCGTTTGGTTGCTTTATTGCTTGGTTGTTTTATTACTTGGTTTGCTTTATTGCTTGGTTGTTGGTTTTAACAACACGCCGTCTACAGTAACGATACTATTTTTTACCACACCATCTGCAACTGGGGCAACACTGATCGTAATTTGACGAAAGGCATTGTCGGTAGTAGATTCAACAGGACTAATCGTTACTTGCCACTCTCGCCCTTGTGCTTGGATTGTTTCGGTTTTTGCGTTGGTTAACCATTGTTGTTTGATTTTAAGTTCAGCCAATGTATTTTGGGCAACAAAATTTGCCAAAGTGCGCGTTTTCATATTGCCAACTGAATTCACATAACTACGCCCAGCGTTGCTTGCTGCAATTGCCACTACCGCCAAAATCGTCAAGGCAACCATCACCTCTAAAAGCGTAAAACCAAGTTGTTTGTTCATGATTTATTCTGCCTGCTTCTCTATCGCCCCTGAAGCATTGATGATAATTGGATTGGCAACGGGATAAATTTTATCGTCATTGGTATTTTGTTTTTGCAATTGAATTTGTACCGCTGTTGCCTCACCTGTGCCAAACCACACAACCGGAGGTGCGTCATTGCCTTGCAAATAAGTTGGCAATTGACCGTCTGTTGCCCTATCTAAAGGCAAAATATCCACACGCACGTCATTTGGTATATCAAGCGGACTGATTGTTTGATCCAACACCCAAGTTGGTGGATTTTTCTCCAAGTTTTTGGTAAAAGCATTTTGTAACTTTACCACAACCAGTTGTGTCGGCTGATCGTCTTTTGCCAAGCGAATTGCCAAACCATACGGCTGCATCTGTTCGGCGGATAATAAACGCACATAACGAACGTTGCTTTGCAAATGTTCATAAAACGCCAAATTTTTACGATTATCACCACTGCCTACCGACAACGTCATCATGCCTGCAAACACTGATAAAATCACAATCACCACCATCACCTCAACCAAGGTAAAACCCATTTGTTTTGTCAAAAGCTGTGTTGTAAGGTTTTGTGTTTTTAAACGGTTGTTTGCCATGTTAAATCATTGTGTTTTCAATCATTGTGTTAAGTCATTGTGTTTTAAAGTATCGTGCTTTAAGTCATACGCTGGATATTGTTTGGGCAAATCCAAAACTTGTTGCACCAAAGTCAAGCGTAAAGTATCACGCCTGCCTAAATAACGCTGATAAAAACTGGAATTTAACAAACCTGCCCCACCCTGTCCTATAACCCAAATCGTCGCCAAATAATCACGCGTCGTCATTAAGCTGTTTTGTGCCTGCAAATACGCACTGGTAATATTAATCAGTTGTTTCATGCGTTCACGCCGAATCGCATACAATTCACCAAACAAGCGGTTAAGCCCTGTGGCTGAATTTGCCAAACGCTGTTCAATTTGGCTTAACAACATCGTCTGCTGTGGATTTAACAAATAATACAAAATCATGCGTGCCACACCTGCCGATGCATCATCACCAATTTGGCTATTGGCAAGCAACAGCTCTTCATTGCGAATGATGATCCTAAGAAACAATTCATCTTTGCTCACAAAATGCTTGTACAGCGTTCCTTTGGCAAGATCCAATTGATCCGCCAAACTGTCTAGCGTAATATCACCTTCGCCTGACTCCAGCAATAACTGTTCAGCGGTGGCTAAAATACGCTCTTCGCGGTGTTTAAATTGTTGTTGACGGTTCATTGATGACATTGATGACACTAATCCACACAAAATTTCAAAAATAACGTCTGTATAATACCTGACTGATAAGTCATTTTCCAGTTATTTTTTGCAAATTTATGGTTATTAATTGGTTGGTTGTTTAATTGGTTTGTTTAATTGTTATGTATATTGATTTAATAAATTGTCAAAATTATCATTGGTGATTTTGGCAAATTTTTCTAATGGAATATCGTATAATTTGGCTAAAAACTCCGCCACATATGGCACAAACGCCGGTTCGTTCGGCTTGCCACGCTTTGGTATGGGAGCAAGATAAGGGCTATCGGTTTCTATCAAAATCCGATCAAGCGGTAATTTTTTGGCAACTTCTTGTAAATTGGTGGCGTTTTTAAAGGTAACAATGCCTGACAATGAAATGTAAAATCCCAAATCCAACGCTTTTTTGGCGGTGGCATAATCTTCGGTAAAACAATGAATAATGCCATGCTCTGCTTTTTCAGCAGCCAACACATCAAGGGTATCACAGCGAGCATCGCGCGTATGCACGATAATGGGTTTTTTTAGGGCTTGACTGACATGAATGTGCGTGGAAAAACTGGATTTTTGTTCGTTAATATGCTCTTTTGACCAATAATAATCAAGCCCTGTTTCACCAATCGCCCAAACATCGCAATCTTTTGCCAAATCCAATAACCGCTCAAAGGTAACTTCATGCAACGTGTCTTGACAAGGGTGAATCCCCACACTCATGCCAAGGGTTAAACCGTCAATGGGCGTTTTAACGATCGATCGGATATCCTCGTATTCATCAAAATCGCACATAATTGCCATAATGCGATGCACCTTAGCGATTTTGGCTGCTTGTAAGGCGTTTTGAGTTGTGGCATGTTTTGCCAAATCCAAACGGTTTAAATGGGCGTGAGTGTCGGTAAACCAAGTGTCGGTAAACCAAGTGTCGGTAAGCATAGTATCAGTAAGCATAGTACTTAATCAATAAATTATGTTAATAAACATAAAATTTTAGCACACATGCAACACACTTGCCACCAATTATCCGCTACATTTTCGCTAAATTTCCATCATTTCAAAATCCGCCTTGCCCACGCCGCAGTCAGGGCACAGCCAATCGTCAGGAATATCCTCCCATTTTGTTCCTGCCACAATGCCATGTTCAGGACTGCCCACCGCTTCATCATAAATCCAACCGCACACGATACACTGGTATTTTTTCATCAAAAACTGCCTACTTTTTTGCCAAAAATAAAAAACAAAGTTTACATTCATTCACTATTTTTAGCAAGAGAAAATATTTAAATTTTATTAAAAAAACCGTATAATAAGCCCTTACTTTTGTATTTTTGTAACAATTTACCAAACCCAATGGGCAACTTCATGATCAAACACAACACCATTAAGCACAACACGCAAAACACAAAAAACCACCCTTTTTGGCAAATTATCCGCACCATAGACAACTTTCCAAAACCTGGCATTGAATTTTATGACATCACCCCCTTACTACAACATCATGTAACCGACGTTACCGATGCGTTATTAACATGCCTACCAAATGGTTTGTTTCATGATATTGACTGCCTTATTGGCGTTGAATCGCGCGGTTTTTTGTTTGCCAGTTTGCTATCGGGGCGTACTGGTAAAGGCATGACTGTTGCACGCAAAGCAGGCAAATTACCGCCGCCTGTGGTGCGTGAAGATTATGCGTTGGAATACGGTACAGACAGCCTAGAAATACTAAAAAACACCGATCCTGCTATCCGTAAGGTATTGATTGTAGATGATATTTTGGCAACAGGTGGCACACTAAAAGCCACTGCAAAACTTTGTCAATCTGCAGGCTATGACGTTGTTGGTGCGTTGGTATTGATTGATTTGGTGGATTTGCACAAAGATTTAGGTCTGCCTGTGTTTAGTGTCTTACAAGCCTAATTCGCCGTTAAGCATAGCTTCGTTGTCTTAAAATCTCATACAAACACACCGATCCTGCCACGCCAACATTTAAACTTTCTTGACCGTTTGGTTGTGGTAGGGCAAGTTTGTGCGACTTATCCAATAAAACCTTATCCACGCCTTGACCTTCATGACCCATTAATAACGCTAAAGACTGCGTTAAATCAGTATGATAAATCACGCTATCACTGTGGCTGCTGGTGGCAAATAGCGGTATTTTAACATGCTGTAAAATCTGTTCAATGCTTGTATTTTCATAAATGGTTAAGCTAAAATTTGCCCCCATACTCGCTCGCAAAGTCTTAGGACTGTATGCTTGAGCTGTCCCTTGGGTACAAATTACCACACTAAATCCTACTGCCGATGCCGTTCGAAACAGCGTACCAAGATTGCCATTATCCTGCACACCATTAACAATCAAGCAATCTGTGTCTATTTTTTGGTTTAGCTTAAGATTTGGCGTATCAATCATTGCCATAATCGGTAAACACTCGCCAAGCGTGCGGATTTGTTTGTACAACCCATCACTGATGGTTAAAATTTTCACCGCATGAACGCATGCCATCTGATGAATACGTCCAATCAATGTATCAATTTCAGCATTGTTTAAACCGCTTTCACTCACAATCACAGTGTTTGGCAATAACTTGGCATTTAAATAAGCGTCCAATAAATGCACCCCTTCAATCACCGTCTGATTTAATTTTTTACGCATTCTGGCTTGAGTCAAAAGTGCGTTGGCGGTTTTGATGCTAGGATTGTCTTTGGAACTGATGATAGGATAAGCGGTCATTGATTTTCTAAATACCTTGATATTTTTTAATACTTTTGTTTAATTTTTGCAAAATTATCCCATTTCTACATGCAATTTTTTTATATATTCAACTTCATTTTTTGCCCCCAATACCACAGGCACGCGCTGATGAATACTGGTGGGTTTAATGTCCAAGATACGGTTTAGCGCATCGCTGCTGGCACCGCCTGCTTGTTCAATGATAAAACTCATCGGATTAGCCTCGTACATAAGGCGCAATTTGCCCGCTTTATTGGCAAATTTGGTATCAAATGGATAACTAAACAGTCCTCCGCGCGTTAAAATACGATGCACATCACCTACCATCGCCGCTATCCATCGCATATTAAAATCTTTGCCACGCACGCCCGCCTCGCCTGCGTTGCACTCATCAATATAGCGCTGCATTGGTGGCAACCAATAACGATAATTAGAAGCATTAATGGCATATTCTTTGGTATCAACTGGCACATTGACACGGTCTTTGATTAGGATAAACTGGCGTAAGTTTGGGTCATAGCTAAACATCACAACCCCATCACCTGTGGTTAAAGCCAATATGGTACTGGTACCATATAAGACATAACCTGCCGCCAATTGCTCTGTGCCTTTTTGTAAAAAATCGTCATCTGTGGCTGTTTGTCCTTGATTGTTGTAGGGCAAAACAGAAAAAATCGTACCTACAGCCATGTTAATGTCAATATTGCTCGAACCATCTAAGGGGTCAAATAGCACCAACACTTCGCCCCCACAATTAGCCGCGGTTGCATGATCAAGCTCTTCACTTGCCACGCCAGCACAGTATTTGTTATTAGCAAGGGCATTTAGCAACAATTCATTGGCAATGACATCGAGTTTTTTTTGTTCTTCACCTTGCACGTTTTGGTTGCCAGCTTCGCCTAAAATATCCGCCAATGCTCCACGTTTAAGCAGTTCGCTAATCTCTTCACAAGTGTGTGTAAGTGTAGCAATGACAGATTTAACCGCAGGTGTGGCATTGTGTTTGGCAAGATAATCACCAAGCGTGGTAACATGAATCAACATGATTTTTCCTTATAGACTGATTAATTTTTTGAAATTTTCATTGAAAGCCAACAATGATTAATCGGGTTTTTTACCAATTTGCAGGTATTGTTGAAAATTTTTTGCATAATCTTCAATATTATCGGATAACATTCGCTCAAAATTTTTGGTAAAATGCTCAATAATATCGTCTTTTTCTTTTAGATAATCACTACCCTTGACAAAACCCATAGCCGCCACCCATGCACTAAAACGCGCGGTTGCATACAGCATCGATGCGTTGATCTTTCCTGCATGTCCGGTCTTATCACGCAGATCGTTTGCCAAATTAATAAACGCATCGGCACGTTCATAAAAAGCGTGCATTTCGTCATCTAACTTATTATCTAACTTATTGTTATCATTGATTTTTTCGGTATTTTTACTGGGTGATTGTTGACTCATAGAGGTACTTTTATTTTGACAATGTTTAATTTTGACAATTGGTTGCTTAAATTAAGTTTTTTAACGCTATGGGCTGACAAACAACCCATGATACATTGATTTAACAACAATAATAATTTAGCAACAATAATTTAACAACAATAATAATGCAGCAAAGCTAAAAAATTATAAACCTGCACAGGCTTTTAACAAATCGGCTTTGTCGGTTTTCTCCCATGTAAAAGCAATGTCTGAACCTGTGCGTCCAAAATGTCCGTAACTTGCGGTTTGTTGGTACATCGGTTGCAACAAGTTTAGCATGCGCGTGATACCATATGGACGCAAATCAAAATGAGTGCGAATAAGCTCAATGATCTTATCATCACTAATTTTGCCTGTACCAAAAGTATTAATCGAAATAGATGTTGGTTTGGCAACACCAATTGCATAGCTCACTTGAATTTCACAACGATCTGCAAGCCCTGATGCCACAATATTTTTTGCCACATAACGCCCTGCATAAGCCGCTGAACGATCGACTTTTGATGGATCTTTTCCTGAAAACGCACCACCGCCATGACGTGCCATACCGCCGTAAGTATCTACGATAATCTTGCGTCCTGTTAATCCTGCATCACCAACAGGCCCTCCAATCACAAACAAACCTGTTGGATTAATGTGAAATTGAGTGTCTTTATGCAACATTTTGGCAGGAATAACCGCTTTAACAATTTCTTCTATGACCGCTTCGTGCAAATCCGCTTGTGAAATATCAGGATCGTGTTGAGTTGACAACACAAGTGCATCAATAAACGCAGGTTTTACACCATCATAACGCACAGTAACTTGGGCTTTGGCATCAGGACGCAACCACGGCAATTTGCCATTTTTACGCAATGTAGCTTGTTTTTCCATTAAACGATGTGATAATTGAATGGGTGCAGGCATTAACACATCGGTTTCATGACTGGCATAACCAAACATTAAACCTTGATCGCCTGCACCTTGTTCTTCAGGTTTGGCACGATCAACACCTTGGGCAATTTCAGGCGATTGTTTGCCAATCATATTAATCACTGCACAAGTTGCCCCATCAAAACCCAAATCCGTGTGATTATAACCTACTTTAAGCACAGTATCACGCACGATTTTTTCAAAATCCACGTTGGCCGTTGTGGTAATTTCACCAGCCAACACAACCGCCCCAGTTTTCACAAGGGTTTCGCACGCCACACGCGCATGCAAGTCTTCTGCCAAAATTGCATCTAAGATCGCATCTGAAATTTGATCAGCAAGTTTATCCGGGTGGCCCTCGCTTACCGATTCAGAAGTAAAAAGTGAATATTCACGCATAATTTTTCCTATTGCCAAAATGATTAATTAACACCGCTTAATCACTTTGCAAACCTATCTCCAATATTAATCGTATTATAAAATAAAGGAAAGTCACTTTTTTGGTTTTTAAACAGATTTGATCAAAAAAGAGCAAGTTTGCAAAATGATTAACAAAATGATTAACAAAATTAGTGATTGGTGATTAATTTGACAAATTTGTTAACTTTTTAAATCACTTAAAAATTAAACCACTTAAAAATTAAACCACTTAAAAATTAAATCACTTAAAAATTAAATCACTTAAAAATTTTAACACTTGTCAAACTTAACCGTTTATTATAAGCCAAATTTCATATATACGCCATTAAATTTATTTCAAGTCGCCTAAAAATTTTTTTAGGTTTAAATTTGTGCATTTGGATTGGCCGTTTGGCAATTTTCATCAAGGCGGTGCGCCTGTGCCAAGTAGTCCTGTGATTGCATTTCTAACAGGCGCGATCGCGTGCGTTCAATCTCAAACGCAAGTTTTTCACCTTGATACAGATCCAAAATAGACTGCTCGGCACGCATTAATAATTTGACGCGGCGGTCATAAAACTCATCTACCAAATAAATTAAACGCCGGGTTGGATCGGAGATGACATCATTTAGAGCAGGCACATTATCCACAAGCACCGTACTAAAATTATTGGCAATTTCAATAAAATCACTGGCGGAACGTGGCTGCATGCACAAAGCTCGAAATTCACAGTATAAAACGGTTTTGGTGGCAGCTTTTATGGCAATTTCACGGCCATTAATCACAATCGGATCATAACTTATCTTCTGATTTTGACTCAAGGCCAAAAAACGCTCCTGCAACCAATCTGCATTATCGACCGTCAAGGGTGAAACGTACAATTGTGCTTGTTGTAATACTCGCAACCGATAATCAACCCCGGTGTCAATATTCATCACAGTGGTGTTTTTTTTCACCTCTTCAATCGCAGGTAAAAATCGGTCGCGGTGAATGCCGTTTTTGTATAAACCATCAGGGGCAATATTGGAAGTTGCTACCAAAGTAATGCCTTTATTAAACAGCATGGTAAACAAATCACCCAAAATCATTGCATCTGACACATTAGAAACAAAAAACTCATCAAAACATATCACATCTGCTTCATCATAAATAATTTTGGCAACCTGCTGCAATGGATCGGCCTTGCCTTTTAGCTGATTTAATTCATGGTGGACTCGCTTCATAAAATGGTGAAAATGTTGGCGCATTTTGCGTTCATTTGGCAAACTGTCAAAAAACATATCCATCATCCATGTTTTACCACGTCCAACACCGCCCCACATATACAAGCCTTTTGGCGCTTGATAACTTTTTAAAAAGCCAAAAAATCCTTTTTGGGCGGTACGGTTTTTGATAATTTGATGATACACATTGTCAAGATAAGTCATTGCTTGGCGCTGCTGATTATCTTCGCTAAAACTGCCTGATTGTAATGCTTGCTCATAACGTTGTAAGGGGCTTGTCATGACAAATCCTATGCTAAAATTGTGCTAAATTGCTAAAAAATAGCCTATAATAACAAAAAACCGTCATTGTTTGGAAAAAATCATACAAAAAATAAAAATCATTTTTTTAAAATCTTTTTTAAAAAAACACTTGCAAAAACCAAAAAATCTGCTAAAATAGCCAACCATAAGCAACAATGCTTTTATGCCAGTGTGGTGAAATTGGTAGACACGTCGGATTCAAAATCCGATGCCTAATAAGCGTGTCGGTTCGAGTCCGACCACTGGTACCAAAAATCCAAAACAAAAAATCCAAAATTTTGGAAGTCTAAAACTTTTGGTTAAGAACATTTGATTAGAAACCCTTGACAAACCTAGCTGTCAAGGGTTTTTTTATTGCTTATCAACAGCCAACCATTAAAAAGACAAACAAGCACACCGCCACCCTAACCGCCTAACCGTTAGCATTAACTTAACATTAACTTAACGGTGCAATTGTTTGTCTTAGATTTATAAAAATATTTGTTAAAAATAGTAAAATATTTGTTAAAAATAACCATAAATCAGTTAAGTTAAACTTCACTCACTGTCTTTTTTTGCCACTCGCCCTTTGAGTGCCACAGCGGTATTCACCAGTTTAATCAACTCATCTACACGCATCACACCCAAGTTTTCTCCCTCACGCGTACGCACATTGACTTGATTGCTCTCAACCTCTTTATCGCCCATAACCACCATAAACGGAATGCGTTGTAGCGTATGTTCACGGATTTTAAAGCCGATTTTTTCGTTACGCAAATCGGTAATTGCACGCAAACCTGCACCATTTAATTGTTTGGCAATGCTATCACAGGCAACAGCTTGCTTATCGGTAATGTTCATCACAACAATTTGAGTCGGAGCAAGCCACGCAGGAAACCAACCGGCGTAATTTTCAATCAAAATACCGATAAAGCGTTCAAACGAACCCAAAATCGCACGGTGAAGCATAACAGGACGTTCACGATCACCCGTCTCATTAATAAACTCAGCGTCCAAACGTTCAGGTAAGTTAAAATCAAGCTGTAGCGTACCACATTGCCATACTCTACCTAAACAATCTTTTAAGCTAAATTCAATTTTTGGCCCATAAAACGCACCCTCGCCTGCTTGCAATTCCCACTCTAAACCAGCATTGTCAAGTGCATCGGCCAAATCTTTTTCAGCCAAATCCCACAACGCATCCGCTCCAACACGTTTTTCTGGGCGGGTTGAAAGTTTCATCTGTACATCGTCAAAACCAAAATCTTTATACACATCAAGGGTGAGTTTGATAAAATCTTGGGCTTCTTTACGGATTTGGGCATTGGAACAAAAAATATGGGCATCGTCTTGCACAAAACCGCGCACACGCATGATACCATGCAATGAACCCGATGGTTCGTTGCGATGACACGAACCAAATTCAGCCAAACGCAAGGGCAAATCACGATACGATTTTAAGCCTTGATTAAACACTTGTACATGACAGGGACAATTCATAGGTTTAATGGCATAATCGCGTTTTTCCGATGCGGTGGTAAACATCATATCGCCATAGTTCTCCCAATGGCCTGATTTTTCCCACAGACTTCTATCAACCACTTGTGGCGTTTTAATCTCTAAATAACCGTTGTTTTTTTGTACATTGCGCATGTATTGTTCAAGCACTTGCCACACTGTCCAACCATTTGGATGCCAAAACACCATGCCCGGAGCTTCTTCTTGCAAATGAAACAAATCCAACGCCTTGCCAATTTTGCGGTGATCACGTTTTTCGGCTTCTTCTATGCGTTTAATGTAGGCTTGTAGCTCTTTTTTGTCCGCCCACGCTGTGCCATAGATGCGCTGCAATTGTTCGTTTTTGGCATCGCCACGCCAATACGCACCACTCATTTTTGTCAAGCGAAATGCTTTTAAAAAACGCGTGTTTGGTACGTGCGGCCCACGACACATATCGATGTATTCTTGATGATAATACAAGCCCATGTGTGTTTCGTCAGGCATATCCTCAATTAAGCGTAATTTATAATCCTCGCCACGATTTTTAAAAATTTCAATCACTTGTGCTCTGGGAGTTATTTTTTTAATCACATCGTAATCTTGATTGATTAATTGCACCATGCGTTCTTCGATTTTTGTCATGTCGTCTTGTGTGAATGGTTTTTCGCTATAAATGTCGTAATAAAAACCCTCTTCAATCACAGGCCCTATGACCATTTTTACCTCGGGGAATAACTGCTTGACAGCATGACCCAATAAGTGGGCACATGAATGACGGATAATTTCAACCCCCTCTGGATCTTTTGCAGTGATGATTTGCACCGTGGCATCGGTTGTAATAACATCGCACGCATCGACCAATTTGCCATTAACGCGACCTGCTATGGTTGCTTTGGCAAGCCCTGCACCGATGGATTGGGCGACTTGCATAACCGTGGTTTCACCGTCAAATTCTTTAATATCACCACTGGGTAAAGTAATTGTTATCATTGGGTTGCTCCTAAAATAGGCGTTGGCAGTGATGTTCGCTACGAGTGAACATTTATCCGCTACCGTTTGGATTAAAAAAATTAAAAAAATAAGTCGTTCATTATAGCAAAATTTATTGATAAAGCATACATTGACAAACTTAAAGATCAATACCGCCAACTATAAATTAAATCCACTGTGTTATTCACCGCCGATTTGCCCTCAATGTACAAGCGTTTTGTCAATTGATAACGCATACTAAGTTCAGGCTGTGCGGTAAATACCCCAACACCATAACGTATCAATAAATCCGGGGTAATGTAACCTGTGATACTAACAAGCGTATCGCTCCCCATACCACTTGCATCTAAAGTTAAACTTTGTAAGCCAAATGCCCGTCCAATCTCATTGGTTAGCTCGCGTGTTGTGCTTAAACCAAAACTTAAACCTGCGGTTGCCAATGTGTTATTTACCTTGGCTCTAAAATCTTGTTCACTGGTATTTTGTCCACTGTTGTTGTTTAGGCTGCCTGTTACCAGTGCGTTCATTGCTTGTTGTTCGGTCAATCCGCCATTGTTAAATACCATGATGTTTGGTTTGCTTACGGTATTGGTAACTTTAACCCCAACTTGTGTGCCTTGAATTTCTTTGGTGGCTTGCATATTTAGTATGGGATTGCTCACTGCACCATTAAAGCGAATTTGAGCAAAATTCAGATCCAAATTTTGTCCAAAAACCTCCACTTTGGAACGTTTGGCAACTTGTACCACGCCACGAGCTTGTAAACTGCCTTGTCCACGCTGCGTTAAATGCAACGCACCTGCCAAAGGCAACCTTGCTCCAAAACCTTGAAACTCCACATCTTTACCCAAATCCACGCCAATATCTGCATCAATTGCCCACGGTGTCGTTACGCGCAGCACTTCGTCAATTTGCCCTGCCAAACGCCGGTCAATAACGTTTACATCGGCTGATTCTGTTACCACATCTTCACTGGCAGCCGGCGGTCGAATCGTCGCTTGTGCAATATCCACAGCACCAACAACCTTAACATAACGGCGGTTTGGACGTACAATCACATCAAAAATCGGATTGACTTTTGCGATCACCAATGGCGGCTGGCTGATTTGTAAATTTTCACCGATGAGTTTTAATTTGGCTTGCATTTCATGCGCCCAATCCAGTGTGCCTGTGATTTTGCCAACCCCATTACCTGCAGTGCTAAAACCCCCATCTATGGTTGCTTGATTGCCCTTAACCGATCCCAACAGGTTCAAATTATCCATACGCATCGGTAAACCTGTAATTGCCAATGAAGCATTTTGAATCTCAATATCACCGACAAATTTTGGCTGATCTAACGTACCGTTGACTTTACCCGCCACCAAACCAATGCCTGTTAAACGTTCAAATGCAGGAAAAAAGGGTTTTAACACTGCCAAATTCACCTGTTGAAACACCAGTGTACCGTCAATTGGTTTTTGATCTTTATACGGATTAATCAGTGCATCAAAATAGCCGTCACCTGCGTTATTGGCGGTTTTTAAATCTGCACGCAATTTTAATCCGTCCGCGGTAGAACGTGCAATTACACTGATACGCTGATACGCCAAAGTCGTTGCCACTTCGTCCGCTGACTGAGGCGCTGTGCCAAATGTACCATTGTCTGAATAAAAACTGGCATTAACACTGGGTTTGTGATTTTTTTGCCAATTTACCAATGCCGATCCGTTTAATTTACCCGTCCAAGCAATGTCGTTTGGCAAAATCACAGTAAAAATTTGGCTGTCAACCTCTTTTAAACTCAAATCAACCTTGCCTTGTTGCTTTGATACGCTTAAATTGTCATTTAAGCATAGCTGTCCTGGTTGGTTTGCCATTTGCCAACAATGCGATGCCAGTTGTAGCTGTGGATTTTGCCAATTTAGGTGCATTTGCGTAGGTTGCACTTGTTGCAATTTGGCATATTTTGTGCCAATTTGTCCATTGCCAAGCACGCCTTTCCAAGTATTTTTTTGCAAATCTACACCGCCTTTTAGCGTGGCTTGCACATTGCTGCGAGTGCTTTCGGTTTTGATGTCAAGGCGATGTTTGGCTTGTGTGCCCTCAAACTGTAACTGTAGTGCTTTTAGTGGCTGATTGGCAATATTTAAACCCGTTGCCTTAAGTTGTAATTGGCTTGGCGTGTGAGCAAGATTGATTAAATTGCCTTTGACACTCATATCCAGCACCTGAAAATCTGTCATGCTGATATTACGCCCGGCCAAATCCACCATAATGTTTGGCAAAGGTTGGTTTGACGGTTGCTTAAGCACAATACCGCCACGCACCATGCCTTGAAATTGCGGTATCAACTGATGTAAAGTACTCATATCCACACTGGCAACCAGTTGTTGTTCGTTGCCTGTTGCACTGATTTTGTTATCGCCCCATTGCACCAATAAATTATCGGCTTTTAAACGCTCAACAACCTGCTTAATCGAATTAACCGATTGATTTTTCACGCTTTTATTAAAAATTTGTTGTAGATTTTCTAAATTCTTTGGTAAATTTAATTGTGCCAATAAAGTTCCTGAGGCGATCAAGGGTTGGTTTTTTAACTTACCTTTAATATTCATATTATTGATATTAATCAATTGTTTGGTATCATGCCAAAAACCATCGCTATCCACTGTGCCTGTTAATTGGCTTGGTAAATTTGGAGCAAAATAACTGGCGTCAAAATTTTGTAATTTGGCGGTAACTTGCCAACCAACACCTTGAGTCAAATCCAATTTACCCATAGCATCAATCCCGCCTGCATTGCCTTGATGAATGAATTTGTTGATCGATAATTGTTTGGTATTGCCCTCAATGTCTAATTGAAGTTTGCCTTTTGGCATATTTGGCATATCCAGTCCGCCGTCAAATTTGGCAACCAAATGGTGCAATTGTGTGTTGCCCTTATCATCGGTTTTTATATCGACCTGTGCATTGCCAAATCCTGTTAGATTTAGGCGTTTTTTGGTAGTGCTGTTGGTAGATTTTGACTGACTGTTTGGTTGGCCGTTTGATGCCAACATATCACCGAGCATATTGACATCGCCAATTTCAATGGTATGCCGTGCGGTATTTTTTGCCAAATTTTGTAAACTGCCCTTGGCGGTTAGTGCGCCTGTCAAACCTGCAAATGGTATGCTATCGATCACGCTGTTGGCATTAAAATCTTTGGTATTGGCCTGAATTTGCCACGTTAATGGCTGTTTGTTTTTGGCAAGATTTAGCCCTCCTTTGGCACTTAATTGCCCAGCTATTCCTTGATAATTTAGCTGATTAAAGGTAATTTTTTCGCCAATTTTATCCAGATTAATTTTATAATCACCTTTTGGTGCAAGGTTTAATTTAACAATATTTGCACTGGCATTGACTTGTAATTTGTCGCTGCTTTGAGTGTTGCTTGTGCCTTGATACGTGATTTTTGCATGGCCACTTGGACTGTCAAGGTCGCCAATATCAGGTAAGTTATGACGCACAAGGTTTTGCCAATTCAGATCAAGGTGATACGGTAAATTTTCACCTTTGGCTTGGTGCACCGCTGCATTGATTATCTCGCCGTTTTTTTGGCGTAGATTGGCACGCACTTGCATCGGATCGCTATCGGTTGCCGCGTTATATACCAATGCCAGTTTACCGCTTAAACTTGTCGGAGCATACGAGGCAATATCCGTTGGCAAAAGTTTACGAATGGCAAACGCATCAGCGGTATTCATGAGTGAAATATTCAGCCTATTTTCCCAATCAATCACACCGCGACTCACAAGCCTACCCTCGGGCAAGGTTGCAATTAATTCATGGATATTTAAACGATTGCCATCGGTATTGGCATGCCCTTGATAATGTCCATTTGGTATGTCCTTGCCGGTCAAATCTGTGTTCAACGCAATATTAATGCTATCGGTTACCCCTTTGGCAACAAGCTCGCCGTTTTTTAGATGAATGCCTTGCTCGGTTGCATAGGGCAACAACATATCTTTCCATGTCAATTTGGCATCAAACGGGGCTTTATCTTCTAAAGGCTTGGCGTTAATCACCCCAGAAATATCCGAATGGTTATAACGGCTTTGCACTTTGGCGGTCAATGACTGTAAACTGCCAGACAACTGTCCATCAATTTTGTCAAAATAAGCATCGGTTAGTGCATGAATGGTAACTGTGGTATTGGCATCGATCGGATAGTTGTTTTGTAAGTCAATCTTACCTGATAATTTATCAATAGTTAATAATTCATTGTAAGCCAATTTGGCAGATTTCACCTTAATCAAACTGTCAAACCAAGTAAAATCTTGGATATTGGCTTGTTTAAAATCGATATTTAAAAAATCTTTTTGGTGTTCTTGTGTGTGTTGTTGATAACGCACCAAATCCGCTTTAACCTCATCTAAGGTTAAATTAATCGGTAAGGCAATGCGTTCGTATTGAAAGGGCTGATCGTCGTTGTCCGGGGCTTTGTGATTGGTGATAATCATTTTGCCAATATTGGCCTGTCTTAAATGCACCTCTTTACTCAATAAAGCACGCCAACCCACTTTGACAAATGCCTTATCCACCTTCACCTCAATTTGACTGGCATTGGCATCAGATGTGTTTTCGTTAGGAATATGAATGTCATGCAACCACAAGCCATCACGCAGGTTGCCCTCACCGACTTTTAGCCGAACCCCCGTCTGCTCGATCGCCGTATTGATTAAAAATTGCGTGCCTTTTGGCGTGCCAACTGCATAATAAATCAACAGCAACATCACCAAAAATCCCACAACCAAAAAGAATATCGTCTTACTCACCAATGACAACCGATACCAACGCGAAAACCAATTGGTCTTATGCTTGGTAGAATCTAAACGGTCTGTGCTGTTGGTATTGTCAGAATTTTGGGAGGTAGGATCGGTCATGTTGATAAATCATCATAAAGAAATCAAAAAAAGTAAAGTACCATTTTAACAAATTTTAGCAACTTTATTTAGGATTTTTTAAAATTTTTTTGCGTGTAACCGGTTAATTTTTGCGATTTTTGAATAAATCATAACTAAAAAACACAAGCCCTGTCCAAATAAACGCAAACGTAATCAATTTACTGACATCAAACGGTTCATGATACAAAAAAATTGCCATAAAAAAGATGATACTCGGCGTTAAATAATTTAGAAAACTTAACAGATTAAACGCCACCATTTTTGTTGCCTTGTTATACATCAGTAGCGGAATAAGGGTAATTGGGCCTGCAAACATGAGTAACAAAATATCACTTGACACCCAAAAATTTGCCTTACTGCTTGCCACATCGTGCATCATAAACCACGCAATAAACACCGGCACAAGCATGCCTGTTTCAATAAACATCGCATTTAACGCTTTCAGCGGATTGTAGCGGTGCATAATCCCATATATCGAAAAACTAAACGCAACCCCCAAGGATACCCACGGTAATTTGCCAAGCATAATAAGCTGTATCAGCACCCCAATTGTCGCAAGCCCAACAGCAAGCCACTGCAAAGGACGCAGCTTTTCTTTTAACACAACAAGTGATAACAAAACACCGACCAACGGCCCTATATAATAACCAAG
The DNA here is from genome assembly GCF_000320365.1 of Moraxella macacae 0408225. Lineage (GTDB taxonomy): Bacteria > Pseudomonadota > Gammaproteobacteria > Pseudomonadales > Moraxellaceae > Faucicola > Faucicola macacae. The sequence goes on from NZ_ANIN01000002.1 coordinate 770,970, forward strand.
GCTTGCCTCTAAAATACGATCGTGATTGACCGACCACACATACACAAGCCAGTTTAAGCTAATAATTGCCCCTGAAATAGCCGTAAAAAACAGCCATTTTGGTTGCTTATGAATGATAGTCAGCCACGCCCATTGACGCGTAATGATAAGTATTGCCAAAATGACAACAAACGTCCAAATAATGCGATGACCGATAATCTCAACTGAGTCATACGTTTTTAACAATTTAAAATATAACGGAAAAAACCCCCAAATCATAAAAGCAGATAAGGCAGTGGCAATACCTTTTGGCGTGGTGGTAATCATGTTAGACATGGCTGGTTATTTTCCCAATCTTAATTGTTTCGCTTATCTTCATCATAACAGACACCACTTCAATCCACCACGTCAATGTTTAATCCTGCCTGCCCCACCAATTTGGCAAAATTTGGAAAACTGGTGTTCACCGTTTCTGTGCCAGTAATTTCAATGTCGCCAGACGCTCTTAAACTTGCCACAGCAAAACTCATGGCAATGCGATGATCGTGATGACTGTCAATCACGCCACTACCAAACGCATATTGTTCGCCTTTGCCAATAATCTCAATGCCATCAGTCAGCACAGTGCAATCAACGCCTAAGGTTTTTAGCCCATCTGCCATGACCGCAATGCGATCGGACTCTTTTACCCTAAGCTCCGCTGCCCCACGCAAAACCGTCTTGCCAGTGGCACAGCTTGCCGCCACAAACAACACGGGAAATTCATCAATTGCCAGTGGCACAAGGTGTGGCGGAATGTCAATGCCTTGCAACTTGGCAGATTTTATACAAATATCGGCTACAGGCTCGCCACCCACCATGGTTTGATTAACAAGGGTGATATTTGCCCCCATCAGGGTTAAAATCTCAATCACCCCAGTACGCGTAGGATTGATACCCACTTTTGGCAACACAACATCGCCGTTGTTGGCAATGGTGGCCGCCACCATAAAAAACGCCGCACTTGAAATGTCAGCTGGCACTTCAATGTTACAAGCGGTTAAGTCAGAGCCGCCCGTTAAGCGAATTTCATTGCCTTGCTTAAGTTGTTTGACTGTTACTTGATAGCCAAAAGCCTGTAACATACGTTCGGTATGATCGCGGGTGATTTGTGGTTCAATCACACAAGTTTCGCCATCTGCCCACATGCCTGCCAACAGCAAACAAGATTTGACTTGAGCGGACGCCATAGGCATGTGATAAGTCATGCCCTTTAAGCCTTGATTGCCAGTAATTTTCACAGGGGGTGTGCCTTTTTCGCCCGTGGTTTGCACTTTTGCTCCCATGGCACGCAAAGGTTTGGCAACCCGCTCCATCGGGCGTTTGGATAAACTTTTATCGCCAATCATCACGCTGTCAAATTTTTGAGCGGATAAAATCCCTGCCAAAAGTCGCATGCTTGTGCCAGAATTGCCCATATTCAAAGTATTATTGGGGGCGTTTTTTGGCGGTTTTAATCCATGTAAACCCACGCCTTCAATGGTCACTTTATCGCCGTTTCTGTCTATTTTTACCCCCATATCCACAAAGGCTTGCAAAGTGGATAACGCATCTTCACCTTCCAAAAAATTGCTAATTTGGGTAACCCCATTTGCCAATGAACCGAGCATAATGGAGCGGTGCGAAATGGACTTGTCGGGGGCAACTTTGTGCGTGCCGGTAAACGTGGTGCTTGGGGTGAGTTTGTATTGCATTTTAATATCCTTTATTACATCTACAAAATAATTTTTCCAAAATGACAAACCAAATATCTTAATCTTGTAAATTTTTCAACTTCTCTTTTTCTACCAAAAGCCTGCCAAAATACTCTCGGGCATTTTTAGCGGTATTAAAAGTGTTTAATAATTCATCAGAATTATCATTTTCAATTGCCCGTTTTAGCTCGGTTAAAACGGCTTGATAAGTATCCAGCCCCTTTAACACCGCTTCTTTATTTGCCAAAAATATGTCATGCCACATAATGGGACTGCTTGCTGAAATGCGGCTAAAATCACGAAATCCGCCCGCCGCATAACGAAAAATATTTAAATTTTCATCGTCTTTGGCAAGCTGATAAGTCAACGCATACGACAATAAATGCGGCAAATGACTGGTTAGGCTTAAAATTTCATCGTGCTTTTTAGCACTCATCACGCTGACAATCGCTCCCACGCTTTGCCACAATTGTTTAATTTTATTGACAAATTTTGCTTTGGTATTATTTTGACAAATAATCAATTCATGCTGAACAAACAAATCCGACTTTCTTGCCAATACGCCCGATTTTTCCGCCCCAGCAATTGGGTGAGCGGGCACAAAATTTAACTCAATATTAAAGTCTTTTTCAATCCTTTTACAAGCGTTTATAACATTAACCTTGGTGCTGCACACATCGGTAACAATACAGTCATCAGCCAACACACCGCTTTTTTTGGCAACTGCCAATGTCTGAAAAATCGGCAATACCGCCTGCACGGGCACACAAATCACCACCAAATCGCACCCTGCCAAAACATCAGGCAAATGCGTTGAGCCATACGCAATTAAGCCAATGTTTTCGGCGGTTTTAAGCGTATCGGCATTGTTATCACACGCCACAACCTGCTCGGTAAGTTTGCGATCAAGCATGGCTTGAGCAAGGCTTGCACCCATCAGTCCAAGCCCAATAAAGACAACTTTGTTAAATAAAGGCTGCATATTATTTTACAAAACCGCCTTAGGATACGAGCCAAGCACCCTTAAATCCTTGACATTAGGGCGAATCTCATCAATGGCTTGTTTGACATTTGCATCATGAATATGTCCACTCATGTCAATAAAAAACACATACGCCCATTTGTTCGGACGTTCTGGCCGAGTTTCAATGCTCGTCATAGACACGCCGTATTTGGCAAGTGGCTGTAAAATCTCAATCAACGCCCCTGCTTGATCTTTTGCTGATACCAAAATACTGGTTTTATCCTGACCGCTTGGAGCAATCTGTTCTCGTCCAATCACCAAAAAACGGGTTGTATTGGAGGGGTTATCTTCAATATTTTCACTTAATTTATGCAAATCATATTCCGCTGCCGCCACATCACCTGCGATCGCCGCTGAATGCCACTCGCTTTTAATGCGTCTTGCTGCCTCGCCGTTAGAAGATACCGCCACGCGCTCTACATTGGGGTAATGCGTATCTAGCCACTGACGACACTGGGCTAAGGCTTGTTGATGGGCATAAATCTGCGAAATGGCATTCACCTTGGTATGTTTATCCACCAAAAATTGGTGATGAATGGGCAATTCCACCTCGCCTACAATCTTTAGATCGCTTGCCAAAAAACCATCAAGCGTGTGATTAACCACACCCTCAGATGAATTTTCCACAGGCACAACCCCATACATTGCAGATCCTGCTTCCACTTCACGAAACACGTCCATGATCGTCGCAAGTGGCAAGGTTGTCGCCGCCTTGCCAAAATGCTTTAAAGCAGCAGCATGGGTAAATGTACCAACCGGGCCAAGATACGCCACTTTTTGTGGGGCTTCTAAATCCAAGCACGCCGACATAATCTCACGGAATAAGCGCGCCATTTTATCCGCTGGCATCGCCCCTGCACCATTACGCTCCATGACCGCTTTTAGCACTTGGGCTTCACGCTCTGGCCGGTAAAAAATCGGATTTTGTTCGTGCTGCTGTTTTAAGGCTGCCACTTGTTTGGCAAAACCTGCACGTTCATTAATCAGTGCTTGAATTTGTTTATCCACACTGTCAATCTGTTGACGCAACTGTAGCAATTGTTCTGTGTCAAGCGTTTGTTCTTTATCAGGCGTGTTTACATGTTCCTTGGTTGTTTTAGTCATTTGATACTGCACCTTTTAAAAGGTTAAATTTTAAGATTAAATGGTAAAATAGGCTTATCTTAGCACATTTTGGCAAAAATCGCTAAACACAACGCAACGATTTGTGCAAATTTATACAAAAAATTTGCTTTTATTGTTTAATGCTTTTAGATATTGTTTAATGCTTTTAGAAAAACTACTTTTTAGCGTAACACCGAACCAACAACTTACCAACAAAAATCCACTGGTAACCGTTCATAAAATATGCTAACTTTTGTCAATTTAAATTTAATTAATCAAATTAATCAATGGAATAATCATGGCAAACACGCTAAACCAACTAAGAATGATGACCACGGTTGTTGCAGATACAGGTGATTTAAACACAATTGAACGCTTACGCCCTGTAGATGCAACCACCAACCCAAGTTTAATTACCAAGGCCTTAACCCACTCAAATTTACAGCCTATCTTAATTGACACTTTAGCCAAACATAACAATAATATTGACAACACAATTGACGAATTGACGGTTTATATCGGTCGTGAAATTTTACAGCACATTGATGGGCGTGTGTCTACCGAAGTTGATGCTCGCTTGTCCTTTGATACCGAACAAACCGTTGCCAAGGCATTGGCCTTTCTCCAAATGTATGAACAAATGGGCGTGGATAAACAGCGCGTACTGATTAAAATCGCAGGAACGTGGCAAGGTATTCAGGCCGCCAAAATCCTTGAAGAACAAGGCATTCACTGTAATATCACCTTAATTTTTGGCTTACACCAAGCGATCGCTTGTGCCGATGCCAATGTAACACTTATTTCGCCGTTTGTTGGACGGATTTTAGATTATCAAAAACAACAACAAAACCGCGATAATATTCCAACTAACGAAGACTTAGGCATTTTATCAGTAAAAACAATTTACAGTTATTTTAAACAACACGGTTACCAAACCCAAGTCATGGGTGCAAGTTTTCGCAATGTAGATCAAATTTTAGCCCTGGCCGGCTGTGATTTATTAACAATCTCGCCTGATTTGATTGACAACTTGCGTGCAATGGACAAACAAATTGAACGCCAACTCTTCCCTGACATGGCTTTTGCTACGATTGAAAAACAACAATTTGATGAACAAAGTTTTACCAAGGCTTTAGAACAAGACAGCATGGCAACCAAACTACTCACGACAGGAATCGATGGTTTTATCAATGCTCGTGAAGAATTGGCAAACAAATTACAAAATTTGGTTAATACAAATTCTGGTTAGTACAAATTCTGGTTAGCACAAAATTTGGTTAAAAAATCTCTTTAAAAATGCAAAACAATACCAATCCTACGCGCAGGCGTTTTTTACATTACAGCATGGCAATTGCAGCATTGCCTTTAATAACCGCCTGTAGCGATGATCCAATAGGGATAAAAATTGCTCCTAACAGCACGGTAATTGCCCTAGGCGATTCGTTAACTTACGGCTATGGTGCGGATAAAAACCAAGCCTATCCTGCGGTTTTGGCACAAAAAACAGGTTGGCAAATCCACAATGCAGGCATTAACGGTGATACATCATCAGGCGTATTGACACGGTTAGACAGCATTATTGCACAAAAACCCAGCCTTGTGCTGCTAGGAATTGGTGGCAATGATGTATTACAGCGCATAAATCCAAACACAACCAAACACAACATCACTCAAATTGTACAAACGCTTAAAGCCAAAAACATTGCCGTTGTGCTAATTGCCGAGCCACACTTTAGTGCCAGTGCATTGTTTGGATCAGCAAGTGATAACCCAATTTATCAAGAAATTGCCAAAGCAGAACAAGTCATTTTATTTAAAAAAAGTGATGGCGGTTGGTCGGATATTTTGTCCGATAAAAAACTAAAATCCGATCAAATCCATGCCAATGCAACAGGTTATGCCAAATTTGCCGAAAATTTCTATCAGTTTTTACAAAAGCACAAAATGATTTAGGACAATATCAAGCAATTAATCAAACCAAATCAAGCCAAATAGCGCATTAACCGCTTAATGTGTTTGTCAAGCCCAACATTTTGCACACTGGCATCTTCTAAATAATCCACGCCTGCGGTTTTTAACGCTTCAGCATAAATCGCGTTTAGGTGTTTTGGTAGATAATAATACGCAATTAAAGTGCGAAAATCAGTTTCTTGTTTGCGCAAACTTGTTACCAAACGCATGACATCTTCTTTAGGTATATGATACATAATAATTAGCATATCTACTGAATTATTTTTTAAATAATTCAACAAAAGCTGACTGTCATAAAAGCCTTGAATTCTAGCCCCTGAATTTATCAGATGCTGGGTTTGAGATAAAAGTGCGGTGTCTTTGCACCAAACTACAAAATGTTTGTCTTTGAGCAAGGTTTGTTCTTGGCGGCTGTCCCAATCTTTTAACAAAAACTGCAAGGTAAATTTGCTGCCTTGGTTTGGCGTGCTCGCCACTTCAATATCACCGTTTAACAAATGTACCAATTTTTTTACCAAAAACAACCCAACCGTGGTATTTTTAACCGTGCGCGGTGTGTTTGGATTAATTTGAAAAAATGGGTGAAAAATATTTGTGAAATTTTGTTTGTCAATGCCAATGCCTGTATCTTCAACCACAATCGTCCAACGGATATTTTTTTTCAAATGTTCCAGTTGCGACACAACCGTTACCGAACCATATTCGGTAAATTTGATCGCATTTTCTATCAGTGAAGACACTATCGTATCAATTTTTTTTGCATCGCCTTCTAGCACATAGTCGGCGTGGTAGGTTTTTAATTCCAAACTCAACTGTTTTTGCTGGGCAAGCAACTGTGATTTTTCCACAATACTGTGCAACAGATGCCCGGGATTAAACTGACACAACTCAACCGTGGTTTGTCCTTTGTCAATGCGATTTAAGCGGATAAGCTGACTTAGTTTTGCATTTAAATCGTCCATTCCTGTATCAATCATCTCAATGGCATCTTGTTGTTCATTGCTAATATATTGATTTTTTAGCAGTTTTATTCCCACTTCAATGTGATTTAATGATAACTTAAATTCATGACTTAGACTGTTTTGAAAAATGGAGTGTTGTTCAATTTGTTTAAAACTTTCATCTTTTAGCAGGCAAATCTCTCGGTTTAGTTGAGCCAATTGATTATGCTGGTTTTTTTGTTTGTCTAGCAGGTGAAACAAGGCTTTTTCATACAACCAAACCGCTTGTTTGTCATTAGGCAGATGATAATCTTTTTGCACAACCTCTTCATCATGTAAAATTTTTTGGCTTAATTTTTCTAAAACTGGCAAACGCTTGGTGGCTTTTTTCAAAAACAACAACATAACAATCAAGGTTAACAATGAGACAATTATCATCATGACAAACATTGGCAAATTACGCTTAAACCATTGACTGCGAATGACGGTTAAATTTAACGTGGTGTTGACATAACCAACAAGTTGAGTGGGCTTAACTGGTTCATCATCTGTGACTATATTTGGCATCTGTAAGATTACCGCTTCGCTTAGCCCATAATATTTGCCAAAAAACATGGTGGGTAAGTCTAGTTTTTTGTTGGTTAGTTGCTCTTGAGCACTGCTGACAGGAAAAAAATTAATGCTTTCAATTTGTGGGTTGGTATTTGACAGATATTTGACTTGAGCGGCAATTAAGGTTTGGTTTTGGCTGGTCGCCGTTTGGGTTAATAAATGATTAATGCTGTGAATGTGAGTCGCCTCTTCGCGCATGGTATTGCAGACATCATTAAACAAATACACAAAAAAGCACAGCACCAACACCAAAAAAAAGGGCATAACAACAAAACGTTTTGACAAATATTGGTAATTTAACGATTTGATACCCATAAGTTTACCTAAACTTTTTCATTGGTTTTATTAATTATACAAATATGATGCAAGACACGCTGCAACCACGCCTTTGCCAGCAATAACGATATAATTAACGTTTTTTATCACGTTTTTTAAATTTTTGCACTTCGCGGCGTTTGCGTTCTTTTTGGGCTTCAGTCATGGTGTTTTTGCGATCGGCGTATGGATTGGCGTTTTGTTTAAATTCCACTCTCACAGGCGTGCCCTCAAGTTTAAATACTTTACGAAATTCGTTTTCTAAATAGCGTTTGTAACTGTTTGGTATTTGCCCCGTTTGGTTGCCATGCACAACGATGATCGGCGGATTATGCCCACCCATATGAGCAAAACGCAACTTGATACGACGTCCACTTACCATTGGCGGTTGATGGGCGCTGACTGCATCTTGCAAAATCTGAGTCAAACGACTGGTTGAGATGCTTAACATCGCCGATGCGTAGGCTTTGTGAATAGACGGATAAAGATTGCCTGTGCCTGTGCCGTGCAATGCTGAAATTAAGTGGATTTTGACATACGGAATAAAATTAAAACGCCGCTCCATATCAATTTTTACCCAGTCTTTTTTGTCTTGATCCAAGTTATCCCATTTGTTAATGGCAATGACCATCGCACGCCCTGCATCTAAAGCATAACCCAAAATGTGCAAATCTTGATCGGTAATGCCTTCTTGAGCATCAATCACAAGCACCACCACATTGGCATCTTTAATTGCTTGTAAGGTTTTGATAACGCTAAATTTTTCTACTTTTTCGTCAATGCGGCCACGCCTGCGCACCCCTGCAGTATCAATCAGTACATAGTTTTGCCCCTCGCGTTCAAACGGAATGTAAATACTATCACGCGTTGTCCCTGGCATATCAAACACAACCACACGCTCTTCACCCAACAAACGGTTAACCAACGTAGATTTACCCACATTAGGTCGACCGATAATTGCCAATTTTAAACCATCAGGTGCTTTTTCTTCAACAGCAGTGCTTGGCATATCGGCGGTTAAATGCTCCAATAAATTGGTAATGCCACGTCCATGACTGGCGGTTGTTGCAAAAGGCTTGCCAAATCCTAACGCAAAAAATTCACCAATAGATGCTTCGTGTACGCCGTCAACTTTATTTGCCACCAAAAACACAGGTTTGCCAAGTGTGTGTAACTGTTTGGCAATCACCTCATCGGATCCCACAAGCCCCGCTCGCGCATCCACCACAAACACCAAAATATCCGCTTCATGAATGGCGGTATACGACTGGGTTGCCATATAATCATCAATATTGCCAGAACCGTCATCGTCCTCGCCAATACCGCCTGTATCTACCACAATAAATGCCTTATCTTCAAACAGCGCATCACCATACTGACGATCACGCGTTAAACCTGCCAAATCAGCAACAAGGGCTTGACGGCTTTTGGTAATTTGGTTAAAAATCGTGGATTTACCAACGTTCGGACGCCCAATTAAGGCAACAACAGGCTTCATAATTATTCCAATTTCAAATTCAAAACTTGCTACAAAAACTATACCACAAAACTAAAAATTTCAAGGCAAAAACTCAAGGCAAAATCAAAAACTAACGCACCACTTGCCAAACGCTAAAACCACCGTTCATACTTTGGACAATTAACCGCGAATCTTGATCAATATTTTGCAATGTTAAATGATTAATGTCAACTTTTGTTTGTTTTCTGTCAATGATTTTGCCAGTTGTTTTGTCAAAAACGTGCAAATAACCAAGTTTATCTCCAACAATCACACTGTTTGGTGTGGCAACTGGGTTGCTTAAACCGCGAAATTTTAAACTTTCAGATTGCCAATTTTCATTGCCTGTCAATTTATCCAATGCCAACACTTGACCGTCTAATGTGGTAACGTATAATTGATTGCTGTCCGCCGCCAAGGATTTTAAGCCAGCAAGTTGCTTGGTAAAGGCAATTTCACCACTTGTCATATCAATTGCCAACAATTGTCCACTATAAGCTATCAAATACAGCATGTTGTCCACAAAAATCGGAGTTGCATCCATATCCATTAAGCGTTCGGTTTCACTGACGCCCATACGCATGCCAACAGGTTGCGACCATAAGTCCAAACCATTGTCTGGGTTAAAAGCATGAATCTTACCATCTGCACCGCCAATTAACACAATTTCACTGTACAACAACATTGGCATGGCATTACCACGCACGCTTAAATCTGGGTTTTTAATCCCATTTTCCCACCCAACCTCGCCTGTTTGTAACGATAAACCCTGTATGTTACCGTTATTTGCCAACACAACAATGCGATTATCACGAATTAACACAGGGGCAAGCACATTGCTTGTCATTTGGTGTTGCCACAAGGTTTTGCCGTTACTTCGATCAAGGGCGATCAAATTGGCATGACGATCAGCAACAATGACAACATCAGCGGTTTTAAGATGATTGTCAATTGCCACGCCAGAATACAGCCCTTGCTTAAATTCAACTTGCCACAACTTATGTCCGTCCATATCAAAGGCGGTTACTAACCCATCAGGACTTGCGGTAATGTAGCCTTTAGAATCACTTACGGTTTGAAAAGAAGTTACGCTTTGGCTAAGTGCTTGCTTTTTGTTAAAGCCAAATTTTTTGACAGATTGTTTATCTTGGCTAAAAAGTAGGTTTAGGCTATTTTGAGTTTGGCTTAATGCCACAAGCTCTTTGGGCAAATTTGTGTTTTCGGATTTCTTAAAACTTTGACAAGCGGTGGTACTTAATGCCAATATCGCAAGCATGGCCACGCTAAGTGTTTTTATCGCAGATAGATTGTTGTTTGTCGCGTGTTTTTTAGAATATAAAGAGTGTGTCATCATAATTTTTCAACTTTTGTTTGATAAGTTTTAGTTTAATAAATTTTGGTTTAAGCAATAAAACGATTAAACCAACGATTAATTGGGAGCAGATGCAACCTTTGTTGCGATCTTGGCTATATCATCAACAGATGTATTTGCGGTTTGACTTGCCGTCGCTGTGGTTGGGCTTGCAATGACGCCGTTATCCAAATCAGGCTGTTTTGGAGTTAAGCCCAAATTTTCCATTTTTAAACGTAAAAAAGCACGATCTTGTTTTAGTTCATTGTTTTCATTACGGTTTTCAATGGCTTGCCACGCTTTTTGGTAAAAATCCATGGCTGATTTTTTGTCATTTTTTGTCATGGCCACATCACCAAGCAACTCGTTTTTACTGGCATCAAAAGCAGGTGGCAACACAACTTGTAGTGCTTTTTCGGCTTCATCGGCTTGCTGATTGCCAATCAAGGCTTGGGCGTAACGCAATGTGGCAATTGCCTTTAATCCTTCATCATTCAGATTGAGGGCAACAGCCTGCTGCAATGTGGCAATTACTCCTTTGATATCCCCTGTATCGGTTTGTTGTTTGGCTTTTAACATCAAGGCTTGCCAAGTGTACACTGAATTGGTATGCTTGGTGATAAATGCGTCCAACTCCTTGGCAAAATTCGCCTGTGCATTGGTAAGATCGTCGGTTTTGGCATCGGTTTCATTGGTTGGCGTAAGATCTAAAACCGCCTGTTGACTGGCTTGGATTTTAGCAAATTCGGTCGATGTTGCCTCATCAATGTGGCCGCCGTGGTTTTGCCAATAATTCCAACCAAAATAACCCCCCAATACCAACACAATCGCTAACACAATATAGCCACCGTACTGGCGTAGGGCTTGCATAGACTGCTGTTCATCATTTGGCAGTTTTGGGGTTACATCTTTTACCATTCATTTTACCTTAAAATTATTTTAAAATTGTATTTATTTTAACGCTTAATCCAAAACCGTTCATACATCGCTATAAAAACACATCATTGATATAAAAACACATCGTGCTATAAATCACTCATCATCAATGTTTTCATCATCAAGTGCTTCAAACAAATCTTGTAACGCTTCATAATCAATAAAAAACGTGTCATCTTCTTTATCGGTCTTAAACTGCTCGCCTGTTTGCATGTTTTTGACACTGATCGTACCGTTTTTGACTTCTTCTGCACCGATAATCACGGTAAATTCCGCTCCAGATTTGTCCGCTTTTTTCATTTGGGATTTTAGACTGGTGGCAGATGCCATTTTGACACGCACATACGGATTGCTTTGACGCAAAAAATTGGCATAAACCATGCCATCAAGATAATATTCAGGCTGGGCTACAACAAAAATATCACACACAGAATCCATCTCAAATGGATTAACCGCTTGAATCAACAACAATAAACGCTCAAGCCCCATTGCAAAACCAACCGCAGGCTGACTTTGAGGTGGTTGTTTGTCTTTTTTGTCAATGCCAGTTTTGTTAATGGTGGCAATTTGTCCGATTAAGCCATCATAACGCCCACCGCCACATACAGTTGCCTGACTGCCAAGTTTATTCGTTGTCCATTCAAACACGGTTTTGTTGTAATAATCAAGGCCACGCACCAGTTTGTCATTGATCACAAATTCAATGCCAACAGCGGTCAAATATTGTTTGACTTTGTCAAAATGCTCCAAACTGCCCTTGCCTAAAAAATCCATAAGTTTTGGAGCGTTTTGCAAAATCTTTTGAGTTTTGCTGTCTTTACTGTCCAAAACACGCAATGGGTTGGTGGTTAAGCGTCTTTGACTGTCTTCGTCCAACTCGTCTTTATGGGCGGTCAAATAGGCAATGAGTGCCGTGCGAAATGCTTGGCGTTCATCAGCCTCGCCCAGCGTATTTAATTCAAGCTGAACATGATCACCAATACCCAAATCCTGCCACATCTGATAAGTCATCATAATAAGCTCGGCATCGGCATCGGGCAATTCACTGCCAAAACTTTCTACACCAAGCTGATGGAATTGACGATAGCGGCCTTTTTGGGGTTTTTCATAACGAAACATCGCCCCCATATACCATAGTTTTGGCGTATCACCACGCAATAAATTATGCTCAAGCACCGCCCTTACAGCCCCTGCTGTACCTTCAGGCCTTAGGGTAAGCGGTGTTGGTGGCTCACCTTTATCAACAAATGAGTACATTTCTTTTTCAACAATGTCGGTATTATCACCAATAGCACGGCTAAAAAGCTGGGTTTCTTCTACAATTGGCAAGCGTATTTGCTCAAAACCAAACCGATCAAGCGTCTCAATAAGTTTGGTTTCTAGCAGTCGCCATTCACCACTTGGACGTGTATCACCCGTGGCAATGTGTAAAATATCGTTAAATCCTTTGATGGCTTTTAAGGTCATAGCTTTTCTCTTAATGTCGTTTTTAAAACGCCCAATTGACATGATTTAGATCAAACATTCATCAAAACCATTTCTTAAAAATACTTTGATAAGTGCCATCGGCTTTCATATCCGCCAAGGATTTATTAATATCATCTAACAACTGTTTGTTGTCTTTTTTCAATAAAAATCCATAGCTTTCTTGTGGATAAGCATAGTCTATTGCAAAATGTAATGGCGTTTCTTTGGTGGAATATTTTTCAAAATAATAAGGCATTACCGATGAATTGCCAATCGCTGCCACAGAATCGCCTGACAATACATTTTTTACCGCCAACCAATCACTATTGACATAATGAATGTTGTCTTTTTCTTCGGCTTTTTGGGTGTTAACCACATCATAAAAAGTATCTATCGGACTGTCTTTTATTGCAACACTTTTGTCTTTGAGTTGCTCCATACTTTTTAACTCGGCGTCTTTACTTAAAATGGTAACCGGATACGCATCCAAATACGAATTTGTCATCGCATATTTTGCCACTCGATCTTCGGTGATACTGATATTGCCTGCAACAATCTGCACACCGTCATTTTCAACATCGTCCATCAGTTGTTTTCTGGGTTTATATTCATAAGTAAAGTTATAATTGGCACGTTTTGCAACTTCTTGCAAAATATCATGTTCAAACCCTTCAAACATGCCTTTTTCATCTAAAGAATTTAGCGGGGCGTTGCCTGTTGCCGAGGCAATAAAACCCACTTTTACTTGAGTTAAGCCTGCTTTAGTATCGCTTGGTTGTTGTGCTGATGCCTCGGTTGCTTGTGGTTGTTGTTCAGAAGAGCATGAAGCCATTAACACACAAAAAGGAATATAAAATAATTTTTTCATAACGCCTCGGTATTGTTGATAAAAATAAAATCTTTTAAGGTTTGAATATGCCGATATATTTATTGATACCCATTATAAAGGCCGCGAAAACTCACCTTTAAACGTTACAGGAACGGTTACATTAATGCCTGCCAATGCCATAACATCGCGCAAACGTTCAAGCCCCTCGGTCATATTAAAACTTTCAATATTGATTTCAATTGGTTTTTGGGTTTCTACCACAATTGTATGCGAACCTGTGCGTGTAATGGTTAACTCACCCACCAAATCTGCTTGTTGTCCGTGCATTTCTAGCTTAATTGGCTGGGTTAAAGTTAATGGACTGTTTAATGGCAAATTGTTAATTGTCGCAGGATCAAGATCGGCTGAAATTACCGCCGTGGCAAATTTATCCGTCTCAAACAACCATTCAACCAAACGTTGATCTCTAATTGCAATATCGGTATCAACACTTGCCAAATTAATTTTCATGTTCAAATTACCCTGCTTATCCAATACAGCAGAATAATCGGTAAAACGCCCCGTTTCTGGAATGTTGTTGCCATTTACATCGGTTTTGGTACTGGTAAACACAATATCTGCCGTTTTCAGCGCCCACTCTACAATGTCGGTTGGGATATTGGTATTATCAACTTTTTCAACCGTTTCGGTTTGCACAGCAGGCTGGCTGTCTTTGGTTTCTGGCGTAGGTGTGCAACCAAACATAAGAATGGATAATAAAATCACTAACGTTTTGTTCATAATACAACTCCAAGAGTAAGTGTAACGTAAAAGTAAGTGTAACGTAAAATTTTAACCAATTTAACCAATAAATTGCCAAATAAGTTTTTATGACAAATAAGCCCTTATGACAATGTTCTCTTATGACAATGTTATTGTGTGTATCATTTGACGAGCTCGTTTTTCCTGCAAAACTTTAACATGCTCGCGTACCATCGCTTCAATTTCATCGGCTAATTGCTTAGTATCAATCAAATGACTTTTTTGACCTCCTTTATAAACCAAGCTATTAGGACTTGCTCCCACAACACCAATATCCGCTTCTTTAGCCTCGCCTGGCCCATTGACTTTACAGCCAATAACCGATAAATCAATGGGTTCGCGTATATCCTCAAGACGCGCCTCTAACTCATTCATCACTTTAATCACGTCAAATTCTTGCCGGCTACAACTTGGACAAGCAATAAAGTTTACGCCATTGCTACGAATATTTAATGATTTTAAAATATCAAAACCAATTTTAATTTCTTCTTCAGGCAAACTTGCCAATGAAATTCGCATGGTATCACCAATGCCATCAAGCAACAATCCGCCCAAGGCGATCGCTGATTTTACCGTACCTGTGCGATACACACCCGCTTCGGTAACACCAAGGTGCAAGGGATTGTCAATCTGTGCTGAAATTAGGCGATACGCATCAAGCGTCAAAAACACATTGCTTGCCTTTACCGAGATTTTGTATTCAGCAAAATTGTTACGGTCAAGAATATCAATATGACGCAAGGCGGATTCTAACATAGCCTCGCCTGTCGGTTCACCGTATTTTTTTTGTAAATCTTTTTCAAGCGATCCTGCATTCACACCAATTCGCATGCTAATGCCGTGATGCTTGGCACACGCGATCACCTCGCGCACTTTTTGTTCATTGCCAATATTGCCAGGGTTAATACGCAGACAATCCGCCCCCTGTTCCGCTACCGCCAAAGCAATTTTATAATCAAAATGAATGTCAGCAACCAGTGGCACAGACACGCGTTTTTTAATCTCGCCAAAAGCCTCCACGCTCTCCATCGTAGGCGTAGAAACACGCATAAAATCCGCTCCAGCATCCACACAACGTTCAATTTGGGCAACCGTTGCATCTACATCACAAGTATTG
Source organism: Moraxella macacae 0408225 (assembly GCF_000320365.1). Classification (GTDB taxonomy): domain Bacteria; phylum Pseudomonadota; class Gammaproteobacteria; order Pseudomonadales; family Moraxellaceae; genus Faucicola; species Faucicola macacae. Next base: position 786,648 of record NZ_ANIN01000002.1, read on the forward strand.
GTATTGGTCATACTTTGCACGCTAATCGGTGCATCGCCACCTATTGCCACATTACCAACGTGGATTTTTTTGGTAGGCTTACGCAGAATAGGGCTGTGGTGCGACATGGTTATTCCTGTTTTTGTGTAACTTTTTATGTAACTTTTTTATGTAACTTACAACTATTTTTAACCAATTTTTTTAATCAAATTCACTATTGTAATGTAAAATTGGCTTGGTTGTTTTGAGCATAATCACTGATTTTAATCGGTTGTTTGTTAAAATCAATGTTGACATTGCTCGCTTTGTCAATTTGCACATTAAACGGTGCTTGCCCTGATAAATTATACCCTCCACGAGCCTGCTTGCCTTGTAACAACACCTTGCCTGTAGCATCGGTGATATTGATCGTTGTTTTATTTTTAACCCAAATCTCAAGCGTAGATAAACCTGTAGTCGATGCTGCACTTGCAGTATGCACATGACTGCCAATTGCTGAACCTGCGTTAGAAAGCGATGCTCCTGTGGCTTGCTCTTGTGGAGTAACTTCTTGCACAATTTCGGCAGGTTGATTTTCGTGATGGGCATTTTTAACCGTTTTAAAAATCATCGTTGCCACAATCAACACAACCAAAATCCCACCAATCAAAAACCAATTAATTTTGATTCCGCCACGACTATCACGCTGTAACGTTCCCATCGGTTGTAGCGGTGCATTGTCAAAACTTTCATATTTCTTACGCAATTCGCTTGGGTATTGAGCGTCAAAACTTTGGCTAATAACCTGCGAATCAAAACCCAAAAACCGCCCATAATTCACCGCAAAACCGCGAGCAAATGTCGGCTGTGGTAACGCCTCAAAATCTGCATTTTCTAACGCCACCAAATGCCGTTTTAAAATATGCGTTTCGTTCACCACATCATCAAGACTTAGCCCTTTTTTTTCACGGGCTTGTTTTAAACGCTGCCCAAGCGGATGCAACATATCCATTGCTTGGGTTGAATTTTTGACTGGTTGTTTCGTTTGCATACATTATCCACAATATCTCAAGGTACAATATTTCAAAGTTAAATCATTCAATCAAGTTTAATTAAATCAAAGTGATAATTACCAAAGCAATAATTACCAAAAAAGCTACCAAAAGTTACCAAAAAAAATTTTAGCCTTATTTCCACACTGCATTTGGTGTGCGTAGCCATTGTTTTAATTGTTTGGCTTCAGAACTTGTTGGAAATTTATCCAACAATTGTTGGCTAAATTTTTGCAATTCGGTGTTGTTGCCTGTGAGTTTTGCAAGCCTTGCTCCTTGTTGCAAGGTACGCGGATCAAGGTATTCCTCCCCCAAAATTGTCATTAAATCAGCGTGCAATTTTTTGGCATTTAAGGTCTGTTTTTCGTTGATAAAAATATCAATCATCTCTGAACGAGCAATCACGCTGTAGCGATTGGCATCTAAGGCTTTACCGAAAGCTTCTTTTGCCTTAGCGGTATCGTTAACTTGCAAATACATACGCCCCAAATTTTCAAGTGCATCTGCTCTACCTTCGTAACCCAGCGTTGATCCTGCAATCTCAAACTGTGCAATGGCTTCAGAATAACGTTTGACTTTTGCCAAATACACGCCGTAATTATTATGGGCTTGAGTAAAATCCGGATCCAATTCAAGGGCTTTTTTAAAATAAGCCTGGGCTTTTTGTAGATTTAACGCACTGCCTTCTTGTTGCAAAAGCACGCCCATCATATCATGAGCTTGCGGTGAGTTTGGATCGGATTTTAATGCTTGCTCTAATTGGCGTTTGGCATCGTCAAGTCTGTGTTCGCGGATAAACTGTGCTGCAATCGCTGTGCGTGAACGGGCTATTTCTTTTGGATCTTTTATCCAACGGCTCGGATCGCTGCTTGTGATTGTTTGACTGCTTATGGTTTGGCTTTGGCTACAACCCATCACAATCACTGACATACCCAACACAACAAGGCTTGCCAAAACATTTTTTTTCCATTTTTTTAATCCAAAATCATCATTGTCAAGCATTAAACCATGATTTAATTGTTTCATTTGTAAAACCTTTGCAAAACCCTGTTTAAAAAATTTAAAAACACTAAAAACTAAAAACTTAGCAAATACTACATACTATAACAAATTTAACTAAAAAAGCACAACAAAAAAAGTGAATTTGGTGTATTTATTATATTTAACGATATTTATTGACAAATGTTAGCAAAATTTCATAAAAACATTTCATAAAAACATTTCATAATTGCCTCAACTTTGCTTTAAGCGGTCGTTTTGAGCAATTTTTTGTTGCCAGTTTTTGGCTCGTCTGGTTTTATCTGCCACTTGTCCAACAAGTTGCCCACACGCTGCATCAATGTCATCACCGCGTGTTTGGCGGATAGTACAGACAAAACCTGCGTTATTTAAAATACCACTAAAAGCATGAATGCGATTATTGCTTGAGCGTTCGTAAGGTGCGTGTGCAAATGGATTAAACGGAATTAGGTTAATCTTACTAGGCAAATCCTGCAGCAAAACAGCCAACTGATGGGCGTGTTCGTCGCTATCATTGACATCTTTTAGCATAACATATTCAATGGTTACATGTTTTTTATGGCGCGGATTTTCATCATACACATAAGCTTTGGCTGCTTTAATGAGTTCTGCCAATGGGTATTTTTTGTTAATTGGCACAAGTTCATTTCTAAGTTTGTCATTTGGTGCGTGCAAGCTGATTGCCAATGCCACATCAATGTCTTTTGCCAAATCATACATTTTTGGCACAACGCCCGATGTAGACAAGGTTACGCGCCGTTTTGACAAACCAAAACCAAAATCATCTAACATCAGCGACATACTGGCAACCACAGGTTCATAGTTTAACAGCGGCTCGCCCATACCCATCATCACCACATTGGTTACGCGATTTTCACGTTTTACAGCAGGAACGCCCTCCATGTAGGATTGATTGGCAACAAACAATTGTCCAATAATTTCACTTTCTGTTAAGTTTCGCTCAAATCCTTGTTTTCCTGTACTACAAAACGAACAATCCAAAGCACAGCCAACTTGACTGGAAATACACAAAGTCTTACGCCCAAATTGCTTGTTATCATCTGCCGGAATTAATACCGTTTCCACAAGCGATCCGCCAGCTACCTCAAATACCCATTTGCGTGTACCGTCCTCGCTAAATTCTTTATATTTGACAGCAGGCGGTATCACACACGCAATGTTTGTTAATTTTTCTTGCAATTTTTTGGATAAATTCGTCATCTCAAAAAAATCAGTTACGCCAAATTGATAAATCCATTTCATCACTTGTGTTGCACGAAAGGGTTTTTCATCTAAATTTTTAAAAAATTCCATGAGTTTGGTTTTACTCATACCAAGCAGGTTGGTTTTTGGTGCAGGATCGTTTTTTTGCGTGGTTAAAGCGACAAATTGGTTCGGATCAATGACGGTGATTTTGTTCATAAAAGTTGTATTAAGCAAGGTTTAATTAAAAAATAGCGAAAAATTGGCTAAACTTCGTATTATACCAATATTTTTCGCTTTATCAAAATTTAGACCGTATTTTTATAAAACCAACAATTCATCGCCTTGGTAAACATCATCAAAATGAGTATTTATATACTCAGGCGTAATCGTTGCCAAAGTTTTATGCCACATTGGATTTTTGTCCTTATCCACCAACAACGCACGCACGCCCTCACGAAAATCAGGAAAATGACAACAATGAATGGCGGTGTTGAGTTCAATTTGTAAAATCTTAGGCAATGACAAGGTTTTTAACCGATGAAACAACGCAAAAGTCAAACTTGCACTGACTGGACAACCGTGTTGATAAGTGTCAATTGCTTGAGCAAGCCATTCATCTTGACAATATTTTGCAATAAACGCACTGTTTCTTAACAAATCATCAATTGCCAACATATCGCCTGCATTCACAATTTTTTGCAAAGTTTGCCAATGTTTTACAACATGACTGTCTGGTAAATGCTCGGTGGTATGAAGCTGGCTTAAGGCTTGACTCACAACAAATTTGGCACAGGTTTTTTGCCAATCGGCTTTTTGCAAGGCTTGTAGTACAGCGGATTTTTGTTCACTACGCACGGAAAATTCTGCCAAATTTGCCAACAACGCATCGCCTGCATTGCCATTTGCCCCTGTTAAGCCAAAAAATAAGCCAGTTTGGGCGGGCATTTTTTGTAAAAACCAACTGCCTGTTGCATCAGGAAATAATCCAATATTGATTTCAGGCATCGCAAAACGCGTCGTTTCGGTAACAATTCTATGACTGCAAGTTGCCACAAGCCCCAAACCACCACCCATCACGATCCCACTTGCCCATGCAATAATAGGCTTGGTATAGCTTGCCATATAGCGGTTTAGGCGGTATTCGTTAACAAAAAACGCCTCGGCATAATCTAACGTTGATAAGTTAATTGGACAAGGTTCGCTAACAGCGGGTTTTTGTATCATACTGTCATAAATTTTGCGGATATTACCACCTGCACAAAACGCCTTTTCGCCTGTTCCTTGTAAAAAAATTGCCACGATTTTGGCTTCATTTTGCCAAATTTGCAATTGTTGCAAAATCTGTTGGCACATGGTTAAATCCAGTGCATTTAATGCCTTTGGAGCATTTAGTGTAATCATGCCTAACAAATTACCGTCATCGGTTGGCAATGTATCAAACAACACAAAATCTGTTTTAACCGTTTGATAAGTCTCATTCATACTCATACTCGTATTCATATTTATCTTCCTTTTTGTCATGTTTATAAGGTTTATTTTGCTGAATTTTTTGTGATTAAGCAAGTAAATTTCGTGAACTATTTAAGTCAAAAACCATGCTCGGTGTTTTTTAGTAATTTTATACAAATAAATATTGCAAAATCTATTTTTTTGTTTAATACTATTTCAACATTATTAGCATTTGCAAGGTTTTGTAACTTAAGATTTTGCAATCAATGGATATCAATGCTAAAAATATTTCATATAAACCAAAGCAAGCAGGAGGGCGTATGACCTTAGAGGAATTGGTTGGAAAAATTAATGATGTAATTTGGAGTCCTGTGTTTATTGCGATTTGCTTGGGCGTAGGATTGTGGTTTTCGTTGCGTGGCCGCTTTTTACAAGTGCGTCATTTTGGCAATATGATCAAACTGCTCATGGACGGCAAAAGCACCGATCAAGGCGTCTCATCGTTTCAAGCACTGGCAATGAGTTTGGCTGGGCGTGTTGGCACGGGGAATATCGCAGGGGTAGCAACTGCGATTACTTTTGGTGGGCCAGGTGCGTTATTTTGGATGTGGATGGTGGCATTTTTAGGGGCAAGTACCGCCTTTGTTGAATCCACTCTAGCACAAATTTACAAAGAAAAAGATGAAAATGGTTTTTTTATCGGTGGCCCTGCCTATTATTTTGAAAAAGGATTGGGGAAAAAATGGTATGGCGTATTGTTTGCCGTTTCTATGTTTGTGTCTGCAGGTTTGTTATTACCGGGCGTACAAGCCAATTCTATTGCCGATGCAATGAATAACTCTCTTGGTATGTCTACCACGGTTACAGCAGCAATTTTGGCAATTTTGGTTGGTTTTGTTATCTTTGGTGGTGTTAAGCGAATTGCATCGGTGGCTGAATTAATCGTACCGTTTATGGCATTGGCATACATTATCGTGGCTGTTGTGATTATCATTATGCACATTAGTCAATTGCCTGATGTGCTAGCCTTGGTGTTTCGCTCTGCCTTTGGTTTAGAGGCAGGATTTGGTGCGGTATTGGGGCTTGCAATTCAATGGGGGGTAAAACGCGGTCTATATTCTAACGAAGCAGGTCAAGGTACTGGTCCGCATCCATCGGCTGCAGCAGATGTGTCGCACCCTGCCAAGCAAGGATTGGTACAAGCATTTTCAGTTTATGTAGATACCCTGTTTGTGTGTTCTGCAACAGGCTTTATGCTGTTAATCACAGGCATGTATAATGTACAAGATCCAACCAATAAAGACGCTTATTTATATCACGGTGTACAGGGTGTATCGGCAGGGCCAGGCTATGTACAAACCGCTATGGAAAATATCATGCCTGGTTTTGGTTCGGTATTTGTGGCAATTGCGTTGTTTTTCTTTGCCTTTACCACAATTATGGCTTACTACTACTATGCCGAAACCAACATTCGGTATTTGCAACGCACACTAAAAATAGACTGGGCTGTACCTGCGTTAAAATTGATTTTCTTGGCAGTGGTGGTATATGGCAGCATCAAAACCGCTGATTTGGCCTGGGCGTTGGGTGATGCAGGCGTAGGCTTAACAGCGTGGCTAAACATCATCGGAATTTTGCTATTGCAAAAACCTGCGTTTAATGCCTTGCGCGACTATGAACGTCAAGCCAAAGAAGGCAAAGATCCAATTTACGATGCCGAAAGCTGTGGCGTTCACAATGCCCCAATTTGGAAAGAAATTGGTGAAAGATATCGTCAAGATGCAATGAAAAACCCCAAGCAATCACATTTTATACCGTAGTTAGGCTTTCATATTTAACCAAACCCATTACACTTGTGATGGGTTTTTTGTGCTTAAACCAAACACTTTTACAATATACATACCCATTTCATACTACAATTTTTTAAACAACTGTTTTTACAACAAGTTTTTAGATCTTATTGATACATGGTTGTTTATCTAAAAACCTAAAAAGTTTATAAAGCATTGTGTTTTCAAAGCACTGTGGTTTCAAAGCATTGTAGTTTCAAACCAACAGTCTAATCATCACAAATTTCAATATACTCAACCAAGCCTACACGCCTGCCAACGCAACGTTTGCCAATTTTAGTTAAACCCTGCTCTTTCTTAAACATACGCCAAACAAGCCACGCAATGATTAACAAAACATGGTTGATAAAACATGATTGATAAAACACAGTACCATACGATGAAAAGATAAAAAGCGTTGATCATTTACAACAACCAATAAAAACCCCAAGCCAACTTGAGTTAACTTGGGGTTTTAACGCTTAATAAAATTATTAATGATCAGATGCTTTTGCCGCACCGATACCTGTCAATGAACGCACATACTGGGCATCAAATCCATCTTTGTCAATGGCTGCTCGTGCAGATTTGTCGCTAACTGACACAATCCAAGCTACAAAAAATGCAATTGGCATACTAAAAATTGCAGGATTTTTGTATGGGAAAATTGCCGATCCGTGATGCAATACATCTACCCAAACCGTTGGACCCAGTACGATTAGAGTCGCTGCTGCAAACAGGCCTGAAAAACCACCAAATACCGCACCTTTTGTTGTTAAGCCGTCCCAGAACATAGACAACAATAAAACCGGGAAGTTTGCTGATGCTGCAACCGCAAATGCAAGACCAACCATGAATGCAATATTTTGTTGTTCAAAAGCAACACCCAAAATCACTGCAATAATGCCTAAAGCTATCACAGTTATGCGTGATACTTTTAACTCATCTTTGTGGCTGGCCTTACCTTTTTTGACAACTTCAGCATAAATATCGTGGCTAATTGCCGATGCACCTGACAAGGTTAAACCTGAAACTACCGCCAAAATCGTCGCAAACGCTACCGCCGAGATAAAACCTAAGAACATGTTACCACCGACAACTTCTGCCAAGTGAATGGCTGTCATGTTGCTGCCACCAATCATTTGCACGACATTTTTGCCATCTTTAACAACCGTTTCAAAAAAGTGCGGATTGTCTTTGGTAACCAATAAAATACCACCAAAACCAATAACAAAGGTTAATAAATAAAAATAGCCGATAAATCCTGTTGCAACCAATACCGATTTACGAGCTTCTGCTGCATCTGGTACGGTAAAAAAACGCATCAAAATGTGTGGCAAACCCGCTGTACCAAACATCAAAGCAAGACCTAATGACACAGCATCGATTGGATTTGATGCAAGGCTACCAGGCGCCATGATTTTTACGCCTTTTTCATGTACTGCGGTTGCTTGGCGAAACATTTCTTCAGGGCTAAAACCAACATGGTATAGCACTGCAATTGCCATAAATGACGCACCTGACAACAACAATACCGCCTTAATAATTTGCACCCAAGTAGTCGCAAGCATACCACCAAACAGCACATAAGCCATCATAAGCACACCGACGATAATCACCGCCCAAATATAACTTAATCCAAACAACAATTGAATGAGTTTACCAGCACCCACCATTTGAGCAATTAGGTATAGCAACACAACAATCATTGTACCGGAGGCTGCAAAAATTCGCACAGGCTTTTGAGCAAAACGATAAGATGCCACATCTGCAAAAGTAAATTTACCCAAATTGCGCAAGCGTTCAGCAATTAAAAACAGCACCAAAGGCCAACCAATCAAAAAGCCCGTTGAGTATAACAATCCATCATAGCCATTGGTAAACACCATCGCTGAAATACCCAAAAACGATGCCGCGGACATAAAGTCGCCTGCAATAGCAAGACCGTTTTTAAAGCCTGAAATTCCGCCACCTGCGGTATAAAAATCACTGGCAGTTTGGTTTTGTTTTGAAGCCCAGTAGGTGATTCCAAGCGTAGCCAACACAAACAGCACGAACATACCGATCGCCGCCACATTTAACGGTTGCTTTTCAACCTCACCGCCAATTGCATCAGCAAAAGCCATATGAGAAGCTGACAACATTGCCATCATTGGCAAAAATTTGCTCAGCATAAATCTTGTGTATTTTTTCATAAAATTTCCTTATTTTAAAATTTAGCTCATCTAATAAAATACCACTTTACAAATCCGTGTTTGCTAAATTTTAGTGGGCATTGCTAACCACAGGGGGTTTTTCTTGGGTTAAATTCAAATCACTGATGACTTTTTTGGTTAAATCATCGAACTCACCGTTGGCTTTATACACATAAATCGCGGTAATGATGATTGAAAAGAAAATGACGAACACACCCCAATAAATGCCAATCGTAGTAACTCTACCAGCTGCCACAGGCGTTGCAAATAATTGTGGATTTGTTCCTATCATTAAAATGTAGCTAAAATACACCACCAAGGTCAATACCGTAAAGGCAATCCCAAGTTTAGATTTTTTGCTTTGCATTTGTTTAAAAGAAGGGTGGTTTTTGATTTGTTCCAGTTGATTTTCGTTCATAAGTAGCTCCTTGCAGAAACGAAATACAAAAAAAATTCCTTAAAGCAACAATCATGTTACCGAATTTCTTCTAAATTGACAAGCGTTTTTAGTGTTTTTTAACAAAAATCGCAAAATCTTGGTGAAATTTTTACAAAATTTGTCAAATACACCAAAAAGTTCTGCCAAATATTGTAAAATTTGTTAAAATAGTTAATTTTTAAGCACATTTCATGAACAATCCATTACGCACTCCGCTCATTCCCACCACCGATCCTAGTGCAGGATTAAAGGTTAGCGAAATTTTTTATTCTCTACAAGGCGAGGCATTAACCGCAGGTTTGCCAACGATTTTTATCCGTTTAACAGGCTGTCCACTTCGCTGTGTATATTGTGATACCACTTATGCTTTTAGTGGCGGTGAAAGATTTTCTTTAACTGACATTTTAGCAAAAGTAAAAAGTTTTAACTGCAAACGCATCTGTTTGACAGGAGGTGAGCCACTTGCTCAACCCAACGCCCTTGCATTGATGAATTTATTATTGGAACACAGCTATGAAATTTCGTTGGAAACTGCAGGAGCGTTGTCGGTAAAAAATGTGCCCATAGCCGTGTCAAAAGTGATGGATTTAAAAACCCCAAGTTCAGGCGAGGCAAATAAAAACCTGTGGGAAAATTTGGCTTATTTAACCACACATGATCAATTAAAACTGGTGATTATGAACCGCGATGATTATGATTGGGCGGTGCAAAAATTGTTTCAATATGATTTACATAAAAAAGTTGGCACGGTTTGGTTTTCGCCAATGTTTAACATTCATGACGCTTTTAACCACAACAATGCTCTTAACCACAACAACACGCTTAACAGTAGTAACGCCTTTAATAGTATTATACCAAGCCTTGCAACCGAGCTTGCTGAATGGATTTTAGCGGATAATTTGCCTGTGCGTTTCCAATTACAGTTGCATAAAATCATTTGGGCAGATGCCAAAGGCAAATAAACCAAAAGCAATCTAAGCATACAGACTGATTTAAAATTTCTGCTTTAAAATTTCTGCTTTAAAATTTGGCAAAATGCATTTAAACCAATTAATCAACAACTATTTAATCACCCCACAAACCACGCGATCGCCTGCGTTGCCTGCAGGTTGACTGACATAATCGTCGGATTTGGCATGAATAATAATCGCACGGTTGTGTATGTCGTTCATTGCTGTTTGGTTGGTGCTGATTTTTTTATTGACAAAATTCACTAATGCTATGCCTGTGATATCCGCGGTAATATTTGGCATATCGCCTGCATGACTATCGATTGCGTAAGGGTGTCCGTGTTTGGTGTTGTATGGATTAAAATGCCCACCTGAATCTTCACCATTATTGCCACACTTGCCTTTTTCATGAATGTGCATGGCATAGGTATGATTTGGCATTAATTTTGTTACCTCGCCGTAGGCTTGTACGCCCTGATCCGTATTGTAAAAATTCACCGAACCGTGAGGCGTCATATTGCCGTCTGTGCTATACAACATTGCAGTTAGCACAGGGGGTTTGCCAAGATCCTTAGGTTTGTGATGAGCGTTCTCAAAAGTACCAACAAAAGTTTGGCAACCTGTCAAGGCGGTTAACAATACCACCATACTCAATACTTTTTTCATCAAAACTCCAGTGTTAACTTAAATGTTAACTTGATATCCTAGGTTTAAGCAATCTATGTTGTTATAAAACAATCTATGTTGTTATAAAAACGGATTTGCCACTTGGGTTACATTGGTTTGTTGTTCAGTAATAATCTGCGAATGCTCGGTATTTTGGACGTTTTGTTGCTTTAAATATGCCACAATATTGGCAAATTGTTGCTGTAATTGTGTTGCCAATTCAAGACTTTGCCGATCAAAATAAAACGTTGCATTGCCATAAAAATTTACCTGTTCGCCTTGATTTTCAAAGGTTAACTCGCCTGTTTCGCCTTGCACACTCACACTTTGACTGTCATTTGCAAACGGTTGAAAATTTTTCATTATTTTACCTATGTTTTCAATATATGTCTTAAATATATGTCTTAAATAAATGATTAAAATTATTTAACAATTTTTCAAAAATTTATTGCCATTTTTACATTTTTAACTGTATATGGTAAATTTGGAAACGCATCTACGCCTGTAACTTGTTGCAACTGTTGCAAGCTAACAACATCGGTTTGTTGGCTGGCATCGTTGGGTGTAATAAAGGCAACCGCTTGATTGTTGCTTGGAAAATACACCGCCTTAAAAAAATGCGTTGGCACAAGCACACGATTGTTGAGTTTTTTCAATTGTGGCGACAAATACGCAACCCCTGTTATCACATAGCTTGAACCATAGCGATTGGTTAAAGTGCGTGTTAATTGTTCAACTTTTAGCCAATTTTTTTGATTGTTATCAGGGTGTTGTGGGGCAATATTAGCCAAGCTAAAACTGTCGTACTGGGAGGTTTTATTGGACATATCGGCATTTGGAGCAAGATGTCCGCGATCGTAGCCTGATTTTTTATAATCATAAATTTCACTTCGAACACTGCTTGGCAAACGACTTTCAGCATGAAAATTATCTTCGCGTTTTAATTTTTTGGCATAACTCAAACGCTGACGCGTTAAATACTCTCCCACCCAAATCGGCGTGCGAGAAACGCCTGAATACAACACAGCAAAACCATTAAAGCACAGCGGATAACTGTCTTTTACCATGTTGATAGCAACCGTAGGCGGTTGTTGGTAAATTTGCTCACTACAATTGGCAAAATCGGTGTTGTTTGACCAATCATTGTTTGGTTTATTCAGAGTTGGCGGGGTATTTTGCTTGTTGGCATTGGCATTAGAATTTGAACCACCACAAGCTGATAACAAAAGTGCAAGGCTGATACCAAAAAGACAAAGAATAGGATTTTTTTGCATGCTTTTCTCAAAAATGTCATTGAAAACAATGACTATATTATATATGATGTTATCATGTTTTTATACCTTTATTATTTTATAATTATAAAAGAATAAACTATGACTAAAAGAATAAACCAGACTAAAAGAATAAACCATGCTTGAAAAACTTCCGTTATGGATACGCATCGGTGGCGGTGTGTTGGCGTTTAGTGCCGGCTGTGTCAATAGCACTGCATTGGTGGGTTTTACGCATTTGGCGGCATCGCACGTTACGGGCAACGTGTCGCTGTTTGCAACAGCAATTGCCAATAGCGACTATAAAATGTTGTTTATGGTGTGTGCGGTATTGTTGTCATTTTTGGCAGGATCGGTGATTAGTGGGTTTGTGGTTGGCAATACCGATCTAAAAGAGGGGCGACGCTACGGCTTAACTCTGTGCATTGAAACCGTTTTGTTAATTGTTAGCCTGATTTTATTTTACCGACATTCGTTTTTGGGGCATTTTTTTGCAACCATGGCGTGCGGTTTACAAAACTCAATGGTGGCAACCTATAAAGGCACAGGCATTCGCACCACGCACTTAACTGGTTTAACATCAGATATGGGAGCATCTATTGGCAATTGGTTAGCCAAACGCAAAACCGATAAAAAAATGGTCATGTTTCAGGCAATGATTTGGTATTGCTTTTGTGGTGGTGGCGTGATTGGGGCAATTTTGTATGTAAAAATTGGCTATTTGGCATTGATTTTGCCAATTATCATTGTCATGTTATCGGCAATTTTATACCACTGGGTGTTTTTACATTGGGATAATCATGGAAAATCAGTAACAGATTAGCTGATTTTCTTGTTTATCATTAAGTTTTAATCATTGAATTTTAATCATTAAACTTGCATCTTGAATTAAAAAAACTCAAGTTAAAAAACTTAAATTAAAAAACTTAAATTAAAAAACTTAAATTAAAAAACTTAAATTAAAAACCTCTACAAAAATTGCAGAGGTTTTTAACAATTGTTTTGACAATCTTTTAACAATCTTTTGACAATTAAAATTAGGCTTTTAATGCTTTGATTGCTTTGTTTAGGCGACTTTTGTGGCGAGCCGCTTTGTTTTTGTGGATAACGCCTTTGTCAGCAATACGATCAATAACTGGCACAGCCAATTTGTAGGCTTCGGTTGCCAATTCATAGTTTTTTTCTTCGATCGCTTTTACCACACGTTTTAGGTAGGTACGCACCATAGAACGTTGTGATGCTTTTAGTTGACGACGTTTAACGTTTTGACGAGCACGTTTGCGAGCTTGTGCAGAGTTTGCCATAGCAAAAAATCCTTAAATTAACAATGTATGATTAACAACCCGATCAGGCAGCCACCGATTTTTGGGTTATTTGGTCATTTATAGCTGTGTTTGGTGTTAGTTTGCTTGTATCACGAGACACGAAAAACGAGAACAAGCCAATTAAAGCCACATATTTTAACAAATAAATGTCAAAATAACAATCCTTATTGGCAAAATCCTCAAAATTTTTGCCCGCTTTAGCTGCTATAATTTGCCAATAAATCCTTTAATTCCGTCAATTTACCATGAAAAAAATGCGAGGCATCTGCCACTACTGTGTAACGAATGCCAAACTGTTTGGCAAAATCTGCCATCGAACTTGGGGAAACAAATTCATCATGATCACCATAAATCATAAAGGTTTTAGCTGTTGGCAAACGAATAACGGCGGTGTCGTGTTTTTCAATAGATGGGGCAATTAATGCCAAATCGGTCAATTCAAACTCATCGATTCCCAGATTTTTACCCTGCTCTACAAGCATCTGGGCCAATGACATCGCCACATAACCGCCAAACGAAAAACCGCCAAGCCATAATTGGCGAGCCTTGGTTTGGGTCATAAGCCACTGTAACACAGTCAGTGCATCTTCAATTTCACCCATCATATGCCCATATTGCCCCGTGGATTTACCCACACCGCGATAATTAAAACGCACAACGTGCATTTTTGCATCACGTGCAAAACGGTACATGGTTGTTACAATTTTATTCATCATCGTCCCCTGTCCAAGCGGATTTGGATGACAAAGCAATGCCACACGATCAGTGTTTGGATCGTGCGGATTGTTATTTTGCCACAATACATCTATCTCAAGCTTTCCATTAGGGCTGTCAATTAAAAAACTGGTTGGAGGACTGGGGTTTAGCATACAATTTTCCTATCTGTCTATTTTTAAACAATTTTAAAAAAATGATAATATTGTCAATGTTTATCAAAATCAATGTTGTGAAAATCAATATTATCAGAAATATTTGCCAAATTACAAAAAATTTGTCAAACTATATTTTTGGTTAGAACCTTTTTGGTTAAGTTTATGCAAAAACCTCTATCAAACAAAAGATTATGAAACAAAAGATCAAGAAACAAAAGATTATGAAACAATCAATTATCAATACTTATTTTGGTTTAACCGCTTTGCTAAGCACCTGTCTGCTAAGTGCCTGCCAAAACATGCCTACCGCCCCTGTTATCCAGCGTCCCAATCAGATTTTTGAAACCACAGGGTTTGGAAAAAATAAAGCCCTTGCTCAAAAACATGCACTTGACAGTGCCAATGCCAAATGCGGACGTTTACAAAACCCTGTGGTTATCAGTGATAAAATCAGTTATAACGGCGTGCTTGACGAAAACCTAGGACGCGTGGTAGATAAAGCAACAACAGTTCTTACAGGGCTTTTGGGTAATAAAACCAGTATTGCCCGTGATGACGATTATGAATATTACATTCGATTTCGTTGTAAATAAGAAAGTTGTTAAGTTTAGGCTTCATAATTTGCCAAATAAGCGTTTAATTGGGCAATAATTTGGCGGTTTTGGGATTGTTGAATGTGGGTGATAATTTGATTAACAGGTTTTGCATTTAGTGGTTGATTGTAAAATAATTTTAACAACCGAAATGCCAACGCAATATCACCGTGCTGCTGAATAATTGCAATCATTGCAGGCACATCAAACGGCAAATCCGAGGTGGTCTGTGCCATAGCAATTGCATGGTATGCACCGTATGCATCGTTATCTGCTATAATCCGTTCGTTAATCGCGGCGTAAGTTTTTTCAGTTGCACCGCCCAGTACGTTGATTTTATGTAGACAAGTTAAGGCGGTATTTGGCAATTGTGCCATTTTGATAATCACACTGCCTTGCTGTTGTAGATACGCACGTTTTTTGGCAAGTTTTGCAAGTTGCTCATCGCTAAGTTCTAATGCATTGCTCGGTTTTAAATTTGGATTAAATTGAATTTCACTCATTAAAATAGTCTTGCCAATTGGTTTTTTAAATTTTGCTTTTTAAATTTTGCTTTTTAAATTTTGGTTTAATCTTTTTGGTTGTTATTCTTGTCGTTATCACCCGGCACCACAACTTTTACCACTTTTACCGTGCCTTTTACAGCCCCTTTGGTTACCTTATACGCCACTTTAACAGGTATGGTTACCACTTTATGCACACAGCCTTGTAATGAAAAAGCCAATAGCAACAAGCCCATCATGCCTAATTTTTGCATACTCAACACCCTTTAAGCCATCAAATTTGAACAAATTGTTAAAATTTGTATAGCCTACACGTTTTTGACAAACAACACAATACTTAATTGCTTATTGTTTCATATTTTCTTGTTGTTTCATAGATTTTATCAACATAAAAACAACCATACAAAACAACCACTCAAAATTAAGACGACATTTGACACGCATAATGTATCGCTTGAGCTAAACTTTCGCAACTTGCTCGCCCCGTCCCCGCCAAATCCAATGCCGTACCATGATCAACCGAGGTGCGCACATAAGGCAACCCCAAGGTGATATTGACCGTTTCACCAAAACCGTGTGATTTTAATGGGGCTAAACCTTGATCGTGATACATCGCAATCACCACATCACAATCGTCCAAATATTTGGGGGTAAATAACGTATCTGCAGGCATAGCAAGGCTAATATTAATGCCTTGCTGTTGAAAATTAGTTAAGACAGGGTTAATAATCTCAATTTCCTCACGCCCTAAATAACCATTTTCCCCTGCGTGCGGATTTAGCCCACAGACTAAGATTTTTGGCATAGCAATACCAAATTTTTGTTTAAAATCAGTTAAAACAATGTTAATCGTATCAGCAACTGCCGTCATACTAATTGCATCAGCAACCGCCCGTAATGGCAAATGCGTGGTAACCAACACAACTTTCATGCGATGATTGGCAAGCATCATCACCACTTTATCCAAGCCACTTTTTGCCATAAAAAATTCGGTATGCCCCATAAAATCAGGCTGTTCACGCATAATTACCGATTTTTGTAGCGGAGCGGTTACAATTGCCGATATTTGTTGGTTAATTGCCAATTCGTGTGCAAGCTGTAATTGAGCCAATACCATAGATCCATTGGCATTGTTTAACTCACCTGCCACCACAGATTCTGCAATTGGCATGTCTATCAGATACAGTGCGGTTTTTTGATAAATATTACTTAATTGATTGTTTAATAAATTGGTTAAATCCCCCAATGCAATCACGTTAAATTTTGGCATATCACGCAATGCCTTTACCGCCACCAACATTTTGGCACGTTGTTGCCATGCCTCAAAATTTGCCAACACCAAGATCGACTGTCCCGTCTTAGCGATCACTTGCTCAAGCCTGCCTTGATCCGCCAATAACAGCACAATATCCATACCAATACCAGCAGGCTCACCCGTCGTAATTAACAGCGGCTTTTTCATTATCCACCTATTTTTAAAAAAATTTTAAACCGCTTTAAACAATTTTACCAATCGTTTTCCAAAAAACATTTTCCAAAAAAAACCCACTCATTTGAATGGGCTATTATAAAACATTTTTGGCTAAAATTAATCATCTTCTAACTGGCTTTGGATATAATTTTCAATTCCCACATTGTTAATCAATTCTTGTTGAGTTTCTAGCCAGTCAATGTGTTCTTCACTGCCGTCTTTTAATTTCACCAACAATTTACGCGATACATAATCTTCATGCGTTTCACAAACTGCAATCGCGTGTTGCAAAATCGTGGTTTTTTGATATTCTAATTTTAAATCACAGGCCAAAATTTCTGCAACATTTTCGCCAATAAGCAATTTACCCAACTCTTGTAAATTTGGCAAACCGCCCAACATTAAAATCCTCTCAATCAGATCGTCCGCCCATTTCATTTCATGAATGGATTGTTTGTACAGATGTTCATTGAGTTCGTCAATGCCCCAATTTTTTACCACACGGGCGTGCAAAAAGTATTGATTAATGGCAATTAACGCTTGTCCGAGGGCTTGATTTAAAACGCGAATGACTTGTTTTTCTACTTGCATAACAACCTCTTTTTATGCCACATCACCAAGCTGTGATTGTAAATAATTTTGTAAGCCCATAAGATCAATCAGTCCAAGCTGTTGCTCCAACCAGTGTGCGTGATCTTCTTCGGTATCTACCAGTTGTGCCACCAAAATTTCACGCGTAACATAATCTTGCTCCAATTCGCACAGTTTAATGCCGTCTTTTAAGTGTTGGCGTACGCTATATTCTAGTTCAAGGTCGGATTTTAGCATGGAGGGTACATCGTTACCGATATTAATGTCTGCCACTTTCATGTTTGGCACACCCTCAAGCATTAGCACACGATTAATCAGTGCACGTGCGTGGTCGGTTTCTTCTTGCATTTCGTGGTAAATACGACTATAAAGTTTGCCATAATGCCACTCATGGTACATTTGAGAATGGATAAAATACTGATCGCGAGCACCAAGCTCACCACCGATTAAGAAATTTAGATAATCAATAACCTTTTGACTGCCTTTCATAAGTCGCTCCAAAAAATAATTATTTAAATAAATTTAACAAAATAAATTTAACACAAGAAAAAATTTATTTAAACAACAGATATTTAAATAACAAAACAGCTTGGCAAAACCAAAACTTAGTAAAACTAAAACTTAGTAAAACCACAATTTGGCAAAACTGTTTTTCGTTAAAAGATATGACTATGATAAGGCTTTTTTTTGACAAAAACAAGACATTTGATTAAAAATATTTTATTTAATCAATTAAAATAGAGACTACGTTTTAAAAAATAAATAAAAATTATTCTCATTACTTTTTATTTTACCCAAAAAAAGAATAATTTTTTAAGTTGTTTTTTAAGTTGTTTTTTAAATCATGGTGATTGTTTAAGCAACCTCTTTGTATAATTTTGGATTAAAACGCACAAGATTACCGCCAAGCTCGCTTAGATAATCTTCAATTATCGGCTGACAACCGCCACAACAAGTCGCCACGTCAAGCTCATTTTGCAACGCTTCTAGGGTATCACAACCATCAATGATGGCTTGTTTAATTTGTGCTTCTTTCACTGCATTACAAATACATACAAACATGACGAACTCCACTGCATTACTAATATTACTAACTTTGGTTATAATAATGATAATTATTCTTGTTTTCAAGTGGTTTTTTGTCGCGGTTACATTTTTACACAATTATTGTTTTAACAACAACGATTTACAACAACTATTTTTTAACAGCGGTTGGTTTTGGTTTGGTTTTGTCTTTCGCTTTGTCTTTGTCTTTGGTTTTAGCTTTAGCTTCGGCTTCGGCTTTGCGTTTTTTTTGTATGGCAATGTTATTAACAAGCAACTGAAAATCACGGCTTTGACTGGCAATAACCGATCCTTTGGCATTTTCAATTTCTACGCTTAATGTATAACGATCGGGCGTATAATCCAATGAGCTTATGTTGTAACTGGTGGACTGGGTGGTGGCAATGTGATTGCCATTGATGCGATACACAATGCGATCGCCTGCCTGTAAGTTTGGGCGTGTGTGCACTTCCACGATAATATCATTAGGACGGCGGTATACCATATTTATTTCAGGTTTAACAATATTCAACTGATAGCTTGTGCTAATGGGTATTGGATCGGTTGAAACATTGCTTGGACTGGCTGCGGCCGGTTGGTTGACAACTGGATCTGGTGTTTGACTATGTAAGTCTAAAATTTGAATTTGAGTGGGATCAGCTTGGTATTGATGGGCTTTGGTGGCATCATCAGTATAAACAACCTTGCCATCTGGCGTAACCGCTCTATAAACTTCAGCATGGGCTAAATTGCCAAAACCTAAGACAATAAGGCTTGCTGTTAAAAACATTGGTGTTGCAATTTTTTTCATATTTTTTCCAATTTTTATCCAGTTTACTTTAGTTTAACAAATTTTAGACAAAGATTTAACCGGTTTTTATAAAAGTTTATAAAAGTTTATAAAAGTTTTATCAATATTTTATAAAAATAAGCAAAACAACCACACCGTTTGGCATGGTTGTTTTTACATGGTTGTTTTTTAAACTACTTTTAAATTGCTTTTAAATTTGTTTTTACCAAAAGTTACAAAAATTGGTTAAAACAAATTATACGCTATAGTACATATCAAATTCAATTGGGTGAACCGATACATTGTAGCGTTGCACTTCTTCGCGTTTTAGTTCGATATAAGCCTGCAACATTTCCTTGGTAAACACACCGCCTTTTAACAAAAATTCATGATCGTCCTCTAAGGCTTTTAATGCCACTTCCAGATTTTCTGCTACCGTTGGAATGAGTGCTTCTTCTTCTGGTGGCAAGTCGTATAAATTTTTGTCGGCTGCATCGCCTGGGTGGATTTTGTTTTGAATGCCATCAAGGCCTGCCATTAATAGTGCTGCAAAGCACAAATAAGGATTGGCCGCAGGATCTGGAAAACGCACTTCAATGCGTTTGGCTTTTGGGCTAGAAACGTATGGAATGCGAATGGACGCTGAACGATTTGAGGCTGAATAGGCTAATTTAATTGGGGCTTCATAATGTGGCACAAGGCGTTTGTAACTGTTGGTTGATGGATTGGTGATTGCATTTAACGCACGAGCATGTTTAATCACGCCACCAACAAAAAACAACGCCGTTTCTGATAAACCTGCATATTCATCACCTGCAAAGGTATTTTTACCCTCTTTTGCAATGGAAATATGCACATGCATGCCCGATCCATTATCACCAACCATAGGTTTTGGCATAAAAGTGGCGGTTTTGCCATATTCATGGGCAACATTATGCACTGCGTATTTAAATTGTTGCACCTCGTCGGCTTTACGAACCAAAGTGTTAAACGATACGCCGATCTCTAATTGACAAGAGGCAACTTCATGGTGATGCACTTCCACACGACCCTCGCCCATAATGTGTTCAATCGCTTGACACATATCAGCGCGCATATCCTGCGAACTGTCTACAGGAGGCACGGGAAAATAACCGCCTTTTACACGTGGACGATGACCATAGTTGCCACCTTCTATTTGTTTGTCGGTTGACCAAGCGGCTTCATCAGCAGAGATTGTGTGTCTCGCCCCTGACATATCAATAGACCATTTTACATCGTCAAACACAAAAAATTCAGGTTCTGGGCCAAAAAATGCAGTATCACCAATGCCTGTTGATTTTAAGTATTCTTCAGCACGGCGTGCAATAGAACGCGGATCGCGATCATAACCTTGTAGCGTTGCAGGTTCAATGACATCACAAGTTACCACAACCGTTGGTTCACGAAAAAATGGATCTAAAAACGCAGTATCGGCATCTGGACGCAAAATCATATCCGACGATTCAATACCACGCCAGCCTGCAATTGATGAACCATCAAACATTTTGCCATCTTCAAAAATATCCTCGTCCATCGCAGAAGCAGGGTAACTTACGTGCTGTTCTTTGCCCTTAGTGTCTGTAAAGCGAAAATCCACCCATTTTGCCCCACTGGATTGAATTAAGTCTAAAAATTTGTTTGCCATAATGATTTTCCTTTGCTGTTTAAAAATTTGTTGCTTAAAAATTTGTTGCTTAAAAACAAATCGGTTAAAAATAAGTTGCTACAAAACATAAAAATATGAACACTTTATACACTTTTTTGTCAATTGACAAGGGTTAAACGCATATTTTTATACCAATCCAACCAATCATCAAATTGGCTAAATGTAATATTTCAAATTTTATGCCAAAATTTTTTGCTGATTTTTGTTAAAATTTTGCCAAAATCCATTAAAATTTCACCAAATTCGCCCAAAACGCTGTTTTTATTCATTCAGCAAGCACTATTTTGGTGCAATCGCCAAAATTTCACCAAAACGGTGCAACTGGCAATATCTTTAAAAATCATTTTATTGTGTTCTCATTTAATGATACACTAGGTTTATTTTTCACAGTTAACCCAGTCATTTATGCTTTTATTCATTGATAATTTTGACAGTTTTACTTACAACCTTGTGCAATATTTTAGCCTCCTTGGACAAAAAGTCATAGTATGGCAAAACAACCAATATCAGCACGATTTTGCAAAACAAATCAATAAGTTAGCACCAAATTATATCGTTATTGGGCCTGGTCCTTGCACGCCAAATGAAGCAGGAATTTCACTAAATGTTATCCGTGAATTTGCAGGAAAAATTCCGATTTTGGGTGTATGTTTGGGACATCAGGCAATCGGCCAAGCATTTGGAGCATCAATTACCAATGCACCCACTGTCATGCATGGACGCGTATCTAAGATTTTTCACCAAAATCAAGGGATTTTTCAAAATTTGCCCAGTGGGTTTTTAGCAACACGCTATCATTCGTTGGTAATTGATCATCATCATTTACCAAAATGCTTGACGGTAACAGCTTGGACATTTGAAAATGACAATAAGCAACGCACCATTATGGGAATTGCCCATCGCAAGTTAGCCGTGGTAGGCGTGCAATTTCACCCCGAGTCGATTTTGAGCGAACAAGGTCTTACGATGTTACAAAACTTTTTAACTTATTATAATTTAGACAACTAATTATAATTTAGACAACTAGTGTGATAGGAAATAACCCATATGAAACCCAACGATTTAAGCGAAATTTTACAATTAATCAAACAAAATCAACCGCTTAACCAACAACAGATCAGTATTTTATTAACCACAGCACTGGATAAAATCATCAATCACATTGATTTAACTTTTGACGAAATGCAAGCGGTCATGCTCGTGATTATGCAAGGCAACTGTCCTGATGCAATGATGGGGGCAATACTCACCGCGTTGCGAATGAAAAGCGAAAGCATTGATGAGATCAGTGCCGCTGCCAGTGTCATGCGTAAATTATCAACAAAAGTTGACTTATCAGGAATTGATAATTTGGTGGATATTGTGGGAACAGGCGGTGATGGGGCAAATTTGTTTAACGTCTCCAGTGCGTCTATGTTGGTTGCAGCAGCGGCAGGCTGTCATGTTGCCAAACATGGCAGTCGCGGAGTTTCCACCAATTCAGGCAGTTCCAATTTGTTGGAACAAGCGGGTTTATACCTTGGTTTAACCCCAGACCAAACAACCGAGTGCATTAAGACACAAGGTGTGGGTTTTTTGTATGCCCCCAATCACCACACGGCTATGAAACATGCCATGCCAATTCGTAACACTTTGAAAATACGCACGTTATTTAACATTTTAGGACCACTAACCAACCCTGCTGGCGTAAAAAATGCACTCATTGGCGTTTTTAACCAAAAACTTTGTAAGCCACTGGCAGAAGTTTATAAAAATTTGGGCGATCATCACGTTATGGTTGTTGCATCGGCAGATGGCTTAGATGAAATTTCATTGGCCGCCAGCACTTATGTTGCTGAGTTAAAAGACGGACAAGTTAAAACCTACGAAATTTTGCCAGAAGATTTGGGAATTGCATCACAAACCTTACACGGTTTAACCGTCAATTCACCGGCAGAAAGTTTGGCATTAATCAAAGAAGCCTTAGCAAAAAACCCACAAAAGTCAGAAGTTGCCAAAAAAGCAATGGCTATGATAGCGTTAAATGCGGGAGCTACAATTTATGTTGCAAAATTGGCAGACAGTCATCAAGCAGGCGTAGCAAAAGCCTTAGATGTGATTAACAGTGGCAAAGCCTTGGAAAAATTAGAAAATTTGGCAAAATTTACCCAACAGTTTAACAAAAATTAATCGTATCGTAACAAATTATATTTTTCAACTCATACTTTAAGTGAACAATTATGCAACAATTACAAACACCCTCTGTATTAACAAAAATCATCAACACCAAACACCAAGAGCTTGCACAAGCTAAAAAAACCCACAGTTTTTATGATCTGGAACAAATCGCCCATAGCAAAAAAACCGATTTACGCAATTTTGCCAATGCCTTACGCACACAAAAACGCGTAAACATCATCGCTGAAGTCAAAAAAGCATCGCCGTCTAAAGGCATTATTTGCCAAAATTTTGATCCGGTTGCCATCGCACAAGGTTATGAAACCGCAGGGGCAAGTTGTTTGTCCGTATTAACCGATGTTCAGTATTTTCAAGGGGCAGATGATGATTTGGTACAAGCTCGCCAAGCAGTGTCATTGCCTGTTTTGCGCAAAGATTTTATGCTAAATCCGTATCAAATCATGCAATCACGCGCACTTGGAGCGGATGCAATTTTACTGATTATGGCATGCTTATCTCACTCACAAGCTGAAGAATTGCAAGCATTGGCATTAGAACTTGGCATGACGGTATTGGTAGAATGCCACAACCATGCCGAAGTAGAACGTGCATTAAAATTAACAACCCACGAACGCACCATTTACGGTATTAATAACCGTAATTTAAAAAATTTTGAAACTGATCTTAACACAACTGTCCAGTTACGCACGTTGTTTGACAGCAGTCAGTTGCTTGTAACCGAAAGTGGCATTCGCAGTGCAAACGATGTAAAATTCATGTTACAACATAACATTAACACGTTTTTGATTGGTGAGCAGTTTATGAAAACAGACAGTCCAAAACAAGCATTAAGCACTTTATTAACAAGCATTTAATTATTAATAAGCATTTAATTATTAATAAGCATTTAAAATTGTTTTACGCCAATTAAGGCAACAAACGCTTAATTTGCCAATGGTGATCAACCTTTTGGTATACAATGCGATCGTGCATGCGATTGGCTCGCCCTTGCCAAAACTCAATTTTATCCACTGTCAACTGATACCCACCCCAAAAATCCGGTAGTGGAATGTTGCAATTTTGGTATTGTTTGGCAAGTTGATTAAATTTTTCGTTCATTGCACTACGGCTTGCCACAACACCGCTTTGTGGCTGGCTTACCCACGCACCAAGCTGGCTATCAATTGGACGAGTGTGAAAATACCGAGCAGATTGTTCACGACTAAGGCGATCTACTTTACCTGTCAAGCGGATTTGTTGCTCCAAACTTGCCCAAAAAAACAAGGCCTCGGCATTTGGATTTTCGGCCAAATCCTGTCCTTTTTCGCTGTCATAATTGCTATAAAACACCAACGCAATTTCGTCATCACGTGTGATAATTTCTCGCATTAATAAAGTGCGAACGCTTGGTTTATTATCAGCCCCACAAGTTGCCAATGCAAAAGCATAAGCCTCGCCTTGGTAGGTATCTAGGGCTTCATTAATCCAACGCTGCAATAAAGGATAAGGCTCATTTGGCAAGCAAGTTTCATCAAGTTCGCCTTTTTCATACGACAAACGTTTGGCACTAAAGTCAATAGACATGATCGCTCCAATGTAACATTAAGTTAACAAATTAGATAAAATTAATTTAATTGTTCTACATAATGTTGAAAATACTCACGATGTTGCATAAGCTCATCAAAATCAATCGCAAACACGCCACTACCCCCATTGGCAAAGGTTAACCAATCAAATTGAATGTCAGGATAAGCCTGACGCAAAGCCCATTCACTATCGCCCACTTCACACACCAATAAACCATTACGCGTTAGGTATTCTGGAGCACGGTATAAAATCTTATGCACAATGTCCAAACCATCTTGCCCTGCCGCCAGTGCATGATCCGGTTCGTGCAAAAACTCAGGAGGCAATTCTGCCATCGTCGCAGCGTCCACATACGGCGGATTGGTAACAATTAAATCATACTGGTTTTCGGCCAAAATTTTTTCAAATAAATCAGACTCGATAAGATTTACCTGATGGGCAATGTCTTCATGATGTTCTACATTGACACTTGCCACCTCTAACGCACTTTTGTCAATATCACTGGCATCTACATGGGCATCAGGAAAACGACTGGCCAGTGCAATACCAATACAACCAGAACCTGTGCATAAATCCAAAATTCGTTCAGGTTGTGCCAGTTGTTTTTCATACAAACCATGTTGAAAAAATTTTGGTTCTTTTTTACTGCCACTTAGTTTTTCCACCAAATCATTGCTTTCAAAATACGGATAAAACTGCTGACGAATAAGCTCATTCATCGGCGAACGTGGAATAAGCACACGCTCATCAACATAAAAAGGCAAATCACAAAAATACGATAAATTTATCAAATAACTCAAGGGCTTACGTTCAATAATCCTACGCTGCAATAAACTCAATACTTCTGCTTTTTCACTGTCAGTCAAACGACAATCCAAAATCTGCTCATCTGCTGACCAATCAAGCGATAATGTATGCAGCACAATGGCGGCCGCTTCTGCAAACACATCGGTTGTCCCTTGTGCAACAACCACATCGTATTCACGCAATTTACTCACACAAAACCGAATAAAATCGCGAATGGTTTTTAACGATTGTATTGCTTCATCAAACTCATGCTTCATTTCTGCCAATGCGTCATCGTCCAATAAATTGGCATGATTGGCAGCAATTTCGCTTAACAAATTATCAATGTTAATTGTGTTACAGGTTTGTTGTTTGTTTGCAACATTTAAATCATTGTTTAGATTATCGTGTAAATCATTGTTTGGATTATCGTGTAAACTGTCTATCATCGATGACTGCATAATCATTCCACTTTTTTAACAAAATTTTATTATAGGCAATTAAAATAAGGTTTATTGATCTTCAACAACAATTGTCATGCCAGCTGTTTTTGCCCCACGCGTACCGCCTGTTAAATGCACAATTTCGCGCTCTGGATCAAGTTCATTTAGCAAACAAGCCGCCTTGGCTGCTTTTGTTCCGCCACCACACAATACATAAATTGGGCCGTTTGTGCTTGCCAACAGATCATCACTTAATGTCTCCAGTGGCTGATTTTTGGCATATTCAATATGCCCTTCTTGGTAAGATTTTTGATCGCGCACGTCCCAAATAATATCTGTAGGTTTTGGCGTAAAGTCGGTAATGTGTTTTTCAGTTATCATAAAATTTTCCTTAAATAAATGTTAATCTGTTTTGCGTGAACGATGAACTCGGCGGGCTTTAAGTGGTTTTTTCTCTAAGCGTTCTTTACGCCGTTTTGCCTCTGTGTTTAATCCTGCAATATGGCGCGGACGTAACTTAACCAAATTGGCAAGTTTGTCAATCTCGCTGCGATCAAGCTCTATATAGCGACCTGTACGCAACTCTCTTGGTAAACTTACCGTACCGTAACGCACTCTAAGCAGGCGACTCACCTTTAAGCCTTGGCTTTCAAACAAACGACGCACTTCACGGTTACGCCCTTCTTTGAGTTTGACTTGATACCATTTATTAATGCCTTCGCCACCTTTTTCTACAATATCGTCAAATTTTGCCAAACCATCATCAAGCTCCACCCCTTTGGTTAAGTTGTGCAAAATCTCTGTAGTTACATCGCCCATGACACGCACGGCGTATTCACGCTCCACTTCATTAGATGGGTGCATTAAGCGATGTGCCAGTTCGCCATCATTGGTAAACAAAAGCAACCCCGTTGAATTGATATCCAACCGTCCAACCATAACCCAGCGATCATGACTAAGTGGCGGTAACCGTTCAAATACCGTCGGACGCCCTTTAGGATCGTGCGACGAACAAATTTCACCTTCAGGCTTATAATACATTAAAATGCGACGGCGTTTTTCGTTTTCGGCCGTATAACGCAATTGACGACCGTCCACACGAATTTCATCTGATTGTCCAACTCTATCACCGATTTTGGCAATTTGACCATTGACACTCACCCGCCCTTCTTGGATAACAATCTCCATTTGGCGACGCGAACCTAAACCCAAACGCGCGAGGGCTTTTTGTAATTTTTCATCTTTTATAGGCGTGGTTTTCATAAAGTCATTCCTGTACAACATTTCACAATGTGATTAAAACGCTTATTATACGCTAATTTGGCAAAAATTTGGGATTATTTTTGGCAACAACTTGGCAATAACTTGGCAACAATCAATCACATCATGGCCGCTACATCGGGCATTGTTGGCAATTCATTAAGACTTGTCAAACCAAATGCCTCCAAAAATACCGATGTCGTATGCAATAACGCAGGCCTGCCTAACGTGTCCTTATAGCCACGCTCTTCAATCCAGCCTTTGTCAAACAATTGGCGCAAAATATGACTTGACACGGTTACACCACGCACCTGTTCAATATCTGCACGCGTAACCGGCTGCTTATAAGCAATAATGCTTAACGTTTCTAATAACGCTTGGCTAAGTGTTTCTTGACGCTGTGGAAAAATTTGTTGAATCAATGGGCTAAATTCAGTTACAATTTGCAAACGATAGCCATTGACTGTTTTTGCCAACATCAACACGCCTGCCGATAAGCGTTGTTGCAATACGATAAGTGCTCTGTCCAATTCATTTTGGCTAATTTGTAAATATTGGCGCAACTGTTTGTCAGTAACAGGAGATTCCGATGCGTGCAAAACCGCCTCTATCATGCGACTGTGATTAAAAGCGGTTTGGTGTTTGTGTTGAAAGTCGTTCAATTGAAGATCGCTCATTGGTTTAGTTTGCCACCGTTTTTTTGTTAAACACGATTTTTTGCAACAAAAAATCTTGTGCTGAAAAAGTTGCTTCATTTTCGCCCATGTTAACAACTTGCCAAGTACCATCAGCACTCAATTGCCACGCACTGGCGTTGTCTTTTAGATAGTTTTGCAAATCTTCATGAATGCGTTTAAACACAACAGGATCATCAATCGGAAATGCCACTTCCACGCGGTTAAATAAATTACGTTCCATCAGATCGGCACTGGCACAATACAGTTTTGCTTTTTGCTTACCATCATCAAGCGAGCCATTGGCAAAATAATACACGCGTGTGTGCTCCAAAAACCGCCCAATCACAGAACGCACGCAAATATTATCCGACACGCCTAGCAATTGTGGACGCAAACAACAAATAGAGCGAATAATTAAATCTACTTTTACCCCAGCTTGCGATGCTTCATATAGTTTATCAATGATCTGTTTTTCGGTTAACGCGTTGA
This sequence comes from Moraxella macacae 0408225, assembly GCF_000320365.1. Classification (GTDB taxonomy): domain Bacteria; phylum Pseudomonadota; class Gammaproteobacteria; order Pseudomonadales; family Moraxellaceae; genus Faucicola; species Faucicola macacae. The sequence goes on from NZ_ANIN01000002.1 coordinate 814,958, forward strand.
CTTTGATGACAATTCTTCCCTGCTTGCCTGCTTTGGCTTGAGCAATTTCATTGTCAATTAATTGCAACAAGGTATCATGCAAACTAAATGGTGCATAAAGCAACCGCTGTAATTTGGCAGGTTTACCCATACCGGTTAAAATATTAAAAATTTTATGCACATCTTCTGTAATGGCTTCATTGGCGGTAAACAACCCATAATCGGTATAGGCTTTGGCATTGCCAGCGTGATAATTCCCTGTGCCAAGATGTGCATAACGGTGCAATTTACTCTCTTCGCGGCGGATAATGAGCATTAATTTGGCATGAGTTTTATAACCAACCACGCCATATACCACAACCGCTCCAGCTTGTTGTAATAAATTTGCCACTTCAATGTTGGATTTTTCATCAAATCTGGCTCTAAGTTCAATCACCGCCGTTACTTCTTTGCCGTTACGAGCTGCCTCTGCCAAGGCTTGTACGATTTCAGAATTTGCCCCGGAGCGGTATAACGTTTGTTTAATTGCCAATACATTGGGATCGCTTGCTGCCTGGCGTATCAAATTGACAATGGGTGCAAACGCATGAAAAGGGTGATGCACCAGTACATCTTGTTTGCGAATGGCGTGAAACACGTTTTCATTTTTTTCCCACATTTCACGGCGAAACGCTTTTGGAATTTCGTGATTAAATGCCTGATAACGCAGCTTTGGAATTTTAAAATCAAACAAAAGCCGCGTTAAATTAACCGGGCCATTTACCCGATACAGTTGCTCTTCGGTCAGATCAAATTCATTTAACAAAAAATCTGCAATAACTTGTGGACAATTTTCGGTTACCTCTAAGCGCACTTTTGCTCCAAAACGGCGATTATCCAGTTCACCCTCCAATGCTTTGGCATAATCGTCAACATCTTCTGCCAAATCCAAATCTGCGTTGCGCGTTAGGCGAAATTGATGACAACCGGTAATTTTGATGTTGGGAAACAAATCACCAATATGTTCATGAATGACTGCAGTGAGCATAATGTGATGTTCTTTACCCTCTGTCAATTCATCAGGCAAGCGAATAACGCGTGGCAAACTGCGCGGAGCTGGCACAACCGCCAAATCAATCTCACGTCCAAAAGCATCTTTACCATCTAAAGTTACCATAAAATTTAGACTTTTGTTGACCAATCTTGGAAATGGGTGTGCCAAATCAATGCTAATCGGTGTTAACACGGGGGCAACTTGACTGTCAAAATACTCTTTTACCCACTTAGCTTGGACAGGGGTTAATTCATCGCGTCTTAGATACCGAATATCCTGTTTGGCAAGATCAGGCAAAATGCTTTCATTTAAAATCCGATACTGTTCATCAACCGCTTCATGGGCAATTTTAGAAATTTGCAACAACACTTCACTCGGCGGTATGCCATCAATGCTGCTTACCACATCGCCCATTTGTAGATTTTGCATTAAACCTGCCACGCGAATTTCAAAAAATTCATCAAGGTTTGATGAAAAGATAATTAAGAAAAACAAACGCTCTAACAATGGGTGGCGCGGATCGGTTGCTTGCGCCAATACCCGTTGGTGAAACTGCAATAGTGATAATTCACGATTAAAATACAGATCACTGTCGGTATCGGCAAATACATTTGGATAACGGATATGGCTTAAAAGCGTAGTTTCAGTAAGTTCTGAGGTGATTGACATGGCTGTTCCTTAATATCAACACATAAATCTTGAGACGACTTAAAATTGCAAAATCAACCAATCAAAAGATAAGTAATGAACAATGAATAGTTAATAGACAGTTATAATCATATAAGATAAAAACTTAATTTTCAATCTATTTCTTAACAAACTTCAATCAGGCAAATCCGCCCCACCCATGCGACGCAAAATAATCTTGGTTTTATTGTTAAGCCGTTGATTTTTTCGGTTTTTTTGGTAAAATTTTGGATTTGGCAACATCGCAACCAGTGATGCCGCCTCACGCTTTGTTAAACGTTTGGCTGGTTTGTTAAAATAATGTTGCGTCGCTTCTTCAATGCCATAAATGCCATTGCCAAATTCTACCACATTAAGATACGCGGTTAAAATTCGCTCTTTTGTCCACAATTGTTCAATCATCAAGGTAATCAATGCCTCCTCGCCCTTACGGATATAAGAACGTTGCGGAAATAAAAACAGATTTTTAGCAAGCTGTTGACTAATCGTTGAGCCACCGGCAGAGATTTTACCTGCTTTTTGGTTGGTTTTAATTGCGTTTTCAATCCCTTGAATGTCAAAACCTTGATGATTGGCAAAATTGGCATCTTCACTGGCAATCACCGCCCGTTTGACATTGATTGAAATTTGGTCATCGTTTATCCATGTTTGTTTTACATCATTAGACGTAGAAATTCGGTGTAAAATCATAAACATACTGTGATTAATCGGCTGTGTTTTCCAGATCATTAATAACGCCAAAACCATCAAATGCAAGGCCAAAAACACCGTCAATATCCCCAAAAATAAGCGTTTTAACCATGTGTTAAAGCCTACAACAAACTTGGTTGGCATCTGAGAATCGCTATTGGATTTTGACATACATTAACCATTAAATCGCAACTTGTTAAACCAAAAAATATACCTTATTATAGCAGTTTTGGCTATCTTTTATTAGCATACTTTTATCATCATACTTGCAGAGCAACCCTATGAAACCTATACATACTCCAATGATTTGGCAATTATATGGCACGGTCGGCTGTCATTTGTGTGAATTGGCAATCGCCGAACTAACAAAAGCCCAAAAAATCGCAGATATTACATGGGAGTATGTGGATATTGCCACGTTTGACAATCCGTTAACGCACGCATGGTCGGACAAAATTCCTGTTTTGGTAACCCAAAATCATACTTTATTTTATCCGTTCTCTGTCATGGATATTTTAGCTTGTCTTTAAAATTTAGCTTGTCTTTAAAATTTAGCTTGTCTTTAAAATTTAGATTTACTTTAGTTATTTTGCATTTCATGTTATCATTTGGTGGCAAGTTTTTTTTAAACAGTTTTAAACAATCTTTTTTTTAAACAATCTTTTAAAACATTTTTTAATGCACATTTGGAGCAAATATGCCGTTCACAAAACGCATGATAAGTTACATGGTAAGTTTGGGTGCGATCATTGGCAGTTTGGTATTGCCTGTTTCTGCATTTGCCAAAAACGTCGCAACCGCTCAAATTCAAACAGCACAGCACAGTTGCCAGTATTACCTACCAGCAGGACAAGTCGGTTTTTATCACTTTAAATTCCCTGAAGCATCGAGCCGTGATTTGGTAACCGTAAAGGGCTATAAAGTACATCGCATGGCCGCTGATGAATTACGCCGCATGATGGCCGATGCACGCAGTCAAGGGGCAAATTTGACGATTGGATCGGCGTTTCGATCGGTAGATTATCAACGCGGTATCATCAAACGCAAACAAAAAGCCGGGCAAAGCGATCAACAAATTTATTCCGTCTCATCACACCCTGGTTTTTCTGAACACCATACAGGGCTTGCGATTGATTTTGCTCCGATTAATGACAATTTTGCCAAAACCGCAGGTTATCGTTGGTTGCAACAAAACGCCCACAATTACGGCTTTGTGCAAACTTTTTCGTCTACTTATTCAAAAGCCACAGGCATTTCCCAAGAATCTTGGCATTGGAAATATACAGGCACACCTAAGGCCAAAGCCATGCTTGCCAATGGCGAATGTTACGCCAAACCAAAAACAGATTGGCAAGGCGTAACCGATTGATTATTAAGGTTGATTATTAAGCGTTTTCATTTAAAAAAATTTATAAAAAATTAAAAATTACAAATTAAAAAATTAAAAATTACAAAACGATCAATTACGATCTGTTTTGTAATTTTTAACACGCTTATTTTGCTAAAAATTTTAACAAATTCCCCACTTTATCAAAGCATTCTTGATACTCCGCCCTACAATCTGATGCAATGGTTACACCACCGCCCGCCCACAGTTCTACCCTGTCATTATAGGCTTGTAGCGTACGAATTAGCACATTCCATTGCCCACTGCCGTCAAAATTCAGATAACCAAGCGTGCCACAATACGCACCACGATTATCACTTTCCAGTTCATGAATGATCTCAACCGCCCGTTTTTTTGGCGTGCCTGTGATTGACCCTGCAGGCAAACTTTGTAACAGTGCTGTCATTGGGTGAATTTTAGGTTTAAGCGTGGCGGTAACCGTGCTGACCATATGATGTACATTGCTAAAACTTTCAATATCAAATAATTTTGGCACAGCAACCGAACCTGTTTTGGCATATTTACCCAAATCATTGCGCAACAAATCCACAATCATCACATTTTCAGCAATATCTTTTTCACTTAAACTTAATTCATGTTTTAGTTTTTCATCAATATTTGCATCAGCATGTCGAGGACGCGTGCCTTTTATTGGCTTAGTAATTAATTCTATCTGATGATTTTTTTTAACAAAAGTAAAAAATAATTCAGGCGAACAGCTTAAAACTTCCATGCCCTTAACTTTTAAATAACCTGAAAAATCGGTCTGCATTGGCAATTGTAAAGGCGTTAAACAGTCGGCTAATGTTTGGTTTTTTAATTTGGCTTGCCACTGCTGAGTTAAATTAATCTGATAACAATCGCCTGCGTACAGATAGCGTTGCACCTTATCAAAAGCACGCTGATAATCGGCATATTGCCAACTGGCAGACAATGTTAACGGTTTATAGACATGCGTTTTAACCACCAAATTTTGCTCAAAAATCTCGGTAAGCTGCTGTCTTATTGCCACCAAATCAGTTAATTCTGTTGTATAACTTATTAAATACCAATTGTGATTAAGTTTTTGTAAAAAGTAAGGATAATGAGCAAAAAAAGCACAGGGCTTATTATAATCAAGCGAATGTTTTGCCAAATCCGCCAGTGCATGTGCCGAAAAATCATAACTCACAAAACCAATTAAACCATTTTGATAATAATTTAAATCGGCATTGTGATTTTTAACAACAGTGTGATATTTAACAACAGATTGATTTTGCTCACAAAAATCAACCAATAATTGATTAATTTGCTCAAAATTCAATACATAGGTTTTGTTTTTTTGATTGGTTGTAACGTCATTGATCGTAACGTTAAACAAGTTTGGTTGCTCACTAAAATAAACCACAAAACTGGTTTTTGGCAAAAATGCAATTAAATTTTGCCCATGATTATTAAGAAAAACAGGATAAAAATCAGGCATTTTTGCTAAAATTTTAACAATATCCACTTGATGCCAAGGTTGCAAAAACTCGCATGGCAATTGATTGGCAATATTTAGCACAGTTACATCACCATTGTTCAAGTTTAATTTCACCACTTAAATAATCTTGAATTGCAGGAAAATTAAAACCATCATTTTCACCAACAAAACTGATACTAACCCCTTTATTACCTGCACGCCCAGTGCGTCCAATGCGATGCACATAATCATCAGGGCTATCTGGCAAGGTAAAATTCACCACGCACGCCACATCATCTACATGAATACCACGCCCTGCCACATCGGTTGCCACCAAAATATCGGCTTTACCGCTACGAAATTGTGCCAAATATTTTTCGCGCTTGCTTTGTATGACATCACCAGATAAAACAACCACATTGTATTGACGGCTTAGTTTTTCGTATAAACGGTGAACTTGATCTTTACGATTGGCAAAAATAATCAACTTTTGTCCGCTAAAATTTTGAATTAATTGCTCTAATGCCTGATATTTTTCATTTTCAGCAATCATATAAAACTTTTGTTCGATATTTTCACTGGTTTTTTGTTCAGGCTCAATCTCAACAAAAGTCGGTTTATACAACCAACGATACGCCAAATTCATCACATCTTGGTTAAAAGTTGCCGAAAACAACAACGTTTGTCGATGCGTATTTGTAGGCATCATGCGAATCAGTCGTTTAATGTCAGGAATAAAACCCATATCAAGCATGCGATCGGCTTCATCTAGCACCAACACCTCCGTCCGATCAAGGTATACATAACCTTGATGGCAAAAATCAAGCAACCTGCCTGGAGTTGCAATGACAATATCCACAAATTTTTGTTGCAAAGGGCGAGCTTGTTGCTCATAATCCATACCTCCCAACAAACACACTGTGTTTAACTTGGTAAATTGAGTCAATTGCAAACAATCTTGGTAAATTTGCTGTGCCAATTCACGGGTTGGTGCTAAGATTAACGATCGAGTTTCCCCCAAATATCGCTCACCATCTTGATCTTTTTTTAAAGGATTGGTTAACAATTCGTTAATAATGGTTAATAAAAACGTCGCTGTTTTTCCTGTTCCTGTTTGAGCCTGTCCAATTGCATCCTGCCCTGCCAATGTATGCGGTAAAATTTGGGATTGAATGGGCGTTAATTGGGTATAACCGAGTTTGACAATGGCTTTTAACAAAGCAGGGTGAAGCGGTAATTGGGAAAATAATTGAAACACAGCATGCCTTAATATAAGTATGAAAGAATACGAGTATGAAAGATGAATTTGTTATAAAACTTAAGCACCAAGGCTTAAAAATTGATTAAAAAACCAAAACACAAAAAACCAAGCCAACTTGCTTGGTTTAGCTTAAGCAGCTTAGTTTTTTAACATTGGTTTTTAGCATTAGTTTTTTAACATTTGCTTTTAAAAAATATTAATAAAACCGTCAAGCACCATGTATTTACAAACGATTAGCCAAGTTTGGTTACTTCTTCGGCTTGTAAGCCTTTTGGACCTTCAGTAACGATAAATTCTACACTTTGTCCCTCACGCAAGGAACGGTAGCCCTCGCCTTGAATGGAGCGAAAATGCACAAAAATATCCTCGCCTGTGTTGCGTTGGATAAATCCAAAACCTTTTGAATCGTTAAACCATTTAACAATACCTTGTTCACGAACTGACATATTAAATCCTCAATTAACAAAATAAACTAAAACTTGGATCGTTTAAGCAAGCTATCCGTCTGTTAAGTTTTTGTAAGAAAATTTGCTATATTTTTACAAATATTACAGATATTTGCTAAGGAATAATATAACACGGTAAGTGGCTAAAAAAAAGACTTTTTACAATTTTTCACGTTATTTTTTATTCTGATTTGGCATATATTTGGTTAATTTTATTAAACATAAGAATAATTACAGCGAGCGTCCCACCCACCAACCGCATTGGAAGTTTGGCAAAAAACCAATCACGGCATTTGCCAAAATCAGCTCATTGTAAGGTTTGTTGTTTTGCAACAAAAGCCCCAATTCATTAAACCTAGCCCATTGCAATACATTCACACCAAGCCCTTTCGCTAAAGTTAAATTTTGTTGGCTATTTTGGTTCGTTTGCTGATTGTTTTGTTGGTTGTTTGTCGCTTTGTTGTTTGTCGCTTTAATATGGCTTTCTTTTAACGTCCACAATAACGTTTTTGCCAATTGTGCATGCTCCATATCGATTTGGCCAAGCCACTGATTTTCCGCTTGGCTAAAAAATCGCCTAACAACGCCAGATTTTATTGGTTTATTTTCAATGTCCACGCCAATATTTGCCACATTTGCCAACAATACCGCCACTTGGTATTGGCTATGACTAAAACTTACAAACCATTTTTGTGAATTTGCAATGAAACAATACGGAAATTCAGATTCGTTTAATTCACCAATTTGGTGAATTGCTATTTGCAATTGGCTTAACAATTGTCGACAAGCAAGCGAAGATTTGGATTTTGGTTTTGGTTTTGTAAAATTTGTTGTTGCAAAGTTTGTTGTGGCAAAACAGACATCGGAATCAATCGCAACTTGATTTGCCAATATTTCATCAATAAGCATTTCATCAATATTGGCAATTGCAAGCCACGCATTTGCAAGGGTTAAATGATAAATTTGCATCAATCACAAATTTTAACAATGACTAAAAATAATAGCTAAAACCTATCTGTCAAATAAACCTAATCTGTCAAATAAATTAGTAGCTTAATTCAACACGACGGTTTTGAGCATACGCATCTTCGGTTTCGCCCTCTACTGCAGGCTGATCTTCACCAAAACTTACCGCTTCAGTACGAGATACATCGATGCCTTGTGAAACCAAATAAGCTTGGGCTGATTTTGCACGACGCTCACCCAATGCCATATTATATTCACGGCTACCACGTTCATCGGTATGACCTGAAATTTGTACGCGAGCTGATGGATCGGATTTTAAAAATTCAGCTTGCTTGTTAAGCACTGCTTGACCTTGTTCGTCAATTTCACTGCTATCAAACGCAAAATACACCGTACCAACCTCACTCATAGCAGCCGCTGCATTCACAGTTTCTGGACTGTTATTTACAGCAGCACCGCCATTATAGTAGCCATTTGCATTTGCATTTGTATTTGCATTTGTATCTAACACAGCCACCGGTGAAACCACAACCTCTGAGGTTTTTTGTTTGGCAGAGCAACCCGTGAGTACCAAACCACCCACAACCATCGAAACTGTCAATACATTTTTGATATTTAACATGATCTTTCCTTACAAAACCGTAAAAATAATTGCTATAGATTAAACAATTAATGATTTTTTGTAAATAGTTTTAAGCAAAATTTTTAACAATATTGGCTAAATTTTAACAAAAATCCTATAACCGCTAATTCACCAACGAAACTTATCCCAATTTTCAGGATTTGCCCAAAACTTACTGTTTAGCCAATCTGGCAATTGTTTATAATCAAACAGATTAAACTGATAAAGGTTAAAATTTTGTTGGTTAATTTGACAAAAGGTTTGGCAAAAATACCGAAAACCAAATTCAATGGGATTAAGAGGGCTATTTTTGGCATTAAAAACCAAATTGTATTTGGCAAATAAATCACGACAACGCTGTAGGTTTTGTTTAGAAACCGCAATATCTGGTTGATTTAAAATCAAAATGGCTACATCGTACTGCTGATAAAATTTAATTTCATTAAATACATCATTTGGATAAAATTGATAATCAAAATCCGTAAAGTTTTGCTTAAGCATTTGAAAATAATCATGATTTTCAGCAATTAACAAAATACGCACAGGTTTAACTTGTCCATCATCATGCAAAAACTGTAAAGTTTGCTCCAATGCTTGACAAATTGGATTCTTGCTAACGGCTTGATTGGTGGTTGATTTTGGCATGGTTTTGATTCATTTAGATATAACAAAACCTATTTTAGCAAACTTTTTCTTATAAATCAGTAAGCAAATTTAACGCTTTTAACGCTTGTTTGCCCTACCAATTGGGTTTACTGATTTGGCTTTTAACGGTAAAATAAGAAATTTTAGCCCTTTAGCCAATTTTAAGGATTATGTATGCCAACTTACCGCTCCAAAACTTCCACTCATGGCCGCAACATGGCAGGTGCCAGAGCCCTTTGGCGAGCCACAGGCATGACTGATGATGATTTTAACAAGCCGATTATTGCCATTGCCAATTCATTTACCCAGTTTGTGCCGGGGCATGTGCATTTAAAAGACATGGGGCAATTGGTGGCGCGCGAGATTGAACAAGCAGGCGGCGTTGCCAAAGAATTTAACACCATTGCCGTAGATGATGGCATAGCAATGGGGCATAGTGGTATGTTGTATAGCTTGCCCAGCCGTGATTTGATTGCCGATAGCGTGGAATATATGGTGAACGCCCATTGTGCCGATGCGTTGGTGTGCATTTCTAATTGCGATAAAATCACGCCCGGTATGTTAATGGCGGCTTTGCGACTGAATATTCCAACGATTTTTGTGTCAGGCGGGCCAATGGAAGCAGGCAAAGTTTTGGCAAGTACTTTGAGCGATGGACATAGCGTGCATGAAACCGTAACCGATGACAAAGGGCAAAAAGTGCGTAAACTTGACCTTGTCGATGCCATGATTGACGCCGCCGATGACATGATTTCAGACAGCGATGTGGCAACCACCGAACGCTCGGCGTGTCCAACCTGTGGCTCGTGTTCGGGCATGTTTACCGCAAATTCGATGAACTGTTTGACCGAAGCCTTAGGTTTGTCTTTACCGGGTAACGGCTCGCTGCTTGCCACGCATGCCAAGCGTAAAGAGCTGTTTTTAACCGCCGGGCGTACCATTGTCAATATTGCCAAACGTCATTATGAACAAGGTGATGACATGGTTTTGCCACGCAACATTGCCACCAAGGCCGCTTTTGAAAACGCCATGAGTCTTGACATTGCCATGGGCGGTTCTACCAACACCATTTTGCACTTGCTCGCCGCTGCCAATGAAGCGAAAGTGGATTTTAAAATGGCGGACATTGACCGCTTAAGCCGCCGTGTGCCTTGTTTATCCAAAGTCGCCCCCGCCACGCAAAAATACCACATGGAAGACGTGCACCGAGCTGGCGGCGTGATGGGAATTTTGGCCGAACTTGACCGTGCTGGCTTATTACAAACCGATGTGGCAACCGTGCATGAAACCACGTTAAAACACGCCTTAACAAAATGGGACGTGATGAATCCTAACAACACACAGGCTCGGGATTTATACATCGCTTCCCCTGGCGGCGTACGCACCACGCAGGCCTTTAGCCAAAATAAACACTATCCTAACCTAGACTTAAACCGTGAAAGCGGCTGTATCCGCTCCAAAGAACACGCCTATTCACAAGATGGCGGTTTGGCGGTATTATTTGGCAACATTGCCAAACGTGGCTGTGTGGTAAAAACCGCAGGCGTGGACGAAAGCATTTTAACCTTTACAGGACGGGCCCGAGTATTTGAAAGCCAAGACGATGCAGTGGCAGCAATTTTGGCGGACAAAATTGTCGCAGGTGATATCGTCATTATCCGCTACGAAGGCCCAAAAGGTGGCCCTGGCATGCAAGAAATGCTTTATCCGACCAGTTATTTAAAATCCAAAGGGCTTGGCAAAGTGTGTGCATTACTCACCGATGGGCGGTTTAGCGGTGGCACGTCTGGACTTTCAATCGGGCATGCAAGCCCCGAAGCGGCTGAAGGCGGGGCAATTGGTTTGGTTGAAGAATTTGACCGCATTCATATTGACATTCCAAAACGCAGCATTCATTTGGATATCAGTGATGACGAGCTTGATAAACGCCGTGTAAATATGCAAACCCTTGGCAAACAAGCATGGAAGCCTGTTAAGCGTGAACGCTATGTTTCACAAGCCTTGCGTGCTTATGCGGCTTTAACCACCAGTGCCGATACAGGGGCGGTAAGAGATGTGGGGCAAGTGGAGCGATAATTTTAAATAAAACTTGCCAAATCAATAAATTTAGCGTAAAATATTGCACTTTATTGTGTGTTTGATAAACTTTAGCTTTTATCAAAACCATCTCCTTGCTGTTGGCATGGGGTCAATGGCTATTTAATCCGTAAGGAGTCTTTATGAGACATTATGAACTGGTGTTGTTAGTACACCCAGACCAAAGCGACCAAGTGGTTAGCATGGTTGAGCGTTACATGAACCTTATCAAAGAGCAAAATGGTATTATCCATCGCTTAGAAGATTGGGGACGTCGTCAATTGGCATATCCAATTAACAAAGTACACAAAGCTCACTATGTGTTGCTTAACATCGAAGTAGGCCAGCCTACTCTTGATGAATTAGAAGAGCTATTCCGTTATAACGATGCGATTATTCGCAGTCTGATTATCCGCCGTGATGAAGCAATTACCGAAGAGTCACCATTGGCAAAATCCGCTGAAGAAAAGCGTGCACGCAAAGCATCACGCCGTAACGACAGCCAAGAAGATTACCAATCAGCCGATGATGAGTCATCTGACGACGCTGACAATAACGACGAATAATTAAGGAGACTAACCATGGCACGTTTTTACCGCCGTCGTAAATTTTGCCGTTTTACTGCTGAAGGCATTACCCACATTGACTATAAAGATGTAGAATTGCTCAAACAATACATCAGTGAAAGTGGCAAAATCGTACCAAGCCGTATTACTGGTACCTCAACCAAATACCAACGCCAACTAGCGACTGCTATCAAACAAGCTCGTTACCTTGCGTTAATCCACTACACTGACAGCCAAAAATAATCTAAGGAGTGATATATGCAAGTTATCTTATTACAACGTATCGCTAACTTAGGCAAATTGGGTGATACTGTGAATGTAAAAGCAGGTTACGGTCGTAACTTTCTTGTACCACAAGGCAAAGCATTGCCTGCCACTGAAGCAAACGTTCAAAAATTTGAAGCACGCCGTGCTGAATTAGAAAAACAAGAAGCCCAAGAATTGGCAGAAGCCAACAAACGTGCAGAAGCATTGCAAGATGTAAACGTCATTATCCGTGCAAAAGCAGGTGATGAAGGCAAATTGTTCGGTTCTATTGGTACGCGTGATATCGCCGATGCATTGACAAAATCTGGCTTACCAGTTGATCGTTCAGAAGTGAAATTACCCGAAGGTTCACTGCGTAATGTTGGTGAGTACAATGTAACTATCCAACTACATCATGACATTAATACCGATATTTTGGTAACGATTTTAGCAGAAGACAGCAATGCTTAATTGCTAAGTTTAATTGCTAAGTTTAGCTTAAAATTGCTTGGCTTAAATGTTGATTTTCTAGACGCATAAGACTAGAAGCATAAAAAGAGATGACTTTGGTTGTCTCTTTTTTTTGTGGTTTTTGTTTTTGGTTTTTTTTGCAAATTTTGATTAAAAATATTTATTGGTTTTTTGGCAAAAAATTAAGTATAGTGGCTTGCTAAAAAATAATTCATTGATTACCAAACACTTAGAAAATTTTGAGAAAAAAATGCCAGACAATCACTTGCCCAATACACACACTTTACCCAACAATCAGTCGTTTACAACCACCGAAAAAACCGAAAAATCAGCACAACCTATTTTATCCCAAAATACACTACATCAGCCTCACAGCATTGATTTGGAAAAATCTGTGTTGGCAAGTTTAATGTCTTTAGAAGAAAGTTTTGAACGCATTTCTGACAGCATTAACGAAAAAGATTTTTACGCCCAACGGCATCAGTTGATTTTTAATGCCATTATGCACCTTGCCAACAGAAACGAGCCTTACGATGTGGTCATGGTATCCGATTGGCTTGAATCACAAAAACAACTCAACGCCGCCGGAGGCACGGATTATTTGGCAGAAATTTTATCGCAAAGCCCTGCAACTTTGTTTAATTTATCCGCTTATGCCCAGCGAGTGCGCGAGTTTTCGGTATTGCGTCAAATCATCAAGGCGGGCAACCATATGCTCAATCTTGCCTATGACAGCAAAGGGCAAAGCGTTAGTGATATTTTAGATGTTGCCGAAAGCGAGATTTTTGCAATTAACGAACAATACAGTCGCAGCTCACAAAGCAAAGGCCCGGTTCGTATCAATACTGTAATTACCAGTGTGATGGACACCATTCAAACCCTAAAAGGACAACCTGACGGCTTGATCGGATTGCAAACCCCATTTGCAGAATTAAACAACAAAACTCAAGGCTTGCAACGCGGTGATTTGATCATCGTTGCAGCCAGGCCATCTATGGGTAAGACTACTTTTGCGATGAATTTGGCAGAAGCGGTTTTAAATCATACCGATTTGCCCGTGATAGTATTTTCTATGGAAATGCCCGCTGAATCGATTGTTATGCGACTTTTATCGTCCTGGGGTGGCATTGATCAAGGCAGTTTACGCTCGGGCAAATTAACCGAACCTGATTGGTCAATGTTAACCACTGTTATTGCCCATTTGCACAACAAAAAACTGTACATAGATGACAGCACCGCCTTGCCTCCATCTGAGGTGCGTTCGCGTTGTCGCAGAATCGCCAAAGACAATGATGGCAAACTTGGGCTTGTGTTGGTAGACTATTTGCAATTGATGAAAGTACCCAGTTTAGATGGCAACCGCGTTGGTGAAATTTCCGAAATTTCACGCAGTTTAAAAGCCTTGGCACGCGAAATGAACTGCCCTGTCGTTGCTCTATCCCAGCTAAATCGCAGTTTAGAAAACCGCCCCAGCAAACGTCCAATTATGTCAGATTTGCGCGAGTCGGGAGCCATTGAACAAGATGCCGACTTGATTATGTTTATTTACCGTGAGGAGGTGTATAATGAAAAAACCGATGCCAAAGGCATTGCCGAGATTATCATAGGCAAACAGCGTAACGGTCCAATTGGCACAGTTAGACTTGGGTTTCAAGGGCAATTTACCCGTTTTATTAACCTAACTCCAGAAATGTATCAAGGTGAAATTCATAGCGATGCCAATGAATAACTTGTATTAGATCAATCATTTAAATAGAAACAATCATGCGAAATACTCACATTACCATCGATTTATCCGCCCTAGCCCACAATTTACAAATTGCCAAACAACACGCTCCTCACGCCAAACTTATGGCCATGGTAAAAGCCAATGCTTACGGACATGGCGTCAATGAGTGCTTGCCAACGTTACAATCAGCCGATGCCTTGGGTGTGGCTTGTTTGGCAGAGGCCAAAACACTGCAACAAGCCGGTTGGGATAAGCCGATTATTGTGATTGAGGGGGCGTTTTCTTTAGAAGAGTGGCAATACTGCCTTGCCAATCAGTTGCAATGTATGATACATCATACCGAACAGCTTAGTTGGGCATTACAATACCCCTCCAAAGAGCCTAGCAACACACCAATTTGGCTAAAACTCAACACAGGCATGAATCGCCTAGGTTTTAGCGAACACGAGATTTTACAAATTACCAAACAATTATCCGCAATTGGCTATCCGCTGATTTTAACCAGTCATTTTGCCAATGCCGATGTAAAAAATCACCCACAAAATAAGCAACAGATCAGTATTTTTGAACGCGTTTTGTCAACCTTAAAACAACAAGTTAGTCCAACGGTACAAGGTTCACTGTGCAATTCAGCAGGCATTGTTAATTTTGCCGAACATCAACATGATTGGGTGCGTGCAGGCATCATGCTGTATGGTGCAACTCCAATTTCCGAACAAACTGCCGAACAATTAAACTTACGCCCTGTCATGCAATTTAAAGCCAGTATCATGGCAATTCACACACTCGATACTGGTGATTGTGTGGGCTATGGCAGTCGTTGGCAAGCCAAACAACCTTGTCAAATTGGCATTGTTAGCGTAGGTTATGCCGATGGTTATCCAAGAGTGATTAGCGATGATGCGTATGTGGTGGCAAAAATTAGCGATAAAATAGAACATTTGTCGATTATTGGACGAGTGGCCATGGATATGCTTATGGTAGAAATTCCTGCAAACAGTAACGTAACCTTGCACACGCCTGTACAATTATGGGGCGACAAATTGCCAATTGATCACGTTGCCAATTGGAATGCCACGGTAAGTTATGAACTGCTCTGTTTGGTAACAAAACGCCCAACATGGTGCTATACCGTTGATTAGATCAATGAACCAAGTGTTATTAATTAGAAATTTTATAAGGTATTATTATGTATTTTTTACTATCACCTGCCAAAAACTTAAACGAAACCGATACACCGCCACTTGAGTTTGATCAGTACAGCCAACCTAAACTTATGCCTTCGGCCTGTGAATTAATGTCCATCTTAAAACCCTTAGATCCAACAGATTTAATGCAATTGATGCATATTTCACATAATTTAGCAGAACTAAATAAACAACGTAATGATGATTGGCAATGGAGTGAAAACCTGCCATTTAGCCAACACCAAAAAGCAAAACCTGCGATTTATTTATTTGACGGTGATGTGTATGCAGGTTTGAATGCTTATCAACTGAATCTATCACAAATTTTATATTTAAATCAACAACTTGGCATTTTATCAGGCTTATATGGTTTGTTAAAACCGCTGGATTTAATTTTGCCTTATCGCTTAGAAATGGGGATAAAACTTGCCAACGCACGCGGTAAGGATTTGTATCAGTTTTGGGGCGACACAATTGGCAATCTGATCAATCAGCGTATGGCTAAAAATGGCGACAAGGTGTTGGTAAATTTAGCGTCCAACGAATATTTTAAGGCGATAAATCCAAATGTTATTCACGCCGATATCGTAACGCCACGCTTTGAAGATGGCAAAAATGGTGTTTATAAAGTGGTGAGTTTTTATGCCAAAAAAGCCCGTGGTTTAATGGTGCGTTATGCCTGCGAAAATCAGTTGACACATGTAGATGAGTTAAAAAACTTTGCTTTGGACGGTTATTATTTTGTGGAAGAATTTTCTGATAGCAAGCAACTTTTGTTTCGACGAGACAATGATTAAACAGGCAATAGCTAGGCTTAACAAGCCAGCCCACCAGATTTTAACCGATTAACGCATGGTATTGGCTTGTACAATTTCAATCCAATAACCATCTGGATCTTTGATAAAAGCAATATTTTTCATCATGCCTTCTTCTGGGCGTTTTTGAAAAACCACGTTATTTTCATCAAACCACGCCACGGCCGCCATTAAATCAGGCACAGCAAAACAAATATGTCCAAACCCTTTAGGCTCGCTATTGCCATGATGATAGGCAAAATCGGCATCGTTTTGTGTGTCATAATTGTGCGTTAACTCCAAAACCCCACGCTGACTAAAGGTAAATTCTGCACGTTCGGCGGTATCTTGTGCAGGTAAATTGGCAATTTCATTATCACTAAGTTTTGCCAAAAAATACAAATCAAACTTGGCATCAGGGTATGATTTTTTGTAAAGCAAGGTCATACCAAGCACATTTTGGTAAAAATCCAGTGATGGTTTTGGATCTTTAATGCGCAACATGGTATGATTAAAGGTATAACTTTGTGTTTGTTCAGAAATTTTTGTTGCTGTGGTTTTTGTTGCTGTGGTTTTTGTTGCTGTGGTCATGCTATCACCTTGATAAAATTTGCTAAATTTATTTTAAAAAATTTATTTTAAAAATGCAACCTTGCCTGTTTTTAAATCATACACCGCTCCAATAATCAACAACCGCCCTGCATCTACCAAATCCTCTAAGGCTCGAGAACCGTGTTTAAGCTGGCTGACTGACATGCGCACATTGGCTTTAATACCACGAGCAACCAGTTCATCAGCATCTACTGCTTGTCCGCCTGCTGTGTAAATTTCGTGCAAATTGTACACGCTTGGACGTATTCTATCCACAATGGATTGTAAGTTTGGTGAAAAATACTGTTCAGGATTAATTAACGTTTCCACACAAGCGGTTACCGCCCCACAATGCGAATGTCCAAGCACAACCACAAGTTTTGTGCCAAATTTTTCAGTAGCAAATTCTACCGAACCAATTTGTGACGGTGCAACAACATTGCCTGCCACACGGATAACAAACAAATCGCCCAAACTTTGATCAAAAATAATTTCAGCGGGCACGCGAGCATCCGAACAACCCAAAATAATTGCATAAGGGTCATGTACATCGGTCAAAGCATTGCTTGCCAACAGGGTGGCATTTGGATTTTTTAGGCTTTCCACAAAACGAGCATTGCCCTCTTTTAGCATTTGTAGGGCTTGCTCTGCACTTTCAACGATGGTTTGCATGATAAGTAACAACCTTGCTGTTATAACATCGCCAAAATTGACGATGTTTTATGGCTACTATTAAAACTTATTTTTAAAACTTTTGTTAAAAACTGCTGTTAAACGCTTGTGCATGAATTTTCATTCAATCAACGCAACGTTACAAACTCCTCCGATCCTGTTGGGTGAATTGCCACTGTATTGTCAAAATCCGCCTTGGTTGCTCCCATTTTAATCGCCACTGCAAAACCTTGGATCATCTCATCAACTCCAAAACCCACACCATGTAAACCAACGATTTTTTCATTATCGCCCTGACAAATAAGTTTCATGCGACATGGCTGACGATGCTGTGTTACGCCACCGTACATTGGTGTAAACGATGAGTTATAAACCTTGATATTATCCACGCCAAACTGTTTGATCGCCTGATCTTCGGTAAGTCCAATCATACCAATCGGCGGGTGGCTAAACATCACCGTTGGAATTAAGTTATAATCCAAATGCTCATTGGGTTTATTGTTAAACAAACGTTCAGAAAGACGACGGCCACTTGCAACTGCAACTGGTGTCAATGCCACGCCGTTTTCAATAATATCACCAATTGCATAAATATTGTCAACACTGGTGTTTTGGAATTTATCCACTTTAACAAAACCGTTGGCGTTTAATGCAACACCCACTTGTTCCAGCCCAATATTATCGGTTGCAGGGTTACGTCCAACCGCCCATACCAAGCAATCCACATCGAGCGTTTCACCATTGTTAAAATTTAAGGTTAAACTGTCGTCAGCATTTTTTGTCACTTTGTTAATTTCAGTGCAAGGGTGCAACTGAATGCCATCGGTTTTCATCACCCCCACAAGTGTATCTACAATATCTGCGTCAAATTCTTTTAGTGGTTTTTCACCGCGTAAAATCAAATGTGTCTTTACACCAAGGCCATTAAACACACCAGAAATTTCAACACCGATATAGCCACCGCCCACCACAGCGACACGATTTGGCAGTTTGGTTAAATCAAACAATTGATCCGAATCAATGCCAAATTGTTGACCGTCAATGTTTGGACGCGTAGGACGCCCACCCATTGCAAGCACAATTTTATCAGCGGTAACCGTTTGGATATCACCATTTTGCAAGGTAACCTCAACGCGGTTTTTATCAATGAATTTGGCAAAACCATTAATCACGGTAACGTTGTTTTTTTCAAAACCACGATCGTATACTTTATGCACATGTTCAATATAGGCATTGCGAGATTTTACCAAAGTTGCATAATCAAATTTATTCAGCGTAATGTCAAAACCATAATCGGCGGCATATTTATTTAACGCTTCTGCAATTTGGGCGCCATACCAGGTGATTTTTTTTGGCACACAGCCTACATTCACACAAGTTCCACCAATGTGTTTTGCCTCAATAATCGCGCATTTTTTGCCATATTGGGCAGCTCGGTTCACACTTGCAATACCGCCAGATCCGCCACCAATTGCAATGTAATCAAAATGTTGTGCGTTTGTCATAAAATTTCCTTAAGTTTTAAATATTTGTTAATAATGACAATATGGATAAAATAAATCTATTTATTATAACAAAATTTGGCAAAACTAAGCATTATATTTTTATAAAACATTTTTTTATAAAACATTTTTTATAAAACCAATGACTGTATTTTTTGATTTTATTTTGTGATTGTAGTTTTTTGTTAATCACTCTATAATAACTGCCGCTTTTTTAAAACCAAGCCAAAAAGCGTTTTATATGACGCCGATCGATCCCAAAAGGTAATAAAATCAATGCCTACACAACAAATCAATTTAAAATCAGGCAATAAGCGTATTAGCACCGCCCCGATGGTTGATAACACCCTGCTCAAGAAATAAACAAATAAAATCAATAAGTTAAATAATTTATATTATAAAAATACGCAAATTTTCCGCAAAAAAATATCCCCACACCTTCTCGATGTGGGGATATTATCAAGCTTCATTTTTTGATACCCTCCCATCACTATCCAAGAGGGGTAAATCGTATCTGTGTTTTGCAGGATTTGGTAATGTACCGCACCAACGATAGCCTAACACACGGCTGGTGGCAAATGGCACAATACTAACCTTGTCGGACTGGTTGCCACCCAATACCATAAGATTGCCTTTTCTATCACGCCCAACAACAAAACCAACATGACCACTGGCGGACTTAGGTGTGCCACGCCAAAAAACCACGATACAACCATAAGCAGGTTTGTCTAATTTTGTGCCAGCTTTTAGCCACGCCCTTGCCATAGGAAAGGCATTTGGAATATGATATCCCAAACCACTATCAGCAAGCACACCGCCAACAAAGCCGCCACACCACGCTGTCTCGTCGTTTTTGAACACAGCAGGTGGCTGCTGACCAACCGCTTCAAAAGCAGATCTCCACAACCCAATAATAACTGGATTGTGTTTTGCCCATTTTATTTCGGTTATACCAACAAGCTTGCGTGCATTGGCAATCCATTTTAATTCATTTGCAATTGTCATAATCAATCTCCTGTTTTTCGGTTGATGTGTTTTTCAATAAGTCTCGTTACAAGATCAATGGCATTGCCACCTGCATGACCGCTGACGGCAACCAATACCGCTGTCAATAATTGTTCAATTTCTAAAAACTCACAAAAATAAAACGTAATTAAGCCTGCAAATCCTGAGATGACAAGCTCACCAATAAGTTTGACAAACACAACACGCAATTTTTCTGGTTGTTTTTGTTCATTGAGCCGTCTGATAAACGCTACCAACCCTCCTCCCATAGCAAGCAGTCCTACCCAAATGTAAGTGAGTAGCGTATAAGTAGTGGGATCTTTTTCAGGCATGGTTAACTCCAATAAAAAACCGCCAAATGGCGGTAATGGTAAAAAATCCAATTAAAATTTGGTTAATAATAAGACAAATACATGCTAAACCCAACGGCCATCTACCCACCGCCATAACTTATCATTGTTTGGTATTGGAGTTAGAGTAAAGTCTTTATTGTCCAATAGGTCTTTGATGACATCATCAGGATTGCCTGTGTCTTGGTATAAAAATGTACCGTCTGATTTTTTGTAAATATATAGCACAATAAGCATGCTACCTCCTTACGCCTAATAACTGAAAACTACGTGCCGTAATCACAACAGGATATAAAGCTCTATCACTACTTGACTTGCCTGAATTTAGCCCACGGCTTTCCAGTGTAACCGTATAAATCTGCTCGCCTTGTGGTGGTTTATCTATTAAGGTTGCAAGTGTGATAAATTCATAATCTAATTGCTTGTATGGGTGTGTTGAAATGTGTCTGTTATCCCCATAGCCTGTTGTGATGGTATCGGTTGCCATATGCCCTTCCATTCTGATCACTCTAAGCGTGGTGTCATTTCGCTTAATACGGATAATCACCACCCCATTTGAGCCGTCATTATTACCGCCCGAACGAGCGGTTAATTTCTCAAAAGTAAATTGGATTGACACTGCTCCCCCACGAGCATCAAGGCTAACACGGTTAATTTCTTCTTCGGTGTCAATGGTATAAAACGCAAACTCCTGTGGTGAGTATTGTAGTCTAGGCACAACAACTGCTTCGCCTTTGATTTGTAAAGTATCAACCTGTGCTATACCAATCTTAGCGGTGGTAATTGCCCCATCTTGGATTTTGGCATTCATAATCTGGCCATCTTGGATTTTGGCACTGCTAATTGCACCGTTGGCAATTTTGGCATTTTCAATACTGGCATCGGCTAAATGTGCATTTTTAATAGAAGCCTCTGCAATAGACGCAGTGTTAAACCACGCCCCTATCGGATAACGCACACCGTCAATCGTAATAGGTCGTGTCGTAAATACAAACGGTTTTTTGCTTAATGTTGTTGAACCAAAATAAATCTGGTCAGCATTAATACCAAAACTGCTGGTTACTTGCCCATTTTGTAACTCACTCATCAAACCATAACCACTGATAAAGCCGTTATTGTCTACCGTTACCGCTTTAACCGCTTTTACGCCATTGACTGACTGTTCAACATTGCGAATACTGGCTATCTGGCCACTTACGCTTGTTTGCAAGGTGTTAATTTTGTTGGCTTGTGCTGTGATATATCCGTCCACTTGGGTAACACGCGTGGTTAAGTCATGTAGGGCGGTGGCGGTTGCTTTATCATTTAGATCGCTTTCAAGCTGTAACAGCTTTTGAGCGGTGGTTGTTTGTAAACCATTAATATTTGTAACAAGCGTGGTAATTTGGTTTTTAACACCGTTTAGCCCATTTTCAATACCGTCAATTTTGGCAATCGGTTGCCTTAGTTTTTGATCTAAATGCAACTCGCCAATATGGCCTGACAAAATCTCAAGCACTTTATTGGCATCTGCTGATGTCGTCCCACTTACCCAATCTGTCCAGTCTGATACATTGCCAAGTTTGTCTACGATACGCCCACGGTAAAACTGGGTTAAGTTGCCTTGTAGTCCTGTAATTTCGTGTTTGTTGGTTGGATAGGCAAATGTACCAAGCGTGGTGATATCACTGTAACCGTTTGGACTAAGCTGTATTTCTGTAAAATTTGCGTCTTCTGACTTTTCTCCAAAAACCCAACCAAGCTCCATGCCAAACAATACCCCTTGAACGGTTAATTTGGCAAGTTTTATAGGCTTGCCTTGCTTGCCTTGAATTTTAGTTAAGTTTGAATATGTTGCCAGACTTGCTTGTCCAAAAGCGTTAATAGCCGTTACGCGTGCTTCATATTGTCCTGCGTATACACCACCAATCTCAATGCTGTTTGTACCTGTAAGTGGCAAAGCTTGCCAATTGCCGTTGTCTTTTCGCCATTCTGCTTGATATTTTACCGCTCCTGTCGCTTGCTCCCATGAGATGACAAGCGTGGTAACGGTTACGCCTTGATTGATAGCATGATACGATGACAAATTGACCGATATTGTAGGGGCTTGTACAGTAGGATTAATGACACTGATCGGATATTCATCAATATACGCCCCTGCGTCAATCGCGTCATATTTGGCAGGGTTGTATTGCACTGCGGTGATGGTAAATCGGTGATTGTCATCTGCCGTTACTGATAACACACGAAATTTCATGGTAGCAAGATCTTTGCTGTCTAGCACCCACACATTTTCCACACTGATACTATCAAACGGCTTAGTAACAGTAACTTTATCACCACTTACCGCTTGTATTTGTCGTCTTTGACTGATACCATCATCACCGTTAATCACAAGCGTGTCATTTGCATTGGCAACGATAAAACGATCCAACGTAACGACGGTTTTTTTATCATTTATTGCCAATACACGACCGCCTGTTGCACGCCCTGCAAACAACTCATCGCTAATTTCAATCACTTTGCCAGGGCTTGGCATATAGCCGTCTAAACCCACTTTAAACGTTACCATGCGTGTTTCAAGTTGTTCAGACTTTAACGCCCAAAGTCCTGCACGCTGGGCTTGACCTTTAGATGTACAGCCAAAAGCTGAAATATCAACAATACGCACGCCAAATTTGGCAATGGCTTTTTCATCTCTTACGTATTCATACTCGGTTTTAAAGTGATTATCAGGGTTATCCCATGCCACTTTTGCAACAGTATGTCGATCTCTGGCTTTTGTGCCTGTGTACTCAAACATACCGTCAATGACATTGGCACGGCTAAATGAGTACATGCTATCTTGTGGAATGTCCGCGTCCAGTACAATACTTGTACCATTCCAGTAACTGATTGCACGAAATACGCCTGCCAATTTTGACAACAAATCAAACGCACTTTGTGCTGATTGAATATAGACATTGACTGCAAAACGCGGTTCACGCCCTCCCATACCATCATCTACCATTTCATCACAATACTGGGCAAGGCGGTATAAAGACCATTTGTCAATCATATACGCTTTCAGTCGCCCACCCAAACCGTAACGCTCGGCGGTGCATAAGTCATAATACACCCACGCAGGGTTATTGCTGTATGCCAATTTAAATTCACCATTCCACAGCCCATCATAAGTATAAGACACAGGATCATAGTTGGTTGGCACTTTGATAATCAAGCCCTTACAACGAGCTGACATCTTGGCAACATTGCCAAAACTTTCAGCATCATAGCGTAAACCCAATAAAGCAGTGTTTGGATAGCGTAATTTTAAATCAATGATCTCGGTAATTGCTGATATGAACATTTTGTCCAAAACATAATCAGATGTGCTATTTGGTGTGATGCGTCGCACACGCACTTGCCAACCAGTTGTAGCAACAGGCAAATCAATGCGATGTGAGCGTTCGTAAGCTTCCGATGTCTTAGCATTGATCGATGTATTTAAAACTTGTACCCAGCCACCCTTGTCTGTCTTAATATCAATAGCATAATCAATTTTTACCCCATTGACATCACCATTTTCAGTATCTTGTGAACGAAGTGCTCCCCATTTTAAACGTATCCGTAGAGCATCAAGATCAAGATTATTAAACGACTTTACCCACGGCGTGGTATGCTTTAATTCCACACCCACACCTGTTTCATTTGCTATATCGGGAAAACCATCAATGTAGGTTTGGTCGTTTGTGCCTGAACGAAAATCCACCTTGACATTTGGAAAATTAAACTCGCCGTTGTCGTTTTGTAGTGGCGTATTATCCAAGTAAACCGACTTATAGCCATCTACAAGCCCTGCAATTTCACCTTCACCCAACCCATAAAGTATGCTAATGTAAGTTTTTGATTGTGCAGAGTCTGGAGCAATGATGGGCTTGTGCTGTTTGTTGCCGTCTTTTTTAGCACCATAAATGGTCATTTTTATTGTCTCTGATTGTGATTGTGTCTATACTTGTGGTTATAATGTGTGGTTACAATGTGTGGTTACAATGATTACAACATGTCCTCTGAAAGTTGACTTGCCGACATGATAAATCCACCAATTTCTCGTTCACCGTATAAAATCGGTATGGGATTGCCTTGTGCAACAGTCGTAACTGCACCGCCAAAACCTTTGTTTGCTTTGTTTCCGTCTTGATTTTGGTCTTGTGTGTCCGCTTTTGGCATAAACATTTGTGCAATACCCCCTGCCATCAAGCCAATCCCTGCACCAATCAAACCTGCACCTACTGCCCCTGCCGCCCCAAAAGTCATACCAGTTACCACAATGCCTGCTGCTACCATGACCGCTCCTAACACGGTTTGTAACACGCCGCTTTTTTTTGACCCCTCCACCACAGGCACAACTCGGATAATCTTAGCAGTGTGAGTCATCTCAAGCTCACGCTCGCCAATGTTGTGCGTGTCATTAAACACCGCAAAACGCAATCCTTGTCTATGAGCATTCATCATAAATTGTTCAAAACCAACAAGCTGTACGCATAAAGCACGCATGGCTTCTTTGGCACTGTCTACAGACAACTTAAACGATTTGCCAAATTTTTTGGCAAGAATGCCGTGTAAAATGATTGTTTTCATAATTAAACCCCCTGCCTTGAATGATGACGCACCGCAAGAACCGTCCTATCCGCCCACTGCTTGCCATAAATTTCACGCACGCTTTGCCGTCCGTAAGGGTGATGTAAAATTAGGGTATTACCAACACAAGGTGGTGTCATCTCGCTTGTTAGTACGCCGTTATTCCCAAGCCAAATCAATGCATGATTGACATGGTGCGTCCTCCCCACACGACAAAGCAGGATATCGCCATATTGCAAATGATGTTTATCCACCGCTAAAAAACCTGCATTTTCAAAGTTCTGTTCATAAAGTGGTAGATGCATCGGATCTTCCCACCATGCATCAGTGCGTTCAAACTCTAGCAGCAGTATGCCAAATTCACGTTCATAAAAATCACGAACAATGGCATAACAATCTTGCACGCCATGAATGTAATTTCGCCCCAAAAGTGGCGGTTTATACCCACACGGCTGATACAAGCCAAACGAAGGTTTTTCGCCGTACTCGTGTTTTGACACTGCGACAATAACCCAAGGCAAACCGTGCAATTCAATCTGTAATTTATCCAAATCAGATGGTAAAACCCCGCCATCTGGGTGGCTATGCACGATTGCTTGGATTTTACCGAAACTTTCTGCTTTGGCAAAATCTTTAGGGCAAATGGTAAATTGTTCATTGTCTACCGCTGTATTGACACAAGGAATATAATTGCCATTGACAATCACGCCGCAACACTCAGCAGGATAACAATCAAGGGCGTGGGCAATAATGGCGGATTTTAAAGATTTGGTAAGTTTCATATGATACTTCTTATTAAATCCCAGTTAAACCACTGGCAGGGCAACCCCCAAACGGTAAGGGCTTATTTCGCCCATGACGCAAAACGCATGATTTCATACGCCCACCACATTTATCCAATACAGGATTGTCTGTTGGCTTATCGGTTTCATCAAACATTGCCGTGCCTATATAACCACACGCTTCTGACCTATATTGTCCATGTACCGCCAAATAACAATAATTATTAATCTCACGCACAGGGATTTTTAGCCCCTCCAAATCAATCGGATTGGCAAGTTCAAAAGTAACCTGAGCGTGGTTTTCTGATGTTTTTTGTTCTACAAACCATAGCTGTTCTTTACATTCATCACCAGCATTAGGATTGCCCTTGTCAAAATTCACCGCATCAAGATATTTGGCAAGCGTTGTGATAACCTTAAGGCTTGCAGTAGCAAAGTCATTAAACTGCAAACAATATGCTGATACCGCACCTTGCACCCCTGCAATATTGTTGGCAAGGGTTAACACAGGCGTGCTTGCCTTGCCATCTGATCGCATTTCAAGCCCTGTTACCGATAAAGCTTGTGGCATAAACGTTTGACCACGAAAGATGATATTGCCCTCGTTTTTGTCATGGTTGTGTCCGTGAAAACGTAAAATTCCAGCACCCATTTTGGTTGCATCAAGCTCAAACAACGTAACCATACCGTCTACTGTAAGTTTTTGAATGTCGCTATTAAAAGACATAACTGTTATTCCGTTCGTGAATAAAGAGCGTTTTCATAATTTACGCCATCAATAAATATAAAACCCATCAGAAGGCTTGTTCAAATTTAAGGCTTATCTGCCAAAAATTGCCTTTTCTTTGGCTAAGTTCATAATCTTGGCAGGTGTATTTGTGGGTATTACCGTGCGGATCATTCCAAAGAAAAGGGGTAATACCTTTGTGCTCATCAAGAAAAGTTTTGATTGGTTTAATGACGGTTTCTAAATCGCCTGTTTTTATCCCTATCCAGTTTGTACGCTTGTTGTTAATGCCTGTACTGACACGCTGAGTATAGCCGTCATCAAACTGCGTTTTACTGACTGCGTGATACACATCGGCGGATATCCCCATATTCATTGTCCACTTGAAAGTTTTTAAGCTCATCATAGCCTCTTATCGCTGATTACGCACAAAATTATAAATCGAACCGTTTTGGCGCATTTCACCTTGTAATACCGCAAGCATAGCGGCTTTTAAAACCTGTCCAATTTGGTTTTGGTTTGTGTCTTTGACATCGTGCGTACCATCTGCATTGATTGTAATGTGCTGATTGACAACAACATTACCGCTTTGCAAGCTGTTTAACTTATCATCTAAGGTTTTGGCGGTATGGCGTGGCAATACACGTTCGCCTTTTTCAAGATTCCAAGTTCCGCTTTTAGGAATGGACATGATGCCATCGTGGGCTTGTCCAACTGGCATAACCACTGACTTAATTGCACTTACAATCTTTGCCCCATGCAAAACCGCCGCCGTCATATCAGCTAAGCCTGCAGGAAAGCCTTTGGCTAAACCGCTTGAAATGGCTTGTTGCATCGCAATGCTTGCCTGTGCTATTGCAAAACCTTGTTGCATAGCAAACATTGCACGGTATAGCCGAGACTGTTCACCCAATCCGTCTTTGGTAATACCAACAAGCCCACTAAAAATGCTTTCACCATCACCAAGCACCAAAGCGTGCATGGCACGACTGTGGGCTTGTTCGATCTTTAACCGTTCCGAAACGCCCCACGCTTTTATGTTGATACGCTCTTGTTCGGTTAAACGCTCATTATCAAGCAAAGATTGCATGCCCTTATCCAGTACGTCAAACTGATTGGCGGTGCTGTCATTTAGCTTGGTGTAATGACTTTTGGGTATGGCAAGTCCAGTACTTTGACTGATAAGCTGTTTGGCATGCTCCATATCCAATACCGATTCTGTAATTTTGGCATGGGCTTTTAAAACATCAAGTTGGTCTGTCAATGTATCAAGGCGACTTTGCTCTTCGGTTTTTAGTGATTGCACAAGGTCGTTGTATTGTTTTTGAACAAATAACCGCTCTTTTAATTGTTTGGTATGTTCAAATTGTGATTTAACATCTTGGTATTGTGTGTCAAAACCGTGTTCAAGCAATTTTGTGTATTTATCCAAAAATGCCACTTCCTCTTGTTGCAAAAGCATTGAATTTTTATGCAATTCATCTTTGGCACTCAAAAGTTCAATTTGGTTATAAAGCTCCAAATTTTGTTTGTTTAAGTCATGATCTGCTTTGGCAATATCATAATTTACCGCTTGTGTTAGATAATGGTTATAAAGCACACTCTGTTTGTCAAATGTGGATAAAATGTTAGAAATATCCTGTAAATCATAAAGCAATTCATCAAAACGACTGTCTTTACCAAGCAAGGCTATCTCTTTTGTCCAGCCAAGGTCAAGTTTTCTTAAATTGTCAATATTTTTGGCTTGGTCTACAACATTAGCCCATTGTCGCAAATCCTCTTTTTGCTTATCCGATGCCTGAATAAATTGTCCATATTCAATCTCAAAATTGATTTTATCAAGCTCGCTAACAAAAGGTTTGTGCAACTCCCATCTCATTTTTTGAAAGGTTTGCACTTGCTCTGTATAGGCTTTGTTTAACTTGTCAACTTCATCTTTGGCAAGTTTGGCACTGGTTGCTACGCCTTTGTTGGCATGACTTGCTTTTTTCGCTCCGATGCCTGCCTTATTGCCAGCTTCGCCTACATTTGTCATTGATCCTGCCAAACCAAGGTTTGCATCTTTGGCTTGTTTGGCTGAATTTTGTACTTTGGCATACGCATTAACCACTTGATTTTCTAAATAACCTGGATTATTTTTGGCGACACTTGTACCAAAACCCCCAAAACCAAAATCAACGTGGCCATAGTTTATGCGATCAGTTTTCACTTTACCAATATGTGCGATCGCCCCACCGCCAAACATACCAGAAACAGCATTCATGCCGTCAATGATGACATTAATCTTACTGATTTGGTTATTGATAAGCGTTTCAAAAACAGATGCAATAAAATTGCCAATGCCTTTAACCACATTGGCAATCCCAGTGAATAGCGAGCGGATGTTTTTGAACGCATATTGAGTAAAAGTTACAACCGTGGCTGCCGCCAAATCAAATACCCTAGCAATAATTTGTAGTACACCAACAAAACCTTTATGTGTGCCTGCAAAAAACCCACCAAAGGCAGTTTGAGCAAAACTTGTGGCATGAGCCGAGCCACCCATAACACCGTCAAAGTAATTAGCCGTTACCGTCCATGCCTTACCCAATCCATTTACCACATAACCAACAAAATCCGTTGCCAAAATACCTGCCACGCTAAGTGCATTTCCAAGCGACTTTATCGCTCCGTTTAAGCCTTCGGTGCGTGCAATGGTCATACCTATCACGGTAGTTAGAGCAATGATGGGGTGAGCTGCAACAATGCGACCAAGCGACATAAATGCACCACCAAGCCCTGTAACCACACGAGTGGCAAGAATCCCAACCCCAATTGCTGTACGTTTGGCAACTGTAACTCCTGCTAAGGCAAGCGTGTGCAAACGTGCTGATGCTGTCGCGGTGTTAAAACCAGTTGCCAAACCTACCAATGAACGAGCATAATCAATGGCGGTTTTTATAGCGACATTGGTTAAGTAAATATAGTGGGTTTTTGTCAAACGCAGCAACATAAGCTGCGTGGATAAAGTGTTATATGCTGCAATTTGTCCTTGTACGCTAAACGCATTGGCAATACCAGCTTGTGTGCTTGCCAATGTGGTTTTGGTTAAGGCGATAAAAGATGTAGCCAATACTGAATTTTTAACGACATTGGTAGCCCATATAGCACCCAACATGACGCCCATACCAACAAGTGTACGAAAGTTTGTAGCAACCCATAACGCCACATTTGCCAAATTTTGAGACAACATGCTGTTTTGGTTCATGATGTCATCTACCAAACGATCGTACTCGCTTTTAATGTTCTGTACGCCTTGTGCAAATGTGGTGGGCATTTTGTCAATTATTTTTTGCAATTTGTCATAGCCGCCCAAAATAGCGTCCATCATGACTTTGCTTGTGATTTTGCCCTCACTTGCCATAGCACGCAACTCACCGCGAGACACCTTTAAGCTATCGGTCAAAAGATCAATAATCGCAGGGGCTTGAGCGGATACCGAATTAAACTCTTGACCACGCAACACGCCCATATTCATTGCTTGACCAAGCTGTGTCAAGGCTGCTTCTTGTGCCAAAGCTGAACCACCGCCAATACTCATTGCCATCGTGATATTGCGTGTAAAGTCTAACACTTGTTGTTGGCTCGCCCCTAGGCTATCCAACGCACGCTTACTGGAGGCGTATAAATTGGTAATCCCATCAATCGCCGTCCAGTAGTCTGTACTGATTTTGCGTAAACCTTGCAAAACAGCACGATACTCTTCCACACTTTGAGTGTTAATGCGAACTTTACTTGCCAAATCCTGCATGCGATCGGCGGTTTGCACAATATGAGACAGGCTTATTGCACTACCCAAAGACGCAAACGCAATTCCAAGCTGTCCGCCCACAAACTTGCCATAATCAGCAACCGTTTTTAGCTCCTTTTTGGTGGCATCGGTTGCCTTTTTCATATCACGGATATAGTTGGCGGTGTTGGCGTGCAATAAGATGTCCAGCCGTGATAAAACTTTTGCCATGCTATTTTTTTCCAATAAAAAACGCCAACGGTAAAGCCGTCGGCGTTTAGATAGAATTTCTGATTTTGTGAAATTATACCCTAAAATGGTCTAAATTTCAAGGGCTGTTTTTGACATTAGCCAAGTTTACCATGTCCAGTGCAAGCCCGACATTCAAAGAAATGGCGTGCAATGAGTCAATAAGATGGCTGTCATTTTCATAGTTTGGATCAACCAACAAGCCGTTAACCATTGCAACCACGCATTTTAAGTGTGCGTTACTTGCATCTATTGCCGATAGGCTACAATGCGGCTTTACTACAGCATAGCTATAATTTTGATTTGGTGCGTGATAAACATTGCAATTGGCATTGTCGTTGAAATTTACAGTAATACTCATAAACTTTTTTCCTTATTCCAAAAAGCCTGCAACATTTTTGCGATTAATCATCTGATTAACAATCGTTCGGCTAAAATTAGCCGTCAATGCTTCTAATAAAAAGGCTTTTTGTACAATGTCTAATTTTGCCAAACCATAAGGTAAATGACCCGCTTCAACCTGCTTCATATTTAGGATATATTCATCACCTCCCAACTCGCGCATAGCCCATGTGCCATCATCTTGGATACGCACGATAAACTCTTTACCTATTGCAGGTGGTATGATGGTGATATGATTAACAGTACTGTGGTAGTGGTTTTTGCTAGACAAACAAGGAATAGCCCCTGTGTTTAACGCATCAAAAGCACGGATAACCATCAAAGAAAATTTAGCACTTATCCACATAGCATAGCGGTAAACCAGTTCACGGCAGACGAATGTACCGCCTTTTGTGCCCTCTTTGGTGATGACTGCAATTTGGTTGATTTTTAAACTGTGCAAATCTGCACAGTTAGAATTTTGCTCAACTTCAGCAATCAGTTCTTTGGTTTCTTGATTGCGTAGGAAAAATGCAGGACGATGCTTATCAGCACCACCACTGGCTTTGTGTAAATCGTTAAGGGAATATAAGCCGTTATGGGTAGAAATGGCTTGATTGGCAATTACAAGATTTGTCATAGAACACCTTATGGTTAATTTTCTGAAAAATGCCTGTTAGGGCGTTAGGGGGTTCAGAAACCGCCATAAGTCGGTTGGGATTATTCGCGTGGCAAGCCACCTTATCTCTCCACCCCCCTAACATAATCTTGTAAATTATGTTACCCAAATTTGGGTAGCTTAAATTATGGCGTGAGAATTTGCACATCATAATTTTTAAAAGGGGTTGCTATTTAATTTATGTTCCTAGAATTCTAGGAGCTTAAATTTTTTGCATTAAAAAACCACGATAACGCTGTGGGGTAACGCTTATGAGTTCGGTTCTGACACCTTAACTAAATCATACCCTACCTATTTTCATTTGTCAAGCCCTTTTTATCAGTTAAAAACAGAGTGGTGATTTTAACTGATAAAAATACACCCCCAACATCGTCTTTGCTTGTCAAGCAAAAATATGCTACACTGTGTAATTATTTAAATGGCGGAATTCCGCCATTTCTCAACACTAGAACGGCTGTTTTACCAAATAATTTAAGCAACACTTTGCAAACACTCCAAATCCGCTTTTGATGCAGTTTGTTCACGCAGTTTGCTGATAAGTACTTGCATTTTTTCTATTTGCTGACTGGTTGTCATTGCCGTATCCGTTGCCAAACTTGCCACAATGGCGTCATCACCTGTAGCCGTTTCCATTAACTGAAAAATCAGCCAATCTAGTTTTTTGATGCGGTCATTAACAAAGCAAGCCAATTCATCTAACTCAAATAATTCTTTTTTCATCGTCATCTCCTTATTCCCATTCGTGCGTGATTTTGTTTAATGCTGCTTTGGCAATTTTTGCCATTTGTTTGTCTGATACATGCCAAGAACGGTAACGCAACAGATCAGGCAGGTCGTTATGACTGGAGACAAACTCATCTTTATCCATTTCACGCATGGTCATAGTGCCCTGCATATTGACAGTCGCAATAAAGGTTTTGTACAACTCCCCACCGTGTGGAATGGGTGGGTTGACGATGTTGATTGTGGGGAGTTGGTTGGGGCTAACTGCCACGCCTTTTGTCCAATAATCAAACAAGGCTTGGTAGCATTCTTTTTTATAAGTAATGAGTTTGTCTTTGATTTCGGCTTTGACACGGTTTGTGTCTACGCCAAATAGCCAACCGTTTAAATACTGAATTGGTAGGCATAGCATTTCACGATTTTTGCCGTCATTTCCAACTGCGGTTATGATAACCGTAGTTGAATTTAACACTTCATCACGGTTAATACGTTGGCGTTGTGCATCCCAATCAAGACCGATATTTTCACAGATTGGTTTAAGTGCGGTATAAACCACATTATCTTGAATGGTTGCCAACAAGGTTTGACCATGAAAGTCAATGGAGGCGAGTTGATTAGTCATAAGATACCTTTGAGATTTAGTTAGTAAAAGTCGCATAGGGCGACAGGTTTCAACTACTGCTCAAAGACAGCGAAGCTTATTTCCATAAAGGTATTGTATTCAGCTTTCTCAACCCGTCATAAGACGAATTTGGCATTACTAACTGGCTTGGTATCAACAACAAACACAAGCTTAGTAATTTTTAGGCACAAAAAACACGCACTTTCGGGGCGAGATTTGATACCGCTTTGAGTTTTAGTAGTTTCTATATCATACCCCACTCAAAACCAAAAATCAAGCCCTTCTTTCATTTTTCTTATTCATCACCTCTTTGCATATTGACAGTCGCAATAAAGGTTTTGTACAACTCCCCACCGTGTGGAATGGGTGGGTTGACGATGTTGATGGCAGGAGAATTGGTAGCAACTTCATAAGTGCCTGTTTTGCGGATAGTGGGAAGTACTTCGGAGGTTACCCATTTTTTAAAGCGTTTGGCTTCATCTTTTGTACTACCTAAAATTAAAGCATACATACCGCTTTCGTTGACAAAATTTACAGACTGTTTGCCTCCTTTTGTAAGGGTGTCGGCTTTGGCGACATCCTCTGCTTCAACGTGATTTTTTATGGCGTCTCTTGGGTTTGCAAAGCCCAAAATGGTTGCTAAATCGTTGGCATGAAAAAACAACTCACCGTCTTTAACGAGAGTTTGAATTTCAGTGGTTTCAAATGAAAGAATGGTCAGATTAGACATTGGTATTTTCCTTTGGTTTGTTTAAAAACCTATCACCGAAAACGCCAAGTTAGGGTGATAGAGAACTTGCAGGATTGGCGTACCGTACCAAAGGCAAACGGCGTATCTTGCGATACTCCCACAACTCCCTATCATATAGAGACATTGCAACAAAAAACACGCTTAAAGGCGTGTTCTTATCGCCAAAGGTTTCGGAACGCCAATTCCGACGCTAGATTTTGCTAGCATTTAATTATCATACAAAAAACAACCCAATAAGTCAAGCCCTTCTTTCATTTTTCTTATTCATCACCCTTTTGCTTACAAAACCTTACCTAACAAAAACACAACAAGCCCTCCTGTCAAAAGCGTGGTGGCAATTGGCAACCAAGGATACCAGGCAAGTTCTTTGGTTAGTTTTTCGGTTCTTGCACGGCTTTCGGCCATGTCTTGTTCGAGGCGTTTGCGGCTTTCTTCCATTCTTTGCCGGCTTTCTTCTATATCAAGGTTTAATTTGGCAATGTCTAACATTTTTTGTAACCTTTGTAGTTCATCATTGGTTAAATCTGCTAAATTTTCAGGGAGCATTTTGATCTACTTTATAGCACTTTGTTTTTTATAGCACTTTGTTTAAAGCAATTTGGTGATTAATGCCCCCATAAGACCCGCTATAAGCGCAGTTGTTATGGTGATATAGGGGTAAAACCTTGCTTCTTTGTCAATCTTTTGTTGCTCGGCTCGGAATTTGTCATTTTCAACACGCATTTGTTCAACTGTGGCACGACTTTCCTCCGTTCGTTGCCTGCTTTCTTCTATGCGTTGCCTACTTTCTTCTAAATCTTTATCGAAGCGTTTTCGGCTTTCTTCCATTCTCTGCCGGCTTTCTGCTATATCTTGTTGAATTCTAGCAATATCGTGATTTAATTTGGCAATGTCTAACATTTTCTCTAGCCTCTGTAACTCATGATCGGTTAAGTCTTCTAAATTTTCAGGGAGCATTTTGGTCTACTTTATAGCACTTTGTTTAAAGCAATTGGGTGATTAAAGCCACAACAAGTCCGCCGATCATTGCACTGATTAGCGTGATATAGGGGTAAAACCGTGCTTCTTTGGCAATTTTTTCGGTATTGGCTTTCATTTGCTCAACTGTAGCACGGCTTTCATTCACGCTTTGCCGCGTCATTTCTATATCCGCTTGGATTTTGGCAATGTCTAACATTTTCTCTAGCCTTTGTAGTTCGTGATCGGTTAAATCTTCTAGGTTGTTGGGGAGCATGTTTTACCTTTTTGCTTACAAAACCTTGCCTAACAAAAACACAACAAAACCGCCTGTTAAAATACCCGTCAAAAGCGTGGTGGCAATTTGTAGCCAAGGATACCAGGCAAGTTCTTTGGTTAGTTTGGCGGTATTGATTCGGCTCTCCTCCATTCTTTGCCTGCTTTCTTCTAAGTCTTTTTCGAGGCGTTTTCGGCTTTCTTCCATTCTTTCTCGGCTTTCTTCTAAGTCTTTATCGAGTCTTTTTTGGCTTTCATTCACGCTTTGCCGCGTCATTTCTATATCCGCTTGGATTTTGGCAATGTCTATCATGGTTTTTAGCCTTTGTAGTTCGTGATCGGTTAAATCTTCTAGGTTGTTGGGGAGCATATTTTACCTTTTGCTTACAAAACCCTGCTTAAAACCACCGTAATAAATTATAGGCTATCCCAGTGGAACTCACCAATACAGCTTACAGTAGTTATATCACATTGAATAATTATACAGTCAAATCAAAACCATTGCAAACCTGTCTATAATCAGTAGATTTGCATAGATTTTAAAAAAAGTTAGTAGCCCAATTTCAACCAAGCCGATTAAACATCGCCAACGTCCGCTCCATTTGGCGTTGTAGCTCCGCCTTTTGCTGTTCTAGTTCATGGGCTTTACGTTCATCGTCCGTCATAGGATTTGGATCAATAATGATATAATCAGACAACTTACCGCCTGCTATAGCATGGGCAACTAAAGCAGACTGTATGTCGCCACGATACCCACCAAAAGGATCCAGGCGGTCATATGCTTGCCACTCAGCAAACTCATGCACACTAAGCGTACGCTCAAGCTCGCTTACGGTTTTACCAAGATGCCCTGCCAATTTAAACAAAAACCGACGCTGACGGTCGGCTATGAGTTTTTTTCGTGGTCGTCCATATCAACGTCCAGTCCATTGAGTTTATTAATCTCTTTAATCACTGCCAACATGGCTTTAAAATTAATCTGATTAATCTTATCCAAATCGCCAATGTCAAATAGACGATTGCCTTTTTCATCACACACACCAAAAATAAAAGACAATGCCATATTATTGTTTTCATCATCTTTTAAATATTTGGCAATTTGTGCTTGCTCGCCTACGCTAATTTGACGGATATAAATATCACCATCAAACTCTAAAATATTGATTTTCTTTGGTGCATTGCTTGCTGATAACCCCACCAACAGTGCATTTGCAATCGTTGCTTTGCTCATAAATAATCACCTTTTTGTTAAGTTTAAATTTTGGTTAAATCACTTGTGATTGTGATTGTGCCTGTTTTGCGGATTTTCTTTTTGGTGTCTGAATTGTCTGCGGTCAATTTGACAATCATGCCTTTAAATTGACGCGACTCGCTTGGTGCAGACACATATTTTAATTGCCAAAAAAGCTCTGTGCCACTCTCAAAACTCGTTTGTAGCAATTGGTGTGTGCTGTCTTCTAAGTCTAAGACATACTCAAACTCAATTTCGGACTCTTCTTTAAAATTCACAACAGCCTTAATGGTGCGGTTGTCGTCTGTGGCGGTTACCTCGTCTGTGGTTTTTTCCTCGGAAGGGTGATCGCATTTTTGCAAATGTTCCACTTTCTGATAATCATCGTCGCGTGTTGATACGTTTAATGTAAAAAAGCTATCTGCCAAATTTTCTACAACTTTTGCCATAAAATAACTCCTATTGTGGTGGTTAAAAAACTTCTAATTCATGCTTAAAGTTTGCCAAAAACCATATTCAATTATGGCTCTAAACAATCCGCTTTCTTTATCATAAACATATTGCATGCCGTGATAAATAGACGGTTTAATGCGATCTAATTCATTGACAACCTGATAAGACAATGCCAAACAATCATCATAATCTTGACAATAAACATCTATTTGCACATTTGTCCACTCGTGTCCTGTAATGCCATACAAAGAATTATCAGGTTCGGTGCTGATAATTTGATAAACGATATAGGGTGGTTTGTTTGGGGTATTTTTGGGGATAAATAGTGGATAGCATTTACCGTCCACAAATTGAGCTAATTTGTCATATATGATTTGACTGGCGTTCATTTTATGATCTTATCAATTTCGTCTTTTAAGGTTTTTGCAAACGCATTGACAGCAATTTGCACATTTTTATCAAATGCAGGGCGTAAAAATGGCATAGCAGGGGTATGAATTGTGCCGTATTCCACAAAATGCCAGTAATTGGGATATTCTTTTTGTTTTGTGCCTTTACCAACATAAATCCCCATTGCCACGCCTTGACCGCCAAGTTCGCCCATCTCGTGTTTTGGCACTTTGCGTTTGCGAATGGCAGAACGAAGCAGTCCACGTTGAACAATCACCCTCCGACCGCTTTTGGTTATCATAATATGCGGTTCTTGGGCTACGGTTGCATAAAATTTGGCATCTTTGCGTATGGGATTTAAGGCTTGATTTAAGGCCTTTGACAAAATTTTGTCTTTTAGCTTATTGTCAAGCTCGGCTATGGCTTGGTTGAATATATCCAAGCCTGCCACATCAATACTGCCTATCATCTGCCACTCCTTTTAGTATCAATGTCAAATATTCTTTACCGCTTTGATTGTCTGCAAGTGGTTCGCCAACAATCTCATACATACGCCCTGCATATTGCACACGCATACTATGGATTAAATCAGTGCGATGGCGGATTTTGGCTTTTGCTGTGATGTTGGTTTGCTGAGTTTGCCCTGCAATAATATCCTTGACAGATAAGGGAGTAAAGTGTCCGTAAATCGTGCGGATATGCTCCCATTGTGTAACACGCACCGCCCCAGTTGGTGAACGAATGGCAGTTTGCTGATAAATTTTTAATCGATGACGTAATTCTGTGGCTTTCATGCGCTTTTCCTAATCGTTTTCCTAAATCGTGGGCGTGCGATAAGGTGACAAAATTTGGCGAACTGGAGCAGGTAAAAAGTTGCCAAATTCTGCCCCATTTTCGCTGTTGCGATTGTCATCAAAATAGCCAGTCATCAGCAGTGTTGCCGTTTTTAATACAGGCAACATCTCGTTTGTTATTTCATCTGTGATATAGTTTTTAACCAACAGTGTGGCGGTTTGTAGATAAATCTTTAAAATCTTGTCATGGTCGTTGTCATCATAACGCAAGTGGTGTTTAACTTCGTCAAGCGTGGCAAATTCCATTGTTAATCCTCCAATTGAGCATAAGCTTTAACGCGCGGTTTTGGTTTTGGTGTTTTGAGTGATTTTTCACTTTGGGCGTTAAATGGATTGTCGCTGTTGTCGCGTTTTGCCAGAGCTTCAAGACTATAATTTTGTTGCTGCATAAGCGGTGAATCACCGCCAACAACAGGTGGCAAACCTAGTGTGGCTCGTGCTTCATTGGGGCTAAAAATACCACTCAATGTTCCTTCTTTTAAATAAGTGATTTGGCTTGTGCTGTCCATACGGATTAAGGCGGATAAATTTGCTTCGCATTCTACGCCTTTTTCAAAACCTAAGTGTTCATCAAGCAGATTTTCAATAGCCTCTATATAGTGTTGCAAACAATCACTATAATAAATCTCGTTTAAATCCGATGGTTTTTGCCCTGCTTTTAATTCACCCATGCCAACCTTGTAAGCTGGTACATGAAATACCGAGCATACTGTCTCACCACTCATTTTTAGCTGTTCTAAGGCTTGAGCATCTGATGATGACATGCCAATGCTTTCATACTTTGCACCATCTCCTAACACTGCAATACCGCCACGATTAATTCCACTATAATTGGCTTGCCATTCAGCCTTAACTTTGTCCGCTTTGGCTTGGTCTATGCTTGAAGGAACAGACAAAATACCGCTAGGGCGCGATGAGTTGCCAAAAAAAGTTTTAGATCCTGTCTGTATGCAAAGCCCCAATCCCACGCTTACAGCACACGCCGTTAAAGGTGATAACCCAACAAGTGGGTGATAAAAACAGTTGTAACGGTCGTGAATAATCTCGCTTGCTGGCACAATCATGTCATGGGTGATATTAAATAACTTATCAGCACTGATTTGGTAAAAAACATCACCATGATTAGACACCAAAACCTTGACGCGATCAGGGTTTAAAACGTGCAATTGCCATACATCACCAAAAATATCAAACTGTTTCAAAATATAAGCGTTGCCACGCAATAACTTAGAATTTATCCAGTTTTCAACAAATTGTTGCCATGTCTGTATTTTGTTTGGCTTAGCAAGTATTGATTTGGTGCGTGATTTGGCTGGCAACAATACGCCATTTTTGACGGATTTGGTGGCAATACGTAACTTGCCAACATCGGAGCTAATAAGCGACACGCACGCAAAAACAGCGTGAAAGCTTATCACATCGGTGCGTTTTAACTCATCATTTTTTTGCCACGCGCCACTATAAGGTTCGTGGATAAGCGGTTGCCACGTGGTGATGGGTGTTGCATTAACCGACTTTTTACCAAACAATCTATCAAACAATCGCATTTGCATTTTCCGTGGCTTTGGCTTTTTTGGTTCGTTTTTTGGGCTTGGCTATTGCATCTTGCTCACTCTCCTGATAATTCTTGGCAATTTCAAGGGCAATTAATACTTTTGCTTGATCGTCTGGTATGTCGGCAATATCGCCCGCTTGCCCAAGAGGGGCATTTTTAAGATATCTGATTTTCATACAATTCCCAAACTTAGCCTGTGTGTTTTTTACCTGTGTGTTTTAGCCTGTGTACTTAATATAACCCACCGCTTGGACGTGGCGTTTTTTCCAGCGGATAAAGCGCTCGGCGCGGATGGCGGTTAAATTATGCTGAAACAGGTTTATCATTTTTGGCGATGCGTCATCACCCATGTTAATGGTTGCTTCAGTAGATACTGAAAAATCCACACCACCGTCATCAGCAAGCAGAATTTCGCTTGGAACAATCAGTACAATCTTGTCGCTCAAATTGCCAGATGTTTGCACTGGCAAGCCCTTGAACGAACGCTCACCAACCAAATTCATACCCTCAAAATAAGTTCGTCCCAGTGTGTCTCTCATACTGCTAATTT
Organism: Moraxella macacae 0408225; assembly: GCF_000320365.1. GTDB lineage: Bacteria > Pseudomonadota > Gammaproteobacteria > Pseudomonadales > Moraxellaceae > Faucicola > Faucicola macacae. Next base: position 854,852 of record NZ_ANIN01000002.1, read on the forward strand.
GCATGGCTCTCGTCTCACTCATAGCCCATATAGCACCCTCTAGCCCAATGCCAGCATTCACCATTTGAGAAATAAGCGTTTGCGTGTCAGCATCAATCTTATCGGCGGTTATGCCAGTTGCTTCAACAGCAACCACCCCATTTAGCACAGATGCAGGCGATTCTGTAGTTTCGGTTTTATCAGGGTCAAAAAACTGATTGTCAATAAACTGAGCAACCGTTTTTACCAAATCATCACGCACAAGCTGATCGGCTTTTGGATTGCTAAAGCGGATTAATTCATCAGATAAAAGCACAATCCCTGCAATTTTGGCGTGTCCTAGAGTCATAGAACCAAATTGTGGATTGCCAACAGGTTTCATTTTGCCCTCGCCTACCCAACCTACAGAACCGCTTGCGGTTTGAGTTGGAATTTTGACGTTAAAAGGAACTTGACGCATGTTGCTTGCGATTTTATCCACAACGGTTTTTTGACGCACAAGTTCTATAAACTCGCTTGCTAAATTGGCATAATCTACCAATTCTTTACCAAAATTGCTCTCCGTAGTCGTACCAACAACCGCTTTTTGCACACACGCATTTACCACGTTATCAGGAGCTTGCCAACTTTCTAGCACTTCACGCGTGGTAACACCGCCTTTAGACTTAGTGGCAATGGCGGATGCTTTTACCAACATCGCAAAACCTACCCCTTGCTCTAAGTGTCGCAAGTTTTTGGCTTGCAACACTGCAGGAATGGGTGCACCAATTGCCGAGGCTTGTGCTTGCTCTGGATTTTGTCCGTCAATTGCCGTCATGCTTGGTGTGGCATTTTCTACCGATTTAATAAGTTTTTCCAATCGATTGGCAGATTTTTCAAGACGGGCAATATCATCTTCAAGCTCAGCAATGGTATTTTCGTCATCATCACTTGGCGTATGGCCAGCCACTACCGATTTTGTCATCATCTCGCCAATGTGCTTTTGTTTGGCTTGGATTGTGGCTTGGATTTGAGTTAGTTGTGCTTTGTAGTTCATACAAGTTTCACTCCGTTTTTGGGTAAAATTAAAGCAACCGCACCGTTTTTTGTTAGCTTACCATTTTTTGTAAACTTAGATGTGGTGGCTTGTTTGGTTTGGGCTTTAGGCAAAATGGGGTTTATTGACAAATTAAACGCATCTTTGATTTGCTTAACACTGGCAATCCTTGCATAAGAATTGGCAGGGACGGTTACAACCGAAAGCTCATACCACTCCCATTGTGTGATGTGCAAGCCATAAGAGTTTTCAAGATAGCTGTATTCTTTGATTTTAAAGCCAACCGACAAGCCTTTAAGCAAGCCGTTTTTGATACTATGCCACGCTTCATCAATGCGTTCTTTGAGTTTGCCGTCATCTGTGATTTTGGCAATTTTGGCAGTGATTTGTATGCCTTTATCGGTTACAACTGCGTGGGTAACCTCGCCAATCGGCTGACTGTGATTGTGATGAAACAATAGCGGAATGGGCAGGGCAAATTTTGCCCCTTGTGGCTCTAAAATATCGTCGTCGCGGTCTAGGCTTGGCGTTGTAGCCATGCCTGTAATAATGCGTTCGTCATCGGTGTCGGTTACGGATTTAATGGTTAAAGTTGAGTAGGCACAGGTCATAGGATTTTCCAATAAAAACCCCGTAAATAACAGGGTGATTTTAAAATTTATGCTTAATAAAACCTTAATGTTAAAACTTAAAAATCATATTGTCCTCATATTCTGAAGTGTAGTTTACATAGCTTTGTACGCTCACTTTTTCAAAACCGCCAATACGCTCCCACATCACAGGCTCGCAGTCTTTTAAATAATCCATATAATCCAACAACTCACTTCGTGTACTGCTAAAAAGCAGATAAGGCGGACGGACAAGTTTCATCAGTCGCAAAAACTTTGTCATACCAAAATAGCCTGTCATAGCATACGCCTTTTGCTCGGTGCAGATATAAGGCGGATCAAGCAACAACATGGTATTTGGTCTGTCTGCGTATTTGGGTATTAATATCTCAAAACTCTCGTTTGTAACCAAAATTCCATTCAAATAGCCATCTGCACGGTCATAATCATTGGTGCGGACGGTATTGTACATTTGGTTGTCGGCAAGCTCGTCAATATGAGCAATTTGTTTGCCACTAAATAACAACCAAGTACTAACACTTCTTGTGTCTATATAGCCATCAAAATCAGCAATTACCTGTAAAATACGTCCCTTTAACCCATCTGGTATCCGCTTTTGGCGTGGCACATCTTTGGTTAATCCAAACAAAATAGTACGCAAACGGTTAATATCGTCAATATGTGCCAGTCGCTTAGTGTAGCCGTCAAAGTCATTGTAAATCACAGTTGCTTTGGGTTTGCAGGCTTTGGCATTGTTGGCAAGCAGTCCGCTACCACCAAACACATCAACAATTGTCCAACTTTCACCATCATTTGGGATTTTCTCCAGTATTTTGCGAAATTCTTTCAAAAACATGCGTTTTTGCCCCACGAACGGTAGGGGTGCTTTTTGATATGCTTTGATCATCAATATTGCCTGTAATTGGAGTCTCTTGGGCTTCCGATAAGGCGTTCTTGACGCTCAAAACATTAAACGCTTTACAGCGTGGACATTTGATTTCTAGGTTGTTAAAACTTCCTATTTTGGCTAATAACCGCCCACAAGAGCGACAATTTACTTGTTTCATGGCTTTACCTGTCGCAATTTTATTTAAGTCAAAAATAAACCCCCACATCGTCTTTATCCCTTGGCGGCGCAGGGTTTTGGCTCATTAATGCCGTCGCATTGAGCATGGCAATCACAGGGTCAATTTTGCCGCTGCCGCTTTCGGCTTTGCTCATCACCACGCCCGCGCCTTGTGTTTTAACGCGCGCATTGCCCACGCACCACGCCATTAACGGCTGATTGCAATGGAATAAATCGCCACTGGCAATTTTGCGCTCGCACACTTTTTGGTAGCCGCCCAATTTCCAGCCTTGGGCAATGCCTTTGATTTTGTCGCGCCCGATGCCCGCCGCTTCTAGGCTGATGACGATGTCGTCTGCGCCTGCTGGGTCAAGCCCAATGCAATCTAGCTTACCGCTGTCATGGATTTTTTTGGCAATGTCGGCAAATTCGGCCACATCTTGCCCAACTTGGTCAACCACAACCAAATCGCCATCTTGTTCAAAATCGCGATAGCGCGGCTCGTCTTGTTTGCGCCGCTCTAGGGCAATCGGATGACACCACGCGCGCACCCACACCCACCACTGCTTGACTTCGTGCGGGCGGTTAAAGTCATCGGTATAAACGTATTTTGGCTTGGGTAGCCGCCCTATAACCGCGCAGCCTAGCAAATCGTCAAGGCCGCCGCCGTCGCCGCCAACAGTGATGACTTCCGCTTGCGCAATCAGTTCATCAAGGCTAAATTGGCGCGCCGCACTTTGCCAAAATTCCGCCGCCGCCCAGCGGTTGGCGCGCAAAGAAATGCCGATTTCAACGTTCAAATGTTTGGCAAGCGCCGTTTGTAGGCTGTTTTTGTCGTGCGATTGTTTAGCGCGATTTAAGGTATCGGTTAGATACTCTAAATTAACGCTCGCGCCCAAATTGGGATTGGTCATATGCCAGTTTTGCGGGTCTAAATAGTCGCCACTTTCTAGCAAATTTTTGGGAAATTCATACAACAATGGCAAAAAGCGCGCATCGGTAACGTTGCCATCGCGCACATCGCGCGCATAATCTAGCTTTTCTTTGAACACGCCCGCAGGCGGCTCGTCGCTCATGGTGGACAGATAAATCACAAATCCCTCAGGGCGGGAAGCCAGCCCCCCTTTGGCTTCTTGCAACATCGCGGCGGCGTTTTGGCGCTTGCCAAACACCCACAATTCATCAATTAGCACATACGTTGCCTTAATCCCGGCCAGCGAATCGCTTTCGGCGGCAATCACTTTTAGCGTGGCATAGGTGGCGCGGTGGGTGATGGTTTTGGTATGCTCTGAAATGTTAAACAGCGCCATCAATTCGTCATCGGCGCGTATCATGTCGCGCATCGGGTTAAATGAATTGTTGGCGACTTCTTTGGTGGGCGCAATAATCACCAGCTCGCACGAATGGCGCTCGTTTAAAATCAGCGCAGTCAGCATAATGCCCGCCGCTAGGGTGGATTTTGAGTTTTTCTTGCTAATTAATAAGAAAAACTCATTAATTAGCCGCTTTTGATTGATTGGGTCATACGCCCCAAAAATTGCCGCCACGAAGTCGCGCGCCCACTCGCGCGTAACGGCCGCCATTTTGGGCCGCCCCAACACATCAACCAGCACCAGCTCGCCAAACACGCGCAAGGCGACATCGCACGGCGCTTTAAACAGCGGTGCGCACGGCATCAGGCTGTCGCCATCGGTCAATTTTTGCGCCCAATTGGGGCAGGCGGTGGTCCAGTTTGGGGTCATTTGTTAAAATTATTTTCCACGAATTGAAAGACGCATTATCTGCTTTTTAAGCAGAATGCTTTGGATTAAATCTTATTGCAGTAACCTGCTCTCAAATATATCCGCTTGATTTGATAAAGTGGCAAAACGTCCGCTCCTAGATTTATGATATGCGTTATCTAATATATCCTCTTTCTTGCCAGTTTGAGCAAGTTTTTGTTCTGTATAAGGCAATAAAGCAATCGCAGCACTGATACGCTCTTTTGGCGTGTACAAATCGTCCGCGTTATTAAATACCGCGGTCAAAAATTCCAGTGGCGTTTCGTATTTGGCATTTGCTGATTTTGGTGTAGCGGTTGGTTTATCGCCTTGATTGGCTTGATCTAGCCCACTTTGCACCGCTCTTAGTTCAGCAATAAAGGCTTGCACATTTTTACGCTTGTTCATGTCTGACACAAATTTTCGAGCCGACTCATGATTTTTACAACCGGCCTCAAGGGCAGATGTATGAAAATCCTTACCACTCGCCACAAGACGAGCATATCGTTCCTGTCTTGCTGTAAACGCCATTTTTAACCTTTCTTAACTTTGTTATATTGTAATTTTATGTAAATAATGTTACTTGGAGAAAATGGAGATTTTCTCCAAGTAAGAATTTTTTTTATAAACGAGTGGGCGTGTGGTGTCCGTGTCATCAGTCTAAAATTTGTTTAGATCCCCCCACCACTTTCGAACTGAGTTTTTTGGGTGTGGCAGGTGTGGCAAAGGGCTTGTAGGTTGATAGGGTCGTTCGTACCGCCAACAGCGATGTTAACAATGTGATCCAGTTCTAAGCGACAACCAACGCGACCACACATTTGGCAAGTGTAATTATCACGTGCCAAAATCTCACCACGCAGTTTACGCCACTTACGACCGCCACGTCCGTTGCCCCAGTTACGTTTTTGGGTATGGGCGGTGATGGGTTTTAGGCGTGGCTGTAGGGTAGTTAGTCTCATCTGTTAAGCAAATTGTCCAATAAAAAACGCCAACAGCAATTAAGCTATCAGCGTTCGGTTACAATTGTTTAGTTACAATTATTGATTATGGCAAAATGATACCCTAAACTGGTCTAATTTGTCAATAACCTGTTTTGAAATTTTTTCCAAGTTGTTTACAAACCTTGCCAGCAACAACCCAAGCAATGCCTATAACGTTGCACACAACATTTTCACAAACAGCATTCATATTGTGGGTTCGCCAAGTCTGACGGCTAATGCCCGCTGTGATTGCTCGCTCTCTTTCGCTAAACGCATAATTTTTGCCAACTGGTATGGGGTAGCAAATCTCGATCAAGGCGGTAGCAATAATGGCGGTATGGTATCTTTTTGGCACGCCTTTGAAATAATCAGCAAATTCAGTTGCCAAACAAGACAATAAATTGTCATGGCTTACCTTGCATTCATAAAAATAATAGCGATAACAACAATCAGCAAAAAAGCTGACCTTTGCAAATGATTCAGCCGCTGCAATAAGCTGAGCTTTAGGTATGCAATGCTTTGACATGGTGCGTCCTTGATTTAAACTTTGAGACATTATGAAATGGTGTGCACAGTTTTGTCAAAATTTTTAAACCCTGCACAAACCCTGCACAAAATTAACCCCTTTGAAACCCTTGGTATTTATAGCTTTTTAAAAAAAGTGTGCATAGTGTGCATAGTGTGCAGGGTTTAAACAGAATTTTTGAAAAACTTTTTTTTAAAATAAAAATTTGTCTTATAGGCAGAAACAAAAAAACCCTGTAACATTGCACAGGGTTTGCTGTAGGCTAGTAATATCAAGGGCTAGAAGGTGTGCAGGGTTTGATTTAAACCATGCACAGACCCTGCACACCATGCACAGTTTTTAAGATAAATTAGATAAAGGGATTGGAGTTTTCGTATGAAGATTGAGTGTTGTCTCGTGGCGGTAAGTGATTGATTTGAGTTTGCATTATAGCATTTTTAAACGCGGTTATGCAAAGCCCAAAAGCATGTTGGCTTGGTTTTTTATTCATATCCAAACCAATGATAAATGCCATCGCTTGCTTGGTTTTTGGTCTTAGATTGTTGCCAACTTTTTGGCTGTATTGATAGCGGATGCGTTCTTTATGCTCACGAAGGGCAACGTGCGTTAAAAACTTGGTGCTGCTAGTACCACGTTCGCCATTACGTTTGCACCAAAAAGTATAGTACTCGTAAAGGTCGGTTGTCAAGCAAGTGGTGTAAGGTATGTCTAGCTCGCCATTTTTCCAATAAACATAAAACCGCTCCCAACTTGCCATGCTAATCTCTTTTAGGCGTGTTTTGGCATCGGTGGCGATGGCGTTGCTGTGGGCGTTTTGTGTGCCGACATTTTTAAGCAAAAGATAAGTATAAAACGCTCGTATCCGCTTTTGACTGGGGTCATCAAGGGCTTCGCTCACTTCAGTGCGAACCGATTCAGGGATAATCGCATTGGGGTATAACACCACATGGCGGCGGTCGTTTTCATCAAGTGATAAGGGCTGCATTTCGTTTGATAAAAACACGGTATTAACAAAGTTATCTTGCGTCCAACCGCTCATAAACTTTTTATTGATGTACACAGTGTCGCCTGTGATAAGCTGCTTGACCATACCCATGTGCGAGTAGCGGTCTTTGCCTTGAAAAATCTCTTCAAAGACAGTGAATAATTTACCGTCCACCCAGTCATTATACTGGCTTTCTAATTGCCCTTGTCCTAATGTGAGCAGATAAGAGCCGTAAATTTGCCGCATGATGCGGTCAAAAAACAAAGACTTACCTGCCCCTTGGATATGCCCATGTACAATTAAGGCGGTGTCCATTTTTGTGCCTAAATTTTGTAGCGGTATGGCAAGCCAGTTTAGCACCCAATCTAAAGCGTGAATGTCATTGCCGCAAAGATGTTTGACAAGCTCAACGATGCACGAACACAAGCCTAGCATAAAATGCTCGTTAAATTGCTTACTGTCAATGCCAAGCTCTTTGGCGGTGTAGGCTTGTAGGTCAAATGGCTTGAATGTATTGATGTAATTTTCGTTATTTGGTGGGCGTTTTTGGTTGGTTGGGTCAAACCAAATGTTATCAGATTCAACTTTTTTGCGGATTTTGGATTTATTCCACTCGTTAAATTCGTTGGGAAACTCCAGTCTTAGCGTGTCAATCGGTTGCCTTTTGCCTGTTTTAAAATTAAACACTTCTTTGGTGCCTTGGATATACCAGTATTGCTCAAAGATGTCTTTATAAACTTTGGCAACTTGCTTGGCGTGATTGTCCTGCACCACTCGGCGGTCAATGGTTTTTTGCTTGCCGCCAAACAGCCACGCATTGGCAAGCTCACGCCCCACCAAGCCAGTGAATTGGGTTTTGGTCATCTCGGTGTGGTTGGTCAAGTCATAAATTTTGTTGGTGATTTTGCCAATTTCACCAATTTGAGCAAAATTTTCATTGACATATGCAAGCGTGTAGTTTGTTACATCGGCTGATTTTTTGGGGCGTGGGTGGTTTAAGGCATGATTGATTTGGGCTTTGACAACGTCCATGCCAAAATAAGCGTGCAAATCATTATAATCGGTCAAATCGCCCGTTAATGTGCGTTCATCACCGCCAAAATCGGGGCTAATCACTTCGCCCGCTGTGAGCGTTGCCGATTTTTCTGCTGCTAAAAGCCCTGTATTTTTGCCCGTGTTTTGAGCAGTGGCTTTGTCGTCATCGGCACAAAAAATCAAGCGGTGCTTAGGATATAAAGTGCGAATGATTGGTGCGCATTTCACCATGTTGCCCGCATCAAAGGTAACTATGGTGGCATGCTTGCCGCCCACGCTTTCAAACACGCTCGCTGCCGTTGCATAACCTTCACAAACAAAAATCACATCCGAGCGGGCGGTGTCGCCGAGCGTGTAAAACGCCGTGCCAACCAACCCGTCTTTGACAAACAATTTTTTGCCATCGGCATTGATGGATTGCACATTACAAAGGGTGATGTTGCCTGTTTTGGTATTGTGATAATAAAGCGGTATCAATAAATTGCCGTGCGTATCCACTTTTAACCCGTGCGAGCTTACACCTTTTTTGGTTAAATAGGGGTGGTCGGTGGCAACATTGGCATTGTTAAACCTATCTTGGGCGGTTTGGGCGGTGGCAAGTTGGGCTTGTTGTTTGGCTTGAGCTTGGGCAGCTTCTCGCTCACGCTGCTGTTTTGCCCACGCTTGTTTTTCTGCTTGACTGATGGGTTTACCGCCGTCAATACCCAAAATATCAGCAATTAACGCATGGGTTTCGTAAGCGTCTTTGTGAGTAAACTCTCGCACCAAAGTATAGCCGTTGCCTGCTCCGCATTGGTTACAAATCCACGAGCCAGAGCCGCCCTTGTCATCACAACGAAAACGGTCTGTGCCGCCGCATAAAGGGCAAGCTTGGTGCTTTTTGCCACTGCCTTGTAAAGCGATACCGACGGCAGGGAAAATGCGGCTGACGTAGTTGCCGTTGGCTTGATTTTGGATAAGCTCAAAGTTAAGCGGTGGGCGTTTATTATTCATTATGCACCCCCTAATACTTTACGCAATTCTTTGGCGTAACCAATGCTTTCTATGTTATATGCCAAATCATTGGCATAAGCGGTACTGGATTCTTCTATAGCCTGTATGGCTTGCCAAACACTGTCATCATCACCCATGCAGATACGGCGGATTAATTGCTTTTCTGTTTCACGGCGACAGGTTATATAAGTGCGCAATATTCTCTCAATGCGATACAGCTCGTTTTTGACAATATTTAGCTGATCATAGCGAATATCGGTAACACTGTTTACTTCACACAATGAACGCAAACGAGCATAAATGACATTGGTAGCCGTGATGTCGTAAAACGCATTCTTTGCAATCAGTAACACAGCACGGCGAAGATTGCCATAGTCAGATTGGGAGAGTTTGGGGGATTGGGGCTTGGATTGTGAGGCAACTTTGGTACAAGGGACAAACCTGCCTTGTGTCATAGCATCAAACGCACGAATGACTATTAGACTAAATTTTGGGCTAATCCACATGGCATAGCGATAGACCAGTTCTTTGCAGACATAGGTGCCACGATTTATACCGCCATTGACTGTCTTAACTGCCACTGTTGGAATTCCAACAGTGAAATTTTGGCTTTCAATTTCAGTAATTAAGGCTTGAGTTTCTTGATTTTGCAAAAAGAATGTTGGGCGATGGCGGTTTTCGCTACCACTTGCTTTATGTAGATCGTTTAAAGAGTACAAATCGCCAAGCATGCCGATGGTCATATCGGCTAGGATGAGAGTATTAGACATTACTGTCTCCGAATGATTAGTTGATATAGAAGTCGCACAGTGCTTAGTAGGCATAGGGCGACGGGCTTCAACTACCGCATTCGGACGGCGGAGCTTATTTCCACGGCTGTGGTGTTGCATTAGGCTCTCTCGACCCGTCATAGACGTGTGTTTTATGCGTGTAGGCACGACAAAAGTCGTAGGCATAAAAATGCCGCAAGGTAACGGATGCGGATAACCGCCGAATGAAATAGTAGTACCGTTATCGTACACTGTTTGAGTGGTGGTGTCAAGAGAATGGTGATTTTGGATAAGCTCAAAGTTAAGCGGTGGGCGTTTATTATTCATTATGCACCCCCTAATACTTTACGCAATTCTTTGGCGTAACCAATGCTTTCTATGTTATATGCCAAATCATTGGCATAAGCGGTACTGGATTCTTCTATAGCCTGTATGGCTTGCCAAACACTGTCATCATCACCCATGCAGATACGGCGGATTAATTGCTTTTCTGTTTCACGGCGACAGGTTATATAAGTGCGCAATATTCTCTCAATGCGATACAGCTCGTTTTTGACAATATTTAGCTGATCATAGCGAATATCGGTAACACTGTTTACTTCACACAATGAACGCAAACGAGCATAAATGACATTGGTAGCCGTGATGTCGTAAAACGCATTCTTTGCAATCAGTAACACAGCACGGCGAAGATTGCCATAGTCAGATTGGGAGAGTTTGGGGGATTGGGGCTTGGATTGTGAGGCAACTTTGGTACAAGGGACAAACCTGCCTTGTGTCATAGCATCAAACGCACGAATGACTATTAGACTAAATTTTGGGCTAATCCACATGGCATAGCGATAGACCAGTTCTTTGCAGACATAGGTGCCACGATTTATACCGCCATTGACTGTCTTAACTGCCACTGTTGGAATTCCAACAGTGAAATTTTGGCTTTCAATTTCAGTAATTAAGGCTTGAGTTTCTTGATTTTGCAAAAAGAATGTTGGGCGATGGCGGTT